>DYKN01000179.1 GCA_020722575.1 Rikenella microfusus | reverse complement strand
GCGCTGCACTGGGGGCAGTGCATAAAGGGCGATGGCTTTAATGTACTGAACAGGCACAGCGTCAGTAATTTTGTCCAGACCCTGAATAGTGAAAAACAGCGCAAACATGAGACCATTCCTGTTTATATTCCCGCTGGTGTTGTTGTCAAATCAATAGAGTTTCATGATTCCAACAAGATCAAAATAGATGGCTTTACATGGCAGCGTTATGATAAAAAGCAGTTAAACGGCATTACTCCGGGCGTATCTCTGACCAATGGCATAGATATCAAGATGAATGAAGTCGTGCGTTACACGGACGATGCGAAGACAGTGGTAGGCTGGAATTTTTATGGTGATTTCTATCAGAATTTAGATTATTCAACATATCCGGTTGACTGCATGAGACTTACATTGGGTATGCAACATGCTGACCGCTCTCATAATATTATACTCGTTCCGGACGTAGACGCTTATGATGTATTGAACCCGAGCACGCTCCCTGGAGTTAAAAAAGATTTTATCCTCTCAGGCTGGGATATGGAAAAATCATTTTTTACCATGAAGCAGGCCATAGCACACACAAATTTGGGACTGAAAATAGGCAGGGGAGACCAGAAAGATTATGATATGGATTTCAATATCATAATCACAAGGCGCGTATTTAATGCATTTGTCCAGAATATGACCCCGCTGATAGTGGTAGCTCTGCTGATTTTTCTGGTCTTGACCAGCCTCACAAATGACATGGACAGGGCTCAGAGAATGGATCTGAAACCAGGCGCGGCTCTCAGATTGCTTGGCTCGATGTTTCTGGTGGTGGTTTTTGCCCATATAAATCTCAGGAGCAGACTATTTGTGGATAACATCTTCTATCTGGAATATTTTTATTTTATCACGTATCTTACATTATTTGCCACCTCAATAAATTTTGTTCTTTTTGCCTTAAAAACCCCGTTTTTGTTTGTTCATCGTGAGGACGGCCTGTTGACCAAACTTATGTATTTCCCTAACATGCTTGCTGTGTTACTGATTATTACGGCATTAATTTTTTATTAAATGGTAGGTTCTCATAATTGCTATTTCGCTCAATGGCAGAGTTGCTTGTTAGCAAAAAATGCTCACATACAGGGAGTACGCTGCGCTTTTGCCCTGCGCCTTGCAATAAAAGGCAAGGCTTGGAAAACTATGGCTTGCCGCCTCCTCGCGCCTTGCCCTTGAACAAAACTTCTATTTTTTGGAACCTAACTAATATTATGAAGGAGCGTGTATGAAAAGATTTATCTG
>DYKN01000178.1 GCA_020722575.1 Rikenella microfusus | reverse complement strand
AGAATGGACAGTTGACGATATAAATGCTGCTCCTGAAGAAAAAGCCAGGGGTTTAACAATTACCATCACCCATGTTGAATATGAGACAGATAAAAGGCACTATGCCCACATTGATTGCCCGGGTCATGCTGACTATGTCAAAAATATGATTACGGGAGCAGCCCAGATGGATGGTGGAATTTTGGTTGTTTCAGCAGTTGACGGACCAATGCCCCAAACCAGAGAGCATATTCTTTTAGCCAGGCAGGTTGGATTGCCGGCAATGGTTGTCTTTTTAAATAAATGCGATGCGGTTGATGACCCGGAAATCATCAATCTAGTTGAAAGCGAGGTGAGGGAGCTTTTGAAAAAATATAATTTCCCCGGGGATGAAACCCCGGTAATCAGGGGCTCGGCGCTGAAAGCCCTTGCTGTAAAATCACCGGAGGAGGAAGCAGCTAAACCAATTTTAGAATTATTAAAGGCGGTTGATGAATATATTCCTGAGCCAGTTAGAGAGATTGACAAGCCCTTTTTAATGGCAATTGAAGATGTTTTCTCAATTGCTGGAAGAGGAACAGTTGCCACCGGTCGGATAGAGAGAGGAGTAATTCATCCCAATGAAGAGGTAGAATTGATTGGTTTAAGGCCACAACCAATAAAGACAACGGCAGTCAGCATTGAAATGTTTAACAAAGTCCTTGATGAGGGCAGGGCAGGAGATAATGTTGGGATTTTATTGAGGGGTTTAAAAAAAGAAGATGTGGAAAGGGGTCAGGTTCTGGCAAAAGTAGGAACCATTACTCCTCATACTGAATTTGAGGGAGAGGTTTATGTTTTAACCAAAGAAGAAGGTGGTAGACACACTCCCTTTTTTGCTGGTTACAAACCCCAGTTTTATTTCAGGACTACTGATGTAACTGGTGAGGTCAGCCTGCCAGAAAAGACAGAAATGGTTATGCCCGGGGATACGGTTAATTTGAAGGTCAAATTAATTATCCCTATTGCTATGGAAGAAAAACAGAGATTCGCTATCAGAGAAGGTGGAAAGACAGTGGGAGCAGGAGTAGTAACCAAAATAGTGAAATAGAAACTCATAGATACTTATTGAAATTTGCTCGCTTCGCTCGCGAAATTTATTGCAATAAATTTCTATTAGTTTCGCAACCGAAGGTTGCAAGTTTCTATAAATTTCTTTAAGATGTTCCTTTAAGATGCCTACCAAAAAGAAAGTAGTTGAAGAGATTGAAGTTAAACCCAAAATCCGGATAAAGCTTCGGGCTTACGATCATAAG
>DYKN01000177.1 GCA_020722575.1 Rikenella microfusus | reverse complement strand
TTCTACAGACTTCGACGAGATGCACCATACCTCCGGGAGTACTCATCTCCCCCGATAAATCACTAAAACCTGTCGCAAAGATTTTCATTACAATTTCCCTTCTCTTAATATGAATTTCAACGTTATTCGGACTAGATACTCCCACGAGTAGTCTTTAATTATTATTTTTCTTCCCATATTGCCCATCTCTTCTTTCTGCGAATCCTCCATTGCATATAGCTTCATTACGGCCTCCACAAAAGAATTCTTTTTGCCTTTTTCATATGACACACCGACCTTATTCAAACTTAGAGAAACCTGCATTTCCCCAGGAATATCCGTATAAACTACTGGCTTTGAACAGGCAAGATATGCGGCCGTCTTAAGAGGAGAAACCTCATATTTTATGTTATCGTATTTAATCATTGAAACAGCAATGTCGAAACAGGAAATGAATCCAGAAGCCTCATCCCAGTGGACCTGTCCCGGAAAGCTAAAGATAGATTCCATTCCAAGCGATTTGACCTTTGCCGTCAATTCGCTCTTCATCGGTTCCTGTCCACCTCCTACCATAAAAAAAACATTAGGAATCTGTGATCTGATTATCTCCGCTGATTCTATAAGTAAATCAAGATCCTGCCACGGCATAAGACTTCCTAGATACCCTATAACGAAGGCATTATTTGGAATTTTCCATTTCTTTCTGCATTCATGCAAATCTCCTTTAATAAACCTACAAGGATTTACACCATTGGGAATTACTTCAATTTTTTCGCCTATAGTTTTGAATTCCGATTGGATCCATTTTTTTATGTTATCTGTAACTGCAATGATTGAGTCCGCCCTACGAAAAACGCGGCCTTCAATGAATTTTATTATACGTAGAAAGAAAAACCTTGCGGGTGAAAGTTTTTTCTCCTCTTCAACGATGCCATTCATTTCCACGCAGTATGAGATTTTTCTTAAATTAATACTTGACGTGGCCAACGACGCAAACGAGAACCTCTCATACAAAATATCTGGTTTAAAATTTTCTATTTCCCTTTTGATATTTTTTCTCAAATCATAAATGAAGCGAAAGTTTCTGAAAAAACCTTTATGGTAGGGCACCTGAACAAGTTTTACTTTGGTATCCCAACCTATGCCTTTGAGAAAAGTTGGATTTATCGCGGTTAGAACAAGAACATCATGCCCAAGCGAAATGGCCGCTTCTACCCATTCCCTCGTGTGATATGGCATGTCGTCATAGCTGTGGAAGTATGTGTAGAGGATTTTCACTATACGCTTCTCTCCATTATATATGAA
>DYKN01000176.1 GCA_020722575.1 Rikenella microfusus | reverse complement strand
TCTATGATATTGACAATGTTCTTAGATTAAAGGAAATGTTAAAAGGATTCAAAGGCGGAAAAATTGTTGTTGGCCCTGCAAGTACACCTTTCCAGTGCCCCGTAGCTCCTGGTGAATTCATGTTTGGCCTTGACGCGCTCCTGAGGAATAAAGGAATAAGGGAAAATAGTGAATTAACATTAATAGTCCCGATGAAGGATGTACTTCCATTCAAATCGGTATCTGATCTTGTCAGGAAGGGTTTTGAGGAACGAAATATTAATTTTATACCTGATTATAAGACTGAATCTGTGCAAACGGAAAAAAATTCTATTGTATCTTCAGGTGGCGAATCACTAAAATATGATAAACTGGTGCTTATACCTCCACACAAAGGGCAGAAGTTTCTTTCTGACTCCGGAATGGCAGATGATAGGGGGTATGTCAATGTGGATAAATTTACTTTGAGATATGGCGATTATGACAATGTCTTTGTTGTAGGGGATGCTGCCAATTTTCCTATGAAGGTTGGTGCCCTCGGGCATTCAGAGGCTGCATATGTAGCTGGAAGGATAGCGTCCGAATCCGGCGGGGTTATTTCTGATAATACATTTGATGGCTTTATGGGCTGTTCCAGCGTATACACGGAACAGACAGGCTTTACACTATCATTTGACTATGATTCAAAGCCCTCTGTCAATTTTGCATCAAAATCCGATTATTTTTTGAAGTATATATCTGGAGATACATATTTTTCATCAATAATAAGGGGTGTGATATAGATGGCAGGAATTGAAAAGGATAATGACGGAAATACCAGCATAGAAAATATAGATAATGCAATAAAGGAAAATGCTGATGTTATAATGGCACTTATGGGCACGCTCGAAAAGTTAAAGGGCGCAGGCATAGTTGATGCACTGAATTACATAAATGATAATGTGATTCCTGACAATCTTGATTTTTTCGCAAGGGCATTTACTTCAAAAGATTCCATGGAAACCCTTGCAAGATCAGGCAACACACTATTCTCTCTACTGTTCATGCTGTCAGATAGGAAAATGGGTGATATGATAAAAGCCATAGCATTCAATTCTCAGGGCATAGCTGAATCCATGAAAGAAGGTGCCACAAAATCCCCGCCACTATCAGCGTTTAAACTGATGGGTTTATTAAAAGACCCTGAAGTATCGGATGGCATTAATGCACTTGTCAATGGCTTAAAAACTCTGGGAAATATATTAAAAAAATTAGATTGACCTTGCAATCCCCAGCAATTCAAGGGCTCCAGCCTCATTTAATTTTGCATCCATATATACTGTA
>DYKN01000175.1 GCA_020722575.1 Rikenella microfusus | reverse complement strand
ACATAGAAAAAGAGAGTTTTAGGAGAAAAGTTGGAGTTTATGAATTATAAGGGTTCAAAGAACAACAGCCAAAAAACTGAATGTAGTCTAATATAAAAACTCAAGTCCTTGTCCCATAAGGGTTTGCGAGGCGCTTTGCGGAGGCGAGGATAAAGGAGCAACACCAATTATGAAAACCGACTTTAACCGGTTTAGGCAAACATTGTATTGCCATAAGCCCGACAGAGTTCCCTTAGCGGAATTGCCTTTTATTGACAAGTCAATAAAAGAAACCTATCTGGGTAAATCAATAAATGATATAAAGACAGATATTGAATTTTGGCAAAAAGCAGGATATGACTATTATCCGATATCCATCACTCCAAATTTTAATCCAGAGAATCTACAATGGAACCAGGAGCATAAAGGCATTATTACAACGATAAGGGATTTTGAGGAATATCCATGGCCAAAGCCGGAAAATACCGATTACTCAGGGTTAGAAGAAGCAGCAAAATACCTTCCGGATGAAATGGAAATTGTAGTCAGCACAGGCGGCTTTTTCTATTATGTATGGAATATGATGGGATTTCAAGAGTTTTCCTACGCAGTAGTGGATAACCCTCTACTCATCGAAAAAATGTTTAAGAAGGTAGGCTCACTTCTTTTTGACACAGCACGTAATATGATGGATTTTGATAGAGTAGGTGCTCTTTGGATATGTAGTGATATTGCTTATACAGAAGGATTAATGGTTTCTCCGAGCATCTTACGCAAACATTTCTTCCCATGGTTTAAAAAAATGGGCGATATTTGCCGTGAAAAAGATATACCTTTCATTTACCACTCTGACGGCAATCTCTGGGAAGTAATGGATGATATTATTGAATGTGGGATAAATGCTATTCATCCCGTAGAGCCAAAGTCAATGGATGCAAAAGAGTTGAAGGAAAAAGTTGGAGACAAGATTTGTCTAATAGGTAATATTGATGTGGATAGGTTATGTAGAGGAACACCAGAGGAAATCGATTTAATGGTTAAGGACAGGATTAAAACCCTTGGTTCGGAAGGGGGATATTGCGTGGGTTCAAGCAATACCATTACTCGCTATGTTAATTTTGAGAATTATAAGGCGATGATCAGTGCGGTTTTTAAGTATGGAAAATATTCTATCGACAAATAATTTTATAATTTTATTTGGTGAATATAAATGACAAGTTGTGAAATTGTAAATTAGATGAGACTAACATAGATATTCAAAAGCGGTTGATTTTTATAAGTTTACAGGCAAATTGTCAATTTTTTGTATTTGACAAAACCCCAATT
>DYKN01000174.1 GCA_020722575.1 Rikenella microfusus | reverse complement strand
TATCCTTAAGAGACTTTAATTTAAATTTTATTCTTTCTGGTGCATTTTTAAACCGTAATTTTAATATAAACATATTAATGGTACAAATATATACATTGAAATAAAATTAGAAATTTACAATAAGATATTTTAATACTCTTTAAGTTGATTGCTTTTAAAGATTGTGAGGTTTAGCAATGTTTTTTACTACTTGATGATGAATTTAGTATCATAACTTGTGATATTTGTAGCAGAGAAACCATGCATAAGGAAAAATAAATTCATTTAGATCACAATATAATTAACTTTATAGCAGTGACACCTTGCAATCTGCCCACTGAAATTAACTACATAATAATAAAATATAGGATATTTGTATTCTATAATGTAGAAACTTTTATATTTGTTTTTGTGCTAATACTTTTGAATTCTATGGCAGTTGATTGTTTTGGCAAAATTACAAAAAATGATCTGGTTAAATTGGTGGATGATGCTGCAGACCTGATACGTACATCTGTGGATTATAAATATATTCTTGTCCTTTTATTTATCAAAAGATTGAGCGACAGATGGAAAGAAGAAATTGAGGATGCCGAGTCAGAAATCATGGAAGAAACAGGAATTGATGAATCAGAGGCAGCCAAGCGTGCAGTTATGGAAGAATACCATAGCTTTATGGTTCCTGAAAATGTTCTCTGGGACAATATAAGGAAAGACAGGGAAAAACTCACAGAAAACCTGTCAAGGGTTATAAATGAAATAGCTAAGGAAAACAAAGAACTTGATGGGGTAATAAATAGAATAGATTTCATAGATTTTACCAAAACCAGGGAAAACAGGATTCTCCTCGAGCAACTATTTGCCCTATTCGATAAATACAATTTTTCAAATAAATGCATAGAGGGCGATGCAATGGGGGATGCCTATGAGCATATACTTATGCGATTCGCACCTGAAAAAGCTAAGGAAGGTGAAGTTTACACACCCAGGGAAGTGGTAAGGCTTATGGTTGACATACTGGATCCGCAACCAGGCATGAGCGTTTACGATCCAGCCTGTGGATCCGGCGGGATGCTAATAGAGGCCTATGAACATGTTAAATCACAGATGGGTGTGGATAAGGCAAATAAACTCGGGCTTTACGGTGAGGAAAGAAACCCGACTACATACGCTCTTGCTAAAATGAACATGATTCTCCATGGCATATCAGAATCACACCTGGAAGTTGGAGATACTCTACTTTATCCTAAATTCAAAACAGCTTCGGGTTTGCGTCATTTCGATTTTGTTCTGGCCAATCCGCCATGGACAGAGAAAGGCTATGGCGA
>DYKN01000173.1 GCA_020722575.1 Rikenella microfusus | reverse complement strand
TTTTTGCTGTTGATAAAATTTCACGTGCAACTAACGTTGGAGCAGGGCGTCCTTCATTCCATAATCTATTATAATAATGTTCAGAAACCTTAAATCCATTTACTTCATAATATCCATTCTTTAATATGGCTGTAGATGATTGATTTATTTCAGCGTTTTCAATAGCAAATTCCGTAGCCGGAACTTCATGAGCTCGACCCTGTTTAAGGCCTGGCTGAGGGTTTTTTCTACGACAGGCATACGTTCAGCGTGTTCTGTCAGATGGTGAACTTTATGCTACAAGTACATCATCTTGTGCAACCCGAGCTACGGATCTATCTTCTGCATCAAGGCCTTTTATACAGTTTATCCGTATTTACTTACTACTTGTTAAGTTTCAATTTAAAATGATTATCAGGAGTACTTTTTATTTCTGTTGTAGAAGCTAACCAATCGTGCCAAAGGGCTCTATCAATTGGCATACCGTCTTCAGATAAACTAAGAGCTCCTAAAAGTGAACCTACTTCATCAGAACCTGTCATGCTATAATATTTTTCTAAAAATAAGAACATTGCTCTGAAAGCTTCTTTTTCTGATAAAAACATAACCACATCCTTAGTAATTGTTATTTTCCCGGTCTTATCGGATTACAAAGCCCTGTTAATTTATCAAAATTTATTTTTGGAGGATTATTAAATCCACCATAACAAATTTTTGAATTGCGTACTTGTACCCATACTTGTATACCATTTTCCATAACTTGTGCAAACCAATGATTTCCATGTACATCAGCACCCAAATAATTATTAGGATTGATAGCTGTCTCTAATAATAACCTTCTATTTTCTAAAGTATCAATAGGAAAATGTCCTTCAGAATCTCTAAAAATATGCTTTACTCGTTTTTCGTCGATACTTATATTTTTGCATAATTGTTCAAGCTCTTGAGAAGATAGCTTGGGTGTTGCTTTAGAATCATTAGGTAATTGTTCAGTTGCCTCTGCTGGAACTTCATGAACTCGACCCTGTTCAGCTATCTGTTGAGGCCTTTCTACTGCAGCAGGTTCAACAGGATGTGCTTTTTCTATGATGGGTTTTGGTTTCACAACAGCTTCTGCTTCTTCAACTGCTTGTACCCCTTGAGCAGCAGCTTTACCTTCTACAGCAGGACCTTCTTGTAGCTTGGCAATTTCGGCAATAGGGTTTGCTTCAGCTTCGAGTACTTCAGCAGTATCAAGCATTACACCTTCAGGAGTTACGGCAACAGCTTTTGGTTTGCCTACTGTTTCAGCTTCCACTACTTGAGCGATTTTTCTTACACCTTTTCCTGCAG
>DYKN01000022.1 GCA_020722575.1 Rikenella microfusus | reverse complement strand
ATAGCCAGTACAAATTTCAGGATTTATTTTTGAGAAAACCATTTTTAATAACTTATTTTATTATTCAACAATCTCTTTAATTTCAAATATATTCTTGCTTTTATCATAGATAAAATAGTTATCGTTGACAGGATTTTTTTAACCATTGCTTTATAGCCCATCTCAACAGCCTTGTTGTAATAAATTGTAGCATTCCAGTATGCAAGGCATATATGTGAGAAAACCTTTCTTTCTTTTTTCGGACTCAGGAAAATTTCATGATGTGTATCTTGATGCTCCATCATGTATGCATCCACTGTTTCTCCAGTATTAAAAATTTGCCGGATTATATCTCCATTCACTGAAAATTCATGTTTCAGGCTGAAAAGCAAAATATTCTCATAGAAATTTTCGATTTCTTCTGAATCGTTTATGATTAAAGTAATATGTCGTAACACTTTTTTGATGTAATAAATTAAAAGCACAAATTTAAGTGAACTTATGTTCATTTTAAAATTATTTAAACTATTTTTGAAAAAAATTCAATAGTGTCTGGAGAAAAGGTTTTAATTGCTGATAAATTATTAAGATAAATGATCTGTGAAAGTTCTAATATTTAAGAGGCACAAAATGAAAAACTTGATTTTTAACTATTTTTTTGAATTGCAAGATTTTATGGACAATATTGATTTTTAAATGAATATGATTTTACCGATTATAAAATATGGATCACCAACGCTACGACAAAAGGCATTTGATATTGACAGAGGTGATTCATTCCTCGAATTGGCCCAAAATATGATACTTACCCTGAAAAATGCCAATGGATTAGGATTGGCGGGGCCCCAGATTGGAGTATTAAAAAACATTTTTGTCATTGATACAAGCATTTTGAAAGAAAAAGGAATAGAAACAGTTGAAAAGGTGTATTTCAATCCTGTTATTATTCATTACAGTGAAAATTATGTTTACTATAATGAAGGTTGCCTGAGTATTCCCGGGATATACGAAGATGTGCAAAGGCCTGATAGAATAGAAGTGCGGTACAGGGATGAAAATTTTGACTGGCATGAAGAGATTCTTGAGGGGATCGTTGCCCGTATATTCCAACATGAATTTGATCATTTGCAGGGTATCCTTTTTATTGATAAATTAAGTGCTTTAAAAAAGAGGCTGCTAAAAAACAGGCTGCTTGAAATTAAAAGTAAGAAATAACCCAAAAAATATTTAATCAAAATGGCTGAAACACTATATCAACAATTGGAAAAAGATGTTCGTTACCGGGAAGGTTTGAAAGCATGCATTAATTGTGGTGTTTGTACAGCAATTTGCCCGGCTGCGGCGGTAAGCGATTACGACCCCCGTCAGGTCATGAATATAGTTCAGGAAAAAGATGAAGCACAGCTTGAGAAACTTTTGAAAAGTGACACAATCTGGAGATGTGGCGAATGTCTTTCATGTAAAACAAGATGCCCTCGTGGAAATGTCCCCTGCTATGTGATTCAGTCGTTAAGGGGATTATCCATCGAGAAGGGTTTTTTTATTGAAAGTGAACAGGGCAGAAAACAGCTGGCCATAAAACGAACCGTTGGTGATCATATACTTAAATATGGATATTGTATTTATATAGATGAAGTTGATAATGAGACATATCCTGAACAGGGTCCTGTCTGGGCATGGATGAGGAAAAACAGTAAATCCATGTTGAAGCGGCTTGGTACAAGCTATAAGGAGTACAGGGCAGGAACTCTGAGAAATACAGCAAAGGAGTCCCTTGAAGATCTTCAGAAGATATTTGATGAAACCGGAGGTACGGAAAGGTTTAATAAAATAGAAAAATACTCTGCTGAAATGGCAAAAAAAATGAACAAGGAGTTCAGTGAAGGAAAAGATGAATACTGGCGATACCTGTATAATGAATAACCAAACAATAATATTTAAAGATGAAGTCACGAAAAAATGAAATATGGGCAGCTTACCAGAAAGAAATTGCAGATAATAATTATTATTTTGCAAGAAGCTGCATAAGACAAAATATTTTTCCGGCTGCGGAAAACCTGTTCTTAAGCATCCTGAGAGATGTTCTGGGAAAAGATATTTTTGATGATGAAAGACAAACCACTTGTACAGGAATTGCCTATCATTCGGGACTACTTCCAATGGAAACTACAATGACCGTTGTGGCCCGTCAGTTTGCATTAATGAATGAAGCAGGATATGAAAATTTTGTTGTTTCCTGTGTCACCTCTTTTGGAATTTATATTGAAATGCTTGAGACATGGAAACATTTTCCCGAAACGGAGCAGAAAACCCGTGAAGCATTAAAAAGAGCAACAGGAAAAACATTCGCAATTCCGAAAAATATTGTTCATGCAAGTGATATAATATATAAATTCCGAAAAGAAATAGGTAATAAGGCAAAGTTTAAGCTGATAAATACCAGAACAGGAGAACCTCTTAAAGTCGTTGACCATATAGGATGTCATTATGCCAAGATCTTCCCTTCGTATGGAGTGGGAGGGGCAGAATATCCATATGTGCTGGCAGGACTGATCGACGAATGGGGAGGCTTGCAGGTGGATTATCCTGAAAGACGGCATTGCTGCGGATTTGGGTTCAGACAATATCTGCTTAAATCAAACAGGAGTTATTCAGTTACAAATTCCAAAATAAAATTTGACTCAATGGAACCCTTTAAACCTGATCTTATTATTGCAAACTGCCCCGGCTGTACTTTCTTTCTTGACCGTTGGCAATATGTAATTGCAGAACAGGAGGGTAAGACTTATGGTGAAAACGGATACGGTATACCGGTACTTACTTATGAAGAGATTGCAGGTCTTCTGCTTGGATACGATCCATGGGATATCGGCCTGCAAACTCATCAGGTAACAGTTGAACCTCTGCTCGATAAAATGGGTATTAAATATGATCCATCTCGAAAGTTTAAAGGTTTAAATGGGGAGGATATTGGGATACCAGAAAAACCGAAAGTACTGAAGTGCTGACCGGAAAATATTAATGAAATGATAAAGATTGTAATTGTCAGCATTACATTTTTCTGTGAACGTTTTAATTGTTAAACTTCTGATTTCAGGAACCTGATCTCTTCTTCTTTGCTTATAGGTGATGGCAGGGGATAAGACGGGGAAAATGCCGTGTAAGGCATTCCATAGCTCAATCCTCTCACATATGTTCATATAATTTTATCAGAAATCAAAAATTTGACACTATTGAGATTTTTAAGCTTAACTCTTTAAAAAGAATGGTAACCTGCAGCAGAATCAAAACCAAAATTAATTCCGTATTTGACGCGAATATATTTATTGACCTGATGGCTGTTGCAGGATCGAGACTGATGATAAAATATGCACTGTTAAGAGGCTGTAAGATAAATGCAAAGTACGGCAATAATACTGAATTGCCTTTTTCAGTGCTTGAATTTCATCAGGGGCAGGATAGGAAGAAACGAAATTGTGTTTAGTTTGTCTTATTAAACAGCGTGTAAACTGATCAGCCTCTGATCTTTTTAAAATACATGGCAAATGAACGATAAAGAAAATGTGTCCATTTGCCAAAAGGAACAATGATTAATGCCCATTGTACCAGAATAATTATATGAAACAGATATAGCCAGATATTATTATCAAGCAGTTTAAGATCGATAAAAAGTCTTACTGCAAATGCAGTTAATCCCATTAAAAATAACCATGTCACAAATGTCCAGTCGGAAGGCTGGGAATGTTTACTTATCTCTTTAGTTTTCCTGATACGTTCTGAAATAAAAATAATAGTAATGGTAAATATTATTGCGCTTAATACATAGCCAAGTATTATAATAAAAAGACTTTCATTGAAGAACCAGTTAAGAAAGACTGTTGTAAAGAGTAAACCCAGATAACCTATTACCAGAATAAAATGTTCAAACCACCTCACCTCATTATCGTCACAACCCAGTGTTCTTTTTTGTGTAAACATATGGACAACGAGCTCCCATAGCCCTGTGACGTACCTGATTAAAGGTATTTTTAAGCCCGGTTTCAGGATTATAAAATACCACATGCGTATAATGTTGGGTAACAGGATAATGACAAAAACAGAAGCAATGGCCAGCATCTCAAATGTATGGCCGGTATGCATTATTCTTTCGAGGTTGAAATTCTCATAAATACTGTATACAAGTACTCCCATGGCAAGAAGGAGCATAGCAACTATTGTAACGGGCAGGGAACGGTAGAATAATCCTGAAAGCCTGGTCCAGTCATATTGTGAAATGAGCCATCTCCTGAGAGTCATCATTAATTCAGCAGGGTTGGCGTTTTGAGGGCAATACATGCTGCATTGCCCGCAATAATAACACAGCCAGGGCTTAAGTGAGGATTTAATATCGTTTTTTAATCCCAGAACGCTGAATCGTACCATTTCTCTCGGAAATGAATCCTCTTCAGTTGATAACGAGCAAACAGCAGTGCATGTGCCACAATTATAACATGCATTGAAGTCAAACCCGCCATACTTTTTCAATTCTTTTCCAAATGCAGTATTTATTGGAGCCATTATTTTTTAAGTTTGTAAGAGAAGTATTCATCCATATCATCAATCTCTCCTGTTTCCACAAATCCAAATTTCAACAGGGTCATAACATAGAAAACAACTTCATGTTTGGGCATATTGAGCTTTTGTGACAGCTGAACAATGGTCATATCCTGTTCACGAAGAGCATCAAGAATTGATTTTTTTATCCTGACGTAGGTCTTGAGGTTCTCTTTTACAACCTCCGGAATTTCCACTTTATCCTTGAGATATTTAAATGTCTTACCCCTTTCTATATCCATGGATGTATTTTTTTATTGACTATAAGTTCTTTAATAGCACAATTAATACAATGTTTTTCATAGATTGTTCTAAGTTGAAGCAAGGGAATCTATCATATTTTCAATCTCAGTATCAGAGTAGGCAATCAGGTTAATGGCATTGAATGGGCAAACCGGCAGGCACATTCCGCAGCCTTTGCACACGGAATTATTTATCACTGCAATTTCCTTTTTTCCGTATGTCCCAATTTTTATCGCATCGAATGGACATGCTTTCTGGCACTCGCCGCACCATGTGCAAAGATCATTATCAATTTCAGCAATAATAGGTTCCAGCTCAAGTTCTCCTTTGCTGACATATGAAAAAGATTTTACTGCTGCAGAAAGGGCTGAATTGATCGATTCTGTTATGTTTTTGGGACCCTGGCATGCTCCGCAAATAGTTATTCCGTCAATAACAGTCTCAACGGGACGTAATTTCATATGAATCTCATTAAAGAATTTATCTCTGCCTTTAGGTAATTTGAAGAGTGATCCCACCGAGTTATTCGCCCGGGGTACCATACCTGTTACAAGTACCACAAGATCGGTTTCAACTGATATTTCTTTTCTTCCTGTTAAAATATCATTAATCTTTACTTTCGTTTTGCCATTTTCCCTGTAAACAAGGGGCGGGTCATCTTCATATGACTGAAGGTAAATATCCCCCCCTTTAAGTGATTCGCTGTATAAAAGTTCCTGTTTTCCGTAGGTTCTGATTCCCCGGGTAAAATGGTAATTCTGAATATTTCCAAATTTATTTTTTGCCTGAATTGCTGCATGTATAACTGATGTGCAGCAATATCGCGAGCAATATTTATTCTCTCCTTCGATTTTACGGCTTGCAATATTTATATTGCTTTCGCCCTCAGGTTTGTCAGGTCTTTCTTCTGCCTCAACCTGCCTGCTGCCGACACAGTATATATAAGCAATATTTCTGATTTCCTTTCCATTATAAATCAATTTTTTATCATTCAGGTCGATTAATCGCTTATATTGAGGAAGGGTTATGACATCATCGAATTGCTGGTAGCCAAATTCTCCTGCAGCAGGTGTATAAGGATCGAAACCTGTGGCCACCAGAATGGATCCGACCTTTATCTCGATAATCTCTTCTTTCTGTGAGAAGTCAATACTTTCGCAAACTTTTTCGCATTCACCGCACCGTGTACAATTTTTTATATCAATAACCGGGTATTGGGGGTATTCACTTGGAAAATTATGGTAAATTGCTTTCCTGGTTATAATATTGAAATTAAATTCATCAGGTACTTCAACAGGACATACTTCAATAGCTTTTTTCAGAATTTCCGGGTCACATTTTGTTTTTATATAACGGGGTGTTATTTTAATTTTCAGTGTGAAATCCCCTATACTTCCTGTATTTGCTATAACTTCAGCACCTGTAAGTAATTTGATATTATCCCTGCTTATCAGGTTATTGTAAAGTCTGGTTACTACTTCTTTGCCGGTTTCGTCAGTGGTAAACAGGCGATCCCAGTGAGCAACCCTTCCTCCTATAAAATGCTCTCTTTCTATCAGTGTTACCGGGCATCCCATTTTTGACAGCTCAATAGCTGCTCTCATGCCTGCAACACCGGCACCAATGACAGCAACAGCTTTTTCCGAACGTATTTTAATAGGATCGAGTGATTCGCTAAAACGGGCCTTGGCAATAGCCGATTTTACTATATGTATGGCTTTTTCAGTAGCTCCGATTTTGTCATTGGAATGGGCCCATGAAACCTGTTCCCTGATATTTGCATGGGCATAGTTGTATTTATTTAAACCGCCTCTCTCAGTTACCGCCCTGAAGGTTAACTGATGAAGCTTTGGAGAGCATGATGCCACCACCATTCCATCCAGATTATTTTTGATTATATCCTCAACCATCTCCTTCTGGGCAGCATCACTGCAGGCAAACATTGTAGTCTTGGCAAGGTAAACACCCTCTTCGTGTTCAATCGCTTCCCTTACCTTTTCAACATCAACATAATCGGAAATATTCCCGCCGCAATGACATATATAAACGCCTATCTTCTTATTCATTATCTATTAATTATATAACTAATTGCTTCAGCAGATGCAGCACCTGCAGAAAGAATAGAATCAGGTATATCCATGGGACCTATCGCAGTGCCGGCTACAAAAACTCCTTTTATACTTGTTTCTGCAGGGCTGGTAAGAAGATCAGTCTGGTAAACATAATTAAATGGATCAAGTTTTAATTCTCCGTCATCAAAAAAATGTGCGTTATCAGTGTTAGGCAGCACACCAACTGATAGTACTACCATATCGTGTTCAGCCTCCTTCACGATATTTTGATTAATATCTTCGTACCTCAGAATAAGATCCCCGTTCTCTTTCTCGGTAATTTTGCCAACTTTGCCTTTGATAAAGTTAACTCCCATGCCTTTTGCCTGATCATAAAACTCCTCGAATCCTTTACCGAATGCCCTGATATTGATATAATAGATGGTTACGTCAGCCATTGGCAGGGCGCCCATGAGCAGTTGTGCCTGCTTGATTGAATACATGCAGCAGATCTGGGAACATATCGGATTTTCTACGGTGGTATCCCTCGATCCTGTACACAGTACATAGGCAATTTTACATGGTACTTTCCCGTCACCAGGTCTGAGAATGGTATTGAATGGCCTTGTAGGAGCAAGCTGCCTCTCCATCTGCATGGAGGTAATTACATTCTTAAAGGTGCCAAACCCGAACCTGGGAATTTTCAAAGGATCAAACAGATTGAATCCTGTAGCAATGATGACAGTTTTTACATGGATATTATTTTCTTCAGTCTTCTGGGTAAAATCAATACATTTCGGCGGACATGCTTTTTCACAGGCGCCGCATAAAGTACAGTTTTCAATATCAATTACAGCAACTCTCGGACTTGCAATGCTGAAGGGGATATAGGCTGCTTTTCGTCCGATAAGATTATACTGGTATTGATCTGTGACAACTACAGGACAGGCTGCCTCGCACAATTGACATCCTGTGCATTCTTCGGCAATAACATAACGAGGTCTCTTTATGACTTTTACTTTAAAATCGTATTCTCCGTTTTTTTTGATGGATGAAACTTCGCTACCTGTGAAAATTGTTATTGCTGGATGCCTTGAAATCTCTGATACCTTAGGAGTTGTAATGCATGCTGAACAGTCAAGTGTGGGAAACACCTTGCTAAGCAAAATCATCTTTCCTCCGATGGAGAAATCTTTTTCAACAATAAGTACCTTAAAGCCGTTATTTGCTAAATTTAATGCAGCTTCACAGCCTGCAATACCACCACCAATAATAAGTGCATCAAAGGAGGCATTTATTACCTTATCTTGCATAATTAATTTGTTGAATTCTTCAGTAAATACTCATTAAAGTTTTTTATCTGTTTTACAAATGATTCACTGCATACAGAACAGATTGCGGCCATTCTCAGGCGGGCGGGTTCAATATTTTTCTTCTTCATAAGTTCATGTGTCTGTTGTACCAGCCAGCCTGTTTTTTCTGTACACGATTCTCCGTAAGGACAATCACTTCCGTCAGCGGCGATGAATACACCATCAAAACCCTTTGCAAAGGCGTGAAGTATCCATCTGGGTTTTATCGCACTAGAACAGGGTACTGTTATGGTATAAACGGTGGGTGGGTAATGCAGTTTCAACAACCCCGCCATATCAATGGCGGGATCTGAAATTTTTTCTGTTGAAAACACCAGAATGCTGGCGCTTTTTTTAACACTGGCTGCCATTATTACTTTTTCTTAAGAAAAATCCTGAAGAAGCCACTTTCTTCTATTGTTCCAAGGTATTCATGCCCCTGTTTTGCACACCACTTCGGAAGATCAATTTTGGTTCCTTCGTCAGCAGACAGTACTTCCATAATGTCGCCGCTCTTTATTGTGCCAATAGCTTTTTTAGCTTCAAGCAGAGGTCCCGGACATGCAGTTCCTCTTGCATCAACAGATTTTGTTACGCTAAGTTTTTTTAATTCTTCTGGTGTCATGATAGTATGAATTGTAATTATAAAATAATTAGATTACTTATGATATTATTGTTTGTCTCAAATAAAAAGGTTGAGGTCAGCCTCCTGGGCAGAGGTGATATAAGCTCCGATCCCGCAAATATCATCAGCCAGACTGATGAAGTCCTCAAGTTTTTCGCCTCCCCATACCTTGCCTGCAAGTCCACATATGTGAATTTTAACGTCTGTGATCTGTTTTGCCTCCTTGAAAAATTCAACCCATGTCTTTACTTTAAGGTTTTTAAGTGATTGAAGGAATTCTTCTTTCATGGACGAATTTTCAGCCATCTGGAGCTTATCAGGATTGTCACCTATATCTTTTCTGAATGCACGCGCACCCATAAGAAGAACATATATTTCAACATGCATATCCATTGCAGCAGCTCCACTTAAGATTATGCCTGCTGCAGTCAGCTTATCTATACTGCCCGTATAAAGGGCAAGACACATTTTTTTCTTTTCCATAACTATGAATTTTTATAAAAAATTAAAACGGATTCTTTTCCAGATTTATTACACAAACAAAAATAGAAAGAATTCATGAATAACTTTTAGCACAAACTTATATAATTTTTTTAACATAGATTATTTTAAATATATTATTCTTGGAGTTTCCTCAATATTTAAAGGTAAAAACGTTAATATGCTGATATGGTGAGACATTCAGAATTTAAGAAAGTGAAAGCTATAAAAAAACCGAGTTTCCTTAAAAAATTTGTGTCCAAAGTACGAACCTGGCATTGAGTTAAAACAACAAGACGCTTATGGTCGCAAATTCTGTATTAATGAACCGGTTCAAGATGCAATTTAATAAGTTTTCATAAACTATTTTAAAAAATTTTGGCAAAGTTAAAAAACGATTAGTTAAAGAGATGATTTACGGCATACAGGCATCGAAAGATGTTAAGCTATCAAATAAATTAAGAATCATGATACAGAAAATTTTTATCCTGTCGAAGTGATTTTTGGAGTACCTTCATTCTATAATTATGCTATGGCTGATGGTATCTTTGAACCATTAAGACATTCTAAGGAGGGAATAATTGGATTTAAAGGAAGAATTAATTCTTCTAAGGACAGTTTCCAATTATCTTTATTCCCTGTTTAATTATTTTTTGAGGAAACTCCAGTACCTTCGGCATCATAATTAAGTGGTAAATAAAATATATCGTTTCGCACCGAAAATAGGTATTTTATGAAATTCTAAGAAATGATTTGACTTATAACCCAGTTTATGAGAACTTTCCCTGAACCGATTACAAAAACGGTAATAATTTCTAATTAATCAGTTCTTTGATGATATTGAATATTGTAAATTTACTTTTAAAAGAGAGTAGTTATGATAACCAATTCTAAACACCAGTCGTTGAGGATTTTTTTGATTTTAATACTCTTCCCGATAAGCATAAATGCCCAGGAGGAGGGACAATCCTTGAAACAGTACCTTTTCCTTGCTTTTACAAATGGGACAATTAAGTTCATAAAAGGTAAACCAAGAAGCCTGATGCTTAATTACAACACTGTTACCGGCAGAATGGTTTTTGAACAGAAAGGACAATATTTTGACCTTACCGGACAAGAATCTATTGATACCATTTATCTGCAAAATAGAAAGTTCATTCCATATGAAAATTTTTACCTTGAAGTAATTTTCCAGGATAGAATATCTTTAAGTATACAGCATGTCAGCCATCTTCAGGCTCCGGGAAAACCTGCTGGTTATGGTGGTACTTCGGAACTGGCAGCATCAAACTATATTACTTCTATAGAACTTTCCTCAGGTTTTTACAATCTCAAGCTGCCTGAAAAATATGTTGTTATATACTCTCCTGTTTACTGGGTTTATGATGGTAATAAATGGCAGAAATTTCTGAGTGCACGGCAATTCGTAAAGGTTTTTCCGGGTAATGAAAACGAAATTAATCAGTTCATAAAAAAGTACAAAATAAAATTTGATCGTGCAAATGATCTGATCAGGCTGGCTGAATACTGTAACAGCATTATCGGAAAGGAAGACAACGATAATAATAACAAACTATAATCAATTTCTTACTTATTTATTTTCAGCGTAACGGGTTCATGGCATTTCAGCCAGCCCTTTCTGAAAACAGTTTATAATAAATAATAAGGTATAGTTTTGGAAGATATCTGTAGTGAAAAATTTCAAGAAATCAATAAAAGGATAAATAATTTTGTTTTGTCTTTAAGAAAATAATAAAAAAAGAGCGATTATTTCTTGCTGCGCTCATAAATCCTCATCCTTCCATTCTCTCTCTCTCTCTCTCTCTCTCCACGGTCTCTCTCTCATCTCACACTCACACTCACTCTCATACTCACTCCCTCATCTCACTCTCACTCTCACTCTCACTCTCACTCCCTCATCTCACTCTCACTCCCTCATCTCACTCTCACTCTCACTCTGTCTTTGTCGGGGTGGTCAGACTTCCCGAGGAGTCGGGATAAACTCCCTGACGATCACTGTATTATTGTCGGGGTGGTCAGACTCGAACTGACGACCCCTTGCACCCCATGCAAGTGCGCTAGCCAACTGCGCCACACCCCGATTAATAAACCGCCGGTAAAGACATCTCCAGCGGCACAAAATTAGTCAAGTTTTCTAATTTATCAAAAAACCATTTTATATGATTTATTATTTTTCTGAAAAACACAACACTGAAACAACATTTGCTTTATATTATTAATAATTAAACATATCACATAATGAGGAAATAATATAAAAGTGATCCATATCACATACGATCTCGCATGTTAATTTATATCTTTGCAAAAATTTTTTCAAATGGAAATATTTAAACCACTTGAAATAAAAGGGGAAAGTGAGAAACCCACTACTGAAGCAACAGAGAAGATAAAATGCCTGATAATCGGTTCAGGGCCTGCAGGTTATACTGCAGCAATATATGCTGCAAGGGCGAATCTTCATCCTGTGATTTATACTGGAATGGAGATGGGTGGTCAGCTAACAACCACTACCGACGTTGAAAACTTTCCGGGTTTTCCTGAAGGTATTACAGGGCCAGAACTTATGGAAAATCTTAGAAAGCAGGCAGAACGGTTTGGAACAGATATCAGAATAGGTGCTGCTACTGCTGTTGATTTTTCGCAAAGGCCTTTTAAGGTTATTATTGATGAAACAAAGACTATTTTAGCTGAAACTGTAATAATTGCCACAGGAGCTACAGCAAAATATCTCGGTATTGAGGCTGAGAAAAGATATGCAGGCAGGGGTGTTTCAGCATGTGCAACATGCGACGGATATTTCTACCGGGGGAAAGACGTTGCTGTTGTTGGAGGTGGCGACACTGCAGCAGAAGAAGCAACATATCTCGCAGGCCTTTGCAGAAAGGTTTATATGATTGTTAGACGTAATGAACTCAGAGCTTCAAAAGCTATGCAGCAAAGAGTATTTAACACTCCCAATATAGAAATATTATGGGAGCATCAAGCAATTGACCTCTATGGAGAAAATGGCGTCGAAGGGGTAGTTCTGGTTAAGAAAAAAGGGACACCCGAAGAGGAAATAGTCAAAATCAGTATTGACGGATTTTTCCTGGCTATCGGACATAAACCCAACTCCGAAATATTCAGCAATTATATAGAAACAGACCCCGTGGGTTATATCAAAACAATACCGGGTACGTCAAAAACAAATATTCCCGGTATATTCGTTGCAGGAGATGTTCAGGACCCTCATTACCGGCAGGCAGTTACTGCAGCCGGTTCAGGATGTATGGCTGCAATTGATGCAGAAAGATTTCTTGCTGAACAATAGAATTAAACTATCGGAAATTTCAGATGGAAATACTGAAATCTCCTTTTCATAACATCACTGAACTCTTTGAGCCTGTACTTTCGAGCTGACAACCTGTATAAGATTTTTAATTTTTTTTAACTATTAAATTTATTTGATAATTGTTTAATTGTCAATTAATTATTATATTTATGCAAAATTTTAATTAAAGAGGCTATAGCAATGAAAATCAAATGTTATTATGTTAAAACATTAATTGTTACTGCATTGGTTCTAACATTTGCAGGAAGAAGCATTATTGAAGCTCAAGAAGGAGAGGAGATAATTATCAAATATCCCGAACAATATCTTTTTGCCGATTTTGAGGTTGGGAAAGTTGCAATGAAAACAGGAAAAGATCTTTACCAGTTGCTTAATTACAGTGTTGTACTTGAAAAAATGATGGTTTTACAGAAAGGACAGGTATATGAAGTGATGAATTATAAAAATATTGACACTATTTATCTCGGAGGGAAAAAATTTATCCCGTTTAACAAAGTGTTTGTTGAGGTTGCTGTTGAGGGCAAACAGTCTCTCTTTATACAATATACCGGAAGAATACTGGGACCTTCAAGCCCTGCAGCCTATGGAGGTAAATCTGATGTATCATCATCAAATTATATAAGCTACCTTGCTACTGGCGGTGAACCATTCAGAATGAAAGACCTCGAAGAACTTAACATCAAAAAAGATTATGTTTACTGGACTTTCATCAACAATGAGTATAAAAGTTTTATTTCCAGAAAACAGTTCCTTAATTACTTCCCTGAGAGAAAGAATCAATTAAATCAGCTCATAAGGCAGAACAGAATAAAATTCGACAATCCGGAAGGGATAAAAAGACTTTTGAATTATTGCAATCAAATAATGTGATTATTTTTTGTATTAATTTGATTATCAATTATATAATATATATCTTCCAGAGAGGCCTTTATGAGCATGGCAATTCCCCTGTAACCTTTTGAAAGTGCATTTTTATTAACATCTCTGACCCATCGTGCTAACCACGGATTCAGATGAACTTTTATAAAAGAAATAATATCTTTTCCTGTATTTGTTTTTTCTTCTGTCTTTTCTGTAATAATATATTTTTCAATAAGGTGAGAGATAAAGAGAAGCTCAATCCCCAGGTGATCACAGGGAATGTTGTTTTTAAATTTTGATTCCCATTTATATTTCATATAGAAATCTTTCAATTTTTCTTTTCTTTTTTCAGACAATGGCTTTTCCTCTCCCGTATATGCTAACGCATATGGTGGTGCAAGGGGGCGGAATGCTCCTGAAAAAAGTCTGAAAAAATCTTCTTTCAACAACTCGTATTTGTTGTCAGGGCTTTCTGTCGATTCTCTTAAGATTGCGGCAGCTCTTATAAAATCAGGATTATTACTTTTAACAGGTAATTGCTTTAGCATTCCTTTTGTCCAGAAATCAAAAATACATTCTTTTGAAGGGTCAAACATAATCATTGACCCGGAGAAGTAAAGCATCATCAAATATCCTTGAAGAAGATTTGATGCCTCAGTCTTGTTTTCAGTCATAATCCTGCTTTAATTTAATTTAGAAAAAAATATACCTGCCTTTTATTTCAAAAGTAAATACCGGCATTACTAAAACCATTTTAGCAGGTATTTTGTTCGGGGGAAGACTGAAATGAAGCAGGCTTTCTCGTATTCAGGTTTCTTACAGTGATGGCATAAGATTTAAATTAAATAACTGAATGGCAGGGAAGTGAATACGCCATTTTCATTTTTCAATTCATCTTTCTCAACTTCGAATACCTTTGGTCAAATAATATCATGGGCAAGATTGTTCTTATGCTTGTCTGTTGAGGATTGCAGCTGAAACTGTAACAGCGCTCCACTTAAGAAGCGATTATCTGTTTTTACTGAATTTTCGTTCAGTATTCATAACCCCACAGCTGTTATTAATTATGACCGTATAAAAATAAATAAATAAAAAAACCCGCCGTTAAGCGGGCTTAAATATTATTTTGAAAAATCTGCCATTTCGTGGGGGTATATATTCTCATCTACCTTTCTTTTTATCTCCCTGAAGGCATTGACGGTATATTCAACATCTTCGAGAGTATGTACAGCCGTGGGTATAAGTCGCAGCATAACCACATCGCGGGGCACAACAGGATAGATAACCACCGAACAGAATATGTTGTAATTCTCTCTGAGGTCGTAGATCAGTTGAGAAACCTGTGTAAGCGGGCATTTCATGAATACAGGTGTTACTGGAGATTCAGTTCTTCCGAGGTCGAGGCCGGCATCGCGCAAACCTTTCTGAAGAGCTCTTACAATTGTCCAGAGTCTCTCCCTGTATTCAGGGTGTGCTTTGATAAGTTCCAGTCGTTTAATTGCCCCAAGAGCCATAGCAATTGGCAGGGCTTTTGCATAAATTTGTGATCTCAGATTAAACCGGAGATATGTTACCACCTCTTTTGTGCTTGCCACGAAAGCTCCGATTCCTGCCATTGATTTGGCAAAAGTTGCGAAATAAACATCAATATCGTTCTGAACGCCGAAGTGTTCACCCGTGCCTGCACCTGTAGATCCCATTGTTCCAAAACCATGGGCATCGTCAACCAGAAACCGGAAGTTGTATTTTTTCTTCAGGGCAGCAATTTTATCCAGTTTTCCAAGGTCGCCTGCCATGCCAAAAACACCTTCTGTGATAACAAGAATGCCACCACCGGTCTGTTCTACAATCCTGGTTGCACGTTGAAGCTGCTTTTCGCAGCTTTCAATATCATTGTGTGGATAAACAAATCTTTTCCCGAAATGAAGCCTCAATCCGTCCATTATGCAGGCATGAGATTCCGAATCATAAACAATCACATCATGCCTGTCAACCAGTGCATCAATAATTGAAACCATTCCCTGATAGCCATAATTGAGCAGGTAAGCTGCTTCCTTCTTTACAAATTCTGCAGCCATCTGTTCAAATTTCTCGTGAACCGAAGTCTGCCCCGACATCATTCTTGCACCCATGGGATATGCAAGTCCATACTGCTTGGCATATTCAGCATCAGCTTTTCTTACTTCAGGGTCGTTGGCAAGACCAAGGTAATTGTTCAGACTCCATGTCAGTACTTCTTTGCCCCGGAATTTCATTCTGGGCACGATCTCTCCTTCAAGCTTCGGAAACATGAAATATCCATCACCAACGTCAGAATACTGGCCTAATGCGCCTTTGTTCTTTTGTATTTTTTCAAAAATATCCATTACTGATTGTTTTAATAAATTTAACCCTCAAAAGTAATTATTAATAATCATGCCGTAATACGATTTTATGCTTAAAAAATTATTATTTGACATTTTAAACCTGATTGGTCTCTGATTTTTTGATATAAAATTTAAAAATAATCTGTATCTTTGCACGTTATTTTAAATTATGAGACAGAGTTTCGTATTTATCCTTCTTCTGGTTCTGTTTTTATCTTCATGTGGTGAGTATGAGAAATTGCTGAAAAGCACTGATTATGAATTAAAGCTCACGAAGATGGAGGAGTACTATGAACAGGGTAAATATACAAAAGCATCTGAGCTTATTAACCAGATTATTCCGGTTTACAGGGCAACCGATAAGGCAGAAAAGCTTACCTGGATAAATGCTCAATGTTATCTTAACATGGGCGATTACATGATGGCAGGTGTTGAATTCGATAATTATGCAGAAATGTATGCCTATGGTGAACATCTTGAGGAAGCCGTTTTTATGGATGCCATGTGCAAATATTATCTTTCACCCCGCCCCGAGCTCGACCAGCAATATACCCGTGAAGCTATTGAAGGATTCCAGATCTTTATAGGACGTTTTCCGGAAAGTCCGAAAGTTCAGGATGCTTCAAAATATATAAATGAACTTAGCGAAAGGCTCGCCATGAAAGAATTGCTGAGTGCCAGACTCTATTATAATATGAAGGAATATAAGGCAGCCATTGTATCACTTGAAAACAGTATCAATAAATATACAGCTTCGAAATACAGGGAGGAAATGATGTTCCTGAAACTTAATTCGATGTATCTGTACGCAGAAAACAGTATCCCTTCAAAAAAGATTGAAAGATACCAGGAAACACTTGATGAGTATTTTGCTTTCATTGAAGAATTTCCGAAAACAATTTATTACAAGGAGGTAGCTGATATCTTTCAGGATATTAGCAAAAAACTTAAAGGTATTGCTGAAGTAACTAAAAATTAAAGATATATGGATTTTAAGAAAATTAATGCTCCGACAACAACAATTACCCGGGATGTTGAAAAACTTTTAAATGCTACGGGAAATATTTATGAGGCAGTTGTGATTATCGGAAAAAGGGCTAATCAGATAGCTGTGGAACTTAAACAGGAGCTGAGTAAAAAGCTGGAAGAGTTTTCTTCATATACTGATAGTCTCGAAGAGGTTTTTGAAAACAAGGAGCAGATTGAAATCTCAAAGTATTATGAAAGGCTGCCCAAGCCTACACTTATTTCACTTCAGGAATTTGAAGAGTCAAAAATTTATTACCGCAATCCTGAGAAGGCAGGCAAACCCAGGCAACAGTAAAGAATGCTTGCAGGCAAAAAGATACTGACAGGTGTAACTGGCGGGATAGCCGCATACAAGACAGCTTCGCTGGTTCGTTTGCTTGTCAGGGAAGGTGCTGCTGTAAAGGTTATAATGACTGAACACGCAAAAGAATTCATTACCCCTCTTACTTTTGCCACGCTATCAAAGAATCCCGTTTATACTGATTTTTTTGATCCTGCTACCGGATCATGGAACAGTCATGTTGACCTTGGTCTCTGGGCCGATCTGTTTATAATAGCTCCGGCGACTGCGAATACCATAGCTAAAATGGCTTCGGGTATCGCAGATAATCTTCTTCTTACAACATATCTTTCGGCTCGCTGCCCGGTATTCATAGCTCCATCAATGGATACAGATATGTATAAGCATCCTGCTACACAAAAAAATATCGAGACCCTTCGCTCTTTCGGAAATATTATTCTGGATGCAGAAACAGGAGAGCTTGCCAGCGGGTTATATGGAAAGGGACGAATGGTTGAACCCGGGGAAATAGTCAGGGAGATTGAAAAGTTTTTCACACAAAAGGCATGAACCTCTTTCAGGTAAAGGGGTTCTGATCAATGCTGGTCCCACAAGGGAGCCTATTGATCCGGTCAGATATATCAGCAATCAATCTACAGGTAAAATGGGTATCGCACTCGCCGATGCCGCAGCTTCTCTTGGAGCAGAAGTGTTCCTCGTCCTTGGACCTGTTAATATTTCTCCTGAAAATAAAAGAATAAAAATTTTTAATATTACAACAGCTGCTGAAATGGCCAGACAGTGCATAAAGCTTTTTCCTCATTGCGATATAGCAATCCTGGCCGCCGCTGTAGCAGATTTTACGCCAGAAATAACATCTCCTGAAAAAATTAAAAAATCAGGCGAACCAATAACCCTGAGGCTTGTCCCTACAATTGATATCGCAGCAGAGCTGGGTAAAATGAAAAAACCGGGTCAGTTTACAGCAGGTTTTGCACTTGAAACGGAAAATGAAACACAAAATGCATTTCTAAAACTGTATAGTAAAAACCTTGACCTTATTGTGCTAAATTCACTCAGGGATAAAGGTGCAGGATTCGGATGGGATACGAATAAAATTACCATTATCGACAGAAACAATAATATTCATAAATTTGAGTTGAAATCAAAAAAGGATGCCGCATTTGATATCCTGAACAAAATAATTGAATTAACAGAAAGCAGTATATGAAAATGAAATTGCTATATAGTCTGTTTTTTTTAATCCTGGCTGCTTTCACTTCAGTTTCTTATTCTCAGGAGCTTAATTGTAACGTACAGGTTTCAGCCCAGAAGATTCAGGGCTCAAACCGGCAGGTCTTCATCAATATGCAGAAGGATATCTTCGAATTCATGAATAATACTGTATGGACAAACATGGTTATCAGTTATGCCGAAAGAATTGACTGCAATATCCTTATTAACCTTACTGATCAACTTTCGGCAGATGAATTCCGGGGAACAATACAGGTGCAACTTAGAAGGCCTGTTTACAATACAACGTACAACACTACAATGCTTAACTTCATTGATAATAACTTCCAGTTCAGATATGTGGAATTTCAGCCTCTTGAATTTGACCCTGCCACTCACCGTTCCAACCTGGTATCAGTACTTGCCTATTATGCATACATAATAATAGGTATTGATGCCGATTCATTTGCTCCTGAAGGGGGTACTGAATTTTTTCAGATTGCTGAGAAAATTGTTAACAATGCACAAAATGCTCCCGAGCTGGGCTGGAAACCATACGACGGATCAAGAAACAGAAATCGTTACTGGCTTGTCAAAAATATTCTCGATAAAGAATATGCAGGCGTTCGAAGATTCCTCTACGATTATCATATCAACGGACTCGATCGAATGGAATCAAGAGCTGCAGAGGCCAGAACAAATATTGTTGAAAGCCTCAGACTTGTCCAGGAAACATGGCGAAAAAAACCTGACCCTTATATGTATTTCCTTCAGATTATCCTTGATGCAAAATCGGATGAAATTGTAAACATTTTCTCCGAAGCATTCCCCGAAGAGAAAGGTAGAGTGGTTGAAATACTAACTGAAATTGACCCTGCAAATAAAGCTAAATACCAGAAAATAATTTCCACTGACTGAATTATATAATATTGATTTCCACCCATGTTGTTGAAACTCTTTGTTCAGAATTATGTTTTTATAAGGGAGCTTGATATTAATCTGGGTGATGGACTTACCGTTATCACAGGTGAAACCGGAGCCGGTAAATCAATTCTTCTTGGTGCCCTTTCTCTTATTCTTGGAGCCAGAGCCGATACTTCAGCTCTGCTCGATAAATCGGTAAAATGCATCGTTGAAGGAACTTTCAGGATTAAAGGTTATGATCTTCAAAACTTTTTTTCAGGATATGACCTCGAATATGATGACATTACAATCATAAGAAGGGAAATAAATCCGACAGGAAAGTCAAGAGCATTTATTAACGATACACCGGTAACACTCGATATCCTTAAGGAATTGGGAACCAGGTTGATAGATATCCATTCGCAACATCAGAACCTGATGCTTAATGAAAACGTTTTTCAACTGAATGTAATAGATTCATTTGCAGGTACAATAGAATTGCGAAACAAGTACAGGAAACTATATGAGAATTACCGGAAACTTGAAAAAGAATTTAATACACTTAAAGAACAAAGTGATAAAAATATGGCTGACCTGGAATATTACAGTTTCCAGCTGAATCAACTGCTTGAGGCAAAAATCAAACCCGGAGAGCAGGAAGAACTCGAGAAGGAACAGGAAATACTGGAACATGCCGGTGAAATCAAATCATCATTAAGCACGGTTTTGTCATTGCTTTCGGCTGAAGATTCTTCTGTGATGAGTTATCTTTCGGAAATCAGACATATTATGAAAAGGCTGGGTGCTTTGCTGCCTTCAGCTGAACAACTTTCGAAAAGAATTGACCAGGTTTATATTGAACTTGACGATATTGTGTCTGATACTGGAAAAATTCTGACAAATGTTGAAGATGACCCTGAAAAACTGCAGATGGTTACAGGACGGCTTGATTTGCTAAACTCACTTATTCACAAACACCGTGTAAACAATTCTGACGACTTGATTGTTAAAACTGAAGAACTAAACAAGCTGGTTTCATCAATAATAACCTCTGATGAAAGGCTTACAGTAATGGAAAAAGATCTGGCAGAAAAATTTGAGGAAGTGAAGTTTATTGCTGAAGAGCTTTCAGAAAAAAGAAAGAAAGTTATTCCGGATATTGAAAACCGAATTACTTCAATGCTTCGTCAGCTTGGAATGCCCAATGCACGTTTCAGGGTTGAGATAAAACCTGCCGGGAATTTTAATACAACTGGATGTGACCGTGCAGATTTTCTTTTTTCTGCTAACAGAGACGTGTTTCCGGAGAACCTCACCAAGGTTGCTTCAGGTGGTGAACTTTCAAGGGTTATGCTAAGTTTGAAATCACTCTTGAGCAGTGCCGGAAATCTTCCTACGATAATTTTTGATGAAATTGATTCAGGTGTTTCGGGTGAAGTGGCCGACCGTGTAGGAAAAATCCTTTCGGATATGGGTAATTACATGCAGGTGATTAATATAACACATCTGCCTCAGGTTGCGGCTAGAGGAAAAGACCATTTTCATGTCTATAAAGATATCAAAGAAAATACTACGGTTACAAGAATTAAAATACTGACAGGGGAGGAGAGAATTCTGGAAGTGGCAAAACTTCTGAGCGGGAGCGAAGTGACACCTATTGCCGTTGAAAATGCAAGAGAATTATTGTCGGCAGCATTAAAAAAATAAAAACTAAGACTATAATGGAAGGATTATTAAAAGGAAAAAAAGGTATAATATTCGGTGCACTGAATGAAAAGTCAATAGCATGGCAGGTGGCTTTAAAAGCTCATGAACATGGGGCTGAACTTGTACTGACTAACTCGCCGGTTGCTATAAGGATGGGGAATATAAAGGAGTTAGCAGAAATAACCGGGAGCAAGGTTATATCTGCCGATGCTACAAGCATGAAAGATATTGAGGAACTGATAGCCGAGGCAATGAAAATCTTTGGAGGGAAGTTCGACTTTATTCTTCATTCCATAGGCATGTCGCCGAACGTCAGGAAAGGTATTTCTTACGAACAGACTAACTACGACAACATGCTTAAAACTCTTGATATTTCTGCATTAAGTTTCCACAGGATACTTCAAACGTGCTACAAATTCGATGCGATCAATGAATGGGGATCGGTTGTGGCACTTTCATATGTAGCTGCACAACGAACCCTCTATGGTTATAATGATATGGGCGATGCCAAGGCGTTACTTGAATCTATAGCAAGATCTTTCGGTTATATTTATGGCCGTGACAGAAAGGTACGCGTAAACACCATCTCACAATCACCCACCCCAACAACCGCTGGTAGCGGCATCTATGGTTTCGATGCACTGTATGATTTCTCCGACAGAATGTCACCGCTTGGAAACGCTTCGGCACAGGAGTGTGCTAATTATTGCGTAACTCTCTTCTCCGACCTTACAAGAATGGTTACAATGCAGAATCTCTATCATGACGGAGGCTTTTCAAGCATGGGAATGAGCTTCAGAGCAATTGAACAGTACATAAAAAGCTTCAAGGACTGCAAATAGGTATAAATACTTATTTTAGAGGCAGAAGACTAAATATACATTTAACCTGTAAAACTAACTGGTATGGTGTTAAAAATAGTTCTTCTGCTTATTTTTTATTTTACTTTTCCACTTGTTATCATTTACCTCTGCAAAAGATGGACATTATTTAAAAAGCTCGGCACCATTGCGTTGGCTTATGGTTTTGGGCTTCTTCTGGGAAGTTCCGGAATATTTCCGCAGGGATCTGATCCTTACAAAAAAGCCCTGGAAGGAAGAGCAGCTCTCCCTGAAGAAGAAGTCCAGTTATTGCTTACCTCAGGAAAAATCACAGAGGATGATGTTTATGTAAATAAAATTGCAGCATCCCAGGATATGATGATTTCAATTATCGTTCCCCTGGCTTTCCCTCTTCTACTGTTCTCCCTGAACTTTAAACGGTGGCTTAAGTTCGCAAAAGAGGGTCTCTTTTCAATGGTGCTTGCCTTAATTTCAATTTTGACAATTATTATTCTTGGATACCTTTTATTCAGGAATGTTATACCCGATAGCTGGAAAATTGCCGGAATGCTTGTCGGAGTCTATACAGGTGGAACACCAAACATGGCATCATTGAAGGTTGCTCTCGGGGTTGACCCGAACCTGTTTCTGATGTCGAATACATACGATATAATTATGGGTGCAGTAACTTTAATTTTCTTTATTACCGCCGGCCCAAAAGTGTTCAGGTCAATATTGCCTCCCTTCAAAAAAGAAAAAAATATCGACAACGAAAAAATGGTGGTAGAATATAATGAATCGGAAAGCTTTGATAATTTCTCAGACATACTCTACAGAAAAAACCTTATTCCTCTCCTTAAAGCCGTAGGAATGTCAATAGTGATTTTTGCAGTTTCGTTCGGATTAAGCCTTCTGTTTCCCGGAATACCTCAAGCTGTTTTTGTTATTCTTAGTATAACTACTCTTGCTATTGTAGCATCTTTTATCAAATGGCTCAATAAAGTAGAAAAATCATTCCAGCTTGGAATGTATCTGATAATTGTCTTTTCATTTACAGTTGCTTCCATGGCAAATCTTAGATCAATTTTTACTGTGGGATTTCTGGGCCTTTTTGCCTATGTTTTATTTGCCTACTTTGGCTCAATAGTCCTTCACCTTATCCTCTCAAAAATCTTCGGAATTAATGCAGATGATTACCTTATAACGACAACAGCATTTATCTATTCACCTCCGTTTGTTCCAGTTATTGCAGCGGCTTTGAAAAATAAGGATGTCATTATCACAGGAATAACAGTTGGTATTTTGGGTTATGTACTTGGTAACTACCTGGGGATTTTGATAGGCTATTTTCTGAAAGGTTTGTGATTTTAATCTTGTTGTGCTTAAATTCTTACATAAACCATTGTGTTCAAATTTCAGTTTAAAGCACTATTAAAGTGTTGGACTCAAAGTTCTCATTGAGCTTGGAGGAAATATTTTAAATAATATTGGATGGATCAGAACGTTCAGCCTAACGTTAAAGGGTGTTGGATTGAATCAAGACGTGAAGAACCTAATCTGTATCCTGATTTAAATTTTATTTTTAAAAAAGATAATTGAGCCCCATATAGAACCCCATACCACCATCCTGGTCATTAAGCGCTTTCCCCAAATCAATGGCTATGATAAAGTTTTCGTTCATGACGACTCTCAATCCACCTCCAGCTGTTACATGTATTTTTTCCTCTCCAGGTTTAAAGAAATCTCCTGTATGGAATGATACATCAAATGAGGAAAAATCGGGCACCGTGAATTTTATTTTGTCGGTTACCATCCCGAAATCGCTGAATGCATTTATGCCAATATAAAAGTTCTGGTTGATGAAATTAAATCTTATGGCTTTCCATCTCAGTTCTGCATTGCCATAGAAGAATCCATCACCGATAACCCTGTTTCTCCAGAGACCCCTGATGGATTTTGATCCGCCCAGACCTTCAGAAGTAGCGCCAAGAAGTACTGAAACAATCATTTGCGATTGGTAATAAAATGGCACTTCACCAAAAATAGTCTGCTGGTAACCGAGCCTGTAAGCAAATGTTAGTTTGTCAAAAGTTATCGGCAAATATTGCCTGTGGGTGAAATAGAATTTGCCGAATGTAGCTTCACTACCAATAAATTTTTGTGAAGTCTCTATTCCCGCTTCAGTCCATACTCCTTTATTCGGATTGGGCCTGTTATCGCGTGTGTCGTAAGTCAGGCCTGCCTTTATGGTGTTTATCAGGCCACCATCTGCCTCTTCGGGGGTGAAAATTCCCCAGTCTATATAATATTCATAAAGCCCTGGCACATCTGGTAACTGATCTTCCGGCTTTTTACCTTTGTTAAGCTTCTCAAGATTGACCTCCGAAAGTTTGAAATTCTGTATGGAAAACCCTGCATTCCACCTTAGTTTATTTCCAATAAGTTTTCCCTGGAAATCGTTTTTGAATCTCAGCAATGTACGTCTGTGCATGTAAAACATCCTCGAAATGTAATCGTCTGATTGATCATCAATCCATTCTTTATGAATTACAGCATCATATCCGTTAAACCCGTAAAAGTCATAGGCTTCATCCGGTAAATAAGCCAGATCGGTTGAAATTCTGATTCCCGGAATTAAATGCTCCGAATCATAATTGAACCTGTATATACCACTTCCCTTTGTGAATCTCGAAACTTCAAGGTAAAACTTATGGTAATAATCAGGATAAATGTCTCCCTGTCCGTAGTTGTAAAGATCAATAAGCCCTCCATACTGAAAACCGAGATCCGTACTGAAAGTTATTGCAGGAAGAACACCGAAGTTCCAGCCTTTCTTAATATTTTGTTCCTGTCCCGGAAGCTTAACCAGTGCATGAATTAAAAGTAGAAAGGCGATTAATTTTTTCATAAATATTAGATAATAAATTGTGATAAAGATAAAGAAAATTGAAAATAAAGAACAATTTGGTTAATTTGCTTAAATATTTTCCGGGAATGGATCTTATTATAAAAGATATTGGTTTTTCAGGGCATACTGATGTCCAATTTTTTTGTTCTACAGCAGAAAAGAAATTGATATTTTGTAGGCTACCAGAAAATCATCAAAAAGACAAACTTTGTTGTCCGATAAGGCTGTGTATTTCAGTATGCAAGTTATTATTGATTTAATAATTAACTGTTTATGGAGAAGAGAATTATTGAGTGTGTACCTAATTTCAGTGAGGGCAGAGATTTAAATGTTATAAAGCAGATAGCCGGTGTGATTGAGTCGGTTGAAAATGTAAAATTGCTTGATGTTGATCCGGGAAGGGACGCCAATCGTACGGTGGTGACTTTTGTCGGAGAACCTGATGCTGTATGCGAGGCTGCATTTCTTGCTGTGAAAAAAGCTTCGGAACTGATTGATATGTCAAAGCATAAAGGAATACATCCAAGAATTGGGGCAACCGATGTAGTTCCGCTTGTCCCTGTATCGGGTATTTCGATGGAGGAGACTGTACAATATGCACGAAATCTTGCCAGGCGAATAGGAGAGGAGCTTGGAATACCGGTATATTGTTACGAGTTTGCAGCATTTGAGGAAAAAAGAAAAAATCTTGCCAGAATCAGAGAAGGTGAATATGAGGGACTGAAGGAAAAACTTTTAGATCCTGAATGGAAACCCGATTTTGGCCCGGCATTTTTCAATGAAAAGACAGGTGCAACAGTGGTTGGAGCAAGAAATTTTCTTGTTGCCTTTAATGTTAACCTTAATACAACATCAGTACGGCTTGCAAATGCAATTGCATTTGATGTGAGGGAGAAGGGAAGAATTGTGACAGGCGAAAACGGAGAAAAATTAAGTGTACCAGGAACACTTAAATCGGTTAAAGCAATTGGATGGTATCTGGAAGAATATGGTATTGCCCAGATTTCGATGAATATTACAGATTTATCGGTTACACCCGTACATATAGCTTTTGAAGAAGTTACAGAAAAGGCAGCTGCAAGGGGAGTAAGGGTCACCGGTTCAGAATTGGTGGGACTAATACCATTAAAGACCTTGCTCGAAGCAGGAAAATATTATCTGAGAAAACAAAAACGTTCAACTGGAGTTTCTGATGAAGAGATTATAAAGATTGCAGTGAGATCTTTGGGTCTGAATGATATAAAGGAATTCAGGCCTGAGGAAAAGATTATTGAATATGCAATGAATGACAGGAAGGTGGATAAACTTTCTGGATTGAGTCTGAGAAGATTTATGGAAGTTACCTCGTCGGAATCTGCAACACCCGGGGGAGGCTCAGTATCGGCCTATGTAGGAGCGCTGGGAGCAGCATTGGGGACAATGGTGGCTAATGTATCAGCCAATAAAAAGGATCTGGAAGATAGGTGGGAGGAGTTTTCGAAATGGGCTGAAAAAGGAAAGGAAATACAGAACCGGCTTCTTGAACTGGTTGATGAAGATACAGCAGCATTCAATGAAGTGCTTGCTGCGATGAAGCTTCCGAAAGGTGGTGATAATGATTATGAAGTGAGAGAAGCAGCCATTGATGAAGCGTTAAAAAATGCAATTATGGTTCCTTTCGCTGTTATGAAAGAAGCTTTCAGGGCATTTGAGCTGTTAGCAGCGATGGTTGAAAGAGGAAATCCTGCTTCCGTTTCAGATGCTGCAGCAGGGGCACTTGCAATATACACATGTATCAGGGGAGCTTTTCTGAATGTTAAAATAAATTCCTCTGGTATTAAGGATAAGAAATGGTTGACTAAAATAATTAATGAAGGCAGGAGAATTGAAAGTCAGGCACTGGAAATTTCTAAGGGGATTTTAAAAAACGCCGTCAGGAGTATGGGAACCAGTTGAGTTACCATAAAAACTATCAGTCTGACTATCACGGAATATTAAATTTTTATGCAAAATCTTTGTATTTGAAAAAAAAATATTATTTTGGCAATGTTTGAACTAAAACCAAATAAGTTTAAAAGATTAGTTTATGAAAAAAACATTATTGTTTATTTTACTGGTAACAGTCAGTACATTTTTGGCTGTAGGACAGGTACAGATTACCGGTACAGTAACAGATGCCCAGGAAGGCAATTCAATGGCCGGTGTTTTTGTATCTGTAAAGGGTACTACGATCGGGACGATCACACTTCAGGACGGTAAGTACTCTATCTCTGTACCTGCTGGGACACAATCGCTGGTATTCAGTTTTGTGGGTTACAGGACTCAAGAGGTACCGGTTGAAGGAAAGACAGTTATAGATGTTGCCCTGGAACAGGACATTTTTAATGTAGATGAAGTTGTGGTTGTTGCTTATGGTACACAACAGAAGAGGGATGTTACCGGCTCAATCTCATCTGTAAAGGGAGATGCTATTAAGGCACCTGTTCAGAGCTTTGACCAGGCTCTTCAGGGTAAGGCTGCCGGTGTTTCAATTACTCTTCCGAATGGTGTTCTGAATAACCCGCCTGTTATACGAATCAGAGGATTCAATTCAATCAGTGCGAGCTCTTCTCCGCTTGTTGTTGTGGATGGTGTGCCCGTATTTACAGGTAATTTCTCAGCAAACAGTGCAATTACAAATGCTCTGGCAGATATAAATCCTGCCGATATTGCATCAATGGATATTCTTAAAGATGCTTCGGCAACGGCATTGTATGGATCAAGAGCAGCCAATGGCGTGATTCTTATTACAACTAAGCGCGGCTCGGGAGCGAAAACAAGAGTCACCTACGATGGTTACGTGGGATGGACAGAAGCATATCATCTGTTTAAGGTGATGAATGCAGAGCAATTCATTGAACACAAGAACCTTGCGTTCCAGAATGCCGGTTCTGCCACACGTCTTTCACTCGTTAACGATGCTAACGGAAAACCAATTGACACTAACTGGGCTGACTATATTTACCAGAAAGGTTTTCAGCACAACCACTCAATAACAGCTTCGGGTTCGACAGCTTCAACATCTTATTTCCTTTCTGTCGGTTATACCGATCAGGATGGTATGATAAAAAAGAATTATTATACGAGAAAGAATGCCAGGCTGAACCTCGATCATAAGCTTAATAGGTTCGTGAATATGGGAGCCAATATCTCATATACAAATAGCTTTACGGAAGCTCCCAATACAGGAGCATCGTTTGCAACTGCCGGTGCAGCCCGACTTGCAATTGTTTTACCCCCGAACCTGAGCCCATATAATAATGATGGATCCTATAATATTGAAGGTTCAGCTCTGGGCCGGATGGGACAACCATTCCCGGCTCTTGGTTATTACAACCCCGTTGCTATAATGGATTTGTGTAAATATACGACAGAGACTGACAGGTTACTGGCAAATCTGAGTTTGAGTGTTGAACCTGTTAAAGGATTGATTATTAAAACCATATATGGTTTGGACAATATCAATGTTGAATCAATCTCATTCTACACACCGGTTACTGGTGATGGTTACCGTGCACACGGTTATGCAGGTAACTCATTCAACCGCACTAACAGGTGGACATGGACAAATACAATTAATTACAACCTGACTCTGCTTGACAAACTTAATATTTCAGTTCTGGGAGGAACCGAAGAACAGAGAACAGTCGCAAACAGCTGGTCGGGAAGCAAAACCAATGTATCAGACCCGTTCTTTAAAACATATCAGGGTACCTGGGTTACAGCAGGTATGGGTGGAGGAGGACAAGGAGAGAATTACTTTGTTTCTTATTTCGGACGTTTATCTGCAAACTGGGAAAGGAAATATTACCTCGAAGGAAGTATACGCCGTGATGGTTTCTCAGGACTTTCAAAAGGCAACAAGTTCGGAACATTCGGAGGCGCATCCGTTATGTGGAAAGTTTCGAACGAGAGCTTTATTGCCAATTCCGGACTTAACAATATTTTCTCCGATATCCGTATCAAAGCCAGCTACGGTCGTGTAGGTAATATGTCGGGTATCGGAAATTTCAGTTCACTGTTCCTGTATTCAGCCGGTGTTTACGGAGCTGTTCCGACACTTACATTCTCTCAAGCAGGAAATGCTGACCTCAAATGGGAGTCGAGTGATAAATATGATGTAGGTCTCAGCTTTGCATTCCTTAAGGATAAGATTCAGACAGAAATAAGCTATTTTTATAACGATATCAACAATCTTATTCTTTCTGTTCCTCAATCGCCTTCAAAAGGTATACCCGGGAATTCGATACCTGCCAATATGGGTTCGATGTATAACACGGGCCTTGAATTATCGCTTACAAGCTACAATTTTGTCAGAAAGAATTTTACATGGACAACCAATTTCAACCTGACATATCTGAAAAATGAGGTAACGGCTTTAGCACCTGGTGTGACCGAAATCCGTGCAACAACCGGCGGACTCGAGACAACAAACATTACTGTTGTTGGAAAACCAATCGGCATGATACTCTGTGTTGAGACACGTGGTGTTGACCCTCAAACAGGAAGAAGGATATATGTCAACAGCCAGGGCAAGGAAGTTCTCTTTGGTTTTGAATTAACACCAGCAGCCAATAGATGGTTTTACAAGGATGGCTCAGGGGTTGCTCCCCAGATTACAACAGCTTCTGATGCAAAACCGTATGCTTCTGCAATACCTAAATTTTATGGAGGTCTTGATAATAATTTAACTTTCAAAAACTTTGATTTTACTCTGAACCTTACGTATGCTCTTGGTTTTTATGTATATAATGGAACCAAGGCAGGTTTAAGAGATCAGAGATGGTGGAACAATTCGGTTGAAGTATACAAAAAAGCATGGAAGAATCCGGGTGATATTACCAATATACCGAAACCGGTAATGAATGATAATATTTCTAACGGATCGGCCTTCCCAATTTCTGAGAATGTCGAAAGGGGAGATTATATGAAAGTTAGAACTGCCTCTCTTGGCTATACTTTTAATAAACTTCCCAGGAATCTTAATATCGAGAAAATAAGGTTATATGCTCAGGTGTTCAATGCGTATGTATTCACTAAATATACTGGTTCTGATCCGGAGGTATCAACCAACGGAGATACTAACCTTGCACCCGGTGTTGACAGAAATACAGCACCTCAATCAAGGACATGGTCGTTTGGTGCTACAATTAATTTCTAACTTTTAAATGTATAGAGATATGAAAAATATTATAAAGGGTTTAATAGCAGTTGTATTAGTACTGTTTATAATTGGATGCTCCACTGAGTATCTCGACCCTGTACCTAAAACTTCACTTTCTGACTTAACGGTTTTTGATACCAAAGACAGAATAGTTGCACAGGTAAATGGATTGTATGCTTTTATGAAGAGCGGAGCCTTCCTTGGAGGACGTTTCTTCGTTTACAATGATGTAAGATGCGAGAATTTTATACCAAAAAGCTCTAACCTTGTTACTAATTTTGCTACGTGGAACCACAGTGTTGTAAGTTCAACGAATGAAGTGCAGAACCTCTGGTCGGCAATTTATGCAGCCGTTAATGCAATAAATGTATTCCTAGACGGACTAACAACCAGATGGGATGAAGGTAAACTTAACGAAATAATTACGGAAGCTGAATATAATCAGTATAAAAGCGAAGCTTTTACTCTCAGGGCAATATGCTATTTTAGTCTTCTCCAGATGTACTCAAAACCATACAATCAAGGAAACGGCATTAATCAAGGTGTTCCACTCAGGCTCAAGGCAATGAAATCATCCGGGGAAAATGATCTCGCTCCCAGCACAGTTGCAGAAGTTTATGCACAAATTATGGATGATCTTAACAATGCTGAATCACTGGCTATTGCAAATTATACAACAGATCTTCTGAATACCACCAGAATTCATAAGAATACAATTATTGCTCTGAAGACAAGAGTTCTGCTTCATATGCATAATTGGCCGGGTGTTGTTGGCGAATCGGCAAAGATTGTCAGTTCTTCAGCTCCTTTCAAGGCAACAAGCGGAGTGCAACATGAACTTAATCCTTCATATTCTGACATTTTTGCTCCACCTTATACTTCAAAGGAGTCAATCTTCTCAATGCCATTCACAACAACAAATACTCCAGGTACGCAAAACGGACTGCCACATTATTACAGTCCTGCATCATCTGAATCATATTATCTTGTCACTGCTGCAGGTTCAACTTTTGATAGCATGCATCCATCAGATGCAAGAAAAACAATGCTTGTAACAGATGCACAGGGTAGGTATTTTCTTGGTAAATTCCTCGATTTTACTAACCTGACAAATTATGCACCTGTAATAAGGTATGCAGAAGTCCTTCTTAACCGTGCTGAGGCATTGGTAAGATCTGGAAGTGCAGTTACACAGGAAGCCGTGGACTTGCTGAATGCAGTTCGTACACGTTCATATGCCAGTGGAGCCTATGTACTTGCTGACTTTGCAACTCCAGACGATTTCTACAATGCTATCCTTCTTGAAAGAAATATTGAGTTCTTGGGCGAAGGTATCCGTAACATGGACTGCATGAGACTTAGCCTCACAATTCCTGCTAAAGACGGAGGAAGTATGGGAACAGTTGATGCAATTGCTCCCGGAAGTGCTACATATATATGGCCGGTACCTGTTAATGAGCTTAATTTTAACAAACTTATGACGCCCAATAATTAGCAAGCTCATTTAATAATCTAATAAAAAAGGCTGCCTTTCACTGCAGCCTTTTTTATTTTAATCATATTGAAATGTCAAAAATCTTTTTTGACAGAGATCTTTCAGAATTTTAAGGCCTAAGAAAAATTTGTCAAATGACCATCCTTTTTATCACCCTCAGACGATGTGAGTACTTCCCTGTCTCCCTTCTGTAAATACCCTGATGATCAATGATATCAATCCTGACTCTGCCTGAAGCATGGATAACAAGGCCCTTCGACAGAATCATTCCTACATGCGTAATCTTTCCCTGTTCATTGTCGAAGAAAACCAGATCTCCTGAACGGGCATCATTAATGAATTCAACCGGTTCACCTGATTCGGCCTGCAAAAAACTGTCACGTGGTATCTTTATTCCATGTATTTTGTAAACAAGCTGAGTAAATCCTGAACAGTCAATTCCCGATGGTATCCGCCCGCCCCAGAGATATGGACAATTTAAAAACCTGATGGATGTATCTGCAACTGATTCATCTACAGAGATATATCTTTCCGTGAATTCGCCTTTGGCCTTATATATGTTTTCACCAATCCTGAAACTTTTTTCTGAAAAATCCGGTTCATAAATTTCCGAACCTGCCTCAATAACCATCATAGTTCCATCGGGTTTGTAGCAGGCCATATTTCTGTTAAGGACATAACCTGGACCTAACTGATTGGCCTTTGAGTGTTGCAAATGATTTATATCCACCCAGCCCCTGTAACCATCAAATTCAAGCTCTATTTTTATCCAGCCCGGAACTTCATCAATAATAACATATTTTTCACCGAAGACAACCTGACTGAGCATTTCCGATCTGTGCGACGGCATCAGACGTAAGGGAACAAATACATTTTCACATATATACTTCTCCATATTCAACGCATGTCAATGATTTCAACTCCACTGTATTCTTTTGGATTGAATACAAACTCCGATGATCCCGGTACGAGCCTCAGATTATACTCTTTAACATTGAGTAACATGGTTATCCCATCTTTTCTTTTGTATTCGGCACTTTTCAGGTCAAGCTGATTTTTGCCAATAATCAATCTAATTCTTATCAATTCATTATTAGTATCTTCAGGGTACAAATCGATTGTGTAGGTACTTTCCGTTTCCTGCAGGAGCCTTGTTTTGTATCCCTTTTTATAAATTGTAAATATTGATGTAGGTCTGGTCATAAATGACTCCTCTTTTCTGTCAGGCCGTGTTATCGTTACTTCTTTCTCAGCAACGAGGTAATTCCATGATACTGATCCGTTAAACCAGACTGTATTTCCCGGCATTTCCAAACGGTACTGGTCTTTTGACATGATCAAACTTCCATTAAGAGTGTCGCGGGTATTTTCTGTTAAGTTAATAGTTATCAGGCTGAACTTCATAGAGACTGATGGGGCGGAGAGGGCTTTTGAAGAAAATCTGTCAAGCACGTTAATGGCTTCAGGGTTGGATTGTCCGCTGACATATTGAACAGCAAGCAGGACTAAAAGAAGAAGTATTATGAATCTTCTCATTTTATCGTATTTTATTCAAGTCTCTTCAAAATCTGTTCCAGTGTCATCAGGTCTGTAACAAGTACATCTCTTGCTTTGCTTCCTTCAAAAGGGCCAACGATTCCGGCAGCTTCGAGTTGATCAATAATTCTTCCTGCTCTGTTGTACCCGATTGAGAGTTTTCTCTGAATCAAGGATGTCGATCCCTGTTGATGTTGAACAACCAGCCTTGCTGCCTCATCGAACATAGGATCTCTCTTTTTAAGATCAACTTCATGTTCACCTGCATCAGAATCGGCAATATATTCAGGTAAATACATTGCGTCCATATATCCCTGCTGCGATCCGATGTAATCGGTAAGTGCTTCAATTTCGGGTGTATCAATAAATGCACATTGAAGCCTTTCAGGTTCAGCACCTGCCGAAATGAGCATATCTCCCCTTCCCACAAGCCGCTCAGCACCTGTCGAATCAAGTATTGTACGAGAGTCAACCGATGAAAAAACCCTGAATGCAATTCTTGTCGGAAAATTAGCCTTTATAAATCCTGTAATGATATTGGTTGATGGTCGTTGCGTGCTTATAATGAGATGAATACCAATTGCTCTTGCGAGCTGGGCAAGTCTTCCAATAGGACCTTCAATCTCCCTGCCTGCAGTCATTATAAGATCAGCAAATTCATCAATTATCAATACTATATATGGCATGTACCTGTGTCCTTTTTCCGGGTTAAGCTTACGTGAGATAAATTTTTCATTATACTCCTTTATGTTTCTCGCCTGCGCCATTTTAAGAAGCTCAAGTCTGCTGTCCATTTCAATGCACAGGGAATTGAGTGTGTTGATAACTTTTTGAGTATCAGTAATAATAGCATCTTCCTCTCCCGGAAGTTTTGCCAGAAAATGACGTTCTATCTTTGAATAAAGCGGCAGTTCAACCCTTTTAGGATCAATAAGTACAAACTTCACCTCAGCCGGATGTTTTTTGAAGAGGAGAGAGGTTATTATAGCATTAATGCCTACTGATTTTCCCTGTCCGGTTGCACCAGCAACAAGAAGATGTGGCATTTTCGTGAGGTCGGCAATATATGGCTCGTTGGTTATTGTCCGGCCCAGGGCAAGAGCGAGCTCATATTTCGATTCCTGAAAAGCCCGGGAAGTTATAAGCGACCTCATTGAAACAATTTCAGGTTTCTTATTCGGAACCTCAATACCTACTGTACCTCTTCCCGGTATCGGTGCAATAATTCTTATTCCCAGAGCCGATAGGTTCAATGCTATATCATTTTCAAGCGATTTTATCCTGGCAAGTCTTACACCCCTTTCAGGAACAATTTCGTAAAGGGTTACAGTAGGCCCGACAGTTGCAGTAATATATCTGATAGGTATCTTGTGATCAGCCAGTGTCTTAACAATATTCTCTTTATTCTCAATTACTTCCTTATCGTCATAGGTTGATGAACTTTTATAATCCTTTAACAGTGAAACCGGAGGAAATTTATATCGGGGAAGATCAAGACGGGGATCATAATTTTCCATTATTTTTTCAACCTCTTCATCTGTAAGTTGATCTCCCTCTCCAGCCCTCGTAATATTTATCGGAATTTCGCCTGTAACCGGCTGAGTTATATCACTTTCATTATCATTATCCATAACATTTATAATAGAACCACCTATGCCTGCAGGAATATAATTATCATACTGGTTATCGTTACCATTAGTGCCGTCGCTATCTTCAAAATCTGAAACCGGATTTTGTTCTTTACCGGCTTCCTCACCTTCTAAATTACTCTTATCACTGATTTTTCTTTTTCTTAACAGTTGTGCCACTCTTTTCCTGAATGTATCAGGATGTATATTAAGCACAAGGGTAAGATAGGTCATTAAAATAATAAAAAGTAGTATTCCGTTTCCGGTTTTCCCCATCAGTGCATTCAGCCATTGTGCAATATAGTATCCCTGTGCGCCACCGGGGCCACTAACGAGAAATCCTTTTGCATTACCGAAGATATATCCCAGCAGCAGCGACAGAATGACAGTTGCAAGGGCATATTTCAATATAAGTTTCCATAACCTTATCCCCGGGAAATGGAGTAATTTAAGCCCTATTCCTACAAAAATCATGGGTATAAACAATGCTCCCAATCCGAATCCTTTTGAAATAAAAAATTCAGAAATAGTTACTCCTAATTTACCCGACCAATTACGAACCTGTACTTCAGGCCCGGAAAGCACCTGATTACCGGCAAGACTCTGGTCGGTTTTCCACCAGAACAGGTAGGCAATGAAGGCAATAAGCAAATAAACAGCTACTCCACTGAAAATTATTCCAAACACAAAGGCACTCTTTTCACCCCTGCTGGATTGCTCAGGAATGGTTGATTTATTATCCTTCTCTTTACCAGAATTCTTTTTCCCGCTTTTAATGTCGTTAGGCATCTTCATCTAAACTGAAATAAACTGATTCCTACCTCAGACCATATTAAATCGGCCGGATTTCAATGCCCAAAGGTAAATAATTTATGAAGATAATTAATGAGTAAATTGACACTAAAGATTAACTATATCGGATATTATTTTATCCATGTCTTTTTTCGAAATAAGCTTATATTTTGTTCTTCGTTCAAAAGCTTTATCGGGAATTTCTTTCTTATATACAGCTTCAGCTTCAAATTTCATTATAGAACCACCCATTATATAATAAAAGCTCATCAGAACACCTGTCAGTTCTCTGAACGGAGTTGTGCCGTTTGAATTTATTACCTCTATCTCGTCAGTATACCAGATATCATAAACCTGTTCAGGCATTGAAGGAAATTTAATTTCGGCATGATGACATTTATACCCGCATATTTCGGTAGTTTTGTTTGTTTTTTTAATTATCATGCCATACATTGAATCAAAACCGGGGTTAATCTCTCCGGGTGCAGCTGAATAATATAATTTTGTCCCGAAAAGATTTACATAGGTATCGAAAATGTTTTTTTCAGGATTCACAACATTTATTATCCCCTGATTACCGAATGGAGATAGAATCTCAAAAAGAATTTTGTCATGCTTGAAGGAAACAATCAGTGTCCGGGGTTTGAATTCAACCGACATTGTACCCTCATTCTTTAAGTATTGAATGGAAAAATGAATCTCACCTTCACTTATGTTTTTATAACTTTTACCCCTGTGGCAGGAAAACAAAAGAAATAAAATAATTACAGGTACTGTTATGAAATATAAAATAATCTTCACCTGACTGAACTATCTTAACATTTTCCAAATGTAACAATTTTTTTTATCTGAAAAATCTTTTTTAGTCATTAGTATCATTAGTTATTGAGGAATGACCTTTTCTGTTCATGACAATGGCTATTTATATCTGAAGAAAATTTCTAATTTTGCCGCATATAAATTTGAAACTGGCATGGAAATAAAACTTAAAGGAAGGCATTTTCTGAAACTTCTCGACTTCAGTCAGGAAGAGATTAAATATCTTATAGATCTGGCTTTTTTGTTGAAGAGAGAGAAAAAAGAAAGAGGTGAGATTCAACGTCTTAAGGGTAAGAATATAGCCCTTATATTTGAAAAGGCATCAACCCGTACAAGGTGTGCCTTTGAGGTTGCAGCTCATGATCAGGGGGCTTATGTAACATATATTGGTCCTGCTGGCTCGCAGATGAAACAGAAAGAGTCAATGAAGGACACTGCCAGGGTATTGGGAAGAATGTACGATGGCATTGAATACAGGGGATATGGACAGGAGATAGTGGAGGAGCTGGCAAAATATGCAGGGGTACCGGTCTGGAACGGGCTTACAGATGAGTTTCATCCGACGCAAATTCTGGCTGATTTAATGACCATGTCTGAGAAATGTAATAAACCTTTTAACAGAATGAGTTTTTGCTATCTTGGAGATGCACGTTTTAATATGGGTAATTCACTAATGGTAGGAGCTGCCAAAATGGGAATGGATTTCAGGGCAGCTGCACCGACTAAATTTCAGCCATCCCGGGAACTTGTTAACAAATGCCTTGAGATTGCCAGGAATACTGGAGCCAGAATCACCATAACAGATAATGTAGATGAAGCTGTCAGAGGAGTTGACTTCCTTTATACCGACGTTTGGGTTTCAATGGGTGAACCCGATTCTGTTTGGGAAGAAAGAATTAAACTTCTTCACCCTTTCCAGGTTAATATGAATGTTGTAAAGAAAACCGGAAATCCCGGAGTTAAATTCCTTCATTGTCTTCCAGCATTCCATAACCGGGAAACAAAGGTTGGAGAGGAAATTTTTCAAAAATATGGCCTTGACGGAATGGAAGTCACGGAAGATGTATTTGAATCTGAAATATCTGTTGTTTTCGATCAGGCTGAAAACCGTCTTCACACAATAAAAGCCGTTATGGTGGCAACTATCGGAGATATATAATCATTATTGCGTGAGAACAATATTGAATATTTTCATAGTTTATTTAATCAGCTCTTTAACGAAATAAAAAGTCATTATAAATGAGGCAATAAGTTTTAGTCCTATTCCGGTCATAAAGCCCAGCAAGCTACCGAATCCTGCTTTCAATGCGTACTTTAGGTCATCCTTAAAGATCAATTCTCCTACAACGGCTCCAATCAATGGCCCCAGTATTATCCCTGGAGGACCGAGAAATAATCCGATTATCAATCCAACCGTTGCTCCACGCGCTCCATATTTTGAGCCACCAAATTTTCTGGTTCCCCAAACCGGTACAATGTAATCGAGTATGGTAACTACAATGGCGATTATAGCAAGAATACCCAGAGTAGTTTTACCAAAATCTGCAAATCTTGTAAGGTGAAGAAAAAAAACTCCTGCGAAGCTCAACGGTGGACCGGGCAAAACAGGTACCAAACACCCGATAAGACCTGCAATAATACAAATAATTCCCGCTGCAAGTAAAAAATAATCTGCCATCTATGATGGATAATCAGGATAAAATTAAATGAAAAATTCTAAAAAAATGGTTGAGGAACCTTTAAATGTTTATTCAACATTTCCCAGGTCTTCAAAATTAACACTGGTAAACTTGCCTGTAGAAAGTTCTGTTGGTTCCGCCTCTGCATCAACCTCTTTTGCTTCAACTTTTTGTACAGAATCTTTTCTGGATTTACCGTCGTTGATATAATTCACCACCTCTTTTAAACCCTCGGTAAACTTCTCAAAATCTTCCTTATAAAGAAAAATTTTATGCTTTTCATAGAATATTTTACCTTCTTTACCTACACGCTTCTTACTTTCGGTAATTGTAAGATAAAAATCATCGCTTCGAGTTGCTTTAACATCGAAGAAATAGGTCCTTTTACCGGCTCTAACAACTTTTGTATAAATTTCTTCTCTCCCGGCTTTTACTTCATCGTTTATTTTCCCGGTTTCTTCTTCCATATCTGAATGATTTTAGATTAAACCCTGCTCAAATGTAAAAAATATTTTCAGAAATCAAAATAAATAAAGCTTTAATATTAATTACCGGAATTATTTTTTATGCTCGATAAAATACATAATTTTGCCCAATCATAATTTTTTCAGGTTCTTTAATGATAAGTCGACGTTTATTGCGAATCAAAGCACTTCTTTGCCTTTATGCATGGAACCTCAGAGATGATGGGAATCTGGAAAAGGCAGAGAATGAACTTCTTTCCAGTATTAATAAATCTTATGAACTTTACCATTATTTATTGCTTCTTATTATAGAACTGGCAGATATTGCCCGGGAAAAAATTGACCTTGGCCTCAGAAAAAAAATTCCGACTCAAGAGGACCTTAACCCCAATTTGAAATTTGTTAATAATAAGGTAATAGAACTTCTTCGTAAAAACAAAGCATTGAAGAAATATTCTGCAAATAATGGAATCTCATGGACCGGCTTAAATCAGGATATTCTTAAATTGATTTTTAATCTACTTACTCATTGGGATACCTATAAAGAATATATGTCAGATGGAAAATCTGGTTTTACGGAGGATAAAAAATTTATAACCAGACTTGTTACAGAATTTTTCCCGGCTTGTGAGGATCTGCTTAATTTATTGGAAGAAGAAAATATTTACTGGAATGATGATATTGAGCACATTACGGCAATGATTGCCAAAACTTTAAGAAAATTTAAAACCGATTCAAGTGAGGATATGCCTCTTATGCCACTTTATAAAAATGAGGAAGACAGAGAATTTATAGTTCGCCTTTTCAGGAAAGCAATTATAAACGCAGATAGAAACATTGAACTCATTGATAAAAACACAACAAACTGGGAGGTTGAACGTATTGCACTGATGGACAGGCTTGTTATGCAACTTGCAATTACTGAAATAACTGAATTTGAAGAGATACCGGTGAAAGTCACTCTTAATGAATATATTGAGATATCGAAAACCTACTGTACATCAAAAAGTAGTAAATTTGTCAATGGTATTCTTGATAAAATAGTTCTTGAAATGCGGGAGAAAGGACTTTTTAGAAAGACGGGGAGAGGTCTTTTAGGTGAAAATTAAATAAGCAATATAAGTTATGAAACATCTATTTTATGTAATTGTGTCAGTTTTATTGATTTCAGTAATTGGTTCATGCGACAGAAATAAAGCGTTAAAAACGGAAGAATATAATTCTGCCGATACAGCCATTATGCAGTTTACCGAATACGTACATGATTTCGGAAAAATTGTTTCAGGTGAAAAGGTGGCAGCACTTTTTACTTTTCAAAACACCGGGAAAGGACCGCTTATAATTAACAATGTTACAACCAGCTGCGGATGCACGGTTGCCAGGTACAGCAGAAAGCCAATAAAACCGGGTGAAACTGGTTCTCTTGAAGTTGTTTTCAATTCAGATGGTTATAACGGGGTTCAGAGAAAAACCGTAATTGTGCAATCCAATGCATCTCAGCCGGTCATATTGCTGACAATAATAGCAGAGGTAATTCAAAATAATAATTAAAACAGTAAATTTTAAAAAACAGACAATTATGAATAACTTAATGTTTTTGGCAGGCATGGCTCAGCCAGCTGGTGCTTCAGGTTCGGGAAATGCACTTATTTCACTGATGCCGTTGATACTTGTTTTTGTGGTTTTCTACTTTTTTATGATACGGCCACAAATGAAGAAGCAGAAAGAACTTACAAATTATAGAAATTCACTTAAAAAAGGTGATAAAGTTATTACCACCGGAGGCATCTATGGCAGGATTGCAGAGGTAAAGGATAATAATATTGTTATTCTTGATGTGGGCGGTGATGTTAAGCTAAAGGTAGATAAGAATGCATTATTGAAAGACCCAACAGATATCGAACAAAAATAGAGATGAGTTCTGAAAATAAGGAAATTAAAATATTTATTCTTTCCTGGCTTAAGCCGCGGATTAGAGGGAATGCGGCTGTATTTCTATTCTTCCTCATTCTGTCATTTATTTTATGGTATCTTAATTCGCTGAGAAAAGAGATGGATCTTAATGTGAGGTTTCCAATTACTTATATTAACCAGCCGGATAATTTCATTTTTGCAGAAGAACCACCTCTGTATATTTATCTTAAACTTCACGGTCCGGGGTATTCCTTGATTAATACCAGCCCTATTTTCAGAAAAAGAACCCTTAATATCGATCTTTCATCGGTAAAAATTGAAAAAATGAACGTTGTGAACTCATTGAACGGGTATTATTATCTGATTTCAGAGTCACTTATTCCTTATTTTACCCATCAACTTCACTTATCATCAGTGGAAATTGTATCGATTAAGCCCGATACTCTATTTCTGTCAATTATACAAAATCCATATTTTAAAAGTCAATCATACTGAACGGTCTATTTAACCAGAAGGAATGAGGATAGGAGTAACCGGCGGCATAGGCAGCGGTAAAACAACAGTTTGCAAGGTATTCAGCATTCTGGGAGTTCCTGTTTTTTATGCCGACGAATCGGCACGTTTGATAATGGATTCTGATCCCGTTGTAAAGAATGCTGTTAATGATATTGCAGGAAGAAACGTATATGAGAACGGAAAACTCCTGAGACATGAACTGGCAGAAATAATTTTCAATAACGCAATGTTGCTTGAAAAAATTAATTCTCTTGTACATCCTCTTGTTTTAAGGCGATTTGAGGAATGGGAAAAATTGAATGAATATCCTTACGTTATTATTGAGGCAGCTATTCTTTTTGAAAGTGGCTGGGATAAAAAAGTTGATAAAGTGTTGACTGTTATTGCCCCGGAAGATGAACGCATCAGAAGGATTCAGGAAAGAAACAATTTGAAGAAGGAGGAAATTATTATCAGAATTAAAAACCAGTGGGATGATAAACTCCGTATAAAAAAATCCGATTATATTATAAATAATTCAGGCAATAATCTTATTTTACCTCAGATTTTGAAAATTCATAAAGAATTACTTTTGCTAACAGAAAATACCTGAAAACTATGGGAGGGTTTGCAAAATGGATAGGAGGGGGCCTTGGATGGGTGTTTGGCGGGCCGATAGGAGGCCTGCTTGGTTTTCTGATGGGGGCGTTTGTTGATGAAACAACCCCGGGTCAGAAACAGATTAGTTCAGAGACAACACCCGGAGCTTTTGGCGTCAGCCTTCTGGTCCTTGTGGCTGCAGTTATGAAAGCCGATAAAAAAGTTCTTAAATCTGAACTCGAATACGTAAAAAAATTTTTTATCCAGCAGTTTGGTGCTGAATCAACAAGGGAAGCAATGATACTTCTGCGAGACATTCTCAAACAGGATATTCCTTTAAAAGATGTTTGCAGACAGATTGCAAAAAATATGGACTATCATTCACGCATCCACCTCATTCACTTCCTCTTCGGAATAGCAGGAGCAGATGAAAAATTTGAAATAAATGAAGTGGAAATTATCCATAGAATAGCCGGATATCTGAACATTTCAGAACGAGATTACAATTCATTGAAAAATATGTTTATTCCTGAAACTGATTCGGCATATAAAATACTTGAGTTATCACCCGATGCATCCGACGAAGAGATTAAAAAAGCTTACCGGAAAATGGCTTTTAAATACCACCCCGACAGAGTCGCACACCTCGGCGAAGATTTCAGAAAGGCTGCTGATGAGAAATTTAAGAAAGTAAATGAGGCCTATGAAAAAATAAAAAAGGAAAGAAATATCAATTAAATGTAAACCTCATTACATTTGTCTGGTAATTTTAAACGAAAATTTATTCAAAAAATATGATTTTAAAAGATTATCTTTCAATCTCAGGACAGTCAGGGCTTTATAAATTCATTGCCCAGGGACGTAACTCAATGATTGTTGAACACCTTGAAACAAAGAAAAGGACAAGTGCTTTCGGATCGGCGAAAGTGAGTTCACTCGAAGATATTTCAATATTTGCCAGGCCAGAAGAGGTCCCGCTTGCAAAGGTTTTTGACGCAATTTACGACAGAGAAAAAGGAGGACCCTGTCCGGATGAAAAATCTGATATTTCATTGCTCAGAAAATATTTTGAAGAAATATTGCCTGAATACGACAGGGAAAGAGTGTATGACTCTGATCTCAGAAAAATTTTTAGATGGTATAATATTCTTCAGAAACTTGGACTTCTCGTAAGGGAAGAGCCTGAGAAAGAAACTGAAAAGAAAACAGATACAGATAAAGAGGATACAGCTCAGCAGGGGGCAGAAGAAAAGAAACCCTCCGAAAAAAATCCGAAACTGTTAAAAAGACCATCTCTTTAGATGGTAAAAAAGGAACGGATAAAACTACAAAGAAAAAGAAAGAAAGTAAATCGGAAAATTAATGTGTTGATATTAAATCAGTTTTAAATATTTCTTCATAACTATAACAATTTACAAAAATACTAATAGCTGTTATTTTCAGACTTTTGGCTAAAAAATTTATTACTTAAAAATCTAAATTGAATTTTTTGAACCGGGATTAATCCGGTATATGAAC
>DYKN01000172.1 GCA_020722575.1 Rikenella microfusus | reverse complement strand
TCAGAAAAGTTGCTTCTTTCTGAAGGCCCTAAATACCAATATGGTAATGGTTGCCTTTCTGATGGTATGCTTGGAGCATGGATGTCCTCGTTGTTTGGATTAAATATCCCTCTTAATAAATCCAATATAAGGAAACATCTTGGTTCAGTTTTTCAGAATAACTTCAGAACTTCCCTTTGGAATCATGTCAATACCCAGCATCCTGGCTTTGCCATCGGGGATGAACCAGGATTGCTGGTCTGTTCTTGGCCAAAAGGGGAGAGGCCTGTTCTTCCTTTGCTTTATGCGGATGATGTTTTTACTGGTGTTGAATACCAGATCGCTTCCCATCTTATTTCTGAAGGAATGGTCGATGAGGGCTTGACTGTTGTCAAGGCTGCTAGATCGAGATATGATGGAAAAACAAGAAACCCATGGAATGAATATGAATGTGGCAGTTTTTCTGCCAGGGCTATGTCCAGTTATTCTTTGCTTCAGGCTCTTAGTGGCTTGCGTTACTCCCGTGTTGAATCAAGACTCTTTGTTGAACCAAAAACATCAGGAAATGCTTTCACTACCTTGTTGACTTGTTCAAGTGGTTATGGATCATTTTGTGTAAAAAACAACAAGATAATAATCACTATGAATGAAGGGAGTATTGTCCTGAAAGAGATTATTTTTCATTGGAATAAGAAGATTAAGCATATTCAGATGTCTGAAATCATTCCAGCTGGGAAAACACTCGAAATTCCTTTGGGTAAGTGATTCCTTTTCTTGTAACTTTCAATTTTCTTCTTTTTTTTCATAAAAAAACCCACCAGTCTATTAAACTGATGGGTCGTGGTTTATTTAAAGGGACGCTTATGTCTTTCGAATACCATTCTCCCTTATCTGTATAATCGGTCATATAGGGGTATTACTTTAACTTTTTTAGAAAAAAAATCGATAAGTTGTATAATTTATATCATATTGTAAGATATGAATGGAATATTCATGATAAATGCCGGAAAGCAATGTTATTATGAATGCCCTGTTTTAAGGATTGCTTATGTTTGTTAACATGCTCGCAGGTTATTTTGCCAGTATTGTCGGGTTTTTCATGGCCAATGTCCTGTTAGCTTTCCTGTTTATCGAAGTTGTTGTCCGAAAAAGACATGATTATTTCTATCTTCCTTTGTCTCTATTTTTTTTGGGTGGGGGTATTTCCTGCCTTGGTCAGTCTCTGGTTTACCAGTTTACCATGCTTGGTAATATGCCACTCACGCTTTTAGGTGAAAAAATGGAAACGATACGTAGCGATAAAGACAAAGGAATCGATATCAGCATAAAACGGTATGCGCACATGTTCATTTCCGT
>DYKN01000066.1 GCA_020722575.1 Rikenella microfusus | reverse complement strand
CTTTAATGTTCGGGAAGATTTTTATATATGAGTGAAATATTGGTGACTGGCACCAATGGAGAACCCGGAGAAATCTCTTCCGGGGTGACTGGCACCGTTAAGAATATTCATTTTCCCTATGCCTATGGTAACAAAATAGCGGGAAATTTAGTATTTTTTCCGATTATTCTTTACATTATTGAGATGAATTATAGTATTGTCTCTGGAATCATAGAATATGGGGATTAAGGTGGGGTTATGAGGCTGATGTTTTCTTTTGTGGACCAGGGTAAGGGTGGGAAAGAAGCTTATAGAGTGGACTGGAATTATCTACCCAAGCTGGCGGGAAGGCTGCATCGTTGGATGGGGGCGGATAATGCGGAGCATGGAAAGGTGAGTTTATATTCTCTGAGTACGCTGTATGGTGGCAAGGCATCCGATGATGGACTGCGGTTTGACAAAACCGGCGGCAGTTTTTTCATTAGTTTTTACGATGAGGCTCTGGCAAAGAAGGTTTTGGATGCGGCGATGCATGACCGTCGGCTTTTTGATCTTGCGGAGTTGTACATTGATTCCATACAGATTCGTTTGCCGCCGCAGCCTAAGGGTGAGCGAACCACATATATGGCGGCCTCTCCCATTCTGGTGCGGGAATATGTGGATGGAAAATCCACCGACCTAAACTGCGTAAAGGATGAATGCAGAGAGAAATGCGACACCATTTTGACGCACACTCTGCACACCCGATTAAAGCAGGCGGGATTGCCGGTGGATGGGAAGGTATCTTTTGACTGGGATTATGCTTTGCGTTATGTAAAATCGGCCAGAGGAGAAAAAAGCGGAAAGAAATTTCCACTCACCAAGTCCATGGAATACACCACGGATCCCCAAAAGCGTGTTTGGCATCTGGCCCATCTGGTTCCAGTGACGGTGGAAGGCTCACCGGAGACTCAGAAATTTTTGTGGCTGGTGGGAGCGGGACATTCCACGGGGATTGGTTTTGGGGCGTTGCGGTAAGGGGGAGAGGATGTTGGATAATACTACACAAATAGACTGGTATACCCATCCAACGGGTGATCCATTTGCAGACATTGGAGGGTACACGATTCAGTGTCTTCGTGAGAGGAAGGTGACCGAAAAAAATGATATTATATCGTTGATAGAGTTTGTTACAGACATTTATGTACGAAAATGGTGCGGAGGAATCAAGTGTGATCGAAAATGGGGCGGAGGATTTAATGCCTACTTTCATAACTCGGCTATTACTCAACCTGTTTATCAAGGAGAGGTGAAGTTTACAAAATCAATGGAGTATTTTACAAACTTATTGAAAGATAACAGAGAAAAGAAAGAAGGTGGGCTTTGCCGAATTACCGGACAAAGAACAGAATTGTTTCCTGCTGGTAGAGATTTGTTTTCCATGACAGGATCCGGAACTTTCGTCAATTTTCACAATTTTTTTGAACAGGGAATTATGCTCAGTAGAGAGGCCATAATACGATCCTATTTTGTACCCTTTGGCACGGGATATATTGGGGAAAAAATTGGTTTGCTTGTTTCATCTGACCAGCAGATAACAAAATTTTTTGCGGAGCAGAATTGCATTGAAAACCTAGGAAGACTTGGAAAACAAATTTCAGATGGCGTACTTAAACTTTCAGACAACAAACCAAGTAATGCAGTGGTAAATTTCGTATATTCCTGGAAAGCAAAGAACGCCAGTGACGAAGAACGGAAAGCAAATTTAACGCTGTATCACTTCACAAATTACGGATTATCCCCCGAAGTAAATGTTATTCAATTAACGAATCCCGCTTTTGGCTTCTTACAAATTATTCTCTCACACCGTCGTGAAGAATGGAATAAATTCACAATGTATTTCTTCATAAGGCCCAAAACAAAACGGGCAGATATGACTTACGATGAAGAAAAACTAATGATTTTCTACATTGACAAAAAAGAGAAAAAAAGTGCTGAACCAGAGGAATATAAAACCTGGTATAATCCTGTTTACGAGAACTTATTAAACGGCAAATCTTTGATCTCTCTATTTAAAGCTTATGTAGTGAAACATTCTCTTGATTTTGATGTTGTAGTAATTTATTTAATTAAGGTGGTAAATATGGAAAGAAAAGCGATAGAAAAAATTAAAGAAATATCCCAAGTGATTGTGGAGGGAAACAATGAAGATGAAATTGGAAGGCGGATAAATAAGCTGAATGGCTTCAAAAATGTTGCTCAATTGCGGCAGTATTTTTTAAAGCTAATCCGGGAAAATTACAATGCTGGTAAAGAAACGCCATTGATCACATTGGAAGAATATCTCGATTATCTTTTGCCAATGAACCAGAATTGGAGAGAAATCAGAGATTTGATTTTAATTGCATCCTATGAACTGCTACACAAAAAGGGATTAAAAATTCATATTGATGCGATTGAAGAAGAAAATGAAATAACAGGAGAGGTAGAATGATAACACAAGGATTTGTATTACTGGATGTTGACGTTGTAGCGTTGAACAACTCAGGAAAAGATGAAACAACAAACTATGATAACGCTGTTGCAACGAAAAAAGTTTCCAAAAACGGAAAAACTTACGTTTACGTTTCAGGGCAAGCATGGAGATACTGGTGGAGAGAAACGCTGAAAAAACAGTTTAACTGGAATCTGTCACCAGTAACGCGCGAAAACAAAATTGCTTATACAAGTGCAAACCCCGTGCAGTTTCCCGATGATGATATTTTTGGATATATGCGTGCAGCAAAAGAGACAGTACTTGATGATAAAGGGAAAGAAAAAAATGAGAATATTACTGTAACAAGACTTTCACCATTAAAAAATTCTGTGCTTGTTTCTGCCGCTGCCGTACGTACTGCAACGAACTGGTCCAGTATGTCAAGGCAGGAAGGCAATGCTGTTCCATTTATTAGGGAAGAGTATAGTGCCATATTAAAAGGTATGTTTTCACTTGATCTTGAAATGGCAGGCACTTTTTCAAATATGAACCGCACTGGGTTCAAGAATATAAGCAAATCGCTTGCTGAGGAATTGAAGAAAAGTAAAGCTAAGATCATAGATGATAAATTTAATTTGGATGAAAAAGGAGAACCCCTAAAACTGTATCGTCTTTCGGATGATATACGTAAGCAGCGTATTAAAGACACAATTTCTGCCTTGAAATATATTTCTGGTGGGGCTATGCAGACTACCAATATGGGCGATGTTTCTCCAAAGTTTATTATTTTGGCGACAATGACAACGGGCAACCACCCATTTGTGCATGTTGCATCGGAAACCGGTGCATACGGAGATGTTACGAGACTAAATATTGCGTCTTTGGAAGAAATCATCACTGATTACAAAGATAAATTTGTAGGGAAAATATTTATAGGCCGCAGGGAAGGATTTCTGGATGATTACGATGCAGATTTAAAAAAATTGCAGGAAAAATACAAGGAAAATCTGGAATACACAACAGTAGTGCAGGCCATAGATAATTACGCGAAGCAACTGGAAACACAAATATGAAATGGACAAAAGTTACGATCGAAAGCTGGACTGCCAGCTTTCGATATCCAAATTTAATATCCGGATACCAACCAACCCTCGAAGTTCCTGGAATCAGTACGGTGCTGGGATTGCTGAGTGGAGCTCTTGGTAAAAACATCGATATGTCACGCAATTACGAAATTGGATATTATTTTGAATACGTTGGAAAGACTGTTGATCTTGAGACGATTTATCAATTTGAGATGAATAAAAATACTGTAAGCAATAAAACCAAGTCCAACGTTATTAAAAGAGAAATTCTTTTTGAAAATAAACTAATCCTGTATCTTAATGACTCTGAAATGATCGATGCATTAAAAAATCCTGCCTACCCAATTTTACTGGGTCGTTCTTCTGATTTAGCTCATGTTTCCAGCGTTGAAACTGTAGACTTGGAAGGCCAAGAAAATGCAAAGAATATTCGTGGGCAGATTATCCCGATCAATGAGTATGTGGTACCAGGGACGATTCAAGCATTACCCACTTATTTTACGAATGAATTACCCCGAAAAAATATTGGCACTAAGCCATATTCCATAGTGCCCCATTATTTGGAGAATAGAGAACATGAATATTCCATTCCCGTGCAACATGACCCATCCATTGGTAAAGCTGGAGTGGATATATATTTCCACAAAATAGATTTTCATTAATTCCATGTATATTCTCGCAAAATCAGATCCCGCGATAACTTTGCAGGAGCATAATGGAGATTTACTCAAAGTACAGGAGAGTCTGCAAGGCCAATTTCCTGCATTGGAAAAACTTACAGATAGTACCTTTCACACAGCATTAAAAAAAGCTATTCTCTACCATGACATAGGAAAATCGCATGCAGATTTTCAGAAATTGCTGAGAGGAAAGAAAAATGGATGGGACAATAAACGCCATGAGATATTTTCTTTTGCATTTGCAATGGCAGATGAATCCGATTGGAAAAATGAAATAGCAATGGCAGTCTTGGGGCATCACAAGGATGTTAAAACACTATTGGAGCGAATCCCAGATTCTGAATTAGAAGATGATCCAGAGCTTGCCGGATTACTCACAAACAGGAGGACATGGCAAGACGAAATAAATCTTTTGCCCTTAATAGAGATTGAGAAGGCATTGTCTGCTACTGCTGACAAAAAATATTTGGAAAGAAAACAGATTCGAAAATATCTTCAGGACTATTTCCATAGTAGCCACCCATTTGAAAAATCTCTGCGTCAAATTTTATTGTCTGGTGCATTGAAAATCTGCGATCACGTTGGCTCAGCACGAAATTTCAATCTTTCTAAATTGGAGCAATCCGATTTTGTATTTCTTGAGCAAAAGCGTGAGCAACTAAAAGAAAAAAATCAGGATTTTTATGAGCACCAAGTGAATGCAAGTAAAATAATTGGTAATGCTATTTTAATTGCACCCACGGGATCCGGAAAAACTGAAACGGCACTTTTGTGGGCCCAAAAGCAAGTTAACCAAGTACCAGGGCATGTTTTTTTTGTTTTGCCATTTACTGCTTCTATTAATGCAATGCACGGACGACTGCAGAAATCATTCAATGATGGACAAGTGGGAATGATCCACGGCAAACTTACCGATTTTTTGAATAGATTTTTTTCTGAAAGAAATTACGATTTAAATAAACGTGTCGAAGAAATTAAAGACCTTAGCTATTATTATAAAAATATTCATACTCCAATAAAAGTTGTGACTCCATTCCAATTATTAAAACATATTTTTGGACTAAAAGATTTTGAGAAAGGGATGGTAGAATGGGTTGGAGCAAAATTCATCTTTGATGAAATACATGCGTACGACCCGGAAGTAATCGCGCAAATTCAGGTTTTCATTGAAATTGTCGGTAAATATTTTTCGGCACAAGTATTTATAATGACTGCGACCTTGCCAACATTTTTAAGAACACTTTTGTGTGGACAACTGGGAAGTTATTCTGAGGTAAAAGCATCTAAGGAACTATTGGATTCATTTGATCGCCACAGAGTAAACCTGCTCCAGGGCAAGCTTACAGATAATATTGAAATGATGACCTCTACTATAGTTGCTGGAACAAAAACTTTAATTGTATTAAATACCGTTGCTGATGCACAACAGGTTTACCAGCAACTCCTCAAAGACTTACCCGAAGAAATTTCTGAAACGGGGGTATTATTGCACGGGGGATTCAATGGAAGAGATAGAGCCAGACATGAGAAAAAGGTTATTGAAGGTAAGGCTCTTTTTATCGTAGGTACACAATCGATTGAAGTATCCTTGGATATTGATTATGATGTCATTTTCACTGCACCTGCCCCGTTGGATGCTCTATTGCAAAGATTTGGGAGAGTTAATAGAAACAGGCAAAAAGGGATTTCGGATTGCTATGTTTTTCGTGAAGCAGGAGAAAGAGATAAATACATATACAGTGAAGAGATTATTGATGGAACGCTAAGTACGCTGAAAATACTTGAAAAGGACAACGGAATAATTTCTGAACGAAGAACACAGGAAATGATAGATTCCGTTTATCCCAAATGGAGTAGCGAACAAGAAGCGAAGTATAAACAAATTTACAATTTATTGAAAGGCAGTGCGGAAGCTTTGAAAGCCCATGTATATGATTCGCATACGGAGGAAGAATTCTATAAACAGTTTGATGGAATTCCTGTTTTACCTGTTATTTTACAAGATGAATACTTAGGTTATCTGCAAGAGAAAGATTTATTAAATGCTGCAACACTATTTGTTTCTATCAGAAAAAATGTTTTTGCCTGGTGGTCCCAAACGAATAAACTTGTTAAGGTAAACTATAATAATTATGAGAGTTACTATGTAACGCATGTGAAATATGATCCGGAACTTGGTTTGCTAAAAGACGAAACTGAAATCTCCGACCAATTCCTCTAACCCGCCCCGCTACCCGTAACAAATGGCTTTGGCATTTTTCCCCGCATCCGGAATATGGGAAATATACGATAATTACGAAAAGGAGAAATGATTGTATATTCAGAATGGCGGCAGAAAATGACCTAAACCGTTTTACCCGGAGGATAGAGTATGATATTGGCAAAATTTACAACGAAAGTGGATAATGAGGGCAAAATCAATATACCGGAAGAACAGAAAAATATATTATCCGGAAGGAAAATACATGTTATTTTAAGAGAAGAAGAAAAACCCAAAGGAACCATAGCAGATCTTATTAAGGTAATCCAAAAATATGGAAATTCAAATTTGTTCAAGGGAATTGATCCGGTAAAATGGCAGAAAAAAATCAGGGAGGAATGGGATAGGTATTGACGATAGGAATTTTCTATGTTCACAATAACCCATTGGCCCACCGGAACAGAAATCGCGTACTATGTTATCTGCCCCAGAAAGCTGTGGTTTTTTATCCAGGGGATTCAGATGGAGGATGAAAGCGACCGGGTGGCAGAAGGAAAAAATATCCATAATTTTGCCTATCCGGACAGGCGATCCGGCTTCAGAGAGTGGGAACAGGGTCCCATCAAACTTGATTATTTCAATCCGAACACTAAAGTGGTACATGAAATTAAGCTTTCCAAAAAAATGGAAAGAGCACATGAGGCCCAGGTTATGTATTACCTTTTTTATTTGAAAAATCATGGTTTTGGTGATGTGCGTGGGATAATGGAATATCCGCTCTTGAAGGAAAGAAAAAATGTTGAATTGGATGAAACATCTACGGATGAGTTGCAAATAATGATTCATGAAATTAACATTATAAGAAAAAAAAGAGAGATTCCGCCATTTCCCGGGAAGAAAACTGTTTGCAAAGCCTGCTCCTACTATGAACTCTGTTATGCCGGAGAGGAACCGGGGGAGGAGGATGAATAAAACCTATTATCTGTTCCACGCATCGGAACTGGAACGTTCCCAGAATACAATAAAAGTGACTCTTCTGGCCGATGAAATTGGAGAAAAAGAAAGAGTGAGATTTCTTCCAGTGGAGCAGGTGGAAGATATTTTTGTGATGAACTCTTTGCGGTTGAACAGTGCATTTCTGGACTTTATGGGGAAGAATGGCATTGCCTTGCATTTCTTTGACTATTATGAAAATTACACCGGAAGTTTTTTCCCAAAGATACAGCTCCTTTCCGGAAAACTGCATGTGGAACAGGCCTTGGCCTACCATGACCTGAGGCGAAGAATGCACATTGCCAGAGAATTGATAATGGCCGGATCGTTCAATATGCGGAGAAATCTTCTTTACTATAAGAGAAGAGATGTGGATACAGAAGGCAGGGAGGACGATATTCAGGAACTCCGTAAAAAAATTATGGATACAAAGGATATTCAGGAATTGATGGGCATTGAGGGAAATATCCGTCAGCATTATTATTCCACATTTGCCGGGATCATCCCCTCCATTGACTGGTTCCATCGGGTTAAACGTCCAGCCACTGATCCGGTGAATGCTCTGATATCCTTTGGGAATGCTATTTTATATTCTAAAATTATCACTCAGGTTTACCACACCCAGCTTTTACCCACCGTTTCCTTTTTACATGAACCTGGAGAAAGACGTTTTTCTCTGGCACTGGATATCTCTGAAATTTTTAAACCAGTTTTTGTGGACAGACTTGTCTTTCGTATGTTTAATAAACGAGAATTAAATGAGGACGATTTTGAACTTGTGGAAGATGCATATTTTTTGAAAGATAAAGGAAAAAAGATTTTTCTGAATGCATGGGAAGAAATGATGGCAACCACCATTATGCATCCACGCCTGAAAAGGAAGGTGAGTTATCTGAGATTAATCCGATTGGAACTCTACAAATTAATAAAAGATATTTTACAGATTGAGCCATACCAGGGCTTTAAAATGAGGTGGTAAAATGTATGTGATACTTGTTTATGATGTGAATGTGAAACGGGTGGGAAAGATGCTGAAGCTGTGCAGGAAATATCTGCACTGGATCCAGAATTCCGTTTTTGAGGGGGATATCACAGAAAGCCAGTTGGGTGAGCTGGTCCATGCGGCAAAAAAACTGATGGATCAGGAAACAGACAGTATTATTCTTTTTAAAAGCAAAGAACAAAAATGGCTTGATAAGGAGATCATTGGTCACGAAAAGTCAGTTCTGGATAACATTATGTAAAAATTATCCGGGAATCTGTCGCACCCCCGGCATTTTCCGCCTATTGGGGATGGACAGATAGCATTTATGAGAAAGGGTGGCCATTTTGCTAAAAAATGCTGATTTTTATTGAACCCCCCCCCTTGCAGAGGCAAAAATGGCGTTTGACAATCTGAAAATACGATTTTTTTTGACCTCAAGATGGGTTTCCATACTACCTTACTGGAATTGAAAC
>DYKN01000171.1 GCA_020722575.1 Rikenella microfusus | reverse complement strand
AAGAGGGCGATTTTACTGTTTGTGGAACCTGTGATGGAAAAGCTTGTTATGAACACGATTATATTGACCCTGAAACTGGAACCTCAACTGGAAAATTTGTTTTGAAGATCAAGGCAAAGAAAATTTGTGGAAAGATATTAGGAGTATATGTTTATTCAACTGGTTTCACTAATAAATATCCTGATTTAAAAAGAACTGTTTTAGTAAAACTTGCCTCCACTTCTATTGGAGAATATGGCTCTATTATTGACGAAGCAGTTTGGAGAGCAGGAGAAGAAGTAACCTATGGAAAATTTCATACCAATCAGGGAATGAGAATGGATGCTTCAAATAATTCTTTAGTTACTACTGCCGTGGATAAGTGGGTTTGTACTTACTCTTTTGGCTGTGAAAGCGATAGTTGTCCTTCAGGTTGTGTGGCTACTGGAACTGCTTGTTATTGTGATGGAATCTGTGGTTCAGGAGGCCCAAAAGACCTTTGGGAATTTCCATCTTTTTACTTTGACTTTGCTGGTCTTACTAATGATTTGAATGGAATGAAAAATTTAGCTGAAGAAAGTGAAACCAGTAGAGGAGAGGATGAGGTTCAGCATCTTTCCCCTTCTGGAGCTAAGGGATATCATATCATTCTTCATCCAGATAGAACTTATGATATTAGAAGAGTAAATACCGTCGGGGGAATTCCTAATACTTATGAGATTGGACCGGGGAGCACCATTTCTCTCATTACTTCCTATGAAATAATTACCAACGAAACTGTTTTAAAAACTAATGTTCCCTTACCGCCAGATTGTGGCCTCATTTTTGTTGAAGACGATCTCTGGATTGAGGGAACGACAAGGGGAAAAATTACAATTGCGGCCGCGGTTCCTGACAATGATGCTGTTGAGCCCACTATTTTTATCGTCAATAATTTAGATTATACTACTTTAGATGGTTCAGATAGCCTGGCTTTAATTGCTGAAAAGAGTGTTTTAATTACTCGAGATTGTGCCGGTACTGCTTCGGAGATAACTTTAAGAGGAGTTTTTGTAGCCCAAAAAGGTTATTTTGGGAGAAGAGGATATACGCAAGGTAGTTATAGTCAAAGAGTAAGAAATAGATTAGTGAATTATGGTACAATAGTAAGTAAGATTAGAGGAGAAGTAACCTATATTTGGTGTCCAAATATACCAGCCTGCATATTTTCTGGATTTATACACTGGGATGCCTATTTTGATGAGAAATTAGCTCGCGATCCTCCTCCCCTTTTACCTTGCGTTTCAGAGGAACTGGAAACAGTTTCCTGGGAGGAAGTTCAATAAATAAATTTATGGAGTTTTTATCTCTAAAACCAGAGGCATTTGGATTGGATATTTC
>DYKN01000065.1 GCA_020722575.1 Rikenella microfusus | reverse complement strand
TTTTCTTTTGAACAACAGTAATTTTCTTAAAATATCAACATGCAACCACAATTAATTCTTAAAAGCACCCTGGCGATTGCAACGGCAAGCCTTACCTCTCCATTAATCAGTAAGTCTGTCGAAAAACCTAACATAATAATTATTTATGCCGACGACCTCGGATACGGTGATGTAAGCTGTTACGGTGCAAAATCGCTATCCACACCAAACATCGACAGAGCAGCACAGCAGGGTTTAAAATTTACCAATGCATATTGTACTTCATCAACAAGCACACCATCACGCTATTCCCTGCTGACAGGTGAATATGCATGGCGAAGGAAGGGCACGGGTGTCCTTCCGGGAGATGCTTCGGCAATAATTGAACCAGGCAGAACAACTATTGCAACAATCTTTAAAAGAGCAGGTTATACAACTGGAGCTATAGGTAAGTGGCACCTTGGCCTCGGCCCTGAAGGAGGACCTGACTGGAACGGCGAGATAACCCATGGTCCACTCGACATTGGTTTCGATTATTGCTTTATAATCCCTGCAACTGGCGACCGTGTTCCATGCGTCTTCGTAGAGAACCGTAAAGTCGTGAATTTGGATCCATCAGATCCGATAAAGGTTAGTTTTAAGGAAAAAATAGGCGACTGGCCAACCGGAAAAGAAAATCCGGAACTCCTTAAAATGCATCCCAGCCATGGCCACGACATGACCATTGTAAATGGCATAAGCAGAATCGGATATATGACTGGAGGCCGCTCGGCTTTATGGGTAGATGAAAATATAGCTGACACAATCACAAAGAAAGCTGTCAGTTTTATAGAGAAAAATAAGGACAACCCCTTTTTCCTCTATTTCGCAACTCACGATATTCACGTACCGCGGGTGCCTCATCCCAGATTTGCCGGTAAAAGCGGTATGGGTCCAAGGGGAGATGCTATCCTCGAATTCGACTGGTCAGTGGGAGAAATAATCAATACTCTTGAAAGACTTAATCTTGAAAAGAATACCCTTCTCATTATCACCAGCGATAATGGCCCTGTTGTTGACGATGGGTATAAGGATATGGCTGTGGAACTCCTTGGAAATCATAAACCTGCCGGACCGCTGCGAGGAGGAAAATACAGCCTCTTCGAAGGCGGAACACGTGTCATTTTCATCGCAAGGTGGCCTGGTAAAATCAAACCCGGTATCAGCAACGCCCTCTTAAGCCAGATAGACCTGCTTAATTCTTTCGCTGTTCTTACCGGCCAGAAACTTGATGAAAACGATGCCCCCGACAGCTTTAACAATCTTGATGCTCTTCTGGGTAAAGATAAAAAAGGAAGAGAATGGTTAATTGAACATTCAGGCCGGCTGACAATTATAAAAGACAACTGGAAATACATCGAACCCGGCCCAGGAATAAAAATTACCGCAAACACAAACATCGAAACCGGTAATGATCCTTTACCCCAGTTGTACAATCTAAGTACCGACCCGGGTGAAAAAAATAACCTCGCCAACCAGCATCCCGATATAGTCAGTGAACTAACCGGCCTTCTCAATAAAATTAAAGAACAAGGAAGATCAAGATATTAATAACAAACCTGACTCAGTATTTGAAAGAAAAGTGATAACAGATAATTATAAGATTTATTTAATTAAAAATGCTGCTCCGAACCTTCCCGGAATGGGAAAGAGATAAATGAAGCAGAGAGTAAAAGTCCACCACTTGATGGAATACAGGGGGTAAATTAAATCGGAATAAAAGGTAATGAATTATGATTAACATCAAGATATAACAAAAACATGCATGAACTCTGACAAATTCTTCCGGATTGGAATATCTGCCGCAACACCTCTGTTTCTGCTGTTATTTCAAAGCTGCCGGGTTGAAAAGAAGCCAAACATCTTATTCATTCTTGCTGACGACCTCGGCTATTCAGACCTCGGGTGTTATGGAAGCACTTTTTATGAATCACCAAATATTGACCGCCTCGCTGCACAGGGAATAAGATTCACTGATGCCTATGCTGCATGCCCTGTTTCTTCCCCAACAAGAGCTTCAATAATGACAGGGAAATATCCTGTGAAAACAGGCATTACCGACTGGATCCCTGGACGACAGGCAACACGCAATGGAATGCCCGAAGATAAATTTATGTCTCTGCCGTTTAATCTGAAGCTTGACCACGAAGAAATAACAATCGCTGAGATACTTAAAGAACATGGCTATACCACCATGATATCGGGGAAGTGGCATCTGGGCGATGATTCAATATATTGGCCTGAATACCAGGGTTTTGATTTAAATGCTGGAGGATTTGGTAAGGGATCTCCGGTACGGAATAAACAGGCAAACGGCTACTTCTCACCATACGGGAATCCACGCCTTGCTGATGGTCATGAAGGTGAATACCTCACAGATCGCCAGACTGATGAAGCAATGAAATTCATTGATAAAAACAGAAAAAAGCCTTTTTTCCTCTATCTTGCATTTTATGCTGTTCATAACCCTATGCAGGCTAAAGATGAACATATTAAAAAATTTCAGGAGAAGGCTGATAAAACCGGACTCTCAGCCATTGATCCATTTACGCGCGATCGTGATTGGATCAAACCTGAAATGAGCAATAATTATAAAGAAAGAATAATCCAAAGTAACCCTGTGTATGCGGCAATGATTTATAGCATGGATGAGAATATTGGCAGGGTAATGAAGAAACTGGAAGACCTGAAACTGGATAAAAAACTATTGTTTTTTTCACATCCGATAACGGAGGCCTATCAACATCCGAAGGTTCACCTACCTGTAATGCCCCTCTCAGGGCAGGTAAGGGATGGCTCTATGAAGGAGGCATACGGGTTCCACTCATTATTAAGTACCCCGGAAAAGGTGTGCCTGGAACTATCGTAAAAAGCCCGGTATCTTCCATTGACTTCCTCCCGACAATTCTTGAAATATGTGGAATAACTGAAATTCCTGAAAATGTTGACGGAGTAAGTATTCTTCCACTTTTTGAAAAGGATGAAATGCCTGAACGCCCGCTTTTCTGGCACTATCCACATTATTCCAATCAGGGGGTGGAACCCGGAAGCGCTGTCAGACTGGGTCGTTATAAACTGATAGATAATTTCGAAAAAGGAAAACCAGAACTATATGACCTTGAAACCGATATCTCGGAACAAAATGATTTGTCATCTTCTGAGCCTCATAAAATGGCAGAATTATTAAAATTGCTTGACGACTGGAGAAAAGTCAATAATGCAAAAATGATGATTCCAAATCCCAACTGGCATCAGAGTAAGACATCTTCAGGTAAATAATAAAATTTTTAATACTGATGAAAATGGTAAATATCAGATCTTTTCTTACCCTAGGTACGGCAGCAACGGCTGTCCTTTCCTCCTGTTCTCAGAAAGACTTTGTCACCAGAACCTCTCTGCCAAATATTGTACTCATTTATATAGATGATATGGGTTATGGCGATATAGGCCGCACCGGAGCAAATCAGTATGAAACCCCAAACATCGACCGGTTGGCTGCTGAGGGTATGCAGTTCACATGGTTTTACTGTCCGCAGGCGGTAAGCAGTGCATCACGGGCAGGCCTTTTAACAGGCTGCTATCCTAACCGCATAGGAATCTCAGGTGCACTCATGCCATGGGCTGTAGTCGGGATTAATCCCGATGAAACAACAATAGCCGAAATGCTAAAAACAAAGGGCTATTATAACGGTATTATCGGGAAATGGCATCTGGGTCATCACAAAGAATTTCTGCCTCTGCAGCATGGCTTCGACGAATACTTCGGACTACCATATTCAAATGATATGTGGCCGGTTGACTTCGACGGCGTACCGATAAGACTGAAGGATACAACAAGCAACAAAATGAAATACCCGCCTCTTCCGCTTATTGAAGCTAACGATAAAGTGGGAGAGATCCTTACCCTTGATGACCAGAATAAACTTACTACACTATATACCGAAAGAGCAGTGAAGTTTATCGAACAAAACAGGAACAGACATTTTTTCCTTTATCTGGCTCATTCAATGGTTCACGTACCTCTGGGCGTTTCTGAAAAGTTCCGTGGAAAAAGTAAACAGGGGATGTTCGGTGATGTGATGATGGAAGTTGACTGGTCAATCGGGGAGATTATAAAAACCCTCGAAAAATATAAGATTGATAAAAACACTCTTATAATTTTCACCAGTGATAACGGAGCATGGCTCAATTTCGGAAACCATGCAGGGACAACCGGCGGGCTGAGGGAAGGCAAAGGAACATCATGGGAAGGAGGTCAACGCGTTCCCTGTATCATGAAATGGCCGGGTAAAATACCGGCTGGCACCGTTTGCAATAAACTGTCTTCAGCGATAGATATTCTCCCCACCCTTTCAGCTATTACCGGTGCACCTCTGCCTGAAAAAAAGATTGATGGTGTGAACATACTCCCACTAATGCTCGGAGAAAAAGAGATCGTTCCACGGCGCGAGTTTTTATATTACTACCAGCGAAATTCCCTTGAGGCAGTTCAGATTGATTACTGGAAGCTTGTGCTGCCTCATAGCGGCCGCACTTATCGTGGTTTTAAACCCGGCAATGACGGCTGGCCAGGCCCAACAGGAACAGAGAAAATTGAATCTCCACAGCTTTATGATCTTCGCCGCGACCCGGGCGAATGGTACGATGTTTCTCAATGGTACCCCGACAAGGTTAAAGAACTTATGGAACTGGCCAATCGTGCCCGTGCCGATCTTGGTGATGACCTTACAAATAACCCGGGTTCAGGCCGCCGTAAGCCAGGCTCCATCAACGCTGAACGCTGAACGCTGAACGCAGAACGTGGAACGCTGAACCCGAAACGCAGAACGCCAAACGCATAACGCGGAACGCTGAACGCAAAACGCAGAACGCTGAACGCCAAACGCAGAACGTGGAACTCTGAACCCTGAACTCCGAACGCTGAACACTGAACGCTGAACCCAAAACATAAAACCTTGAACATCAAATGTATTAAAACTTATCGATATGAATTCTTTAACAACCTCTATCAGTCTAAGCCTTGCTGCAGCTATGACTTTGAGTCTTTCCGGCCAGCAATCCCAGAAACGGCCTAATATACTCTGGATCTCTACTGAAGACATGAGCCCACATCTTGGCTGTTACGGCGATCCTGTTGCCAGAACCCCAAATATCGACAGGCTGGCCTCACAGGGTGTTAGATATACAAATGTTTTTACCACCGCCGCCATTAGCGCCCCCTCAAGGGCCGGAATAATTACAGGCATGTATCAGACTTCAATCGGATGTATGCACATGAGAACCACTTCATACAGAAGATCTGTTGACAATCCGATCCAGTTCACTGCTGTTCCTCCACATTATGTTAAAGCATTTACAGAATATATGAGAGCTGCAGGTTATTACTGTACAAATAACGTTAAAACTGACTACCAGTTTGCAAAAGATCCCGTTCCTGCAAGCATCTGGGATGAATGCAGTAGGAAAGCTCATTATAAAAATCGTTCCGACAAAAATCAGCCCTTCTTTGCAGTATTCAACTGGACCGGAACTCACGAGAGCCAGAACTGGAACCTGAAAGGCGTAAAGACAGATCCGAAAAAGGTAATGGTGCCGCCATACTACCCTGATACCGATACAGTAAGGCTTAATATTGCAAAAATGTACGACAATATCGCCCGACTCGATTCTGTAGTAGGGGCAATACTTTCCGAACTTGAAAGGGAAGGAGAAGCCGATAATACAGTTGTTTTTTTCTGGGGTGATCATGGCGACGGACTGCCCAGAGCAAAAAGATGGTTATACGACTCAGGTCTAAGAATCCCTCTTATTATTAAATGGCCCGGTAAACTCAAACCCGGAACGGTAGACGATAGGCTCATCAGTTCAATTGACTTCGGACCTACAGTACTCTCAATTACAGGTATCCCTGTTCCTGCACATATGCAGGGAGTTCCGTTCCTGGGTAACCAGAGAGGCCCTGAACGTCAGGAGGTTTATGCCGCCCGTGACAGAGTCGATGAATCTTATGATATGATCAGATCAGTACGTACAAAAAAATATCTTTATATACGTAATTATTACCCGAATGAACCCTTCCCGATATGGGTACCATACCTGAGCAATATGCCAATTTACAGGGAGATGCTACGACTCGATGCGGAAGGAAAGCTATCAGGCCCTCAAAAGTCCTGGTTTGCATACTCACGCTCGCCTGAAGAACTCTATGATGTCAATGCCGACCCTTACCAGATTAACAACCTCATAAACGACCCGGCTCTTAAAGATGTGCTTGATGACCTTCGAAAGAAACATGAAATATGGACCCGCGAAACCGGTGATATGGGACATATGAATGAGTCTGAAATGATTGAAATGATGTGGCCTGGAGGTAAACAACCGGTGACTGATGTGCCATATTTCATTGTTAATGCACCTGAGGACCGCTCTTCAAAAAACTACCGTACCGGTGGAACTTTCTCATCACCCATGACTCTCTCATTCTATTGCCCAACCCACGGGGCATCGATGGTTTATACATTAGAAGAAAAGAATAATCCACGATGGCTGCTTTATACAGGCCCCCTTCATCTGAGACCCGGTACATATAACATTCGTGTTAAAGCCGTCCGTTACGGCTATCGCGACAGCGAAGAATTGAAAGGTACATTCATGATTAAATAACAAAATTTTGACACCTTTAACTTTGTTCCCTTAATATTGAACTTATAACTTTGAATCAAAATTTATTTTCAACATGAAACACTTCAATAAAATTGCAACCCTTGCCGGCTTGACAGCAGTTTCTTTCTCCTTTGGAAATAATAAGGACGCCTTGAAACGTCCCAATATCATTTTCATCATGGCCGACGACCATGCCTTTCAGGCTGTGAGTGCCTATGGCGGACCTCTGAAAGAGTATGCTCCAACCCCAAACATTGACCGTATTGCTAAAAACGGAATGCGGTTCGACAGATGCCTTGTCACAAATTCATTATCCGGCCCGTCCAGAGCTGTGATTCTCACAGGTAAATACAGCCACCTTAATGGATTCCTTTCTAACGAAGCAAAAGAGTTTGACGGTTCCCAGCAAACCTTTCCGAAACTTCTTCAACAGGCCGGCTATACAACTGCAATCATTGGCAAATGGCACCTTGGTTCAAATCCAACCGGTTTCGATCACTGGGAAGTACTTCCCGGACAGGGGAATTATTATAACCCCGATTTCATAACACCTGAGGGCAGACATAGGGAAGAAGGTTACGTCACTGAACTTATAACCGAAAAATGTATTGAATGGCTCTCGCAGGTGAAAGATGAAGGTAAACCATTTATGTTGATGATGCATCATAAAGCGCCTCACCGCGAATGGCAGCCCGCTCCTAATGAACTCACTCTTTATAAAGATGTAACATTCCCCGAACCACCAACATTGTTCGACGACTATTCAAACAGAGGCAGAGCAGCCAGAGAACAGGATATGACCATCGCAAAAACCATGCGACTTCAGGAAGACCTGAAACTATATAAAGACCCTGTTAAAGGTAAAAATGTTGGCCTCAACAGGATGAATCCTGACCAGGCAGCTACATGGGATTCGGTCTATAACCCAATTATCAGGAAATTTTATGCCAACCCTCCAGAGGGTGACGAACTCGTTAGGTTTAAGTACCAGCGATATATGCAGGACTATCTTGCATGTATTGCCGCAGTTGACAAAAGTGTGGGCAGGATACTCGATTTCCTGAAGGAAACTGGTCTTGATAAAAATACAATCGTAATCTATACATCCGACCAGGGTTTCTACCTGGGAGAGCATGGCTGGTTCGACAAACGCTTTATGTTCGAGGAATCGTACAGAACACCGCTGCTTGTTAAATGGTCCGGCGTAACCCCTCATGGATCAGTTAACAAAAATATTGTTTCCAATCTCGACTTCGCCGAAACATTCCTCGATATCGCCGGTGTCAAAATACCTTCTGATATGCAGGGAATGAGCATGGTGCCTTTGCTTAAAGGTAAAAAAACACCTAACTGGAGAACTGAACACTATTATCATTACTATGAATATCCTGCTGTTCATAGTGTTAAACGCCACTACGGAATCAGCACTGAAAGATTCAAACTTATACATTTTTATTACGATATTGATGAATGGGAATTGTACGACCTCCAGACAGACCCGATGGAAATGAAAAATGTTTATAATGATCCGGAATATTCGGAAATCAAAAAAGACCTGCACAAAAGGCTTGATAATCTGATGAAAAAATATGGCGACAGCGAGGAACTGGCAAAATCATTTCTTCCCGGACAAAGATAATATCCTCAGTTAATATAAGCACCCGGTACAAATACATCGGGTGTCTCGAAATCACTTTCAGTAACCGGGACAGGTTCTGTAACAATCCCCCTGAGAAACGAGTAGTTTCTTTTGTGGATATATTCTTCACAGCAAAAAGGGCAGGGCTCGGCAGGATAACCAGCAATACTGGCAGCCTCAATTGCCTCCCCGACCGATGAGAAATAACCCGTTAACAGAATTTCATTAAATTCTAAATGAAACGGACATCCTGCACGGTGAATATACCTTTTCCCCCTGAGGGATTTTAATGCAGACAATAGATATTTAGCTTTCATAGTACTTTTTTCAGTTTGACTCTTAAATTATCCTTATCAACCTTTCAATTGTTTAATTGATTTTTAAACCAATTTGTTACCCGAAAAAGTGATATTTTTTAATTGACATCTGATATATCATTGAATTACAACGATATGGACGAAACTTTTATTTTGTTGTACTATGCCCATCACCAGATTATTATTATTTTTTAACTTTTTTAAAAAAAATATAAAACTGAGGGTAACCTTCAGGGGGGTATTTCAATTAAACAGTGTGTTTAACCTTTAAA
>DYKN01000170.1 GCA_020722575.1 Rikenella microfusus | reverse complement strand
TGGAAATATTGGATAATGTCTCATGTTTTACCTTGCCCTTATGCCGATAGGTTCTATGGTTCACTGAGGACTTACCTTTAATAGTTGGCTATCTCTATAGCGATTGGTAATTCTTGCCATAGCATCGCCAATTACCTTCCATGTTAATTCAGGATTTCTTGCCCGATAATCATTTGATTCTCCACCACGAAAGCTCCAAACTAAAATAGTTCTTGCACCAGCATTATAGGCAGCATCAGTAGCATAAATAATTTCCTCTTCTCTACCCACCGGGACACCAAATCCTTGAATCCAGATATTATGCTCTTTTTTATATTTTTTACAAACTTCAAGGCACTTTTTTGTTGATGAAAATACATACTCATACGGTTGGTTACCCACGCCGTACCAGTATGGGTCAGTGCCAATGTTATCCATAGTTTTGATTTTGGCAATTTCCTCTATTGTTGATAGGTTAATCGCAAGACCTGCTCCGAGCATTACACAGACAACATTCTTCATCCCCTTTTCTTTACTATATTTTGTTACATCCTCAAAATAGTCTATAATCGTCCAAATCCTGAATTTTTCTATTTCTTCGTTAAATTCCTGAGGCATCTCTTTTTTGTATTTCTCTTTGAATAATTTCTGACATCTTGGGCATCTGCAAGTCCATACTTTTGGTTTTCCACCTTCTATCTCCTTTCCAACCAAATGCGGCTCATCCCAGAAAATGGTCTTCCCACCCGCCTCTCTTACTACATCAACCCAATTCTTTGTGAATTTTCTGAAATCAGGACTGTTTAAACATACTCTTACAGGGTCCATCTTCCCGTCAGAATAAATTTGATGGCTATCCGGATAATAAGCAAGAAAATGGGATTTGTCTCCAGGAGGACCTCCTAAACCCCAGTTATCAATCCAGACCTCCAATCCCAATCCCTCACTAAGCTGGATTATTTCTTTCATAATCTGGTGGTGCCGGTCCCAGTCATTATGAGAAAACATATGCACAACCAAATTGAAATTGTGCTGGATACAATCAACCATATCCTCTTCTACATGCTTCAAAATCCTGTTACCATGATAAGCAATTCCTAACTTAAGCATTTTTAAACCTCCTCTCTACCTCTGGTAATACCTTATCCAATTCTTCCTTTTTATTGTAATGTGTATTAGCTCAAACTCAAAAAGTCAAATTTATTTTTATTGAGACAAATCCAGTTACAGAAGTTTCCCAAACGATGCTCAATAATTGCTGTGATGAGCCTCAGAATCAACAAAGAGATTCTAACAGAGAGAATTCAGTTTGTCAAACAGTTGACTAAAATTCTACAACATTTGGAAATGGAAGGTAACTTTGGTGAGACAATTAGATATTGACAATG
>DYKN01000064.1:4975-8971 GCA_020722575.1 Rikenella microfusus | reverse complement strand
TTTATGTAGCAATGAATTACGATGGAATAAATGAAAAAATAGGAAGGATTCCCAGACCTTCTGAATTGGGCGTAATTTTTGAGTTACAGGAGGTAGCGTACAATCCTCCGGCAGAGCACTTCGTAGGGGGAAGTTCAGCTAATAGAGAATATATAACTATTTGGTCTGATAACTATAAATACCTTGCCTACCGGCATAATGGAGGGATGAATTTTCTCTGTGCAGATGGACATGTAGAATGGACAAAGCCAGGTAATTCTAACTACGGAGAAAAACCAATCTGGTTCTTTTGTGGACATGGTTCCTGTAATGGTAAATATTGGAAGGACGGGGGATACTACAGTTATTAAAAAAGTGGTATGACGGGAAAGAGAAGGAACCGGAAGAAGAACTAAAAGTTCTGATTAATGCAGTGAAATAGTCAGAAGAAAAATGAATGAGGTATGATGATGGTAGGTGTTAAGTTAAGAGGTTGGTGGGTAATACTGGTTTTCTTTTTGTTGATGGTGGGAGATGGATTTTGTGCTGATATAGTTTTATTTGATTTTGAAACAGGTACTCAGGGCTGGAAAGCCAACCCCATCCGAAGTAGTGGTACCAGAGGAGGTGAGAAAGGCGAGGCTTCTATTGATAGGGTCCCTGGCAGAGAGGATGGTAACTTTGCAGTAAGATTTCAAAACCGTAATTGGAAGGCTGCTAATATACATATACTACCCTTATCGCTTTCCGAAGAGAAAAGAGTCTTGAATTACCGCGGAATATCTTTGTGGTGTAAAAAAGAACAGGGAGATTTTCAGAAGGTAAAAGTTACCTTTCATGCCAAAGATACAGAAGGGAATGACAGTTATTTTGCAGGCGAGTTTTATCCCAAGGATAACAAATGGCATAGAATAGAGATAACCAACTTTTGGTCAAGGTCAGGCCATAGGCCTGATTTATCTACTATTTCTGATTTACTCATCTGGGCGGAGAATGATATTGTGATAGACTTTGATGATATAGGGCTTATCCTTGAGAAAGAACCTTCCACCCTCAAAGAAGACCATGTTCTATTTGCATTCCCTGCCACTGCTTCTCCCCGTATTGACGGTGTACTGGATGATAAGTGCTGGGAAAATGCAAGCAGTTTTGAGTTAACTTTAGACAATGGCAAAAAGCCCATCTACCCTACAAAGGTTAAGGTCTGTTATGACAAAAACGCACTTTATGTAAGTGCTCATCAGTCAGTTCCAAGAGGAGTAAACTTAAGGGCAACCGTAAAAAGCCACGATGGTTCGGTATGGGAGGATGATTGTTTTGAAGTATTTTTAGACCCGCATCATACCCATGCTGAAAGTTTTCAGTTAGATATAAATCTTCTGGGCACCAAATTTGAGTATTCCACTATCAACAGATTATGGGATGGGCCCTGGGAGGCTGCGACAAAAAAAAGGGATGGATTCTGGGATGTAGAGATATCAATTCCCTATAAGTCCTTAGGGGTAAGTCCTCCAGAAGTGGGGACATCCTGGGGATTCAATACAAAAAGGATATATTATGGGGAAAGCGAGAAAATTACCGAACATACTGGCTGGGCTACCCTCAAGCATGCGGGCTACAGACAATTTGGTGATTTAATATTCTGTTCTGCCAGTTCTTCTCCTTATATTTTAAAAAATATGGATGTATTTGTGCCTGATGAAGGGGTATTCAAATTCTTGTTTCCTGTAAAAGGTCTTTCGGGTAATACCCATGCAAAATTATCTTTGAGCCTGCCAGCAGAAAATAGCAATATAGTAAAGGAAGAATTGTTTAAAGCAGGAGATGAAAAGAAAATTATAGAGATAGTTCATCCAGTAAAAGAAGAAGGTCAAGCAAAGGTAAACCTGTGTATTTTGGATGAGGAAAAAAAGAATGTAGTTGCCTATACAGCAGTTGAATTCCCGGTCAGTGTGCCAATAGAGGAAATGGATTTTAAAGAGATAGTATTATGGCCACCTCCCAAAGAGGTGGATTGGTCTGAAGGCTATTTCAGGATAAATAACTCCTCTTTTCTTTACAAAACAAAAGATTGTCCTTCCTTTCCAGTTGAACTCTTCCAGGAAAAGATAAAAAAGATATACGGGCTCGTTTTAAGACAGTCCCAGGATAAGGACAGAGCAAAAATAGAATTTAGTCTTAAAAAGACCTCCAATATACCTGAAGAAGGTTATTTACTAAAAGTGACCCCTTCAGGGATAAGTATAGAAGCATCCACCGAACCAGGCATTTATTACGGGATGAGAACTTTACTATCACTTATAGAGCAGTCCAGCGTAAGAGGAGAAATTTCCAGGGCAAGATACGTGCAGATTAGAGATTGGCCTGATTTGCCCTTCAGAGCATTATATGCCCGTATAGACTGGAGATATAAGGCATCTATGAGTGTAGAAAGTATGTGTGATTTTATCTATAGGAGTGTGGCTGGTAACAAATATAATGCCCTTATATTAAATGTCAGAGGTGCACTGAGGTATAAAAGTCACCCTGAAATTGCTAATAGTAACGCTATTTCCCCGGAAGATATGAAAAAGATTGTTGATTTTGCCAGAAGGCACTATATAGATGTAATTCCAGGTGGTAATTCGCCCGGTCATGCTGACTGGATAGTTGGCCCCCATCCTGAGTTACGGGAAGATGGAGATATATATACCCTATGCACATCTCATCCAGATACCTATCCTTTACTTTTTGACCTATATGATGAGTTATGCGAGATAATGGGCCCTTCTAAATATTTCCATATAGGTCATGATGAGGTAAGATGGAAGACAGAAGAGGTTCCTCCAGAGAAAAGGTGCAGGTTATGTGCAGGTAAAGAAAAGAGCCAGATATTACTGGAGGATATAATCAAACTGCGCAACCATTTTAAGAAAAAGGGTAGGCGTATTATGATGTTTAACGATATGCTGATACCAGAATGGAATGGTGGTGGTAGATATCAAACCGCCAGGATACGGGATAAGATACCCCGCGATGTCATAATGATGCCCTGGTCTTATGTTGGAGAGACGATAAGGCCGTTTGTTGAGTTAGGATTTACGGTTATAAGGTCAAATACATCTTATGGACAGTACAGTCTGGATAACTTTTTCAAAGATTATGAGATTATAAAAGGAGATTCTCTGGCTCTTTTCAGTACTATATCATGGTTAACCTTTATTCATGATCCTCGAGAAGACACACACAACACCTATAATTTTCTGATGGTTGCAGAATCTGGAGGATGTTTCTGGAACAAGCAAGTAGCAAAAGAAAGGTTGAGTCAAAGGGTTTCTCGTATGGGTAATCACATAGCAAGACAGTTTCTGGAGACACCAAAACTACATGCATCAGGTGAATTTATCCCTGTAGATATATCCAGAATAGCCCAGATGCCGCTTGAGGAATGGTTTAATCTGGGAAAAGGAAGAGACCTTAGTAATTTTCCAAAAGGAGACAAGAAGATTGCAGGTATCCCCTTTTTGTTATCAGGCAAAGGGTATGTTCCAGAAAAAGAGCCTTCTCCTATACCAATTAATGAAAAAATAAATTCATTTTTTGTGATGCATACTATTCATATTCCGAATAAGGAAGTAGAAAGTATGCTTCATAATATGGTGAGGAGCGAAATGGATGATGATAAGGGATTAGTAATTGGCTGGTACAGGTTGAAATATAACGATGGTGAAGAAGTGAACCTTCCACTAAGACTGGGTTATAACATCTACCGCTGGGATGGTAAACTCTATGGTAGATATTTATATCGTTCTCGGTGGACATGGAGTGGTGCAACCCCTTCCGCCTTAAAGAAAGACCCTTATGCCAGGGATATCGCTATCCAGCAGGTAGAATTCATAAATCCACATCCAGAGAAAGACGTGTCATCTATTAGATTGATAAATAAACAGATTGGAGTCATTCCAGTATTGTTAGGCATTACAGTGGAAAAAAGCAAATGACCTTACATCGGTTACAACTATTATCACTAAGAGATGG
>DYKN01000064.1:0-4875 GCA_020722575.1 Rikenella microfusus | reverse complement strand
AAAATGAAAAAAATAATATTGTCAGGGTTATTTATTTTAGGTTTTTTAAGTTTTAATGCTTTTGCAGGTGAGAAGAAAATAGGGACCTGGGCGACTTATGGACTACAACCCTGGAGGTATGAATTCCCTGTTAAAATGATTGTTAAAGATTTAGCCGATTTAGGGGTTAATGAGATATATTTCTTTGAGCAGTTCAATAGAGGTGGCCCATTTCTGCATCGTACAAATGTAAAATCTGCTTCTACTCTTTCGGGGATGGGAGAAAGGGATTTTCTGAAAGAGCTATTGGAAGAAACAGGAAAGTATAACATTAAGGTCTGGCTTACCTGGACAACTCCTATTAAAAACTATACATATGCATCTATGCCAGGTTATAAGGATGCAATCTATGGACTTGGTGATATTGGTTTGAATAGTCGCCAACTGAAGAGAGTATATCGTGATGAGATTGAGGAGATTGCCAAGAATTATCTATCTAAATACAAGAACATTGAAGGAATCTTCTGGCATGAGTTAGACTGTTCAGAATCGGAAGATGACCATCAGGATGACTTAGTGGAGTTCAAAGATTTCTGTAAGAGAAACTTCAATGAAGAATATCCTGGAACCTCCATACCAAAAACCAATCCAGAGGATAAATGGTGGAGAAGATTTTATCTTTATAAAAATGAGGTTATGAATTCCTTTGTTAAAGAAATGGCAGAGAGTGCTAAAAAATACAATTTAAAAACCGGCTTCGTTTTCTATAAACCAGAAGCAGGTGCTGAAGAATCATGGAAATGGGGGTATGATGCAGTTGGTTTAGAGAAAATCTGTGATATGATGTGGTTTTCAGGTTATGATTTGGAAAATGGCAAGTTTTACCAGTCATTTAAGGGAAGTATGCTGGATTTTGGCCCAGGTTATAGAAGCCAGAATTTACCACGGAATTATTCTTACGCTTTCCATGGATATCCTTTAAGTTATTTTGATGCTTTTGGACCGGTCTATATTAAGGATATGCGCGCCTACTACTCTTCTATTGAGTCCTTCACAAAAAAATATGGAGATTTCTATAATGGATTTATGGGTTATAATGAAAAGGAACTCTCTCTTTTCTATGGTAAGGAAAATCTTGGTAACTGGTTAAAACTTATGAGTTCCTGGCAGGGCGGAGAGACACCCTCTGTAGTTTCTGTTGCGATTAATCCTGTTTCCTTTGGGATGCTTTACCCTTTTGCCCCGGGTAATGAACACAAGAAGAATGTACAGTCCTTGATGGAATCCCTTACCCATTATCTTGACATAGACGGTATGGTTACGGGCTCTTTAAAGATGAAAGAGAATTTAAATAGATATTCTCTGATTATTATTCCTCAGGATATGGCAACGGGTTTAGACGAGAGGTCTTATTTGCTTTATCTTTCCTATGTAGAAAGAGGTGGAAAACTTCTTATTATCAATACTCCTGTCTCAACTGGAAGAGAAGATTTAACAAATCTATCCGATAAAACAGAACAAATCTGTGGAATAAAATTAAGAGGTAAAAATCTCCCTGGCTATCTTTCACTGAAAAGTAATCTTTCCTCTCTTTCTCTGCCAGAAAAGAAGTTCTGGGGAGAAACATCTAAGATAGAAGTAAAGAAAGCAGAGGTATTGGTAAAGGATAAATATACTGATGTTCCATTACTTACCGGATACAGATTAGGCAAAGGAGAGGTACTCTTTTCTGCTATCGGGTTTAACCCGGAGATAACTGCCTACTTTGCCTCAATTGTTGAATCTGTTATCTCTCTTCCTATCTCTCTGGAGAAGAGTAAAGGGATGAGAATTTTAGAGACGACAAAGAAGGATAATTCTCTCTGTATTTCTCTATTTGAAAAGGGAAGCGCCCTTCTTAAGGTAAATACTGAATTAATCGGTCTAAAAGGAAAGGTTTTTCAACTCAAAGACATTGTTACTGGAAGTGTAATAAAAGAGAAAATTTCCCCTTCTTCACTTCTGGAAGGAATCCCGGTAGAAATAAAATATCTTAATCAACCATTTATCCTTGCTCTTGAGAAAGAAGAGGATATCAAAGAATATCACGGGATATATCCCAGCCAGGAAGTATTCAAGGGAATGAAGGAGCAAAGAGTAATTGAAAACCCGGAGGTCCCGATATTGGTTCCTTCAGGAAAAGGGATAAGGGTCGGGGTATATCATGGAGGTTATGGTGCAGAAAGTATCATCAAGGCACTAAAGAAGGAAGGTTTCAGGGTATTCTCCTTACCCAGGATAGAGACCGAGGCTTTAGGTTATGCCGATGTAGTAATTATTCCTCAATGTACAGGTGTTATCTTCTTCAATCAGGCGATAGAGGATATCAGGAAGTATGTTAATGAAGGAGGTGGAGTATTATTTACCCATGATGCGGTAGGTTACCGGAGACACAAGACCGCCTTCCCGGAGATAGGGAAAGGAATTACTAACCCCAAGTTAGATATTGTAAAGGTAATAAAAGAACACCCAATAACCACTGGCTTAAAAAAGGAAGAAACCTTTATCCATGCTTATGCCGACCATATCGCAATTGAAAAAGGAGGTGAGGCAGAGGTATTAATTGAAGATGAGAAAGGGAATGCAGTGGTAGTAGCAGGAAGATTAGGTAAAGGCAAGGTGGTATTAAATGGGATGATTACCGGATATGCCTCCATTATAAAAGGAGGGTATGACGGAGAAGAGAAGGAACCGGAAGGAGGAGAACTAAAAGTCCTGATTAATGCGGTGAAATGGTTAGGAGAAAAGTAAAGGAGGCCGAAAATGAGAAAAAAGAGGATTATAGGAATAGGGCTAATTTTATTATTTGCTTCTTTGGTCTTTGCAGAAAATACTTTTGCCGAAAGGGATAAAGAAATAGGAGTAGTAGAGTATAAGAAGTTTGAGTGGAAGAGTACCAATTATACCTATAATGCTTATACTCTTCCTCTCTTTAATGCAATCAAAGATTTAGGTTATTCTCCGGAATGGGTAAGTATGGATATCTTCCTGCCAGAGAATAAAACAGAAAGAGATAGATACAAAAGAATTGTAATATCTGCTGCTGGACTCTGGTTTACTCCTGAGATGTATGAAGGAATGACCGACTATGTTAAAAGTGGTGGGCTACTGATTACAAACTCCAGCCTCCTTCTTGTTGATGCCAACAGAAACTATAAACTTGATAAAGAAGATAACTATATGAAGGATGGTTTTGAGACTGTTGGAGTCTTTGGTCATGCCAGTGTATCTATGACCAAGATAAAGGTTGAGGTTGCCTGTCCCTTAACCGAAGGGATACCGGAAGGGGAATGGTTGGAATTAGAGGGAAAAGTAGAAGGAAGAGTAACCGCAAATAAAAGTGCTACTGTCTTAATAACAGCAGAGAGATGGTCGGATACATGGGAAAAGACGGACTATAAAGGGTGGAAACCAGACAAAGGAAATCAACCCTTCTTAACCTTTAAGCATTCTGGTAAAGGGGCCTGTATCTATATTGTACCGGCTCTTAGTTCAAATTCAGTCAAAGATAAGTATATCTCAGTTATCTTGAAAAACGTCTTAAGTAAAAAGACTTTAGAGTGGTTAACAACAGAATAAATCTTTAATCTATCACATCAGTTAGGTCAAGGAAAAGAAGCAAAACGCAGAAATTGAGTAATATATTAACCTCAATAAAAATAAATTTGACTTTTTGAAGCTAATATATTACTTTTACCCTTGTTCTATCGGATATGGCATTTTTTGCTAATTTTTTAAATCCATATTTTCTTTTCTACTTCAAAACTTATTTCTGTTGCTTGAATTAATTGCCATAGAGGAATAGGATAACCATCTTTTTCTTTAATACTTTTTGCAAATTCATATAATTCTTCATAATGCCCTTTTTGTTGTGATTTTGTTTTTATTCCTTTTTCTTTCATCCCGAAAATCTCAAGTTTTTTATAATCATTTAACTGAATAATTTTCCCATCTATATACATTTCCATCTGTTCTTTAGGAACCTCTTTCGTACCTAAAGCCGTATAGATTAAATTGCAAACTGAACCATCTTTATACTTAATTGTGGCAACAAAATTATCATTTTTAAGATATTGTTCTGTTTTCGGATTTATAGAAAAAGCAGAAATAGATTTTACTTCACTTTCAGTAAAAAAATTGAATAAATCATATATATGGCAGGCTTCACCTATGTTTCTTCCACCACCTTCTTTCGTTTGTACCCAATGTTCTTTAGAAATAAAACCTGCATTCATTCTGTAATTTATAATCATCGGGTTTATCCGATTATCAACTATTTCCTTTATTTTTTTAGCATAAGGGGAAAAACGACGGTTGAAACCTACCATAAAAGGGATCTTTGTTTGTTCTAATACTTCAACTAATCTTTCCATTTCTTCTTTGTTCATAGCCATTGGTTTTTCAACAAAAACTGCTTTACCTGCTTTTGCTGCATTAATTGCTATTTGAGCATGCAAATCATGTCTTGTACTGATACATACCATGTCTACATCTTTATCTTTTAAGACTTCCTTATAATCTGTAGTAACATAAGAAGTACCGTATTCCTCTCCTACTGATTTCGCATTACTTCCAATTTTATCTGCAACTGAATATATATTATAGAAACTATCTAATTTTTGAAAATTTGGCAAATGCATTGCTTTAGCAATATTGCCAGCCCCAATTATGGCAACATTCAGAACTTTGTTAAATTTTGTAGTTTCCATTTACTTAAACTTTACATATCTATGATTTAAGTTCAGTTAATACTTAACTTGTTTTAGTGTATTTTTTCAATTACGTAAATCAGTAGTGTCCAATAAACCCTTATAATTCATAGACTCCAACTTTTCTCCTAAAACTCTCTTTTTCTCT
>DYKN01000169.1 GCA_020722575.1 Rikenella microfusus | reverse complement strand
ATCTCACGGAGGTGAAAAAATGAACATATATCTAAAACTATTTTTGGGAACGGGAATTCCTTTTGGCATATTTATGGGGATATTCTATTCATTCCGATATGGGTTCCCCTCAGGTATAGTAGCAGGGTTATTTGCAGGTATGTTCTATGGCGGTTTTATGTCCCTCATAGTAGGTTTCCTGCATAGTTGGTCAGTCAGACAGATATCATCTAAAAATTCTGAGAAGACAATGGGTGTCCATCATTTGCGAAATGTTGAACTGCGGCTTCCGTATGATAAAGTGTTTAATTTCTGTGTTGAGTCCATTAGATTAATCAAGAAATGTAAGGTTGAGAAGGAAGATATCTCTCATGGCAAGATTGTCGCAAAAACAGGTATAACTTGGAAGACTTGGGGAGATGTAATTTCATTTGATGTACGTAAGATAGACAATGATAGAACACAAGTCATAGTATCAAGCAGACCTGCTATGCGTACAACATTAGTTGATTACGGTAAAAATTTAGAGAATGTGGAAAGAATCAGCTCTTTTTTGAAAGAGCAAAGCGAGACGGCGTATAACAGCGGATAAAAGGCTACGGTGCTACGCACCTTCGCCCAAATTGCCTTCGGCAACTTCTTTTATTTGCAAAACGTTAGGCGAAACGATGACTCTAATCAAGCCGAAAACCTTAAAGGTAATAATATGAAAACGTCGCACAAAATAATAATCGGGGATTCACGAAGAATAAAAGAAGTTCCTAATGAATCAGTACATCTTATCATTACCTCTCCACCTTATTGGCAATTAAAAGATTATGGAAATGGAAAGCAGATAGGTTTTAATGATAGTTATGAAGAATATATAAACAACCTTAATTTGGTGTGGAATGAATGCCATCGGGTCTTGCATAGAGGTTGTCGCTTATGCGTTAATATCGGTGATCAGTTTGCTCGTTCGGTTTATTATGGAAGGTATAAAGTTATTCCAATAAGAACAGAGATAATTAAATTTTGCGAAAGTGCTGGTTTTGACTATATGGGAGCTATCATCTGGCAGAAAGTCACTACTTGCCATACGACAGGCGGTGCTACCGTAATGGGTTCTTTCCCTTATCCAAGAAGTGGTATTCTTAAACTCGATTATGAATTTATCTTGATTTTCAAAAAATATGGCAATCAGCCAAAAGTAAGTTGCGAAGTTAAAGAAAAATCGAAATTGACCCAAGAAGAATGGAATCAATACTTTACTGGCCACTGGAATTTTCCTGGCGAAAAACAGGATAAACATCTGGCGATGTTCCCTGAAGAATTGCCAAAACGGCTTATTAAAATGTTTAGTTTTGTTGGGGATACTGTGCTTGACCCATTTCTTGGAAGTGGAACTACCTCT
>DYKN01000168.1 GCA_020722575.1 Rikenella microfusus | reverse complement strand
TTATGAAGAAAACTTGGACTCTTGCTCCAGATAGAATAAAGGCGATTTTCAGAACTTTTGGGGATGAAAACAGTCCGCGCTATAACTGGTTTAGCCTCCACATAATCAGACGTTTACAAAGCTGGGGATGCCTGTCAAATGTCGCTCTTGCCATGAAAGACCATGACTTCAAAATTCAGAAGAACTGGCATTTTGACAAAACCTGCCCATCCACTTTCAACAGATCGGTCAATGAACTCGTCCAGCAAGTCCACGCTATTTCAACATTCGGCATCCTCCTCGACGACGTAATGGACATAATCCTCGAAGAAACAAAAGGGTTAAACTGGGGAGAATATAAGAACACGATTGATCAAGGGAATCCCAATAGTTTGATCATGAGATTATTTAGGGAACTTGAGGGAGAAGAACTTTATGATAAAGACGGGGATGGGATAAAAGATCCGATTGAGAAAGCAAGAGATTTAGGTCTCCGAGATAATACTGAATATCTTGAATACTACGATCCGGGGCTCGTTCCTGCGGATTTCGATAATAACCCAAATGACAACTTTGATATGAAGGAGAATTGATAATGAAAAAGACTCTAATTTGCATGCTAGTGTTCTCAATGGCATCAATAACGGGATTTGCTGAAAAATTCAAAGAACGCGTAGAATCTATTACTCAAGACCTAAAAGAGGACAGGCTTGACCCCTACTGGGGTAAGAAGGTAAAGTTGAAGGAAATCCTAGATAAGATAGTTTCAAGTGACTGGGACTATGACATAAGCGTTAAGGAAATAAAATCCGGCGGGAGGGATGTCCCCGATTCGGTCGTATATATTAAACCAGATATATTTTATCAATATGACGTAAGCCTGCCGTCAAGCTTTGACGCATTGAGAGATATCTATTTTTCAAAGACGGTTTTCGGAGAAAAATCACGATTGGGGAAATATGAATTTAGCAAATATTTACAGAATCCAAAATATTCATTCCCCGTGGCCGTATTCCTCCTCACCACTCAAAAGAGAAAATTAGGCCCGCCACCAAGAGTAATCGCACCGCTTATTGAGAAAAATATTGAAGAATGGAATAAAAGTGAAGAAAGTATAAAGAAAATAGGCCGTTACACAGGTTGTGATAAATCGTACAATGATCTTTATCTCCGTCAATTGTTTGTCGAATCTTTGCCACAGGAATTTTTGGAATATTTATTTTGCTCAGAAAAAAAAGGGAATATAAAAGATGGTTGCTATATTTTAGGTTTCACTCTCGGCGTGAGCAGTTTAGAAGATGAAAAGCAAGAAGAAATAGAAAATCTCCAACGGGTAAAGGAAGGAATTATAGGAAACATGGAAAATTATGATCCGAACGACGAGAAAAAGAAAAAAGAACTGGATGAAAGGCTGAAATC
>DYKN01000167.1 GCA_020722575.1 Rikenella microfusus | reverse complement strand
CTCCTTTTCGGCATAAATGCCATTGACGAGGCGGTAGATTCTAAATCACCTCATAAGAAATTATATATTTTTAAAATATATTCTAACCCCCTGAACAAAATCGGCTTGATATCATAGATGAACTTTTCTTTTTTTATTTCTTTGTTGATTATTTTTCGTATTGCGGCCCCGAGAACATTTTCCGATAGGCCACAATGAGTCCTCGCCGTCTGGTGAAGCGCTTTGTTCGCTGCTTTTATGCGTGAGAGTTTGCTATGGTTGGTAGAATAGGCCTCACTCTTTGCCACTCTTTTGAGTCATGGGCAGCGTGCCATAAGTCGTAATTTTTTTGGAGGTTCAGCCATAATTCCGGTGTAGTATCAAATGCCCTGGACAACCGCAAAGCCATGTCAGGCGTTACAGCCCCATTGCCGTTTATAATTTTTGATAATGTTTTTCTCGAAACACCCAAGATAAAAGCCATGTCCTGGATTGTGATGGATAATGGTTTCAAATAATCTTCTTTTAAAATATTCCCGGGGTGCGTTGGTTGTCTTTTCATTGTTCCCATATGATATCTCCTAATGATAGTCGTCATAATCAACTATGTATGCGTCACTATCGATAAATTCGAAAATAACTTGTCAATTTCCTGAGACTTTTACCGCATGCTGCCCTTTTAGGTCACCACTCAATGGATGTAAGTTTGAGCCTGGACAGTTCATATCTTTCAAATCGTTCGCGACATTGAGGCGGTCAAGAATCAGTTCCAATTTGCTGGCATGCTCAGGTTTGATGCCTTTCTTGGTGCCGGAATAGAAAAAGTTTTCCAACCCTTTATGCTTGAATGATTTGACCATAAATATATTGTAACCTTATGGGTTACGCATGTCAATGCATGAATTTTATGGTTACAGCGAACAGTATTAATAGGGCTGTCTTAACATTAGAAGACATGGCCAGTTGAAAATGAGTAAGGTTTTTGTTTCTATAAGCTGATATGGTTCGGGATGTCAACCGAAATGTGTCCATACATATTTTAACATTTTCCGTAAATTATGATAAACAATGCGAGGTCTGGCGCCTTAGTTTACAAAAGAATAACAGGGCTTGAACCCGGGAATTAAATTTGTCATTTTGTAACAACGAAAAGTCCGAAGACAAAGTCAACGCCCCAGCAAACGTATAGCCGCTGTTTTAAGTCAGATGAAATCTCAATGCTTCGGGCGGAAGGCAATTTTCTTCCAGCCTGATACCTCCCCCGCCCGTTAAAAAGCCTTTGCAAAGTCTTTGGGATCATGGTATTTCACCCGCAACTTTGCAGCAATACTTGTAGATTCAGGACTCCCTTACATTTTCAACCCTCGCTTCGATGGGATAAGGAGCCTGCCCCTGATGAGATTCGATCTTCTTGAGGCGTTT
>DYKN01000063.1 GCA_020722575.1 Rikenella microfusus | reverse complement strand
CAACCTTTATTCAAATTCCCTTACAAAGAACGTAACCCCTCAAAGCGGGTGCAAAAATAATGATTGTTTTCAAATATACAAAATTTTTTGAAAAAGATTATTCTTTAAAATGTAACTCATAACTCAAAAATCTTAATGTGAATTAGTTCTAAAAAAAATAATAATTTAAAATTTTTTTTTGATTTGATTAATTTGTAACATTTTATCAATTTATAATTAATGATATATATTTTTAAATAATTTTGCCGAATAACCAAATCATTTTGATAATGAGATTGCTTAAATTACGAATGTCAAAATATGATGCTCCTCAAAGAGCAATGCAGGCAGGTATCTATCCCTATTTCAGGGAAATTGAATCAGACCAGGATACCGTTGTTACAATGAATGGCAAAAAAGTTCTGATGTTTGGATCAAACAGCTATCTTGGACTGACAAATCATCCCAAGATAAAGGAAGCTGCCAAAAAAGCAATTGATAAATATGGTACTGGCTGCGCAGGTTCAAGGTTTCTGAACGGAACACTTGATATACATATTGAACTGGAGCAGAGACTGGCCAACCTGGTTGGGAAGGAGCAGGCACTATGCTACAGTACGGGCTTTCAGGTAAACCTTGGAGTGGTTTCAATACTTGCTGGTAGAAAAGATTATCTGCTGCTCGACGAACTCGATCATGCGTCAATTATTGAAGGGAGCCGGCTTTCATTTTCAAAAGTGCTGAAATTTGATCACAATAACATGGAATCACTCGAGAAAAAACTTAAGCTATGTGATCCTGAGAGCATCAAGTTAATTGTTGTTGACGGCATTTTTTCAATGGAAGGCGATATTGCAAGGCTTCCTGGAATAGTTACCCTTGCCGAAAAATATAATGCTTCCATTATGGTTGATGACGCCCATTCCATAGGAGTGCTCGGGAAAAAAGGCGATGGAACTGCTGCTCACTTCGGATTGACCGACAAAGTTGACCTTATTATGGGTACTTTCTCAAAATCCCTTGCATCACTTGGTGGGTTTATCGCTTCTGACAGGGAAACAATAAATTTTATAAAGCATAATTCGCGTTCACTGATCTTCAGTGCTAGTATTACTCCGGCTTCGGCAGCTGCTGTTCTGGCTGCTCTCGATATCATGCAAAAGGAACCCGAAAGAATAAAAAACCTATGGGATATATCTGAATATGCCCGCAAAAACTTCAAAGAAGCTGGATTTGATACTGGCAGATCCGAATCACCAATTATTCCACTGTATGTGCGTGACGATTACAAGGTATTGAAAATGACCAGGATGCTACTCGAGGAAGGTATTTTTGTCAACCCTGTTGTTTCACCGGCCGTTCCAAAAGAAAATGCTTTGATCAGATTCTCACTGATGGCAACCCATACAAAAGAACAGGTTGATATTGCAATGGAAAAGATTACGAAAGTCTCACGACAACTCGGAGGAATAATTAACTGATGAGGAAGGTTATTTTTATTACCGGAGTCTCTTCAGGTTTCGGAAGGGAAACAGCACAGCTGCTGGCTAAAAAAGGGCATATTGTTTATGGAACAGTACGCCGGCCAGATAATACGCCTGAAATGGTGAAACCTATCATAATGAACCTTACCGATCATAATTCAATAAAAAACGCTGTTAAGAGTGTGCTTGATAAAGAAAACAGAATAGACGTTCTCATAAACAATGCAGGTATGCATACGGGAGGGCCACTCGAGACAATACCTGAAGAATATTTCCATCTGCAGATGGAGACAAACTTTATCGGTACAGTGCTTCTAACAAGAGAGATTCTTCCTGTGATGAGAATGCAGGGCAGTGGTATGATAATTAATTTCAGCTCTATTGGTGGCTTGATGGGACTCCCATTCCAGGGTTTCTATTCGGCCAGTAAATTTGCTATAGAAGGCTTCAGCGAAGCCCTCAGAATGGAAGTGAAAAAATTTAATATTAAGGTAGTGGTTATTAACCCGGGCGACTTCCATACAAAAAATACTGAAAACAGAAGAAAATTCCTTGCACCAACAGGTAATGAAGATCCATACAGGAGTCAATATCTTATTACATTGTCGAAAATTGAAGCTGACGAAACAAAAGGAGGAGATCCGGTAATGCTTGCAGGAAAAATTGCAAAAATCGTCGAAAAAAACAATCCAGCACAACGCTATATTATCGCATCATTCGACCAGAAAATGTCTGTTGTGCTTAAAAAATTTCTACCTGAAAAATGGTTCAGAAAAATTCTGGAGAATTATTATAAATTAAGCTAACCGGTTACTATAGAGTATCTTCCTGATTTACAGTCTTTTTGCATGGTTACTGAATATATCTTTCTCATTTGACCGGTATAACATAATATCGGTATGGAACTCTTCACAATCTGTCAACATTTTCAATTCGGCTCCTGTCAAAGAGCAGAGTGATGAATAAATTGCATTTTGAGTAAACAGATCGCGCAATTTGGATATAATTATTATTTTTAACTCAGTAAATCTTTAATTCATCTGCAATGAAAAATATTCTTTTTATTATTGGTATATTATTTAGTGGTTCTCTACTTTCGCAGGGTACGAAAACCGGAATATTCCAGCATGCTGCCGATATAGGCAATCCATTTCTAAAAGGTACTGCAATTTATAATTTGGGGGATCAGAGTTATACTTTAAGAGGTTCAGGATATAACATCTGGTTCGGGAGGGATGAATTTCATTATCTATTTAATGAGATTGAAGGAGATTTTATACTCACGGCTGAGTTTGAATTTACCGGGGAGGGAGGCAATGCTCACCGTAAGACCGGATGGATGGTCAGGAAAGATGACGCCGACAATTCTCCGCACATTTCAGCTGTGCTTCATGGCGACGGGCTTACTGTAATGCAATGGAGACTTCTCAAAGGTGCCTTTATGAGGGATCCGGAGGATGAAATGTTTGCACCCAAGTCGGGTTACAGGGTTTTGAGACTCGAGAGAACAGGTAATCTTTTTACCATGCTGGCTGCCAATCCGGGAGAACCGCTGCAGATAATAGGCACGAAACTGATGGATAACCTTGGTGGCAAAGTGCTTGCCGGACTATTTGTATGTGCCCACGATTCTTCTGCAATTGAAGAGGTCAGAATCTGGAACGTAAGAATCGACAAACCTGTGCCGTCAGATTATAAACAAGGTTCAGGAGATTATCCCGGATGCAGACTCGAGGTAATGAACATTTTCGATGGAAAGAGGAAAGTTGTTTGGGAGAAACAGGGAAGATTTGAGGCTCCAAACTGGATGCCCGATGGAAAGAAGCTTTTATTCAATATGGACGGGTTTCTCTGGACCATTCCCGTTGAAGGTGGTGAGCCGGAGAAGTTGAATACAGATTTTGCTGATCGTAACAACAATGACCATGGAATATCTTTCGATGGCAAATTACTGGCAATAAGCCATCAGAGGCAGGGCATGCCCGGCGGAGGCTCATCAGTATATGTGCTGCCTCTCACAGGAGGAACACCTCAACTGATTACCGAAAAAACTCCATCCTACTGGCACGGCTGGTCACCCGATAACAAATCGGTAATTTATGTTGCAATGCGAGAGGGTTCAAATACTTATAATATTTACCGGAAATCAATAAAAGGGGGTGAAGAAGTTGCCCTCACCGAAACCAGACCCGGAGAACATGTTGATGGTTGTGAATATTCTCCCGATGGGAAATATATTTATTATAATGGAAGTTCATCAGGAACAATGCAGATATGGAGAATGAAACCCGATGGTTCACAAAAGGAACAGTTAACCTTTGATGAATACAACGACTGGTTCCCTCATATATCACCCGATGGAAAATGGCTTGTTTTCCTGTCCTATCCCCCGGATATTGAACCAAATTCGCATCCTTCCTATAAAAAAGTGATGCTCAGAATAATGCCGGCATCAGGTGGTGCACCCAGAGTTATTGCCTATCTTTATGGCGGACAGGGAACAATAAACGTTCCTTCGTGGTCGCCCGATAGTAAAAATATTGCTTTCGTAAGTAATTCGGGTATAAAATAATTATTTTTGCTTTATAAATGTCTGAAATATTAATCCTAAACAACCAAACCCATGAAAAGAACAATTTTATGGTTAACGATTTCAATGACAATAATGATGTCGTGCATTGAAAATACCGGGAAAAGACTCACTTATCCTGTTACCCGGCAGGAAAATGTTGTTGACACAATATTCAGCACTGCCGTTCCCGACCCTTACCGCTGGCTCGAGGATGACATGTCGGATGAAACGGCAGCATGGGTTGCTGAACAGAATAAAGTGACCTTTGGCTACCTCGAACAGATTCCTTACAGGGAGAAACTGAAGGAAAAGCTTACGGAAATGTGGAACTATGAAAGGTATTCGGCTCCGTTTATCGAGGGCGAGTATACATATTTCTATAAGAATGACGGACTTCAGAATCAGTCAGTACTTTATCGCCAGAAAGAAGGAGGGGAGCCTGAAGTCTTCCTCGATCCTAACACCTTTTCGCCCGACGGAACAACTTCACTCGGCGAACTCGGCTTCTCAAAAGATGGAAGCATGGTCGCATACTCACTTTCGGAAGGAGGATCGGACTGGAGAAAGATAGTAGTAAAAAATGCCCTGACCGGGGAAATTATCGGAGATACCCTTAAGGATATTAAATTCTCAGGGATAGCATGGCAGGGGAAAGAAGGGTTCTTTTACTCAAGTTATGACAGACCCAAAGGGAGCGAACTTTCTGCAATGACCGACCACCATAAACTCTATTTCCATAAAACCGGCACAAAACAATCAGATGATATTCTGATATTCGGATCAGATATTAAAAGAAGATATGTCAGCGCAGGTGTAACAGAAGATGGTAGGTTCCTTGTTGTTTATGCAGCTATTTCAACAACTGGCAATGAATTGTATATCAAAGACCTGTCTAAACCGGGAAGTAAATTTGTGACTGTTGTTGATAACTTTGAAAATGACCATATAATTATTGACAATGTGGGGGAAAAGCTGTTTATTCTCACAAACCTTAATGCCCCAAACAGAAAGGTGGTTGTTGCCGACGCAAAGAATCCGCAGCCAGAAAACTGGATTGATTTTATCCCGGAAACTGAAAATGTTCTTGAAGTAACAACAGGTGCAGGTTATATCTTCGCACATTATATGGTTGATGCCATTTCGAAGGTGAAACAGTACGATCGTCAGGGTAATCTTGTTAGAGATATTGAATTGCCGGGTGTTGGTGCAGCTTCGGGATTTGGGGGTAAAGAGTACTACAAGGAGGTTTATTATACTTTTACCAATTATATCACACCTCCTACAATATTCAAGTTCGACCCTATTTCAGGCAAAAGTGAATTATACAAAAAGCCCGATGTAAAATTTGATGGGGATAAATATGTTTCGGAACAGGTCTTTTATAATTCGAAGGATGGAACACGGATTCCGATGATTATAACCTATAAGAAAGGACTTGAAATGAACGGAAAGAATCCAGCGATGCTTTACGGGTACGGTGGATTCAATATCAGCATAACACCATCATTCAGCATACCGGTTGCTTTATGGCTTGAGCTGGGTGGAGTTTATGCGGTACCGAATATTCGCGGTGGTGGTGAATATGGTGAGAAATGGCATCTTGCCGGTACTAAAATGAATAAACAGAATGTTTTCGACGATTTTATTGCAGCTGCAGAATATCTTATTGCCAGTAAATACACTTCACCTGAGTACCTGTCTGTTAGAGGCGGCTCAAACGGTGGGCTTCTTGTCGGAGCTGTGATGACGCAGCGGCCGGAACTCTTCAGGGTTGCCCTGCCAGCAGTTGGTGTTCTTGACATGTTGAGGTATCATAAGTTTACCGCAGGAGCAGGTTGGGCATACGATTATGGCACAGCCGACGAGAGCAGGGAGATGTTTGAATATCTTCTTGCATACTCACCGGTTCACAACGTAAGGGAAGGAGTTGAATATCCTGCAACTCTGATTACAACCGCCGATCATGATGACAGGGTTGTACCTGCACACTCTTTTAAATTTGCTGCTCATCTTCAGGATAAATACAATGGGAAGAATCCTGTGCTTATCCGCATTGAGACGAAGGCAGGTCACGGAGCCGGAACCCCAATCAGTAAAACCATTGAGCAATATGCCGATATATGGGGCTTTACTTTATGGAATATGGGAATAAAATCAATTGAATGATAGCGAGGAAAAAGATCAGAGCAGGCATTCTCGGCTCGGGTTATGCCGCAAAATTTCATTTTGAAGCATTAAAAAAGGTAACGTGTGTGGAGCTTGAGGTCGCAGGGGCATATTCCCCGACCCGGGAAAAGCTTGAAGCGTTCGCGGCCCAGCGCAACATTAGAGCATATGATTCACCTGCAGAACTGATCAGGGATGTCGATGTAGTGCATGTATGTACCCCGCCGGCTACTCATGAGCCGCTCACCGTTGAAATACTTAAAGAAGGCCGTCATGCAATTGTGGAAAAGCCCCTTACGGGTTATTTCGGTGACGGCAGTGAAAGTTTTAATGGCGATGACTTTGATCGTCGCGATGGTCTGGCTAAAACTGTTTCAAGTTTGAAAAGAATGCTTGATGCAGAAAAAAGTAGCACGGGCAGGATAATGTATGCCGAGAACTGGGTTTATGCACCGGCAATTCAGAAGGAGAGGGAGATAATTGAAAAATCAGGTGCACAGGTATTAAGGATGCTTGGCGAAGAATCACACTCCGGTTCTCATTCACCTTTTTACGGTATCTGGAAGTTCTCAGGAGGAGGGTCACTGATAGGCAAGGGATGCCATCCACTTGCAGGTGCTGTTTATCTTAAAAATGCTGAAGGACGAACCAGGAGCGGGAAACCGATCCGCCCTGCTACAGTATCCGCACGGGTACACACAGTTACACGAATGCCTGGATTCACAAATAAAGGTTATATCCGTACAGGATACCGCGATATAGAAGATTACGGCATAATGCACATTGTATTTGAGGATGGCACATTTGCTGATATCATAGCAAGCGAACTGGTACTTGGTGGCGTTGTGAACAGACTCGAGGTGTTCGCCGATAACCATCGAACCCTCTGCAATATGACCCCTAATAACGCTATGCAAACATTTACACCGGATGAGAAATATTTCAAAGATGTTTATATTGTTGAGAAAACAGAGACAAAACAGGGATGGTCGTGGGTGAGCCCTGATGAATCGTGGTTCAATGGTTACCAGCATGAAATGGAGGTATTTTACAGAACCGCAGCTTATGGAGAACCCCTTCAGAGCGACAGTACGCTTGCGGCAGATGTGATTTCAACCATCTATTCTGCGTATGTCTCAGCTGAAGAGAGAGGCAGAGAGGTGGAGGTAACCCTTTTATAATCACACTTCGACCTTAAATTGCCTGCAACTATTAAAATAATTCCACTTTTATAATTTTTTTTAATATTGGAGTTGAATTGTATTTCTTAATTTTCACGAAAATTTAAAAACATAAAAGTGAAAAATATCATTAAAGAAAACATCGGAAATCCTGAAAAGCTTGAAAAACTATACAGAACTGACAGAAAGAACTTTGAAAAAGCATTTCTCGAATTATATCCGGAGATAGAAGAAAACGAAATTTCCCGGTACTGGAAAGCCAGAATTGATGCTGAAAAGATAAAACCCTATTCTTTCAATACTCTAAGGAATGATATTCTTTTTTTAATTATTACATGCCTCATTGCAGGTTTTCTTTTAAAGATTCCTGCTATTTTCAAATCGGGAATCGATAAAGAGATATATTTTTTGAAAAATGCCGGGATAATTGCTTTTGCAGCATTATCATTATATTATTTTATGTCTTCCGGAGCTATTAAATTAACTAATATTTTAGTTACAACACTGATTTTTTTATTTTCCACAGTTTATGTAAATCTTTTGCCATCAGATAAGTCAGATAATACTTTTTTTCTTGTATGCCTTCACCTGCCTTTGATGCTCTGGTTTCTTTATGGATTGGTTTTTACCGGATTTAACCTCAAAGAACGGAGCGGATGGATTGGTTATCTCCGGCATAACGGCGAACTTGTGGTATTGTTTGCAGTTATTGCTGCCGCTGGAGGCATCCTTACCGGTGTGACAATAGGACTCTTTGAATCAATCGGAATTGACGCAGAGGAATTCTATTTTGAAAACATTGTTTTCTGGGGAATTGTTTCGGCACCCGTGGTTGCCACATTTCTTATACGATACTTCCCGGCTATTACAAACAAAATTCCTCCTGTTATTGCCGGAATTTTCAGTCCGCTTATTTTGCTAACACTGGCTGTTTTTCTTGTGGTAGTGATCTTCAGTGGCCGAAGCCTGTTTTCCGACAGAGATTTTCTGCTGGTTTTCAATCTGATGCTTCTGGGCGTGACTGTGGTAATTGTTTTTTCGGTAATAGAGCCATTTATTTACACCAGGTATCATTTGCAGGAGGGAATTCTCCTTGCACTGGTTGCTCTGGCAATACTTACCGATCTTATAGCATTATCGGCAATAATTTACAGGCTTGGAGAATATGGTTTCACACCAAACAGGACCGCTGTGCTGGGCTCAAATCTGCTGATACTCGTAAACCTTCTGCTTATCGGGATCGATCTCTTCAAAGTTATTTTAAGAAATAACGATATCGAGAAGGTGAAACTTACAATTGTGAACTATTTACCGGTGTATGCACTATGGGCAGTAACAGTAGTATTTATTTTTCCGTTAATATTTGGGTTTTAATAACACTCTGAAACAACACAGTATAGTAAGCGTAAAAAGAGAGTACTGACAACGAAAATTTAAAGTTGAATAAACCATTGTGAAACGACGACCTGTCCCGATTTATCGGGATTGTTAAGTCCCACAACCTTTACCGAACTTGCTTCGGGAAGCTAACGCTGAGACCAGAGTTCGCCAGAGAGCTAAATTTCCCATCGTACATAAGACCGAAAACAAAATATTGTATATTTTTGATATAATTATTCAAGCTGTTTAGTCAAATGACAAAAGAAACATCAGGTGAATATATTAGACGATTAAGAGAAGAAAAAAATCTTCTACTTTTAGCTGATACTATAAACGCGAATTATGAAAAATTAGAATATCTGGAAAATGGTTTGGGCGAAGTCATTAATCAATTAAAAAAGAAAAAAAGTAATGCCAACTAAATTTTTTACAAATCAAAACGATAATAGTTTACTCAAAA
>DYKN01000062.1 GCA_020722575.1 Rikenella microfusus | reverse complement strand
GGCCCGGCGCAGCCGGGGAATAGAAGGCCCCGCATACATCCAGCCCTGAAGGGGCTGAATATCGCATTTCTAGCTGTAAATGCATAGAGTGCAAAGATCAAAATTCAGAGCGGTAAGTAAAGAATAGAGCCGCCTAACGGCGACCTGATTGCAGGATCGGAAATTCATGGTTTATCTTTCAGGTGCGTAGCTGCGACCTGTAAATGCCTGGTTAATCGCTCCAAAATGTTAATGTTAACTTCGTAATATTTCTATCATACCGGTAATGGCATTGGCTTCGAAGACATCTTTCACCGGCGACAGATTACCTATTGCTCTTGCAACGTTGAGCCCTTCCTCAGAGATAAAATCCCTGCCAACGAAAACCTGATAAAGAATAGCCGATTTAAGTGTATTGGCTTTAATACGCAAAGAATGAGGACTCATTCTTGCAGGGAAAATATGAACCCATCGGGTTTCGTGATTATAAAATTTTATCACCCATTGTGAAGTGTCAGACAATTGAACTGATTTGAAATCAACGGCTTTGCCGCCAGCCCACCTTATAAAATCTTCTCTGTCAAGAGTATTATTCTGTTTTAGAAGCTGAATGATTTCATCGTATATCTCACTGCATTGTAACGATCCTGAGTAAATGTCCATAACCGAACTGCCTATCTGGCGAAGGATTTTCAGAAACACTGCTTTGCTGGAAACGGAGTGCTGTGAGTGATATTCCGTAAAATCCCTTATAAATCCCAGATGATGTTTAAGGGGATTAAAAAGAAGAGGTTCCGGAATTTCGTTAAGAAACATCACAAATGACAAGATACAAAAAAAAAAGCAAAATAAATTCAATGATTTAACAACAGGATCGGTTATAAAAAATCTATCTGATGATCTTGTAGATTAGTTTTATTGTATAATTTTAAATTTTTCTGATTCTCGAATGATCAATTTTCAGGCTCAGGGATTATAGATTGTTATATAAAAGTAATTAAATTGAATCTAACATGGCTCTGTTTAAAAGCAGAAAATATAACTGGGGATATATATTCGGAGTATCGCTGGTATCAGCAATGGGCGGATTACTTTTTGGGTACGACTGGGTGGTAATCGGGGGTGCCAAGCCATTTTATGAGCCTTTCTTCGGGATAACCGGTAACCCCTCACTGCAGGGCTGGGCAATGAGTTGTGCTCTTGCGGGCTGTATTACAGGTTCGGTGCTGGCGGGCTGGCTGAGCGACAGGTACGGGAGAAAAAAACTTTTGATACTGTCAGCACTAATTTTTATAATTGCGTCAATAGGGACTGGTTCTGCAGGAACAATTCAGGAATTTATCATTTTCAGAATCTGCGGAGGAATCGGCATAGGGTTGGCTTCAAACCTTTCGCCGGTATATATTGCTGAAATAACACCCGGAAGATATCGTGGAGCGTTTGTATCAATCAACCAGCTAACAATAGTTATTGGCATCCTTGTAGCCCAGATTATCAACTGGCGAATTGCCGAACCTGTTCCGTCCGATGCAGATATACAGTATATAATGAATTCCTGGAACGGTCAGACAGGCTGGCGATGGATGTTTTATGCCTGTGCCGTTCCGGCAGCACTCTTCTTCCTTTTGATGTGGATGGTACCAGAGAGTCCGCGATGGCTCGCAAAACGACCCGAAAAGAGAGAAAAAGTACATAATATTTTTGCAAAAATTGGTGGCAAAGAATATGCTGACAGTGAGTTAAATGCTGTAGTGGAAACACTTAATTCAGATAGCAGCAAAATAAATCTCAGAGAATTATTCAAGCCTGGTATCAGAAAAATTCTTGTTCTGGGCATTGTTCTGGCAATATTTCAGCAATGGTGTGGCATAAATGTAATTTTCAATTATGCCCAGGAAATATTTGCAAATGCCGGATACAGTGTTTCAGATATCCTGTTTAACATAGTTATAACAGGAAGTGTAAACCTTGTTTTTACTTTTGTCGGGATGTCTACCGTCGATAGGCTGGGCCGGAAGGCTTTGATGCTACTTGGTTCAGGGGGACTTGCAGTCATTTTTGCGGTTACAGGCACAATGTATTTTACCCGGTTACATGGGATACCTCTTCTGATAATGGTCGTGACTGCAATAGCATTTTATGCGATGACACTGGCACCTGTTACATGGGTTGTTTTATCGGAGATATTTCCTAATAGAATCCGGGGAGCTGCAATGGCAATAGCCACCTTCTCACTCTGGAGCGCCTGCTTTGTACTCACATACACCTTTCCCCTGCTTAACAGCCTGCTGAATGTTTCCGGGACGTTCTGGCTTTACGGTACGATCTGCATTTTGGGTTTTATCTTTATCTTGAGGAAACTTCCCGAAACAAAGGGGAAATCACTTGAACAGATTGAAAATGAACTGAGCAGCAAATAATTAGTAAGATAAATTATTTCATTTTGTGAAAAGATTTAAATCAGTATAATCATGAAAAAAAGTATTTTACATCTGTTATTTCTCGTATTTCTTCTGGCCGCAGCAGAAAGTCTTATGGCACAAACAGGCCCACGGTTCATTGCTGGATTCAATGACAGCTGGAAGTTCTTTCCGGGTGATGCAGATGAGGCGTATAAGCCTGATTTTAACGACAGTTCATGGAGAGTACTCGACCTGCCACACGACTGGAGTATAGAAGGTACTGTAGATCAGAAGGCCCCTGCAGGAGGTGCGGGAGGATATTTCCCAACCGGCATTGGATGGTACAGAAAACATTTCAGGGTAAGTAAAAACGACCTGAAAATGATAAACCTCATTCTTTTCGACGGAGTTTACATGAACAGTGATGTGTGGCTCAATGGCAATCATTTAGGACATTATCCGTTCGGATACAACAGCTTTTACTATCATTTGAACCCCTATCTAAAAGAGGGAGATAATCTGATCGCCGTAAGAGTGGATAACTCAAAACAGCCCAATTCAAGATGGTATTCCGGCTCCGGCATATATCGTAAGGTATGGATGATCAGAACTGATCCCCTGCACGTGACCCAGTGGGGCATTTATATTACAACACCCGAAATTTCGGAAGAAAATGCAATTGTCTCGGTGAAAACTGAAATTGAAAACAATTCCGGTTCAGCAAAAGAAGCATTTCTTGTTTCTGTTGTTCTTGATGAAAAGGGCAATAATTGCGGAAAGACTGAAACGTCAATCCGCATGGTTCCCGGAGAGAAAGAAATTTTCAGTCAGAAGATTACAATCTATACACCTGTACTGTGGTCAGTTGAAACGCCTCATTTATATACTCTTCTGACAACAATCACAGTAAAAAACAAACCTGTTGATGAGGTAAAGACAACATTCGGGATAAGGAAAATAGAATATAATACTGAAAAGGGATTCTTGCTTAATGGGAATAATGTGAAGATGAATGGTGTATGCCTGCATCACGACGCCGGATGCCTCGGAGCAGCGGTGCCGTTGAAAGTGTGGGAGAGACGTTTGAAAATTTTAAAAGAAATGGGATGCAATGCCATCAGAACTTCACATAACCCTGTTGCTCCTGAATTTTTAGACCTTTGCGATAGGATGGGGTTTCTTGTTATGAATGAAGTATTCGACGAGTGGAAGAGAGGCAAGGTAACATACGGATACAACAATTATTTCGACGAATGGGCTGAAAGAGATCTGGTATCATTTATCAGACGAGACCGCAACCATCCTTCGGTTGTGATGTGGAGTGCCGGAAACGAAATCAGGGAACAGCCTGTTGCAGGAGGTGAAAAATTACTGAAATTGATCCTTGACATTTTTCATTCAGAAGACCCGACAAGGCCTGTTACCGTTGGATGTGATAATATTGCAGCAGATGATAACCCGGCAAGGATTGAATTTCTCGAATTACTTGATATAGTCGGATATAATTATGTTGACAGATGGCATGAGAGAAGAGAGTTATTTTACAGCATCGATCATCATAATCATCCTGAATGGAAAATGGTAGGGACAGAAAGTGTTTCGATCGGGGGTATCAGGGGTGACTATAATTTTGGCAAAGATACCTCGAAAATATATCCCAATTATAATACCCGTATGATCCGTGCTGAACAACTCTGGAAATTTGTAAGGATGAACCAGTATGTGATCGGAGATTTTATGTGGACAGGAATTGATTACCTGGGTGAGTCATTCTGGCCGTCGAAAAATTCATCCAGTGGAGTGATAGATCTGTGTGGTTTTCCGAAGGATGGTTATTATTTCTATAAAAGTCAGTGGACAACTGAGCCCTTTATTCACCTGTTTCCCCACTGGAACTGGCCGGATTTGAAAGGTAAGGTAATACCGGTACTTGCTTACACTAATTGCGATGCGGTTGAACTTTTCCTGAATGGTAAATCGTATGGTGAGAAAAGATTGGAGTTTCCACGACAGGGAACATCAGGCGGATGGAACAAATACCCCTCACCGCAAATTTTCCCGACAACTGCCGACCTACATCTGTCATGGGATGTGCCTTATGAATCCGGTACATTAATGGCTGTTGGGAAAAAAAACGGGAAAATTGTATGTACCGAAATTATTGAAACAACAGGAGAACCTTATGCATTAAGATTAACCTGCGACAGGGAAGAGCTGACAGCAGATAATGAAGACGTTGCACATATCAGAATAGAAGTGATTGATAACCAGGGCCGAGTAGTTCCCACTGCATCCAATATGGTTTATTATACAGTTGAAGGAGCAGGCAGACTTATCGGACTCGAAAACGGTAATCCAGCTGACCATGAACCTTATAAATCGAACCGACGTAGAGTCTTCAATGGTCTCGGGCTTGCAATAATTCAGGCAGGCAAACAGCAAGGGAAAATTAAAATTACAGCATCATCCGACGGAATGAAGGATGTAAGCATTGAAATATCAGTCAAATAGAATAGTTAAACATCAATCAGAAAATAACATACAAAATCAATAATAATGAAAATATACTTTTTCTTTCTGATGTTAATTTCTTCTATGGTAGGATGCAGAGAAGAGAAAACTTTTATAGAAGAAAAAATTCCCCTTTCAGGAGAGTGGAATTTTGCTATTGATTCCCTTGACAGGGGTATTGAGGAAGAATGGTATAACCGTATCCTACCGGAAAAGGTAACATTACCGGGTTCGATGGCAGAGAATGACAAAGGTTATGAAGTAACACTTTCCACTGATTGGACTGGTGACATTGTTGACAGGTCATATTTTACCGATGAAAAGTATGCAAAATACCGCCAGCCAGGAAATATTAAGATACCATTCTGGCTGAAGCCGGTAAAATATTATAAGGGAGTTGCCTGGTACCAGAAGGAGATTGAAATTCCTTCAGGATGGGCTGATAAAAATATTACCCTGTTTCTTGAGCGTTGCCACTGGGAAACAACAGTGTTTGTTAATGGCAAAAAAGCCGGCTCATGTAACTCTCTTGCCACACCTCATGAATATAATCTCAGCGGTATGCTTGCTGAGGGTAAAAACCTTCTGACGATAAGGGTTGATAATAGAATTATAATACCTGTCGGGATTAATTCCCATAGCATAAGTGATCATACTCAGGGCAACTGGAACGGCATTGCCGGTGAAATTTCGCTTAAAGCATCCGGCAAGATTTCAATTGATGAAATCAGAATATTTCCGGATGTTGCCGGAGAAAAGATCAAGGTTAATATACGTATAAATAACAGGGCAGATCAGATTTTTGAAGGGAAACTGCATCTTCAGGCATCGGCTTATAATTCTTCTATTAAAAAGATACTGAGAAGTAAAACGGTTAAAATTTCTTCAGAATCTGACAGGACAGAATATATTGTAGAGTATCCTATGGGCAGGGAGCCTTTGTTATGGAGTGAGTTTAACCCTGCACTGTACAGATTGACTGTGACTCTGGCAGACAGCAAAGGAAATGTATTTGACAGGAGGCAGGAAGATTTCGGGATGAGGGAGTTCAAAGTTAGTGGTACAAGGTTTGAAATTAATGGCAGTCCGGTTTTTTTGCGTGGTACGACAGAATGCTGCGTATTCCCGCTCACCGGATATCCACCTGCTGATACAGCATCATGGCTCAGGGTGATGAGAACTTTAAAAGAGTATGGTTTGAACCATATGAGGTTTCATTCGTATTCTCCTCCCGAAGCCGCTTTTATTGCAGCCGACTTAACTGGCATTTATCTCCATGTTGAGTGCAGTTCATGGGCAAACCAGGGAACTTCAATTGGCAATGGCGAAGTAATTGACAGGTTTATTTATGAAGAGGGAGACAGAATTATAAAAGAATATGGTAACCATCCTTCATTCTGTATGCTGGCATACGGAAATGAACCGGCAGGCAGAAAACAAAATGAATATCTTGGTAAACTTCTTACTTACTGGAAATCAATTGACAACAGGCGTGTTTATACTTCCGGGGCAGGGTGGCCTGTGATACCCGAAAATGATTATCACCTGATATCAGACACTAGAATACAGCACTGGGGTGAAGGATTGAAAAGTATTATTAATTCACGGCCTCCTAATTCTCTCTTTGATTTCCGGGATGTGGTCTCAAAATATAATGTACCTGTAGTAGGGCATGAAATAGGCCAATGGTGTGTTTATCCCGATTTCAGGGAAATAGAAAAATACACAGGAATTCTTAAGCCGACAAATTTTGAAATTTTCCGCGAGACACTTGAGGAGAATGGAATGGGGGAGCAGGCTTTCGATTTTCTGATGGCTTCAGGGAAGTTGCAGACACTCTGTTACAAGGCCGATATCGAAGCTGCATTGAGAACACACGGCTTTGCAGGATTCCAGATGCTCCAACTGCATGATTTCCCCGGACAGGGAACAGCACTGGTTGGAATACTTAACGCCTTCTTTGAGCCGAAAGGTTATGTTACACCCGAAGAATTCAGAATGTTCTGCAACGAAACAGTGCCTCTTGCAAGAATCGAGAAAATGATTTACCGTAATGATGAGACTTTTAGAGCAGAGGCCGAAATAGCCCATTTCGGAAAAGAACCGCTTAAAAATATTACTGTTCTTTTAAGAGTAAAAGAAAAAAACTCTGTCATTCAATCCGACAGTATCATTCTTAAAGAGATTCCGTTGGGTAACTGTAATAAAATAGGCTCTTTCTCAATGGACCTTAAGAAAATAAAAGGTTCTGCAAAGCTTACTTTTGAGATAAGTTTAAAAGACACACCTTTCCGGAATGAGTGGGATTTTTTTGTTTATCCTGCTGAGATAAATGAGGGGACTGGAGATGTATATATAACTGACAGAATTGATAAAAAGTTTGAGGAGGTGTTAGAGAAAGGAGGTAAGGTTTTATTGCTGGGCTATGGGAAAGTGGCAGAAAAGAAAGGAGCAGAGGTGGCTGTTGGATTTTCGAGCATATTCTGGAACACGGCATGGACAAAGAAGCAGGCGCCACATACACTTGGAATATTATGTGACCCCGAACATCCAGTTTTCAAGGAATTCCCGACGGAATACCACAGTAACTGGCAATGGTGGGACCCGGTAACACATTCACAGGCAATGATTCTCGACGGTTTTCCGATAGAACTGAAACCTGTTATACAGCTGGTTGACGACTGGTTTGAAAACCGGCGGCTTGCACTCCTGTTTGAAGCAAAATGCGGAAAAGGGAAAATGATGGTTAGCAGTATAAACTTTACCGACAGCCTTGAAAAACGACCTGTAGTCAGACAATTGTTATATTCAATTCTGAATTATATGAATTCCGAAGTATTTAATCCTTCTGTGGAAATTGAGACAAATATTATTAAAGAGCTAATTGTAAATACTGGTGCTGGAGATTTTAGAAAGAAATAAAATTTAATTTTTACCGGCTTAAAAAATTTACTTTTATTCTATTTGGGAATAATATTTGATGATATTCTCAGTACATTTTTATGAGAGTATTTAAATTCTGTGATTAAAATAAGAGCAAGCCAGTCAGACAAAAAAATGATTTAGGAAGGGCTATTCCAGAATCATGTCAGTGGTTATTTTTAATCTGGCTCCACTGTTTCTGTCCCATACAGTCATTTCACAATGGAGTGGATTGTTGAATTCTGTTTCAGGGATATTAAAATGTGCAGATACCCGTTTAGCAAGAGCAGCGGATTCAACACCCGATTCTGCATATTTTGCAAAGAGATCGTCATTTTCAATTATTTTATTCCCTTTAGAATCAGTAGCCATTATACTCAGACCCGGGAAAACCATTCCATCAGATTCCTTAAAGCCTTTAAGACCTTCAATAATTATATGAATATTATCATCGAAACTTATTCTGTTATCAGTAATAGCCTTATCAGATTCTTCTGAGTAAAGATATATTTCATCTGATGTAACATCATTGGCCTCAATTATAATCTTGTTATTAGGAACCACTTTAAAAGGAAATTCTGCGACCAGGGCTCCATCACCTTTTTTGTCACTTATTTTGACAGCTGCCTTATACTCTTTTTTTGAATTTATTGGTGAAGCAACTGTCAGGTTTGCATAAAGAGTCAATGGTGATAAAGAATACCCTTCAGGTTTAGATATAAGATCATCTGTTTTAAGCACAGTATCGCCTGATGAGGTATTAATAACAGTCATTGTCATTTCAGGGAAAACATCTCCTTCGATATTTTTAAGTCCTGTAACATTGATGAATTCAATTTTTAAAATCTCTCCGTATATAAATGTATTTCCTGATTTTTTTGTCCCGTTAACTGTTACAAATATGTCTTCACAGTCAATATTTTTACCGGAAGAAGTAATGCCCGATAAAAAATCATATTTGACTGACCTGTTGAAGTTGCAACCTGATAGCAGAATCAAAGTCAGAAGGGTTATAAAAGCAGATAGATTTTTCATAGCTAAGGATTTAATTATCAAATTTACGTATAATTTTATAAATTGGAATGATAGTGTTTCAAAAATTAGAAGATAGTTTAGTCATTTTACTTTTATAAAAATGTATGAGGAAGTGTGATGGGTGGTTGGAGGGAAAGGAAGAGAAGGGGATTGGATTACCTTCGGTGATCCCGTTGGGAGTGTTCCCTGCACCGGCATCCAGAATTCAGCTGACGCTGAATTTATAGTGTTTTCACCTGCCTGTTCGCTCAGGCAAGCCTGGCTCACCGTCAGGATGAAAACACAAAGGGCTGAATTGCTTCAGCCCTTATGTCTGCCGGTGCGGAGAGAGGGGGATTACCTTCGGTGATCCCATGGGGAGTGTTCCCTGCACCGGCATCCAGAATTCAGCTGACGCTGAATTTATAGTGT
>DYKN01000021.1 GCA_020722575.1 Rikenella microfusus | reverse complement strand
ATGTCCCATGCAGTAAAGGAAATGAGGTCATATTTATTAAAAGGAGATATATTTGTACCCGTCAGGGAATAATCCACAATTATGAAATTATTTGAGACCTTGATACTAGAAACAGGTACAATCTGGCTGATAACATTAGTTACGTCATAAAAAATCCCTGGCAGTTCGATTTTAGCTCTCTTGATCTTATTGATGGGACGCTCTGCAGTATTGACAATATAATAATTATACCGATTCGAAGAAAGCGTGGTATAGACTTTGTTGTCCAGGGTTGTCTCGTAGGCTGATGCTACAGGTGGCGGTGGAATGACCTGGATAACCTGACTCTTATATGAACTGTTCGTTGATGTGAAAGTAACTAAAGTTCCGTCCACATCACTTTTCACAAGTGAAGTCCAAGTATAATCCCCGTTCGTCGGAGTCGTTGTCAGTTTGAAACGGACAAAATCTATACCAGCCTGGCCTGGGACTGATTTTCCTTCATTAATATAAAGGAGTCTGATCCTGTTTGTTCCATTGACAAGACCTATCTTGATATTAGTGGCATTCTGGATATGCAAAGACGACACATTAGACACTGTAAAACCTTGCGGTATATTGATTATTGCCTCTACAATCGCAGGTCCACTGTTAGTGGGAGAAGTGGCGATGAAATAGTTGACTTCAAAGCCATACGTGTCCTGATACATCTTGTTGGGAGTGATTGATGCATAAGCAGCTGGATCTGTAAATCCTTTTACAACAGCAGTGTCAGTATCCGGAACAATTGAAATATCCGAATAACAAATATCTGCAGCATTGCCGTCAACGGCTTTCATATCCGCAGTTGTAGAATTTGTAGAATACTGTGTATTGAAATATTTCTTGCAATTCACAAAAGCTGTGAAAGCATCTCCAGTGACAGATGGAAGCAGTGGTGCCGTAAGGCTGAAACGGACTTCTATCTGAGGGTTCTGGGTATTTGACCTTATGACAGCATGGATTGAATCCGACAACTGGCAGAACCGTATGAATATCTCGTTGCCGTTTGTTGTAATCCATACCCGAGATACACCCTGGGGATTACCATTTGTAGAGACCAATTGGTTAAGATTTCCATCATTGACCCCATCCCCCCACTCCGTATACACCCTGATATTACTCCATGCAGAAAGATAGGTGGATGGTTTTCTTATCCTGATTTCACCTATACCTGAATCTTTTGAAGAAAAGACAGGTTTCAAAAAATAACTAAAATCAATCTTGCTTCCCACCTTGATCTCTGCTGGGAAAATCTCACTCGTCAGCGTATCAGCAACAGACCTCACAAGCAAATCATCATAACGGACATCCTCTTTCTCAGTATAATAGTTATGAGATTCATGCCCCATCATTATCCTCAAATTATCATTCCAAGAGACATTCTCCTGGCCCATAAGGATATATTCATTTGGATATGGATTGCCTGCGCGATCAAAAGGATTCGGATTGATATAGAAACAAACTACTGAACCGTCATGAGTAATTTTAAGACCTAGAATATTCGTATTTGAAATCCTCGTATTGGCCACGCCTCCGCCACCAGAAGTCCCCAATCCCCACAGATCTTCATAATTCCATTCCAACCCTCTATCAATATTATTGACCAAATCAACTGACCCGCCAGAGAAATTCACGTTCAAAAGATTAAACCTGTTTTCAGCAAGAACAAAAGATCCCCATTGACTTCTAAATCCACCCAAAACAGCATTTGTATTCACATCACTCCTATAGCGTTCGAACAAACCAGCCACATTCTGGAAAGACTGAAATTCAACAGTGCCTGAAACCGTATCATCATCCTGGATCAACCAAATCATTCCTCCATTAGCACAACCTGTGTTTTCAGGATAAACGCTTTCCTGATGTGCATCAAGCCTAGCCCAAGTCCTATATACTTGATAACCAAAAGGTTGTGTTTCTGAAGCAGAAAATTTTCTTATTCCATTTGCATTGGTCAGTCTAGCTGTATTTCCTGTCCAATAAGTACCATACCAATCATTATTTCCCCATTCATTATGGGATTGTACAGCACCAGTAAAACATGCTTGATTGTTGATTACAACAAACTTTGTTGTTCTTTCCGCTGGTGTAGGGATGAAGACACCGCTCTGTCCATAAGGAAAATTAGGTTGCCAACGGTTCACAACTCCAGCATAATTTGTGAACGGCTCATAAAAATAATAGGAAGCCTGAAGAGATATTGGCACTAATCCTAAAAAGATCAAGCCACTAAAAATGAAAACCTGCTTTTTTTAAAACGTTCATACAAACTCCCATTAAATATCAAATATCAATAATCGATCTGTTTAATTATATTATATTATATAAAACAATAAATATCTATTTTTTTTCTTATTTGACCTATCATAATTAACACTAAGCATTATTTTATCGCATTTATCTTCTTTATAGCACAAAATTCACCGCACATCGAGCATGTTTCCTCATCATTCAACTTAACCTCTGCCCTCTTTTCCATAACAATGTCCGGATCTACAGAAAGCTCTGCCTGCTTCTCCCAATCCAATTTCCTGCGCGCAATAGACATATCATCAGTACGCTGCTTGATATCCTTGAATCCTTTTGCAAGATCAGCAGAATATGCAGCTATCTTTGATGCAATCACACCCTGACGAACGTCATCCAGATCAGGCAACCTGAGATGTTCAGCGGGTGTCACATAACAGAGAAAATCCGCTCCATGCATGGCAGCCAGAGCTCCACCTATCGCACTTGTGATATGATCGTAACCAGGCGCAAAATCTATTGTTAAAGGGCCTAACACATAGAAAGGGGCTTCATGGCAAAGTTTTTTCTGAAGCCTCATATTCGCCTCAATCTGATTAAGGGGAACATGCCCAGGCCCTTCCACCATCACTTGCACACCCTTGTCCCTGCACCTGTCAACCAAAGCTCCCAGTTCAATAAGTTCCATGATCTGCGCATGATCCGTAGCATCAGCAGTGGCACCTGGCCTGAGCCCATCACCAAGACTAATCGTTACATCATGCTGTTTGCATATTTCCAAAATTTCATCAAAATGTTCCAACATGGGATTCTCTTTCTTATTATGCGCCATCCACGAAGTAAGAAATGAACCACCGCGGCTGACAATATTCAAAAGTCTCTTTTCCTTGAACAACAATTCAATCGCTTTTTTTGTAAGCCCCGCATGGATCGTCATGAAATCCACGCCCTCTTCCGCTTGTTGCCTGATAACCTTCAGAAAATCATCAGGCTTGAGATCTGTAAAATCCCTTCTCTCTTTTGAAAGGTTGAAACAGACCTGGTAAAGGGGAACTGTCCCAAAAACAACATTACAATTTTTCAGCAACTCGCGACGTATCACGTTACTCGCTGCACCAATAGAAAGATCCATGATGGAGTCGGCGCCGTATCGTTCTGCAATTCGAAGTTTCTCCAGTTCCTCCCCCATGTTAGAACGATCAGGAGAGCTTCCGATATTGACATTGACTTTAGTATGCAATCCACTTCCAATAGCACGCACCCCGGAATATTTCCTGTTATTATTCTTAGGAAGTACAATCGTACCCTTACGCAACCCATCATAAATAAGTTCCACAGGAACATTATCGTGGGAAGCCGCAGCCTTCATCTCTTCAGAAATGTTTCCTGACCTTGCCTGAATCATCTGGGTAGTCATTACTTCTTCTCCTCAACAGAAAAATATTTCAACATGATTCTCTTTTCCAATTCATACAATCCAAACCTGACAGGTTTGAATTTTTCAAGATCCAATCCTGGTAATTTTGAAAACTCTTCCAGGGTGCGAGCGGATTCCTTCGCACGTTGGAAATTGGCCCTCATCAAATCACCAAGCCCCTGACGTTCAACATTCTTCGCATCAAACTTCTCACTAGCGCCTACATCCGTTTGGGAATCACGGGATGCCAACAAATTTCGATATAATTCCTTATCCTTGACAGCTTCAGCTACAGAATGACGGATTTTTTTAACGGCCTCAGTTAGTTCCAGGTCTGAAAAGAGAAATCGCACAGTTTCCTCAATGACGCGAAGACCTTCTGTAATCCTGTTGAGGTTCGCATCCATTATCCTATATAAGTTCTTTTCATCCATAATCAGTCTGATAATATAGAAGAAAACCGCGAAATTGTCAAATAATGCTGAATGCTCCCTCGTATCCTACAAAATTGACTTTGACACAACAAAACATTACATTTGAATACAGACCAACAAGTTACGGAGGAGCAAATGTCAATAAACGAAATGATACAGAAGCTTAAAACAGCAGTCCAACCACATATCGAAGTCTTACAACAGAAAATCAAGGCCTTCAAACCCATAGATTATGCAATCATGGGAACCATCCTGCTCGCTGTCATACTGATTTTTCCTCCAACAAGAAATCTTATAGTTGATTCCTTCAATTATCACATAAAGGATTCCTTCCACGCAGATACAAAATACTTTTTTGAACGAGGAGTCAACTACGCTGAAAAAGGGAAATCCATGCTTGCTGTAAAGACATTCAAACGCACCATAAGGAATCCCCAGCCTAATGATCCTTATTTTGCAGAATCGCTCTACAATATCGGAGTCATCTACTACACTCTTGGACAATCCGTGCTCCAAAAAAACAGGAAAAAAGCGATAGGTCTGTTCCAGACAGCCGCAGAATACTGGGAGACATTCAGACAATATTACGCAAATGTGAAAGTCGCATCTTTTGAAGAAAAAATCAAGAATATCGCAGATGCCCAGACCTACATAGATTCCTTGGATGAGAACCCTAAAGCGATCAAGGCCCGTGAACTGAAAAACCAAGGACAAAAAGCGTTCTATATGAACGACCTTCCCCTTGCACTTGAATTTTATAAGAAGGCCATAGAGGTTGATCCCACTTATGACACTGTCTATAACAACATAGGAGCTGTATATTTCTACATGAAACAATATACGAACACGGTAAAATATTGGGAACGCGCAGTCCTTCTGGATCCCAAAGAGAACAAAGAGCTTTTCCTTTCTCTTGGTGGTGTCTATGAACAGTTCATTGGAGACCTGGAGAAAGCCCTCTTCTATTATACAGAACATCTGAAATACAACCCGAAAGATCCACAAAAAAACGAGATCAAGAAACAGATTAAGAACATCAAAGAACAGTTAAAATCCCGATAAGGTCGTGAAAAAAGAAAAAGCTCTGGATATAAAAGAGATAAGTGCTGGATTGTCAACATTAGAATTCATACACAATGTTTATTACAGGAAGAGTGTCGGTTCTACGAATGACTGGGCGTCAGAATACGTGACAAAGAAAGGAATCAAATTGCCGTCCCTGTTTTTAACAGACAGACAGACATCTGGCAAAGGGAGACGAGGTCGGAAGTGGCATTCCCCAGGTTTTGTCAACATGTATGCATCGCTTGCCATGAAAAATGACTTACCCTTGCAGGATTCCCTGCTCATGACCATGGTAGCAGCTCTTTCCATTAAGGATGCCTTAAGAACAAGACTGGACATTTCTTCACGTATAAAATGGCCCAACGACGTCATGATACACGGCAAGAAAGTTTCGGGCATACTTGTAGAAACAGCAGGAGAGCACATTATCATAGGAATCGGACTGAACATCAATCTTGATACCAGCCAAATAAAAGAAATCAGTAGCACAGCGACTTCCCTGTCCGAAATCAGAAAAAAATCCATCCCAAGAGAACAAATGATCATAGAAGTATTCAGACATTTTTCAAAAAACCACGCTCGTCTGCTGAATGACAAGATGCAAATCTTCAACAAATGGAAAAAAGCATTACTCCTCCCTAAAAACGAACGTGAAATCATGGCAAACGGCAAAACATACAAAGGTATCGTATCAGGCGTGGATTCACATGGACTTCTCCTGTTTACGACCACTGAAGGAGAAAAAATGACCTTCCCAACAGTGGAATCATTCTAAGGAGAAACCAAATGGCAAGAAAAAAACTATATGTGATTGACGGGCATGCACTCATTTACCGTGCCTATTATGCTTTCATCTCCAGGCCTCTCGTTAATGCAAAAGGAGAAAACACAAGCGCGATTTTCGGTTTCACGCGCATGTTGGTCAAACTCATGAAGACATTCAATCCCGACCACTTACTTGTAACATTCGACAGTTCGGGAAAGACATTCAGGCATGAAATGTTTGAAGAGTACAAAGCCCAGAGAAAAAAGATGCCTGACGACCTCAGGGCACAGATCCCTGAGATCAAGAACATCGTGCAAGCATTGGGCATCAGACAGATGGAAGTGCAAGGTTTTGAAGCTGATGACATCATCGGGACCATGGCTGTCAAGGCGGAAACTGAAGGCTACGACATATTCATTATTTCACGCGACAAGGATCTTTCCCAACTGTTGACTGACCACGTGTCCATGCTTCTTCCTAACATTGGTGCGGCAAAGAAAGGGGAAGAAGAATTCACTCTCATCACAAAAGAGAACTCAGCGGAACAGTTCGAAGTCATTCCTGAAAAGATCATTGATTATCTGGCTCTCGCAGGAGACGCGTCTGACAACATTCCTGGCGTGAGAGGAATCGGTCCCAAAACAGCGATGTCCCTTTTGGAACAGTTCGGCACTGTAAAAGGGCTTTACGACAGGATCCATGAAGTGAAATCCGAAAGTGTACGCAAGAAACTGATCGAATGCCAGGAAGAGGCTTTCAAAAGCTACGAACTTGCTACCATACGAAAAGACGTTCCCCTCACCTTTACGTGGGAAGAGATGACTCCTCGAACACCAAACCGCGAAGTTCTAACAGAAATCTTTGAAAGGCACTCCGTAAAAGCCCTGTTCAAGGATCTGGAGTTTGTTGAAACAGCCTCAGAACGTGGAACCTATACTGTCATTACAAAGCAGGAAGATTTCGATGCCTTCCTTGTGGAACTTGAAAAACAGGAATGCTTTGCCATGGATTCGGAGACTACAGGGTTCCAATTTCCTGTGGAAAAGATACAGGGTCTCTCCTTCTCCTGGAAAGAAGGCGAAGGATATTATATCGCTCTCACTTTTGATGGTGACTCCATTTTCAAACGTGAAGGGATTGACTCTGCGTATGCCTTCAGCAAACTGAAAACAATCTATGAAAATCCTGCCATAAAAAAGGTTGGACAGAACATCAAGTTCGATGTCATATTCCTGCAGCAGGAAGGAATCCATACAAAAGGCATTCATTTTGATACGATGGTAGCATCATTCCTCATCGACCCCGCCACACCACACAACCTTGATGACCTGGCAGAAATCTATCTGGGATATACAAAAATAAAACTTGAAGACCTAATGGGAAAAGGCAAGAAAAAACTGACCATGTCCGACATCCCTGTAGACAAGCTCGGTACTTATTCCTGTGAGGATGCAGACATCACCTTCAGGCTCTATAAACTTTTCGAACCAAAACTGAAGGAGATGAAGCTGGATTCCCTTCTCCATGCCATTGATATCCCTCTCATCAGCGTGCTTGCAGAGATGGAACAAAACGGGGTAAAAATCGACGAGACCTATCTAAAAAAGCTATCTTCCACATTCCAGAAAAGGCTTGACGAGATAGAAATCCTGATCCACAAGGAGGCAGGAGGCGAATTCAATATCGCTTCAACAAAACAGCTCCAGGAAATACTTTTCAACAAGATGAATCTCCCCCCTGTTAAAAAAACAAAAACAGGCCAATCCACAGACAACGAAGTGCTTGAAGAACTGTCACCCCAATATCCCATAGCCAAATTTCTTCTGGAATACAGGACACTCTCAAAACTTAAAAACACTTATTCAGACGCCTTGCCTGAATTGATCAATCCCGTTACAAAACGGATACACACATCTTTTAATCAGACAATCGCAGCTACAGGAAGACTTACAAGCACGAATCCTAACCTACAGAATATCCCTTCAAAAGAAGATATCGGACGCCAGATCCGGAATGCTTTCATTGCAGACAAAGGTCATGTGCTGATCTCATCCGACTATTCCCAGATTGAACTCAGAATACTTGCACATATCACAGAAGATCCAGTGCTGATCAATGCATTCAAGAACAATGAAGACATCCACTCCCGAACAGCCAGGGAAATCTACAATCTTGGAAAGGATGACGAAGTGACAAAAGAGCAGAGAGCAACTGCCAAAGTGATAAACTTCGGAGTTGTTTACGGCATGGGACCTTATAACCTTTCACAGCAGTTGGGTATTCCAGTTGACCAAGCTAAAGAATATATTGACGCATACTTTGCCAGATACAAAGGGATCACACGGTATTTTGAACAGATAAGGAATGACATTGCGGAAAAGCATTTTGTGGAAAACCTTTTCGGAAGACGCCGGTATTTTGCGGATATAACCAACATGCAGAAACGTGACCAGGAATCCGTTTTCAGGATGGCCATCAACACTCCCATACAAGGCACAGCAGCAGACCTCATCAAAGTCGCCATGATAAACATCTCTGAAGAGATGAAAAAGCAGGGATTGAAATCGAGGATGATCCTACAGATCCATGACGAACTTGTATTCGAAGTCCCTCAAGACGAGAAGGAATTGATGTTGAAATTTGTCAAAGAAAAGATGGAGACAGCGAGGCAATTTCTAGTGCCTATTGTCGCAGAAATCAAGGCCGCAAATAACTGGTCAGAAGCCCATTGAGGGATAGGATGAAAAAAAAACTGGTCTTAGGAATCACGGGCCCTTTTGCATCAGGGAAAAGCACTCTCTCAACTTACCTGTCCAGAGAAGGGTGGCAAATCATAGACGCAGACAGACTAGGACATGATGCGCTTAAGCAAGAAGTCATAAAGGGCAAACTTGTCAAACGATTCGGTGAAGGGATATTGGATCAAAAACAAGAGATCGACAGGAAAATTCTGGGAGACATCGTCTTTACAAAAAAGAGTCAACTCCTATTTCTGGAAAGAACAGTCCATCCTTGGATAATAAAAAAGATTGCAGAGGAAATAAGGAGAAACGAAAGACCAAAACTGGTGATAGATGCCGCATTGCTCTTCAAGATGGGTCTATATAGGAAATGTGACATTATCGTACTGATTACTGCTCCCCAACGGATTTTGATTGAACGTGGGATGAAAAGGAACGGATCCAGCCGCACACGCATCATCAACATCATCAAAGGACAACGGTTCAACAGGAATATCTGTGACATCATCATCAACAATACTGGAAACAAGGCGGAACTCCTGAAAAGATTCAAGTCTCAGTTTACCAAACTGATCTTTTGACTTTTCGTCAATTATCAGAAATACTTAACAAAAAAACTTCCTAATTATATATAAAAAAACACCCATGATACTGATATTTCCCCTTACTAAAAAATAAAAAACAATCAAGCATTTTCTTGCACTGACGAAAAATAGAGTAGCAACAGTTTTAATAATGTCTTAATGAGGAGGTCACGCTACTTTTTCCCCGTTACAGGGACGTCACGGTTTAAACAAGAAAAAAATCTCAAGGAGGATACATCATGATTATCAATCATAACATCAGCGCCCTATATGCGAACAAGGAACTCAAGTTCCGCGCATGGGACACCCAGAAGGATATTGAAAAACTTTCTTCTGGCATGAGGATCAACAGAGCGGGAGACGACGCTTCAGGGTTGGCCGTTTCAGAAAAGATGAGAGCCCAGATCAAGGGACTCAGACAGGCTGAAAGGAACTCTCAGGACGGCATCTCGTTCATCCAGACCACAGAAGGATACTTGCAGGAAGTACAAAACATCCTTCACAGGATCCGTGAGCTGGCTATCCAGGCATCCAACGGTATTTACTCAACAGAAGACAGGATGCAGATCCAGGTTGAAGTCTCAGAACTGGTCGATGAAATTGACCGTATTGCAAGCCAAGGTCAGTTCAACAAGATGAGCATGCTTACAGGACGTTTTGCAAACCCTGCCATTGGCGGTATCCCGTTAGCAAGCATGTGGTTCCACATTGGAGCAAACATGGACCAGCGCGAGCAGGTCTTTGTTGGCACAATGAACTCACAGGGTCTCGGACTCAAGAGCCCTATGGGTAACGCTGAAACTGCGACTTTCATCAGCATCAGTACGCCTGGCAACGCCAATGCGACAATCGGTCTAGTGGACCGTGCATTGGAGAAAGTTTCCAAGCAGAGAGCTGATCTAGGCGCCTATCAGAACAGGTTGGAACATACGGCAAAAGGACTGATGGTCGCTTATGAAAACGTCCAGGCTTCTGAATCCAGGATCCGCGATACGGACATGGGTGAGACGATGGTCGAGTTCACGAAGAACCAGATTCTTACACAGTCGAGCACAGCCATGTTAGCGCAGGCAAACATGCTCCCGCAGACAGTATTAAAATTGTTAGGCTAAAAAAACCTTTATGGTTAAAGGTCACCTCTTGTAGGTGGCCTTTTTTTTTGACTTTTCCTGATTGAATCGTTATCATCAAAAACCATGTCAAACAAGACCCTGTTTAACACGATGACCATTTCGGATCTCATCGCAAAAATTCCGAATGAAGTGCTTTTCATACACAAGACCCTGAAAGAAAAAGGGTTTGAATGCTTCCCTGTTGGTGGTGCCATACGCGATCTTCTTCTGGGCAGGAAAAGCTCGGATTACGACCTTGCCACAAATGCCAAACCTGAAGAAGTAGCCAGTCTCTTCAGACATGTCATTCCTACTGGAATCAAACATGGAACAGTCACTATCCTCCACAAGGACAGACATTATGAAGTGACTACATACCGGATTGAAGGCAAGTATTCTGACAACAGAAGACCTGATGAGATCAGATATGCCTCTACAATCCAGGAAGACCTTTCACGAAGGGATTTCACAATCAACGCACTTGCCTTGGATCTGGACAACAACGCAATCATAGACCTTTTTGACGGAATGGGAGACATGGAAAGGATGATCCTTAGGACGATTGGCGTGCCAGACCAACGGTTCAGCGAGGATGCCTTACGGATGCTGAGAGCATGCAGGTTTGCCAGCACGTTGGGATTTCATCTCGACCATGATACAAAAGGATCAATAACACGTAATGCAGAACTCATCAAAAACATCTCATTTGAACGAGTTCGTGACGAAATCATAAAAATCATGGGTTCCCCTATTCCCTCAATCGGGCTCGAACTTCTCCGTGAAACCGGACTCATGGCCATCCTGCTACCTGAACTGCTTGAAGGTTATGGGGTTGAACAGAACAAGTTCCATAAATATGATGTCTATTATCACAACATCGCTTCCTGTGACGCGACTGCAGAGCTGACTGATGATGTGGATGTGAGGTTGGCCGCACTCTTTCATGATATCGGGAAACCACAATCCATGAGAACCTCCGGAGGCAGCAACACCTTTTACAACCATGAAGTGATCAGCTACCACAAAGCCAAGCATATCATGCGACGGCTTAAATTCAGCAACACAGAAATGTATAAAATCCTACTGCTTGTGCGCAACCACATGTTCCATTTTACTGAGGAATGGACTGATGGCGCTGTCAGACGTCTGATGAGAAAAGCAGATCCCTACCTGAAAGAGCTGTTCATCCTCAGGGAAGGAGACAGGATTGGAAGCGGCAAGAAAGCTGGAAACTCTAGAATTATCGAACAGTTAAAAGTTAAAATCGCGCAGATCATTGAAGAAGAAAATGCGTTGAAAGTGAAAGATCTGGCAATTAATGGAACGGATGTAATGCGCATAAAAGAGATTGAACCATCAAGAAAGGTTGGAGAAATCCTGGAATCGCTTCTCCAGATGGTACTGGATGACCCCTCCCTCAATACAAAAGAGAAATTGGAAGAACTTGCAAAAAAAATGTGACAGCGTTCCCCTATTCCAGTGACCGTGCCTGTTCAGAAGCGATTGTGTACCACTGCTCATAAAAATCCTTGAAATGCCCGTTTTCAGGTTCTTTTTCATAAGCCTCTTTCCAGAATTCAGCGGCTTCCCTAAATTCATTATTATTATAATGATAAAGACCTATATTATATAAGGCTCCACGCAAGTAGTAATAGTTAAGATTGTTCTCTTCGAAATAGGTGATGGCTTTCTTGTAATAATCGACTGACAATTCCTTTTGGTTGTGCTTGTCATAGGCATAAGCAAGCATATAATAACCGATCCCGTCCTGGAGACGCCCCACACTGTTCAGTTTATCAAGGATAGCAAATGCTGCAGACAATGCATGTTCCGCTTTTTCAGTTTTTTTAAGCCTTTCATAAGAATAGGCCATATAGAACCATGTCATAGATTGAAGCAATGGATTTCTTTCCGAAGGGGCTATTGAATCCATCATTTTTATAGCATTGATATAATGTCGTATGGAGGCTTTCTTATCCCCTTTAGTCTTTTCAACTAAAAAACCAGAGTAAAACTCCACTGCTGGATTTTGGACTTTTTCAGAACGTAACTGTTGGATGATCCCATAAGACCGATCAAAATCACCTTGATTAGCCAGATAAGAAGCATTATTCAGGAGCGTTTCCTGTTCTTCAGTCAAAGCGATAGGTTTAGTGGAAAAAAAGCAGGACGAAGACAAAAACACAACAAGGACAGCCCAGCACGCTTTTTTCAAGTCATTTGCCCTTTTGACAGATGATAAAAATGAGCGGGTGATGGGAATCGAACCCACACAGTAAGCTTGGAAGGCTTACGTTCTACCATTGAACTACACCCGCGCTTCATTTCGTTGATAATATAACAAAGGAATGATCCCATGTCAAATTTACTGAAATCATTTTCCTGCAATTTCCAACCCGCCATTTTCCAGAATTTTCCTTATACTTTTCCATGAATAGAAAGTGACCATATACCTGTGAATAAGCAGGGGACCGCGACCTTTGGAAATAGGGAGAGGCTGGACACCTTTATCAATGGTAAACGCATACTTGTAACCCGCCAGTTTCAGATGTTCCAAGGTGACATCCGAATAGACTCCAAAAGGATAAGCGAAAACATCAATCTCCTTCCGTGCAATCAAACTCGTCTTTTTTCTTCCATAATAAATTTCACGTTTGAAAGCGACAATATCTTCATCAAAAAGTTTCTGGGCTATGAACAGATGGTTCCATCCATGCCCTCCCAGAACAGCGCCTTGATCCTGCAAAACACGAAGGTTGGATGTGGTACACGTATTACTCTTCCTATCCACAATCGCTGGATAAATAAAAAGCATCGGTTTTATTTTATAGGCTTTGAAAAGAGGCCACACATCGTTAATGGTCTTATGTCCATCATCAACAGTGATAAGGACATTCTTGGCCCCTTTCACCTTTCCGTCAAGGATCTCCTGCCATGATACAAATCTGAATCCTAGAGAAGAAATCGTTTTTATATGGTTGCTCATCTGGGAGACCGAGAAATCATAGTGATTGTCTGGTTTGTTTCCTATGAAAGAATGATAACAGAGGATGACCACAGAATCCTGAGATGCAAACAGCGATGAAAAAAAAACCAGCAGTAAAAAAAGAAGACGCCTCAAAATCCTAACAAAAATCATGGGCAGGGACTAACCTTTTGAGGACAATCAACTCTGAACTGAAGTATCCCTTATCCATGCATGGGGTAGAAACAATTGGGATGATAAAAGAATGATTGATAAACAGACCCATAAACATCCAGACCATGAGCCCGATTGCAAAACACATGTACATATAATCCTCCAGACAGGAAGTATGAAAATATAACAATATCCAGCCAAGTTAGCAAAAAAAATAATGAGCCGTTCCTTTGCTTTTTTGAAAGAAAGAGGCTATACTAAGAACAAGATCGCAATGAAAAGGATATTACCATGAAAAAGGAACTTTTGATAATCCTGCTCCCCCTTTTAGCAGTTAGCATCCTGGCCATGGCTCCCTCCAACCGTCCAGTAAAAGAGGAAAAAGTCAAATCAACAATAGATATGACAAAAGGGATCCTGACCATCACTGCAAGAGGCTATCCGCGACCTGATACTGTAGATCCGCTCCGCAGAAAATACGAGTCACACGCAGCAGCCCTCCTTGTAGCCCAGAATGAGATGGCCAAAAAGCTTGAAGGCAAAAGGATCATTGCACATAAAGAAACCAGAGCGAAATATGACAGACGCCAAGCGTGTATCCTGACTTATGAAGTACGTTTCATTCCCAGATAACTGCATCTTACGGTTCAAAAGGGGAAAAAGAGAGAATCACTAACCTTGACCATGTCGAAAAATCCAATACGCCAAACATGTTAGTCACAACCGTCGGAGCAAAAAAAACGATGATAGATGTCAATTCGGAAAATAACGTATGACCCACATACAAGCTCTTCCTGCAAAAATAAGACTAGCTCCAGTCTCCCCCTCCAAACGAGCTTCCCTCTGGCTCATTTGCCTTGCAGTTATTTTTATTGTCGCCCTAAAACCAGACCGTGTTGGTTGGTCTCATTTCCACATTATTGGATGGATTTGCCTGGTTGTGTCATTCTTCTTTGCGTGGCACACCAAGGATACATTATGGCTTAACGGCAAATGGGAAAAAAATTTTTGGTTTTTTTTTGTTATATGTTGTATATTATTCTATGATAAGATAGTTTGCTGAGGATTTTTTATGAGTGAATCTATAAAAATTTATATTGAACAGATGGCGAAAATCCATCCTAAGGAAAGTTTTGACAATATTTTTGAACCAAATTCTGAACCTAGTGGGGCTACCTGCTATGATGAAGCCAGAAGGCAGAGATACCAAGCTGTAACGCAAGTGAAGGAATTGAACCCTGAAATAATATTATTTTCAGGAAGACGACAGTTTTCATATACACGAAAGTCAACATTCTTAAATGCAAGTTGGCAAGTATTTAGGAATACTACGAAGTCTGAGATCACAGTAGGGTATAAAATGCAAAATATGGAAATTCGGGAGACCCACACATCTTTAGCCACTGGACTGATATGTAACATCAAGCTCTCAAACAGTAAGGTAACGCAAAAGGAGATACGGGAGTCGGAAATTTACGGGAGGTGGCTATGAGTTCTACTCGAAAAAAAATCAATATTCTTTTCTTGGTATTTTTTATAATAGTATCTACTGGGGTTTCGCAAATGTTACTTGAAACTGATTTTGGGGCGAGGCCTGTTGCTATGGGAGGCGCCTATGTTTCTATTTTAGGCGGTCCTGAATCTATTTTTTGGAATCCAGCAGGAATGTCTGAACCGAAAAAAGCTGATGTCACCATAGGATATCAATATAAATTTGGTGGATTATCACATATTCAGTTTTTTGGAGATTATAACTTAGATTTACCAACTTTGCCTTTATTAAATGGGTATGTTGGTTTTGGTGTAGTTAATTGGTGGACGAGAATGGAAGGATGGAATAGTATAAATGAAAATATAGGGTATGTAGGAGCTAGTGAGACATTAATTGGTTTGGCTTATAAAAGAAGCTTTTTTAACCTTTTAAGTGCAGGTTTAACTTTAAAATATAGTGGAAGTTATATTGATAAAGATGGGGCAGGTGCATTTGTTATGGATTTTGGAGCTCGTAGTGAAATTTCAGGTATTGGGATTGGATTTTTAATAAAAAATATAGGAATAGGGAGCGCGAAATTAAATATCCCCATGGGAATAGTTGTAGGTGGCAATTATACTGTTTATAAAACTTTTAATAATATGCATAAGGTGAATGTGGCAGCACAATTATCTTCTGTGCAAGATGTTGGTTTTATTCTTAATGTTGGTGCAGAATATGCTTTCCAAAATTTCCTTTTTGCACGCATAGGTCATAATGGCATTCCAGAATTGTCACTTGGTCTTTTATCAGGTATGCGATTTGGTTTTGGCGCAAAGAAATACGGGGGACAATTTGATTATGTTTTTTCTTCTTTCGCCGATTTAGGGCCTGTTCATGATGTTTCTTTTTCTTATAGATTGGATCCTTTTTTTGGTTTTCAAGAAGATGTTTTGCCACCTGAAGTTCAAGTCAAACCTTTAGGTATTTTTTATCACAAATATTTTTTCTCACCTGATAATGATTTTGTAAATGAATCTTTAGAGTCAGAGGTCTTATTGAAAGATCGGTCTGGCATACAGGAATGGGGTTATATTATCCAAGATGATAAGGGGAATCCCATCTCTAAAAAATTGCATTTGCCTGTACAAGATCAAAAAATATTAAAACAGAATCTTGTATGGAGTGGGAAGGATAATCAGGATAAATCTTATCCTGATGGGTTTTATTTTTTACAGTTAACAACTGTTGATGTTCGTGGAAACAATATTGACAAAATGTTTGGTCCTATCCAATTAACCACCAGTCCAAAAACTGTCATTGTTGATGTCAATAATGACGTTATGAGTTCTTTAGGGGATGTTTTTAAGTTTGTCCAGATTAAAAAGCCTAAACAATTTTATCAATCTTGGAAATGCCAAATATTGAATACTAACAATTTGGCAGTGAGAGGATTGGAAGGACAAAAACTATTTAAAAAAGTAGAATGGGATGGGAAAAATGAAAATGGTGTTTTAGTGCCAGATGGTGATTACCATGCTGTTTTTACATTTTACTATCCTAATAACATTACTTATCAGGATTCTCCCATAAATTTAAGAATCAAAGTAGGTGCGGCTTCTTCTTCAATGAATTCCATGACAAAAAGCACGCAGATGGTTTCTTTGAATATTTCAGATACTAATTTTTCTAAAGAAATAAATAAGAATATTGTACTGAATTTGGGTTTCCCTATTCCTAAAAAACAGATAGAACATTGGGAATTGGTTGCGGAAAAGGACAATGGAAGCATTATCTTGCTAAATGAAACTAAACCTACATCTTCTCTTAGATGGTTGGGTGATGACATGAATGGCAACCTTCTGCCTGATGGATATTATAAATTAAAAGTTGTTGTTTTTAGTGTTGATCATGTTAGATATGAGTCTGATTATTCCTCTTTGTTGGTTGATAACACTTATCCAGCTATAAATGTCTCTTTGAGTTCTTTGCAATTCACTCCTGATGCCGATGGGAATAATGATACGATTACCTTTTCCATTAAGATTACCGAGGACATTGGTCTTAAAGAATGGACACTTACTATACTAAAAGGTAAAAAATCTGTTAAAACATGGACAGGTCATGAAAAGGATATTTCTCTTATTTGGGATGGGACTGATGAGAATGGAAACAGAATTGTCCATAGTGGTGATGTCTATAATGTAGTTTGCTCTGCAGTTGATTTTGCAGATAATATAGGACAATCCGAGAAACAAGTTTTTAAAGTGGGAATATTGGTAACATCAGCAGAAAATGGCTATAGAATCAATATTCCATCCTTATCTTTTAAACCTGACTCGGCTGTTTTATTGCCAGAATCTTTTTCTATATTAGATGACGTGATTAAAATTCTGGAAAAATATCCTAATTATAAAGTGGAAATTCAAGGCTACACTGATGATTCTGGAAATTATGACAACAGTGTGGCTTTATCTCAACAACAAGTTGAGGCCATATTGAAATATATGGTGAATGTAAAAAAAATGGATGCTCAACGGTTTTCAGCCAAAGGCTATGGTCCTGAGCGACCAATAGTTGACAATAAAGATAAAAATGAAAAAAATTTAAATAATCGAATAGAATTCTTATTAAAGTAGGATTATTTCATGATAAGAAGAATATTATTGAATATTGGTCTTTTTATTTTTCTTGGTTCTGCCATCCAAGCACAAATTCCTTCTTTTACAGAAGATTTCAGCAGCAGTGGAAATTTATCTTCTTATAATTTTCAACGTTCAGGTGGCTGGGCTAGAAATGAACTTATTCACGCTTATTATAGAACTGATAGTTGGTCTTATCAATGGGGTGACATTGCTTATTATAATGGTTATATTTATGCAGTGTGGGCTGATAACCGTGAAGATGGAGTCAACCATATTTACCTTGATAAAATAGGTAAAGATGGAACTCATATTTATTCTACTAATATCCCTTTAGATGACATGATCAATCCTTGTTATAGACCTAAAATTTCTATTGCAGATAGTTCTCATATTTATGTTGTCTATATTGAAGATCAGACAGAATATCGCAGATTTTATGCTATGCGATTTGAGGATACAGGTGCATCTTTAACCAAAATGTGGGGTAGTCCTGTAAAATTAGATGTATACGATGATCCAAAATTTGCCGTTTCCGCTCAATATAAAACTTCCTGTGATACAATTGGAAATAATCTAGTCGCTTTCATGAATCAGTCATGGTCAGGAAGTTGGGGTTATGAATCTTTGCGTTATGTACGAGCAGATGGGTCCTTAGGCGGAGAATCACATGGTTATGTAACTGGAGATCATGGTTCCTATGGCAGTGATATTTTGGTAAATGGTGGAAATAGTTTTTTGACTGTGAGGGAACGTTATTATTGGGGAGGTAGTGATGAAGGAATTTGGGGTCGAAGATGGCAAACCAATAGTTCTGGCGGTTTATCTTCTGTATGGGGTGGAAAAGATTTAGATTCAAAAGGGACTATTTTGTCTGGGGCTGCAGATCAGAATGTGCAAGCTATTGATTGTAATGGCACCAATTTTTTTGCAGTTTGGAATGATCGACGAAATGGCAATCATGATATTTTTCTTGGAAAATATTTATATTCTGATGGTAATCGTGCTTCAGGATTTGATCCTGAAATTCGTGTTAACATTTCTTCGGCAGGTGAACAAAAAAATCCTGATATCACAAAAGATTATTTGAATCTTTTGTACATAGTATGGGCTGATGCGGGGGCATCCCCTTCCTGGCAATTGGAAATGATGAAATTGCAGGATGATGGTGTTAAAAAATTTGGAGGCGATTTTACATTAGAGCGTTCTACTAATGAATCTTATATTCGTGGATTTAATCCAAGGATTGCAAGTGATAATACAAATTTATATGTAGCCTGGTATCAATATGGAGGATCTGATGATTATCGGATTATGGTGCAAAAATATGACTCCTCAGGTGGGAGATTATGGTCTCAACCAGTAAGTTTGATGCAAGGGACCTATATGCGCCGTTCCCATGGAGATTCGGCTAAATTAATTTTTACACCTAAAGCCGCCACAATCAAAGAAGTAATGGTAACAAATTTTAATTATTCTGAACCTGGCGATGGAAAAGCTAAATTGTATTTAAGTAACAATGCTGGTGCGAATTGGTTTCTTGCCACTAATGGTCATGCTGTTTTGTTCACAAATACGACTTCTGGTGGATATTTAGCAGGATGGGATTTTAGATATAAACTTGTTTTTGAAAGTGACGGGCTTGGAGCCCAACCAGGTGTTGATGGCTTTACTTTGAAAGCATACCAATATTATACTGGTGATTTTTTATATACGATGAATACAAATTTAAATTATGCCGGGTCTAACGTCTTGGAATCTTTTGGTGTTACCCAGTCAATGACTAATTATATTCTTGCTGATGGAACCAATAAGGGTGTGTATTATGTGAAATTAAAAAATACTGGAAATGGGTCTGGTAATTTTTATATTTATGGTGAAACTGGTGGTGGTAATTTTGATGTTAAATATTATGCTGGTTCTCAGGATATTACTGCAAATATTACAAGTTGGACCGGTTATCTTGTAACGAGTTTGGGGACAGGTGTAGGTACGAATATTAGGGTAGAAGTTACGCCTTCCCCTGATACTCATGAAGGGGAATATTATACTTTTTATTTATATTCTTATGTTGGACAAGGATCTGGCATTCATGATTCTTTAAAAATGACATCTTATTGTTGGAAATATAAACCTGATTTATTAATAAAAAAAAATGCAGCGGATTCTTATATCGGAGCATCTGTTTTTGAAAAAATGACAACCATTTTAACGCAAAGAATAGGTACAAATGCGAACTCCTTTTTATCAGATTGGGAAGAATATCATACAAATTTTCTGGCTTTAAGAAATTCCGGTATTAGTAATGATATTATTACATTTGAAACACAAATCGTTTCTGGAAATTTGTCTTCCTGGTCAATGGTTTATACGAATTTAACAAAGCATCAGGTTTTTACTCCGCCTTGTTCTTTTTCTAATATTGCACCAAATCAGTCTAATATAATCGCTATTATTCATAAACCTTTATCTCTCGCTTCAGTTGGCGAAAATTTGAAATTGAGATTTTTAATCAAGTCTGAAAAAACCGCAATCTCTGATGATCCTCTTCGTTTGGATTATGCCTTTTGGTCTAATCGTGCTAAAAAATATGAGCCAGATGTTTTTGTAACTTTTGATAATTTTACTGTTCAAAGTGGTGAAAATATTTATTCCTATACCAATGCCTCTGTTACTCAAGCGATTCTTAAAAAAACCGTTCCAGGCACACCTTTATACTTTAATGTCATTGTTCAAAATGATGGTGATGATGATGATATATTTTATTTGAACATGGATTCTATCCAGAATAATGGTTGGACTGCTGTTTACTCCAATAATGCGCAAGATATGACACATGCCTTAACTAATGCTTTAGGAACAAATATTCCTCTTTCCAGTCATACATCTATGACGATTTTGTGTAAATATTTAACGACAACAAATGTCCCAAGTGGACAATGGCATAATTTAAAATTTCAGGCGATTTCTTTGTCTAAGCCATTTTATAGAGATGCTTGTTATGTGAGACCTTATAATAAGATTTTACGACCTGATTTAATTGTGGCAAAAGATACCAATTCCTGGTTTGGAGAGAATATTTATTCGACTACTGGGGTAGAGCAAAGTGGTTATACTCGCCTGGAAAGTGTTTCAGAAGATACACAAGTGTATTTTCTGAAAGTGAAAAATAATAGTCAAACTGATCCTGATACGATTTATTTGCAAGGTTCAAAAGACGATTCCCATTGGCATATTCATTATTATACGAATTCTATTGATATAACTTCTGCTATCACTCAATGTCTGGCTTTTTCTCTAAATACCAATCAATTTACCATTGTTCGTGCTGTTGTAAAAGTTGATCCTACAGCCGCACCTGATGAAAGGAAAAATCTACACTTTCATATTTGGTCATCTGAGGTCCCATCCCAGGAAGATCGGGCTGTCTTTACGAATCAGGCTGTAGAATTAAAACCGGATTTAGTTGTGGCGGGAGTGGGAGATGGACAATATAGAAGTTCCACTTACGAACAATCACGGTATTTTGAAGCGATTAATGGGCTTACAAATTCTGGAATAGTGTTATTACAAAATGATGGTGGCAGTGTGGAATCTTTTCGACTTCAAGGAATATTTACCAATTTTGGTGGAAGTCTTACAAATTGGATTATTTCTATAAAAGTAGGAACTACAGAAGTTGTCTCTTCTATTACAAATACAGGTTTTGTGGTTTCTAATTTATCTGCTTATGATGCAACAAATCTTTCTTTTAAGATTTATGCAAAACCTTATTCTGTAGGTGATACGAATAGTGCGGTTGGTAATTTTTTATATATGAAATTCATGTGGATGTCAGAGACAAAGAACAGTAGACGCGATTTAGGCCAGATTGAAAACGAAATCAAAAGAGGTTTGGTTGATTCTTTTATCATGCCTGGAAATGTTTCTTATGGTGTAGTGACAACAAATTTTTTGCCAAATACGAACCGTTATATATTAGGGATTGTGCCTGGTTATCCTGCTAACGCTTCTTTCTACATGAAAAATACAGGTATTTATACTGATGTTTTTAATTCTTATATAAAAACCAGTAATATTTCTCCTGCTTGGAATTTTTCTGTCACAAATGATGGGGCTAATATCACTTCTATTATTACGAATTCAGCATCACCTTATACTTTTACCAATAAGGACGGTTATTCCAAATCGCTTAAATTGACTTTAGATGCTACGAATGGAACAATTGTTGGAACAAAAGTTTATTTTAAAAATTATTTTCAGACCAGCACGAAATGGGAACGAAAAGATTGTTCCTATATAATGGGGATTATTGTTGATGGTCTTCCGGATTTGGCTTGTTCAAACAGGCAAACCCAGCAGATAGTGGGTTGGGGTAAAGATGCCTCAGTGGAATCTCTGAGTGATAAAATAGAAGAAACAGAAACCAATGAATATTGCTATCTATTACATAATGATGTTGTGGGTGGAAGTAATGCGAACTTTATTTTTAAAGAACAGCAAAGATTGGGTACAGCAAATGCTGATGTTCATTATTTTACAAATGATATTTTGATTCCTAATAGTACTATTTCAAACGGACTTGTAGTCAATATTGCTTCTGGCAGCAATATAAAAGTTAAGATGACTGTATCTTTGCCCGGCGCATTGTCAGGGACAGAATCTATCTTGAAGCATAGTCTTTCTTTGCAAGGTTATTCCCAAGTAGAAGATTCTTATGCTATTACAAATATTAAAGTCTATCCGTCTGTTTATCTTGGATTTGAGATGACAACTTCTGCTACACAGATGATTAGCAGTACAAATGATAAGGTTTTGACATATACTTTTATTGTAACAAATAATGATGTTGTGCAGGAACAATTCCATGTCAAGGCTGAAGCAGGTACACCTGATTGGCAAATTTCTTATTACTATGCTAATCCTTCTTCTGGCACCTATTCTAATGTGACATCTGTTTTGACAAATACTGGATTTTTGACTCCTAATCTTCTCGGTTCTCAAAAAGCTGAATTTAAGGCGAATTTATACCTTTCTACAAATTTGTATGGTGAGACGAATCGTTTGTTCCATGTTCAGGCTTTTTCTTTGAAAAATGTTAGCCGTAGTAATAGCCTTAATTATGGTGCTATTGTAAAAGATGGTATTCCTGATATTTATGGTACAAATAGGATAACATCTTCTGTAGCTGGGTACAACCAGTCTTCTACCAATGAATTGCTTTTTGATGACATTGAAGTTCTTATGACAAATAAATATAGATTGTATTTGCGCAATCAAGATAATTATGGCCAAGGGACATTTTTGTTCAAATTGATATCTATGACTACTAATCCTGGATGGAAGATACAAAGCTATTCATCTTCAAGTTCTCTTTTGTCTTTGTCAGATTTATCGAATGGATTTTATGTAACGAATAATGGTGGGCAGAGAGATTATGTTGATATCTATATAGTGGCAACGAATACAAATTTAGTGTCAGGCAGTGGTCTGAGATTATCTTATGGTTTGAATTTAAAAGATTATCCATCAAAAATGGACTCCTTTTCTATTACCAATCGTCTGGTAAAACCAGCTGTCTATCTAGGATTTAAGACTTCAAGTTTAAGTGAACAGAAAACCATTACGACGAATAATCATACAATTTCTTTTCAATTTATTGTCACAAATAAGGATTTAGTGCCAGCCCGGTTTTTTGTATCTGCCCCATCTGGAAATAATGATTGGTCCAATACCTATTATTATGATAAAAATCCCGATCCTCTTTATACGGATTATACCAACATCTCTCCTTTTGTAACTTCTTCTACAGGTTATTTGACTAAACTGATCAATGGTAATATTATTGAGGAATTTAAAATCGACTTGTGTTTATCCTCTAATATACCTGGTATGTCATCAAATCTATTTCCAGTGAGAGCTTATACTTATAAGAATCATTCTATTAGTAATCATATTGCTTTTGGGGCCCTCATTCATGAGGGGACTCCAGATTTATCTATTTCCAACACTCAAAGCCATATTGTTGAGTCTCATTCAACTCGTGATAAGATTCAAATAGGTCAAACCAATAGTTATGTTGTTTCTCTTCTTAATGCAGAGACTGGTGGTGGTCGTGGGCTTTTTATGTTTGATGAATCCTTGAAAATAGGAGATACCACCTGGCAAGTTCAATACTTTACGAATCATTTGTTGTTACCTGATGTTACGAATCAAGGCTATAAACTTTGGCTCAATGCTAATCAAACAAAAAAACTGACCATGCAGGTTGTTATAACAAACACTAATTTAATCTCCAGTAGTCAATTGATAATAAAAAATCATTTTTATTTGTCCAATTATTCTGAACAAAGATCTGTTTATTCTGCAATTACAAATACATTGGTAAAACCTGGCGTGTCTATTTATCTTAAAAATATCAGTCAAGCCACATTATATAAAACAAATAATCAAAGAATTTTTGTTAAATTGGCTGTTAAAAATACGGATTTAGTAAATGATCGATTTATTGTGAAAGGCTCTTCTGGCGTAACGCCTTGGAATACTGTCTATTCAAATACAAACCTTATCACATCTTTTTTAACAAATACGACTGGTTGGACAACAAGGTCTCTAGGTGCTTATGCTGAAGATTATATCAAGTGTTATATTGATTTAGATTCCTCCTTAGGCGGAAATACAAATAGGACTTTTTCCTTTTCTGCCATGTCTATGGCAGATACATCTAAAACTGATACTCTATTTTTTACAATATTCATTATCGATGGAATTCCAGAATTAAAAGTTTCGCATAATTCAATTATATATTCAAATTCGCCTGATAAAGTAAAAATCGAAACTTTTGAAACCAATACTTATGTTTACATTCTTAGTAATGCCGCACAAAAAGGGTCAGGAGAATTTGTTTTTAGAAAAACTTACAGCAGCAAACCTCATGCTGTTGTAGATTATTCTACTAATAACTGGACATCTACAATTGCCTCTTCTAATTTGATAAAAGGCATAAGTTACAATTTAGCTGGTGGAGAAAGTCGTCGAATTGCTATGCGTGTTTCTTTGAGCAATTCTTGTCCTTCTTCTACAAAAATATTGGAATATAATCAGGTTTATTTAAAAGCTGTACCTGGTTTTGTGGATAAAACTTATGTTACAAATGTGGCCGTTGCTCCTCAAATGGGTCTTCAGTATGAAGATGGAACTGTTGCAACGAATTATCTGGTATCCACCAATAATGCACAAAAAAACTATACCATTTTGTTGAAAAATTTAGATCGGGTTTCTGAACAGGCTTATTTCCGTTGTGTTACAGGGAATAGTTCAGATTGGCATCTGGAATTTATCAGAAATACAACTGGCCAGACACTTACCTCTTTTGTCACTTCTTTAACAGGATGGTTAACGCCTGACTTGAATTATTTGCAAACTGAATCTATTCGTGTAGAGTTAACTCTTTCCTCAAATTTGTATGGTAATACAAATTATCTTGTCCAATGGCGTGCAAGTCCTTTGAAAAATACAAATGTTATTACAAATTTATACTTGCATGTTAAAATTGATGCTGGGCAACCTATTCTGAGTGTGACAAATTTAACCCAATCTGCTGTTAGTTCCAATTCATGGTTTGATAAAATGGAAATAGACCAGACTAATACTTATATTTATAGATTAAAAAATTCCGAGCCTGCGGGTCAAGGCACATTTGCTTTTAAGGAAATTTCTCGTGATGCTTTAGATAATTGGACTGTCGAGTATTTCGATGGTGCTACAAAATTGTCAAATCTTAACGCTGGTTATTATTTTGACTTGAATGCTGGTGAAACGAAAAATATTAGAATGAACGTCACTTTGACTAATACTAATTTGTCTTCTGGCGGAAAACTGATTCTTAATAATTTATTTTATTTGTCCAATTATCAGGTACAGTATTTTAAGGAGTTTTCAATAACGAATAAATTTGTGAAACCTGGCGTTTCTATTACTCTTGATAATATTTCCTCTTCAACAGTGTTTTGGACAAATAATCAAACCGAAGTCATTCGTCTAAAGATTAAAAACAATGATATTGAAAATGATAAGATCATTGTTTCTGCTACTCCTGGTTTGCCCGGTTGGTTCTCTGTTTATTCCAATAATTCATCTGATATTACTGCACAAATTACGAATGTGACCGGTTGGACAAGCGCTTCTTATGCTGGATATTCTGTGGATACAATAAAATTATATTTACATTTAGGTTCCAATCTCTCAGGAATGACAAATAAGACTTTTAAGTTTAAGGCCGAATCATTGAATAATACTCAGCGTACTGATACGATTTCTTTTACTGTTTCCATAGTGGATGGTTCACCTAAACTTGATGTTTATAATTTTCAGTCGATGTCTTATTCTACAAATATCTATGAAAAAATTGAAGGGTTTGAAACCAATTCCTATGTTTATGTTTTGAGTAATACGGCGACTGCTGGAAAAGCCAATTTTGTATTTCAGGGTACACCAGTAGGTGACCATGGTGTCTTTGAATTCTTCACGAATTCTACAACAGGAGCTATTACTAATGCTGGTTTTTCTCCTGTAACCTTACCTGATATCCAAAATGGCCTGGTTCTGTCTGTTCCTGGCAATGATAGACGCCTCATTAAGGTTAAAATTCACACTACAAATGCACCTTCTGCTGAATTGGAAAAATTAGATAATTTTAGGTTTTATTTAAAAGGCTATTTGAATTCTATCGATTTTACAACTATTCGCAATAGAACAGTATCTCCAAATGTTTCTTTTGCTTATAGTCACACTGTGGCAAAAACCAATGTCGTGTTTACCACAAATCATCATAGTATCTCTTATTCTCTGATTATTAAAAATAATGATGAGGTGGATGAAAGTTTTAGGTTGAAAGCCTTAGGTACGAATTTGAACGATTGGCATTTGGGATTTATTTCTACTTATAATAATCAAGATATCACAGCTAATGTTTTTTCAACGAATGGCTGGTTGACACCGGAATTATCTGCCCATGCGTCTGTGCAGGTTGATTTGACATTGACCCTTTCTTCTAATTTAAAAGGTAAGACAAATCGGCTTTTTGCCTTTGCTGGAGCACCTGTTAAAAACTTGACATTAAAAAGCAATTTATACCTTTCTTGCAATGTAATTGATGGTATACCCAAATTATCAGTGCTTAATCATAATGAGACTGATGGTATTAAATTTTCTACAAAAAGCACGAATCTTGTATCTTTTACTTATGTTTTAAGTAATTTGGCTGGAGATGGAGTCGCAGATTTCAAGTTTGCTGAAATAGAAAAGTCTTTTTATGATTTATACAATGGCACGAATATTTCTTCTAATACGGGTTTCAAAATTAATTATAAGACCAATGGCGTTCCAATTGTTAATACGAATTTTATTGTTTCTATTCCAGGGCAATCTTCTGTCCAGGTAGATGTTACTTTACAATATACAAATGTCGATTTTCTTGGAAAACAGCTTTCTTTAAGACACAAACTTTATTTAATGGATACTGCCTCTGGAATAATTTATAGCATGGTCTATGACTCTTTTTCTATTACAAACTATTTGAATAATCCTTATTTGTCTCTACACAATGCAGGGTATTCTACTAATGTTGTCGCTTTTAATAGTATTACGACTAATAACCAAACCATTTCTTATATTGAAGTTATAAGTAATAACGATGTCATTAATGGAACGTATCATTTATCTGGCAGTGCAGGTGATATAAATTGGGGTGTGCAATACATTCGCTTAGATACAGATCAGGATATTTCAACAGATGTTGCTAATGGTGTAAATATTCCTATTCCTGCACAATCAGCTTTAAGAATTCAGTTGAATTATACTTTGACTACGAACCTTTTGGGAGGTAATACCAATACACTTTCGTTTAAAGTGGAAAATATGGCTGATACAAATCTGAAGAGGCAACATACTTTCTTTTTTGCCGTGATCGATGGATTGCCTGATATTATCGTATCTGATATTCAAAATCAATCTAAATTTGGTGCGGGTCTGTATGCCCTGTCTCAGCAGAAAGCTTTTGAAAAAATAGAACGTTCTGAAACCAATGTATATGTTCTTTCTTTGTCGAATTATGCAAAAGAAGGCGGTTCTGCCGTGTTTTATGTGAAATTAACAAATAAAATTCAAACTGGTAGTTGGTCTATAAAATTTTATGATGCACAAACGAATTTAGATATAACCTCTAATATGACAAATGGGTCTTACATTCGGATTAAAGGAAAGTTTGCTACTAATCTTATTGCTAAAGTATCTTCGCAATTAACAAATTTATCATCCAGTAATGTGGGATTTCAGTTTGTGCTGGCTTTAAGTAATTATGTTTTCCTGCGTGATGTTGTGGCTATTTCTAACATTGGAGTTGCTCCTCAATGTGAAGTGGGAAATGCCAGTGGTAATGATAAAATTTGGGATTTTTCAGATTATAAAAATGCTCCAGGCAATTTTACTACAGTTCAAGGCTCATCGATTGCTTTTTATTTTGGTGTCCAAAATCAGGATGCTGTCCATGAACAATTTATTTTGAAAGCACCTCCTGGAAATTCACATTTTACGGTTCGCTATTATTTGGATGGTATGAATATTGTTGATTTAACCCCCCTCATTACAACGACTGGATACACAACAAGTCAAGTGGCACCTAATGACTTTTTTAGGATTCGTTGTTCTGTGACCCCCACAATAGACACTGCTCTTGGTGGTGTTTACACAAATTATCTATTGGCAAAACCAGTGAAAAACACAAATATCACTGCGACAAATGAAGTAAAAGTTACAGTTGATTATTATTTGATTCATGGTTTTATCAAACATGTTAAGGATGGTTCAGCTATTGCGAATGCTACGATTGTTGTGCATTCTGCTTTTGGTACTTCTTTTAAAGGAAAATCTGATAATAATGGTTATTATTCTATTAATCTTTACTCAAGTAAATATCTTTATTCTATTCAAATTGATGCTGATGGGTTTGTTGGTAAGGAAATAAGTTATTTTACAGGTTCTCGTACGAATAATTTATCAGTTAGTTTGGTTCCTTTTAATATGAATAATAATTCTCTTGATTTGCGATTGTTTCCTAATCCTCTTTCTTCTGGCGAAAGTGGAAACTTCGTTTATTCAGTGACCAAAAGTGGCCCTGTTGCAATCTCAATTTATGATATGCATGGACACCTCGTGCGTAATCTTGTAGATGAAAATAAGGACCCTGGTGTTTATTACAAATTATGGGATGGGACTGGAAATGATGGGGCATTTTTAAGTAGAGGTCTTTATATTATGTTTATTAAGACATCAGAAGGTATTGTTCGTAAAAAAATCGCAATTAAATAAGAGGTTTGATTAATGGTTATGAAAAAGCATGGTCTTTTCATTTTTCTTTTATGGTTGTTGTTAGTATCCCATATATTTGCTGGTTCAATCTCTCGAGTGAACAATCGCCTTGTTTTTACTGAAACTTTTTCAGGGAATGAAAGTATGGATCCTTTATATCCTGATCAAAATAATGTTCCTTATCTAGGTAGTGGTTTGTTGCAAATTGGAGGCACTGCTTTTGGTGGATGGGATGGACCTTCCTGGGATATCCAATATTTTCCAAAATCCCAAAAAAATTATGTTGTTATTGATGCTGTAAAAGCAGATGTGAGAGATGATGGTACGTATTATGGTTATGGAGTTATGCTGGGAAAATTTGATTTAAATGGTGATAAATCTTGGCCCTCTCTTGTTTGGGTGCAAAGACGAACTAATGCTTCCGATATTAATTATTATTTAGGTTATGATCCCTCATCGTACCCATCTTTAGCTTTAGATACAAATGAAAATATTTATGTTGCATGGAACAGTAAAATTGCGAATGGGAATCAATACATCTGGATACAAAAATTTACTAATGCTGCTGCACCAGCTCCAGCCTGGAATAATGGAATTGAAGTTCGGGCCTTTTCTAATATTAATTATTATTATTGCAATCCTAGAATAGATACATATCAGGGATATATATATGTCGTGGCAGGCAATAATTCTTCTGCACGAATACAAAAGATTAATTCCACTAATGGCCAACGAATGTGGGGTGATGATGGAATTTCTATTGCCTCGATCTCTGTATATTATCCACCTGATTTGAAAGTGGGGCCTGATGGCATTTTGTATATAGCATATTACCATACTGGAGATGACAATATTTATCTTCAGAAACGTTCTGTTGATACAGGAACCCAAATCGACTCTGCTTTTCAAATCAATGAAACTTCAGGTCGGTATTCTGATACCAGTGGATATTGGTACTGGTCTGAAGAAAATTGTGCAATAGATATTGATGCTAACACAAATATTTTTGTAGCCTGGTCTTTGCGTTATAATGGGCATAAGGTATGGGCTCAACATTTGACAAAATCAGGAGGCTCTTTTACACGACATTGGTCAACTGGTGGAAATGATTGTCATGTTGGGGTTGTTAATGATCAGTCTGCAAGTTATGTTGATTTAAAAACCACAGATAGTGAATTTGTGTATGTTTCGTGGGATTCTCATAATTCAGATCGAAATAACCATGGGATACTACAGCAAATTAGAAAATCAACGGCTCAACAATTTGCGAATGATATTGATTTAAATCAGAATTATTCTTTTGCTCATAATGGAAGAATTGCTGTTCAAGGAAATAATTGTCTGACTTGGGGACAGGGTTTTAGTTACCAAAGATTTAACCAAGCTGGGAACAGAAGTTTTAATTATTGGAACCGTCCTTATTATCAATCAGGAGGTTCCTCTGGTAGATTGTATCGGAATGTTGGTCGTTACCTTTCTATTAATATTATTCCTGGTGTCGTCAAAAAAGTGCATTTATCTAATGTTCAAACTTATACACCAGATTGGGGAAAAATAAAATGGGCTTTCTCTGGGATAGGATGGAATTCGGCGAATTACAATTCTAATACCAATTGGATTGTAGAGACTAATCATGGTTCTTCTACTTCATTTGAAACCAATTATGATATTCCCAGTGCTTTACTGGGGAATAATTTGGAAATGCAAATTTTAATGTATGCAAAGACAAAGACAAGAGAAAATGATGGAAAAGAAACCCCTATTGTTTATGAGTATAAGGTAGAAGCCCTTGAATCCTATCTTGGTGATTTGGAAGTGGGAACTTATGAAAATGGTCAAAATACCTATGGGAACCTTGTTATAAATGAGAATGGCGATAATCAAAATATGATTGTTTTTGTTTATCCTGATGGAACTAATTCGGCTGAAGGATTTTTCTTTATTAAGAATGAAGGGAATATTGGAACGAATTTTGTGTTGAAAGGATTGGGAAATTCTGCAGAATGGCATGTTAAATATTATGATTGTGTCTGGAATGGAACAAATTGGAACACTAACCAAGATATAACATCTAAAATCACTACCACTGGATGGACTCAGTCTGTTAAGGGTTATACTAATGAAAATCAGATAAAGGCTATCAAATTGTTTGCTACTGCAAATGCTGGTCTTCCAGATGGAAATTTTTATCAGGTATATTTAACGAATTTTGCCCAGGCTGGAAGTACATGGTATAAACATGATGTGGCTTTTTTGCGTGCCCAAGCTACTAAATATTTGCCAGATATAGAAGTGGGTACGGTTTTAAGCAATAGTGTTGTCCTTGATTATGCAGGACGGGGGATATATAATTCTGATGCTACGTTTCAAGATAAGTTCTTAAAAGCCGATACCAATGTCATTGCTTCGTATTATGTGCGGATAAAAAATGTTGGGAACGCTGATACTTTGAAAATAAATGGTTATGCTTCCTCTGCGAATTTTATAGTAAAGTATTATGATTCTATTACAGGGACAAATCTCCTTCCTTCATCAATTACACAAAGTTCTTGGTCTCTTTGTTTGAATAATAACCAATCAACACAAATTCGAGTTGATGTTATTCCTCATGATACTACGGCTTTTGATTCTGAATATGATGTTTTTATGGACGTAATTTCTTCTAATAATATTGTTCAGGAAGATCGTATAAAATTGACAACTCGCGTTATAAATTCCAAAGCTGATATTTTAGTGAGGACAGGATCAGGCTCTTTCATTGGGGATAATATTTATAATACGAATAGCAATCAACAGACTGTTTCAAATACTGCAGATAATGGAATGACAAATATTTTTGTTTATCGTCTTCAAAACCAGGGAACAGAATCCATGGATATGATTTTGTATAGCATAGAAACCACTGGTCTAACCACAGGATGGCAGGTGCATTATTTTGATGGGTCAACTGAAATTACAACAAAAATTTCTGATCCTCTATTTGGCTATAAGATTAATGATGTCGCATCTGGTGGAAGTTATGATATTATAGTAAAAATAACCCCTCCTGCATCTTTAAATAGCGGAGCCAATGAAGAGATGTCTGTACGTTTAGAGACAAGACCTGAAGGTGCTCCTACAAAAAGTCATAAATGGGATGTTGGCACTTTTAAAACAAGATGTGTTTCTTCCCGTGTTGATGCTATTGCTGTGACTACCAATGAATTTGGTCGTGGGACTATTAATGCTACTTCTGCTGGCCAGTCAATTTTTGCTTATGTTTCTCATTTGGTTACCAATTCCTATAGTGCTATAATTTCAAATGCCGCAGATTCACCTTATGCTACAAAAATTTATAGCATTCAGTCAAATACGGCTTATTGGGATGTTAGTTATGTTTTTGGGATTTCTGATATTACTTCTTCTTTGTCTTCTGGCTGGATTTCACCTATCTTGCTTGCCCATTCCTCGATTACCTTACATGTTTCAGTGCATCCCAATACAAATGTAAATGCCGATATGACAAATAAAATCTTATTAAAATCTGTTTCATTAATTAATACGAACGAAGATATCGATGTGATCAGGTTTAATACATCTCGTGTATTCCCACCTGATTTATGTTTAAAAACAACAAATGATAGCACCTTTTTTGGAGATGGGTTGTATGGGACGAATATTCCTGAACAAACTTCTGGGGGGTCTTATAGTACTAACGTTGTAATTCAAGGGAATACTAACGATTATTTATATGTTGTAAAATTGCAAAATGATCGGCTATTGTCTGATACATTAAAATTAACAGCTCAGTCTTTTGATTATACTGATTCTGGCTCAGATAATGGAACAAATTATTGGCGTGTCCGTTATTTTCAGTATATTGGCAATAATATTGCTGCGCCAGAATATAAGGATCCTTCAAAATGGACAAATATTACGGCTTCAATAATATCTACAGGTCATATTGTTAATAATGCCTCTGGTATCACTAATTTGATTTTTAAAGTTGGTGTTTGTGTTACGAATACCAATATCAAAGAAGGTTATTATAGCTCAGTGAATTTATTAGCTTCTAGTTTGGTCACAGGATACATAGATAAAATTTATATGATTACGACTTATGGTATTGCAAGACCAGATTTGATTGTCTCTTCTTCCTGGAATAATATTTATGAAAGTTCCAACAATTATGTGCAAATAATTACAAATGTCATGGATAAAGCCAGTGGACATAGTTTTGATTTTTTTATTGAAAATAACAGTCCTATTAATATTGGCAATTTTTACATAAAAGGGAAAAAATCGACAAATGATTGGAATTTAAAATATTATGATCGTTCTGGTGGAACAAATGATGTCACTGCCTCAGTAGGTTCTTCATCTGGGTATTTTAAAATCATGTCTCCCCAAACCACTCTTACAATGCGATGTGTCATGACTGTTGCAACAGAATCTGCTTATTCTAATGGTGAAACTTTTGTTGAATGGGTTCAGGTAGAACCTAAAGATGGGAATCTGATAGATCGAGGTTCTTTTGTCTCCATTATATCTGACTTTGGAAAGCCAGATTTATCTTTGACAAACTTGCAATGGACGAATTTTTATGAAAAAAATTTAGCCTCTATAAATCAGCAACAAAAAACCAATCTTATAGAAATAGGTCACAGCGTGGAATTCCCTTTTTTAGTCTATAATAATAAAAATTCTTCCTCTGAATTGCTTCGTATTCATGGAGATGGCGATACTGGCGATTTCACTGCACAATACTTATGGTGGAATAATGGGAGTTGGTCAAATGTTACTGATAGGGCTACAGCGATAGGGAACCAATTTAAAGTGGTCGTAGGCAATAATTCTTGTATTACGATGAAATTAGATGTGCATCTTAATGTTAATAGTGGTTATAATTTCGGAGATTTGGAAGATTTTGTTATTTATGCACAATCACAGGGGCAGCAGAATAGTGATTATGCAAAATTTTGGTTAAAGGTGGCTGATTTAGGAAATCCAGATATTATTATGACAAATTTAACCTTGTCAACCCAATATTGGGATGATGTCAAAGAAACAACTCCGTCTATCCAAAAACAAACCGTCTTTTTAGAAAAAGGTTATACAAATCTTGTCTTCTTGAAATTAGAAAATGATAAATCAGAAGGTGAATCTTTGCATTTAAAATCTTCTGCTGGTGGTTGGATGGATGATTTTTTTGTAGATTATTTTGCTATCACGAATTCTATTACCAATTCTGTTTATCCGGATGTTGTTAGTAACTATTACACAAACCATGTCGGTTCCCAATCAAACTGCTTGGTCTTTTTGAAAATGACTTTAAAATCAAATTCAACGTATTCTTTCTCTTCTAATAAGTCTATAAATTTACGGCTGTATTCCCAAGAATTAAATGTATTTGATTCTTGTGCTTTTGTTTTGTCTGTCACTGATCGGGGTCATCCAGATATTGTGCATTCTTCTGGTTCCTGGGATGGTGTTTATTCAACAAATTATAGCATTCAAACGACAAATTTATATTCAGAAGTGAATTTTAATCGCTCCTATAATTTCTATATTCAGAATGATCGAACAGATCAGCCTGAAAAATTAAATCTTCATGTACAAAAAAATGATGCCCAATATTTTAAACATGATTATTTTTTAAAGACGGCTTCTGGCTGGACGAATATAACAGATGACGTTATCAGTGGGAATTTTACTGTTACTTTGCCTGCTGTTTCAACTGCAACACTGATGGTTTCCACTTTTCTTACAAATAACCCAAAATGGGCAGTAGGTGATAGTCCTCTTACAAATTGGGTAAGAGTTTATTCCCAGGGGCATCTCATATCTGATACATCACGATTTGTTTTCACTATTGGAGATTTTAGTCAACCCAATATTCTTTCTGAATCTGGTGGTTGGAGTCAAAGAGAAAACGTTATTATATCGCAAATTACAAATTATGTTTTTGAAAAAGGCGAAACAAGGAATTTCTTGTTTCAATTGAATAATGATCGGAACACAAATGATAATTTTATTTTTTCCGGAACGGCTATCTCAGGTGACGATTTTACTCTCAATTATTCCCTGATTTCCAACTCAGTTACAAATAATATTACTGCTTTGGCAACGAATTTGTCAGGCTATACCCTTTTTATTGGAGCGAATACAAACAAAAAACTTTTGACTCAAGTAACATTAGATAGTAATTCTATTTATACTTTGAACCAGGGATTTGCATTTGATATGAAATTGTATTCATTCGAGAAAACCACTCTTGATTCTGTGCGTGTAATAACTTCTGTCACTGATAAAGGTAAACCTGATATTGTGCAAGCTACCAATCTGGCATGGAACAACTTGATTACAACTAACTATATGGTTCAGTCAACGACAATTGATATTGAAAAAAATGATACAAAGATTTACCCGTTTTTTATACAAAATGACAGACCGGATAAGGCAGAAAATTTGAATCTTCATATTACAGGTGGATTTTCTGGTTATACTTATCAGGTTTATTCCTATTCTGGTGGAGCCTTCACAAATATAACATCTTTAGTTGCCTCCCCTACTGGTTTGAATTTGACTTTAGGTGCTGTGAGTTCTAAGACTTTAGGGTTTGTTAATACTTTAGCGTCTAATTCTTCCTTATCCCTTGGGGATAATTCTTGCTCTTATATTTTTAATTTAAAATCTCAAGGTCAATTAATTCATGATAAGTCACGTCTGATTTATCATGTTGTCGATAATGGTATGCCAGATATTTCCCTTGTTGATAATACCTGGACGAATATCATTGAAGCCTCTCCTTCTTTCCAAATTACAAATCTTTCAATCGAAAAAGGGCATTCTAACCAGATTTTTGTAAAATTGTGGAATCATAAACCTGCTGAAAATGAGATTGAAGTGCTGAAAAAATTATATGGTTTTTCCGATATTTACAGTGGGTTCTCTTTTAGATATGAAATAGATGGAGCTGATGTGTCTTCCTCTGTTATTACAAACCAAAACTTGCATGTGACAATTACTTCTAATTCAAATAAAATATTAAAAATATTGGCTTATCTTGATGCAAATTCCGGATATAATTTAGGCTTTGTGCAAAACAATACAACAATTTTAGAATCCCTTGGTGGTTCTGTCAACGATAGTGTAAAATTTAATTATCTTGTGTCTGACTTTGGTAAGCCCAATATAATACAAACTAATTATTCAAACTGGACTAATATTACCACTGTCTATGGAGAACAGGAAAAACATTTGAATATCAACAAAGGGGATACCGAATATTTCTATTTTTATGTAAGAAATGACAGGATGGATTTTGCTGAAAATTTGAAATTAACTGCAGAAACGGCAGGTGATGATTACCATAATTTTAATGTGGTCTATGAAGTTTTACATTCAGGCAGTTGGAGCAATATATCTTCTATTATTGAAAGTGCTAATGGATTTACTAATACTTTTAGTCAAACCAGTAGCATTACAATGCGTATGGCAATCTCTCTTGATGCATTATCTTCCTATGAATTAGGAGAACAACCTGTTGAATATCATTTAATCATGGATTCCGGTGCTCGCTTGGTTTCTGATAAAGCCAAGGTTGTTATGAACATTGTTAATACAGGAAATCCTGATATTGATAATCTATCTAATTCTTGGGAAGGTCCTATTGGGGAATCTTCACAAATCAGTAATTTCTCTTTAGAAGAATGGGAGACAAACAAAGTCTTATTAAAATTAGAAAATGATAATACAAATAAGGCTTTTACTTATAAATTAAAAGATATTGATTCTGGAAATCATTCTTCGCTTTATAATGTTTCTTATTTCGTAGTGACTAATGATAGTACAAATGATATTTCTTCATCAGTTAAAAGTGTGGGAGAAAATATTGATATTCCTGCAGGAACAAATGTCAAACTCCTTACTATTATTTCTCTTAAAACGAATGCTTTTGCATTAGGCCAATCTTCGGAAGTTCGTATTCAATTGGCTACAAAAGATGACTATTATCATGATAATATTAAACTAGTTGTCTCTGCTACTGATAAAGGAATTCCAGATATCACCTTAAATGGGCAATGGACAAATGAATATGCTTCCACTTATTATGAGGAAGTAAAAACCATTTTGATTGAAAAGGCTGAAACTATACATTTCCCTTATTATCTTGAAAATGATCGTACAGATCAATCAGAAACCATGGAGTTCGAGAGATTTTTAGAAAATTGCAATGATTTCAACATTACAAATTATAGATTGGTTGGTGGTGTGCCTATCATTGTAAGTTCTAACTGCACTTTGACTAATTTGTCTTCTGTAAGTCGAGCCACGATGCAGCTATCTATTACTTTAAAATCAAATAGCGGTCTTGCTGTAGGTAATAGTGATGCTAATATTAAATTTAATTTTATATCGCAACGTGGTAAAAAATCTGATAAAACAAAATTTATCTTTTCTGTAGTTGATAAATCAAGACCGGATATTTATTTGACGAATCAATCTTGGTACAAGGTCTATGAAGATTCTCCTTCAAGCCAGCGTCATACCCTTGATATAGAAAAAGGGATTACAAATATTACTTATTTGTCTTTAGGAAACAGTACAAATAAAAATGAAATTTATAATTTTAAATTTACACAAGATGCTATTGGTGACTTTTCCTTTAAATTATATACCATGACCAATGGAATTGTAGAACAGGATGTCACAACCGCATCTTCAAATCAGTACATGCATTTGTCCATACTAAGTAATACAAATAAATTGCTAAAAATTGTCAGTCTTCTAAATAAAAACAGTACACATGTCCTTGGAGTACAAAAAACGTTAACTTTTGAACTTTTAAGTCTTGGTCAAACTAAAAAGGATAAAGTGAGATTGATTTATAATGTGGTTGATTTAGGGAAACCTAATATTGTACAGACAAATCTTGTTGATTGGACAAATATCACTGAAAATAATTCCCTCCAAAATAGGACTTTGACCATTGAAAAAGGCGAACAAATTGTTTTCCCTTTTCTAATTCGAAATGACCGTGCTGATGCTGTTGCTGAAAATTTGAATTTTTATCGTGCGATTTCAGGCGGTGATGCTTCCTCCTTTACCACATCTGTTGAGATTTGGAAAAGTGGTGCATGGGATTCTGTTACTGGCTTTACACAAACTCTTTCTCCTAACAGTTCACGAACTATGCGTCTTGTATCTAAGTTAGATTCTGAATATTTGAATTTTGGTACACCTGATTATAGTGTTGTGTTTGATCTACAATCTGAAGCACGATTAGTCAAAGATGAAGCAAAAATTCATTTCTTTATTACAAATACAGGACATCCTGATATAGCCATGTCAAGTTCAAAGTGGCAAGGTTATGGAGATGATTTTACACAACTTACAAATATTCCTATTGAATCTGGTATCTCGAACATATTATTAACTCGCCTTGAAAATGATAATACAAATAAGGCTTTTACCTATTTATTATATGAAAAAGATTATCAATTTAATAGTGGATTTCATAAATATTATTATTTAACCAATAATGGGTGGTCTTCCAATGTCACATTTTTTGTGACAAATACAGGCTGTTTTGTCAACTTGTCAAAAAAAACCAATACTTATCTAAAAACAATCCTATATTTAGATAATACTATTTATCCTTTAGATACAATATTTGCCACACGATTACGATTTTCTACTTTGGATAAAAATGTTGAACATGAAGATGCTTGTCGTATCACTGCTGTTCTGGCAGACGATGGCCAGCCTAATATTTCTTACAGTAGTAAATGGACTAATGCGAATGTAACAAATGTTTTAGCTGGGAATCAATGGACTAATGTTTTTGTGGAGAAAGGGGAAAAAATAGCTTTTGATTTTTATGTCAAGAACAGTAGAAACAATTTTATGGAAAACTTATTATTAACATCCTGGAACGCTAACAGTTATCCGGACTTTTCAATCCAATATGCGATTTTTACTAATTCTGGGTATGTTGATATTACTGATTCTCTTACAAATGGTTCAGGGAGAAGTCTAAGATTATCTCCTAATACCCAAAAAACCTTACAAATGAAAATTTCACTTAAAACAAATTCTGCCTATGCGATTGATGGCACTATAATTCTTAGCAACTATGTGAAATTGTTTTCACAAGGAAGAAAAAAATATGATTTAGGGTTATTTAAGTTTATTGCTGTAGATAATAATTTGCCAAATATTGTCAAATCGGATGGTACTTGTTCTATTCGAGAAAAAGTACCTGTATCACAAAAAATTTCTTTTCCAATAGAGCGTGGTTATTCTAATTCATTTGATTTTATGCTAAGGAATGATAGAACAGATAAATCAACTGATTTGCGTTATAAGTCTACACATCTTACTAATGAATATTCCATTCAATATTTGTTTAAAACGAATAGTGGCTCATTGAGTGATGTTTCAGTTTTTGTAACTAATTTTTCAGGAAATGGATTTTTGTTTGGAAATAATCCTCAAATTACCAATTTTATGCGAATTAAGGTTTCTTTGCCTACAAACAGTACCATTACAAATGCTGTAATATTGTATAATACTTTATATTCTTTAGGTCATGATCAATATGACAGAATGGAATTTACTGTTAAAGTCACAGATAGAGGAAGACCTGATTTGATGACGACTAATCATTTTGACAATGAATATTTTCCTGATATAACCCAATTGTATTCATTTTCTCTTGAGAAGGGAGATATTATCACTAATTATATTTTGATGCAAAATGATTTTACTAATGTAATAGGTCGCTCTAATGAACGCTATACATTAAAAGCTATGGCTTCTTCCAATTTTTGGACATTCTCTTATGGGTTAAAAACAAATGGTTCATGGATTAATTGTAATGAGGTAACAAACTTGCGTTATCTGACAATTGCAACACATACCATTTGGACCATGCGTGTAATAACTCATTTGGAAGACAGCAATATTGTTCAATTGAATGACAAATTTACAAATCAAGTTTGGCTGATTTCCCGATCTGGTGTAAAAAAAGATTTGTTGAATTTGATTTCTATTGCAACAGATAAAGGCATGCCTAATATTACGCGTCTTGATGGCTCTTGGTCTGAAGTTGAACAAGATGCTGTTACCATTCAGGTAACAAATATTTTTGTTGAAACAAATCATTATTATACAAATTACATCATATTGGAAAATCGAAAAGATACATCTGAATCTATGCTATTAAAAGGATTTTTAGATGAAGATTCAAATTGGGAAATTACAATACAATCTAATAATAGTTCGATTGATGTAGCCACATCTATTATCACAAATGGACTATCTTTAGTTATGCCTTCACATTCAGCTGTTACGATGCAAATTCGTTTAGGAGTATTGTCTTCTACTACAAATCCTATTGGTTTTACTAACCATTTTTATTTAAAGTTATACTCACAAGGTAAACTTAAAAAGGATATGACAGATTTTGGATACATTTTACGGGCTCCTCAGCCTGATATTGTAATTAGCAGTACTACTATGCCGTCATCTCCTGACGGGTCAGATATATATGGATCAATTTTAGATTTGTCAAATAACACAATTGATCAAAAAGTATCACGAGGTCGAGCCTTAGTTGGACCCGCATCAATATATTTCTTAAAATTGGAAAATGATGATTATTATAACGATATTATTTATTTGAGACGTACAAATATCAGTCAACAACCAGGAAGTTGGAGATTTGAGATTTATAATCCTGACGGAATTGATGTGACAATGTCCTTAACTAATGAAATGCCTTTGTCTATTTCAGGGAGAAGCAATAAAATTTTCACAATTAAGATTTTTGCCTATGAGACTACATCAATGACAAATTATAATAAACTAAAATTTTATGCTTATTCTTCAAAAAACACTAATAAAAAAGATGTCAGTGGGATGATTACGACTCGAGTCCCTGTCTCTGTTTCTGGTACAGTGCTGGCTGAATATAATTCTAGCAGACTGGCTGAAGTAATCGTTGAAGTTTCTGATATGTCCAATCATATTTTGAATAAGCTGACAACAGATGCTGTTGGTTCTTTTGACTTTGATTCTTTGCCTGGTTCGTATAAATTGAAAATTTTAAAAAATGGCTATTTAACTTATTCAAATCATATTACAGTTCCTAATGAATTTACTTATACTATTCCAACTGTTAAATTGTTGAGATATAATTTAGAAGCCTCCGAATTTGATTCTCATGCTTTTCCAACTGTTTTAGAATCAGGAGATAGTTTGACAATCATCTTTTCTTTGGTTGATTCTGGATCCGTGAATCTTGTTGTTTACGATAGTTATGGTAGAAAAATAAAAACAGTAATAGATAATCAAAATTATAACTCAGGGTTACATCGGGTCATTTGGGATGGTAGGAATGAGATTGGTAAGATAATGGAACGAGGAGTGTATTTTTATATTTTGAAATTCAACAAGAATAAGATTATCAACAAAATCATTATAAAATAGAACTTGTACCAAACTATGTTGCATTAACTGATATGACTTTTGCGGTTGTATTCTCAGATAATGGCAATAACCTTTCAATCAGCTTATCCTAATCATATCCAGGGAATATTTTGTGAACAGTTAGTGTGTATTCCGGTCCAAGATATTTATCATTCCAAAGCATTAAATTAGAGACAGGGACCCCCAAATGTTACGCCATCAATTTTTTGTGCATAATGATTTCATTGCCTGAATCATTAAATTTGACTTCATCCATAGAGAAGTTTATTAAAAGCATACCTTTGCTTTTTGTAATCATATCTGTGTCAGAATTTAAATATTGACTGTAATCAAATCCTTGACCTTCATCTTTTACATGAATAGTAATGTCGCCCCTAGTGAATAAAATTTTAACAAATATTTTTTTCGTCGTATCTTTCTTATTACCATGTTCATAAGCATTGTTTAGGGCATTATAAAAAGCACTATAAATCATTTCAACATTTTCAGGTTGTAATTTAAAAAATTGAAGCTGAGATTTGAGCATAGCTGTAGTACCATTGAGAATTTCAGGAGAAGAAGGCAATTCAAAAAAAGTTTCTTGATTCATAAAACTAAGCAAAGTAGATTTTGCGAATTGCAATTTTCTAAAATCTAAAGCTTTGAGAATAACCTTTTGTAAATCCTGGAAATCAATTGGCTTTGGTGAAAAAGTAAAAGCCCCTTTTTCAATAGCTTTAAAAGCCGGTTCGCTCTGATCGTAGGCAGACATGACAACAACAGGGACATCAGGATTAATTTCTTTTCTATGATCTAAAAATTCAAAACCATTCATTTCAGGCATATTGAGATCTAACAGGATAACATCTAAATCTGAATTTTTTTTCAAAATGTCAAGACCTTCTTTTCCGTTTTTACCTTCCAATACTTCATATTCATCACCAGATAAGAACTCTTTTACCAAATCTCTGATATTTTTGTAATCATCCAATATTAATATTTTTTTCTTATCACTCATTGTTTCTCCCCTTATTGATTTATAATCCTGTTAATGACATCTTTATGTTTTTGTGTTAAAAATTTCAAATTTAAATATTGCTTTAAAGCATTTTTTATAGAATGTTTCAAGTGTCCTTTTAAATATGCATCAGAAGAGAATTCCAATAAAAGTAAAAGAGCTTGAATTGTCTGTACTTTACCTAGGACAGCATACATCACTGCCTTGTCTGAATTTGTGCCTTTTTCCAGTTTTTCTCGAATTAAATTAAAAGCCATTTCTTTATCATAAAGAAAAATCAAATTAAAAGCTTCTACTCTTCTATTAAAATTGTTAGAATTCAAAGCTTGTTTTAAAGTGTTGATAGAAATATCTTTTTTAAATTTGACCCCAGTCCAATCTTTTTCAGAAAAATCAACACCATCCCCTTGCTTCATTTTATTTAAAATGTCATCTAGTTTCTTATCATCTATTGAACTGCTTTGAGGAACTTTTTTGATAAAAAAAACAACAATGATAATAAACAAAAAGAAAGCTACAATCCCACCGACAATGACAAAAAAAATTAATTTTTTAAGTTCTAAAACGCCACTTTTTTGTTCTTCCAATGCTTTTAACAAATTTTCATCACGAGCTTGAAATTCTTTTAAAGACTTCATAAAAGATTGCATGCTGTCGTCAAGTCCAATAGCCTGTTTTATTTTTTCGATATCATTAGGAGAAACTTCTTGTACAATGTGTTCTTCGTTGTCTAATAATTTTTGTTTGCTATTTTTGATTAAATCGACAATTGTCTGATTGTCCGGAGAAATCGTGTTGGCTTCATTAAAATCTTTTAAGGCTTTTTGATAATCCCTATTGTTATAGTAGTAACGACCTCGTTCCATATAGATTTTTAGTAAGGCTGTTTTTGAATCCAAGTTGTCACTGTTGTAGTCCAGACTTTTTTTAAAATCGGAAATTGCCCCATCAAAGTCGCCTTCTAAATATTTATTTACACCTTCTTCAAAATAGACAGCATCAATATGTTTTTTCGCCTCAATATTAATAACAAAAAAAATAGAAAATAGGATAATAAAAATAAAAAATATCTTTTGTTTCATTTTCTAAACTCCTATTATTAAAATTATAAAATACTATTTTGAAAAAACAAAGTCAAATTAAATATCAATGTAAAAATTTTCCATTTATTTCTCACTGAATGTGCGCCAATAAGTGCATTGCACATTGAATCTAACTGGTGCAAATTTTGTACACATAATATAGTGATTCTTCAATCTTTTCCATTCTTGACAGCCTGAAAATCATTCGTTATCTTAACAACATGTAATTCATCCGGATATTATATAGGGAAAAAATTTTAAATTTTGTTTTTCCACGGATGAAAATAGCTGAAGAGGGAGAAAAGAGATCACTAACCTTGACCATGTCGAAAAATCCAATACGCCAAACATGTTAGTCACAACCGTCGGAGCAAAAAAAACGATGATAGATGTCAATTCGGAAAATAACGTATGACCCACATACAAGCTCTTCCTGCAGAAATAAGACTAGCTCCAGTCTCTCCCTCCAAACGAGCTTCCCTCTGGCTCATTTGCCTTGCAGTTATTTTCATTGTTGCCTTAAAACCTGACCGCGTTGGTTGGCCCTACTTCCACATCATTGGTTGGATTTGCTTGGGTGCATCATTCTTTTTTGCGTGGAACGCAAAGGACATACTGTGGCTCAAGACACTCTGCCTTTTTACAATCCCCATCCTGATACTCTTTCTCATCACAGTTGATTCGAACTTCACTGACCAACGACTTCTCGAATTTACAGTATTCATGGTTGGTGGTATTTTCATTGTTCCAGCACTCTTGGCCAAGTACTGGCTCAAAACTCCCTTGCGATATCCTTGGCTTAACGGCAAATGGTCCTGGAAAATGTGGCTTTGGCTTCCTGCAGGATTCATTCTGATAGTAATCTGTTTCTATATCTATTTCCACATCCTCACACCTGACCTACACACAAGCTGGCCATTGGTGGGACCAAAGAATGAAGCGCTCTCCCGCATATTCTGGACCTGCCAGCTCGGTGGTTTTTGGGATGAACTTGTCTGGATAAACTTCATATTTGCACTCATGTCCCGCCACTTCTCTTTGGCTGAAGCCAATCTTGCACAAGCATGTTTCTTCACTTCCTTCTTGTATGATGTGGCTTTCTTTGGATGGGGTCCTGTTTTTCTTTATCCCTTTGCCCTCATCCAAGGATATACATACA
>DYKN01000166.1 GCA_020722575.1 Rikenella microfusus | reverse complement strand
GCTGAATTTTCAAAAGAACATAGGGCAAATATACATTCGGGTGCGAATTTCGCAACTGAGATCAAGGCAAGCCTCCAAAGGCTTGAATACTATATGTTATAGCTATATTTATTGATATTAAGCATTGTATCTGGAATGGCAACAATATATTTTTTATTCGTACAGATTGATGTATTTGACATCCGATGGGATATTATTTTTACTCTCATTTATTGCAAACCATCTCTCATGCATCATGTCTAATGTTGTTTCATAGTATATATTAGTTCTGGAATCATATATCCAAGTCGTTTCCCCACTCCACCATGCTACCTGAAAGCAGTCATTATCACTTGAATACGAATAGAATATGAATCGTAACTTTTTGCCGAGCATGCGTTTTTTTACTTCTTCAGTACTTGGGAATTTGTTATTTGTTTTTTTGTATGATAGCACGTAATTAATTGGGGCTTCCATGCTTTTTTCTGGATCGCCATAGCTTGACCATCCACAAAAACCAAGTCTACGAATATTACTAGGGTTTTTTCCACACGAGTTTGCCAATAAACACAAAGATGTCAGTGCCAAAAAGGGGAACAAAAACATTATCTCATACAAAATGCGAAAAAAACAAAAAAAATTATTATTCATAAAAATATCCGCTAATAGTGTCATTCCAATTCACGTTTACATTGAATGATTTTCCCAATGACAACGCACCAAAACTTAAAAGGTGTACTGTTGTAGAAAAATCAAACACATCATTAATGGTATAAGTTATTGTTCCGTTGTATCTGTATTTGTTCCCTGTAACATGGGTGACAGTCCAATTGGCAGAGGCATTTACATAGAATTGCCCTAATATCAAAGCTGAACCTAGATCAAATGTTGTGCCTGTATCTAATGTCAAGAGTTGAGATGTTTCACCATATGTTCCCGGAGCTTTGATAACATTTTCTATTGAAGATTGAAGATTAGTCTTTACCGATGAAGCAAATGCTGCAACTAGAGGATCCGGCATAACTCTTTGCGTAAGGGAGGTTGTTGCATCCCATTCGACTAAACTCTGAGTTTGTCCATAATAGTTTAGTGCTGTTCCCAATTCTGGATAACCGGCTATCGCCGCATTCAATTCGTCGTAATAAGATTCACCAGCATCTTGCACCGCAGCGTTATATATTTCATCTGGGGCATCTCCATCTCCAGTATATAGCCATCTTGTAAAACTCCATGCCCCTAAAAAGTCAACGTCATTCAATGTCCTATTGTTTAAATACGCCAGATTGTTCCAGCCGTCGGGGTAGCCGAGAGGATCGGAGGTCTGCCACTTGCCGAGGTCGGAACGATAATTTCTGAAAAGGAAAGAATACCCCAAGCCTTCGACCTGCGGTTTTCCCGCGAAAAAGTTTTCGCACGGAGCCACAGAGCCACCAA
>DYKN01000061.1 GCA_020722575.1 Rikenella microfusus | reverse complement strand
TATTACATTACCCCCTTTGTTTTTCCCCCAAGGGGGAAATTGAAGCATTCAGTTTTTTTAAATATTTTGCTTATTTATTTACTGTTTGATTTCTTCCAATACCTTTTCTGTGTCGTTTATCATTTCTTTATTTTTAAATTGCAGTACATTTATTCCTGTACGCCTCAGAAATTCATACTTCGCCTGAAAATATTCCCTTTATTACATTACCCCCTTTGTTTTTCCCCCAAGGGGGAAATGTCAACAATAATCCATGTTTTTTAACTATTTTATTTATGTTACTTCTCTTCATTTTTAATTCGTAATACATTTAACCCTGTACTCCTCAGAAATTCATCCTTCTCGTGAAAATACCATTGTCAATTATTGATAGCAAAACTTCCAAAAATTAACTTCATAATATATAGCCTTTCCCCCCTGGGGGAAACGGGAAAGGGGGTATATCGTTCTGAAAAAGGTTGACAGACTCCAGGCCTTTCCCCCCTGGGGGAAACGGGAAAGGGGGTATATCGTTCTGAAAAAGGTTGACAGACTCCAGGTTTTTCCCCCCCTTGGGGGAAACGGGAAAGGGGGTATATAAAAAATAGAATGACATATTTTTTGTATATTTTTGCCAACCTGTTTCAAGAGAGGATACAAGCAAAAAATAAAGTAGAACAATAAAAGTAAAGAAAAAAAAATTATAATAAATTAGCTTATAATTAATTAACTAAAGTATATCTCTATGAAAAGACTTTGCTTATCCAGATTTTTTCTTACTGTTTTTTTCTGCACTTCTTTAACTGCAGGTGTTTTTGCACAGGATATAATACTACCTGCACCTTTAAAGCAGGGAGGTAAGCCTCTTATGCAGGCTCTTAATGAAAGGCAGTCCACCCGGACTTTCACCGGTGACGAACTGTCGCTTCAGCAGTTATCCGACCTGTTGTGGGCAGCATGGGGTATTAACCGCCCGTCGGAAAAGAAACGTACTGCTCCTTCTGCAAGAAATATTCAGGAAATAGATATATACGTAACTTTTCAAAAAGGATTATTCGTATATGATGCCCAAAACCATATTCTCAAACAGGTTCATGACAGAGATATCCGCAGTCTGACAGGCACTCAGGACTTTGTGGGTAAGGCACCTTTAAACCTGGTGTACGTTGCCGATATGGCTAAAATGAATAAAAAAGAGGGGGATCCAGTAGCTGACTCCGAACTCTTATGGTCTTACGCAAATTGCGGGTTCATAGCCCAGAATGTCTATCTCTATTGTGCATCGGAAAACCTCGGCTGTGTGGTAAGAGGACTTATCCCAAAAGATAAACTGGCACCCGAAATGGGATTGAGATCAAATCAGATTATTCTTCTTGCACAGACAGTAGGAGTGCCTCAAAAATAACCAGCATCGGATTTAATCACCTGGTGCACGGTAAAGTTCAATATTTGAAATAAGAGGGCAAGCCTTTGATTTTATTATTCTAACCTTTATTTTCGATGCTTTCACCATGGGAAACTTCCTGATAATTTTATATCCTATTGTTGTTCCATCAAGAATGTGGATCCATTCGCCGCCTGAGAAAGCCTCTACACTGAATTCCTGAATCCTCTGCCCGAGTCTGATATATTCCTGAAGGAGTATCCTGTTCACTTCAGTTTCCTTACCGAGGTCAATTATCAGTTCTGCATTTGTGATTTCATCACTGGTTGCCCAGTAGGTATCAGGATTACCATCGTTAACATTCGTAGGCAAGAACTTTCTTCCTCTTGAACTGGATGCCGTAACCTTTTTCCCGCGTGCAAGTTCGTTTGCAAATTCCTTATCAAGAAGTTCCTTAAAGCCAAGTAATGACTTTACGTCATTTTCATGAATAAGGCCTCTTCTGTCGGGGGGTACATTCAGAAGAAGATTACAATTTCTTCCAATGGATGAATAAAAGATATCGAGAAGTTTCTCTGGCGATTTTACCAGCGAATCTTCTTTCTGGTGCCAGAACCATCCTGGCCTGATAGAGACATCCACTTCGGCCGGAACCCAGTATTTTCCATCCTCATGTCCCTGTCCAAGAATCTTTGCAAAAGGTCCTCCGGGATACATATCATCTCTATTCAGCCGGCACCAGTTGGTCAGGCTGCCAACGCCTCTCTCATTGCCCACCCACCTTACATCAGGTCCCGCATCGCTGAACATTACAGCCCCTGGCTGTAATTCCCTCACAATCTGAATGGTGTTTGGCCAGTCATAATAGGTTCGGTTGTCGATGCGTCGTGTCTCCCGTGCTCCGCCATAATAACCGTCGCCGCCATTGGCACCATCGAACCAAACCTCAAAAATTTCTCCATAGTTCGTAAGCAACTCGCGGAGTTGATTCCGATAATAATCAATGTATTCCCGAGATCCATAAACAGCACTGTTACGGTCCCACGGAGAGAGATACACCCCCATCTTCAGCCCGTACTCATCGCATGCCTGACGCAGTTCCCTGAGGACATCGCCTTTGCCATTGCGCCATGGGGAGTTTTTCATAGAATGTTCGGTGTACTTCGAAGGCCACAGACAGAATCCGTCGTGATGCTTGGCAGTGATAATAATGCCCTTCATCCCTGCCTCCTTTGCAACTCTGGCCCACTGCCTGCAATCAAGCCCGGTGGGATTGAATATTTCCGGCGATTCATCACCATAACCCCACTCTTTGTCAGTAAATGTGTTAACCGTAAAATGTACAAACATGTAATATTCCATTTCATGCCATGCAAGCTGGGATTCGGAGGGTAAAGCACCGCAGGGGCCGGGAACACTCTCAGGCTTAAACAATGTAAGCAGAATTAATAATGATAATGATAGAAAAGATCTCATGTTATTTTGGATTTATGATTTTTGATTTTTGATTTTTGATTTTTGATTTTTGTAATTAGGGTTCTTTCTTTGGGCTGGTTTCCCTGCTGCGGTAAATATTGCTGTGAGTTCATTTGCTTCTTTATTTCAAAAAATCTTGTAATCCATAATTATACAGAAAATAATTATTTCATTGACATTTATTTCAATCTTTTCTTTTAATTCGCACAAATCCATTTTATCAGTCGGACATTATTTCACCACGGATTACACGGATTACCAGCGCGCGGTCAAGCGCACCACGGAGACGAATGTCTGAAAAACTCCGTGATTTCTCCGTGACTCTCCGTGCCCTCCGTGGTTAAATAAATGAAATAATCCGTATCCCTCACAAAAAATAATAAATTCATTGAATCCCATTTATTTCAATTTGACCTATTAAACCGCAAAAATCCATTTTATCAGTCTGCCATTATTATTTCACCACGGATCACACGGATTGCCAGTTCACGGGCAGGCGCACCACGGAGAGTCCTGCCTGAAAAACTCCGTGATTTCTCCGTGACTCTCCGTGCCCTCCGTGGTTAAATAAATGAAATAATCCGTATCCCTCACAAAAAATAATAAATTCATTGAATCCCATTTATTTCAATTTGACCTATTAAACCGCAAAAATCCATTTTATCAGTCTGCCATTATTATTTCACCATGGATCACACGGATTGCCAGTTCACGGGCAGGTGCACCACGGAGACGAATGTCTGAAAAACTCCGTGATTTCTCCGTGGCTCTCCGTGCCCTCCGTGGTTAAATAAATGAAATAATCCAGATCCCCTACGGGGAATTGTTAATTTATTGAATATCAAATATCTACAAGAACAGAACCGCTACGCGTTAAGTTAATGTTCCCGATTCCCGGGATTGGCTCACTGCGTTTGCTAAAATCAAAAATCCACGACCTCTAATCCACTAAAGCTCTTTTATGCGTATATTCCTGAACCTCACCACCGAACCATGTCCAAGGAAACCTATGTGTCCCGATTTATTTAACAACCCAGGATGGTCTCTTCCATCCATTGTACCGTTCTTACTGGCTTCTGCAATATCTCCGTCAACAATTGTTGTACCGTTGAGTATCACCTTTATTTTTGTGCCCTGAACAATAACTTCCTCCCTGTTCCATTCTCCAACCGGTTTCAGATAACCTCTCTTTGCAGGAATGACACCATAAACAGAGCCATGGTACTGGTAGGGTTGAAGGTTTGCATAAACGGGGGCGCTGTTATCGAGTATCTGTATCTCCATTCCTACATAGGCTGCATCCCCTGTAAGGGGTGTCCGGATTCCAAGACCGTTGTTGGCAGCAGGCGTAAGTTGAAACTCAAACCTGAAAATAAAATCAGAATACTCTTTTTCTGTATAAAGGTTACCACCGCTTCCCTCTTCAGGTCTTATGACAATCATCCCATCCTCAATTACATACGATTCTTTATTTCCTACCCATCCCTCGAGGTTACGACCGTTAAAAAGTGACACAAAACCCTGTTCTCTCTCATCCTGAGTGAGGTTGTATAACTTTTCATTTATCTCCCTTACATAGATATCTCTGAAGGCGAGGTTTGTACCATGTGCCTGCAGTTCAATCGGCCCTTTCGGGAAGATAGGGATAGAACGGTCCCAGTAGTTTTCCAGAACCACATCGTCAACCACAAGGATACCATTAAGCCAGACCGATACCTTTTCGCCGATCATCAGGATTCTGAAAGAGTTCCATTCTCCCACAGGATTATCGGCAACAACAAGCGGTTTTGAAGGATTCTTCTGATTGTTGTACAATCCGCCCGATCCTACCTGTGCTCCAACTTCTGTTCTGGAGGTATCCCATATCTGTACCTGTGGAGAACCTCTCAGATATATCCCACTGTCGCCACCCTTTGTAATCTTCCAGTCAACAAGCAACTCAAAATCGCCATATTCCTTTACCGAACAGAGGTTATCGCCTTTGCCACTGAACCAGATACATCCATCCTTTACGCTCCAGTTTTCAAGCATCTTTTTATTTGCTTCCTCCTGAAGTCTGGCAAGTTCAGCAGGCGACATCTTCGCGCGCGTAAGAGGATTCCCAACAAGTCCCTGCCAACCGGTCAAATCCCTCCCGTTGAACATCGGAACAAAACCTTCATCGGCAGGCATTGAAGCAATGTATTTTCTTATATACTCACGTTCATACTCAATCTCCGACCCGGTAAGTTTTGTAATCACTTTTCCCAGTATCTCTCTCACCAGTGTTCCATACATCCCGTCCTTTCCTTCAACCGATGGCAGTGCAATGGACATTGCAGCACGTGCTGCCGTTGCACTCGTCTCGGGATCATCAAGAAAGCGCGCCGTGAAAAATAATGCCTGATATGTTTTTATTTTACCCAGCTCATTAATGATCAGATTTTTACGCTCCGCACTTTTTGCATACGGCATAATTTTCCGATATAGTAAAAGTCTTTGCTCCGGCGTTACCGGAGCCGATCTGACTACCCTGACGTAGGCATCAAATGCAGGAGTCTCAAACATTTTGTTGCCCGATGAACATATTTCATAAAGTGCCGAGGATGCAGTATAATCTTTCCATGATGTGATGGCACGGAAACAGACCTCCCTCATTTCAGGTTTTCCATTTTCGAACTCCTTTAAGACATATTCCAGAGCTTCCCTGCCTCCAGTATTAGCAAGCACAGGAATAATCTTTTCTTTGTTGGCCTTAAGAACAGGTGATCGCAAAATTATTTCCGATCTTTTTTCAGGATCGGTTATCTGATTTGCCGCATTCGAAAGGGCTAACTGGAGATTGGCAATATACATAGAATTATCGGTGGAGGCAATCAATTCAAGAATTTTTTCCTGAGCATCAGCTGAAACAAGTTCCGGCAGTGCATTAAAGGTAGATGTCTTAACCTGTTCGTTTCCCGAATCAACGTAAGGCAGAACGGTTTTGAAATATTCAGGCTGGTGACTCCATGCAAGTATCTCGATTACTGTCTTGCGTGCCTCGTCAGGGCCCTCCTGAAGAACGGGAAGGAGAAGAGACAATTGTTTGTAGTCGGTAATTGTTTTCAGGGCTTCCCTTGCAGTCTCCTGGTCGAAGGAGGAAGTATTATTTTTCAGATAGCTGATGATATCAGATATGGCCTCTTTCCCTTTGAGTTTAATAAGTGCTGTGACAGCCTCCCTTCTTACCTCCTGAAGTGGATCATTTAGTGATGACCTTATCAATGGCAGTGCCGATGGGTCTTTTCTGTCACCCAGCATTGCTATAATCTCAGGCTTTGAATATGCCGGAGCTTTACTGAAATAGTCCATCCATCTGGTGGTTAACTTTGTATCGGGTAGTGATAATGCCAGTCTCATAGCACTATTTCTGTAGCTTTTTTCCGGATGTGATGCTGCCTGCAGAAGATAGTTCATGGCATCAGAACCTTTATATTTAACCAGTGTCTCAAGTGCACCCGATTTGAATTGTATATTTGTTGGCGAATTACATCTGGAAATCAATGTTTTACATATTTTCTCCATGGTGGCAATATCTCCATTTTCCGCCACTCTGCCGGCATAATCGAGCAGTGAAGCAGTGGCACCAGTCTGTTCCCATTTATATGATACTGCTTTTGCTGCTTTTGATAGCACCTGGTAAGCAGCAGCAGCTCCACTTTGTGCAAGAGCCCGATAAGTTGCAGATTTTGTATGCACATCGCTGGTCTGTGACCATAAGATAAACCGATCTACAGCAAGGCTCGATTTCATAGCGGCAAGTGTGTTCATCACTGCAGCTGCACATGGCAGATCTGGATTGGAAAGTGCATCCGACAATATTTTTTCAGCCCTGCTACTCTTAACCGATGCCATGACACTCACAGCAGGGGAGCACAGATTTCTGTCGGTAAGCCATTCCCTCACTGCCTCAACAGATGCATCTCCACCAACCAGCTGCAATTGTCTTATAAAAAAATCCTTTACAGTATAATCCTTTGCTGATTGTACAAAGTCTATACAAATCTTTTCCCATTTTTCCCGGTCACTCTCAGCACCCTTCTGCGACAGATAGCGTGATAAGCTCTCCACGGCAAACCTGGGCTTTACATCGTCGCTGCTGCCGGCAGGAAGAATGCGGTCGCAGATCATTTTCAGTCCTGCTTCCCCGAGTGAAAGCATTTCATTCATCGCCAGTTCAAGAGCTCTATTATCTTTTACTGGCATCTGAGCAAGCAAATCAGCTACCTTCGTTTCCAGTGTCCGGAGATCCTGTGAATATATCGCCTGAATAATGAACTGAAATATCGATATAATCAGAATGGTTTTTATTATTTTCATTATCTATACTTTTTAAGTAACACTAAATACTCCATGGTTGTCTCATAGGCTGGTTTATCAGTCTGTTTGCGCCTTCATCGTCGATAAAGACCTGTTTAACAGGGTCAAATTTCAGGTTACGGCCGAGGCGGAGTGCAATAACGCCAAGGTTGACGATAGTGCATGATCTATGTCCGTTTTCCTCGTTAAGGGCAAATTTTTTTCTCGTCTTAACCGATTCGGTAAAGGTTGTTATCTGAGGTTCCGGATCGGGCAGGCTGTTTATAATTTTCTGGAGGTCAGGGATATCAGATTTAAATCCCCGAAATATTTTTCCGTAAGGACCTTCAATATATGCAGCATCTTTATCCCTGTTTTCACCATCGAGGATGATTTTACAACCATCTTCGTATGTGTATGTTATTCGCCTCCATGAGCCAACGGCATCCCAGTGTTGCTGGGGAGCATCTATTTCCACATAAATAGGGCTGGTATTATCTTTTCCGAGCAGGTACTGGACAGGGTCGAGGTAATGTTGCCCCATGTCGCCCAGTCCGCCTCCGTCATAGTCCCAGTATCCACGGAATTTAGAGTGTACTCGTTCGGGGTTATATGGTTTATAGGGTGCAGGACCGAGCCAGAAGTCGTAATCGAGTTCAGGAGGCACAGGTTCAGGTTTAAGGTTATGGAGGCCCGACCAGTAGAATTTCCAGTCGAAGCCTGTTATTCCACTAACGGTAACCTTAAGGGGCCAGCCGAGCACACCACTCTCAATTACTTTTTTCAGGGGTTTGACGGTAGTACCCATTCCGTAGAAGTTGTCTTTGAATCTGAACCATGTATTAAGACGGAACATACGACCGTGTTTTCTGACTGCTTCAACAACTTTTATTCCTTCGCCGATAGTTCTTGTCATGGGCTTTTCGCACCATATATCTTTTCCGGCTTCGGCAGCCATTTTAGCTATGATTCCGTGCCAATGGGGCGGTGTTGCTATATGGACGATGTCAATATCGGGGCGGGCAAGCAGTTCTCTGAAGTCGTGGTAAGCATCCACTTTTCCTCCTGCGCGTACGACAGCCTCATCTAGGTGTTTTCTGTCAACATCGCATACAGCCAGTAATCGGGTTCCCTCGTAACCAAAGTGTCCCCTGCCCATACTGCCAACACCAATTATTCCCTTTGTAAGTTCATCACTCGGAGCAGTATAGCCTCTGCCTCCAAGTACACTGCGTGGAACAATGGTGAAAGCAGCAGTGGCAACAGCAGCTTTCTTAATAAAAATGCGTCTTCCATTTCTGCTCATGTCGGTAAAGTTTAATACAAAAATATGAAAAAGGATCAGAAAAATGATGAATGCGGATTATTTAACAATTGAAAAATATAATAATAATCCTTCTACTGGATTAACCTCCTATTTTCACATGCACTTTTCCTGTCATCCCGATTAAGCAAGGATAGCTCAAGTCAACTGAACGTCTGATTTCAGGTGAGAGAGTTTCCTCGCTTATTACGATGTTTAAGCTAAATCTCAGAACCCAGGTAAAAGAGTTTCCTCGCCTGTCCCGATGTTCGGGGGCTGGCTCGGAATGACATTCGGCAGGAAGAGGAAACAGGGTGTTGTATGTGGCGCGCACAGCGCGCCTCCATACCTCTCCTTCGCCACCCTAAAAGGATCGACGTTATTCCGAGCACAGCAAGGAATCCTCTTAGGTATTGTGCTGATAAATCTTGATTTAATAAGTAGAGGATTTTATTTCCTGACATGAGAGTAGACAGCTTAAAGAACTGTGAATTTTGACTATTTATTTTCGAATTTATTTCCTTTTATGGGTGGTTTAGATATTTTCCCGTCCTTATATAAATTTTCCCAATCGGGATTAAATATTTCAATAAGTTTAATTTTTTTCGACCTTGAATATCCTTTTATTTGTTTTTCCCTGAAGATTGCTTCATTAATATCGTTAAATAACTCATAATAAACGAGCTCATCAATATTGTACTTGCTTGTAAACCCCGAATGCATTTTTCGTTTATGTTCATAGCATCTTCTTTCAAGATTATTTGTGACTCCCGTATATAAAACAGTTTTATTTTTGTTTGTTATGATATAAACATAATAATACTTAATTAGAATCATATGCAGCGAAATAATAAGTAAAAATATAAAA
>DYKN01000165.1 GCA_020722575.1 Rikenella microfusus | reverse complement strand
GTTTGATTTGAAGCAATAGTTAAAACATTTTTAACTTCAATGTTGCCATTGCCAGTTTTAGATGTAGTTTCTGTTCCTGAGCCATCTCCAAAAGTTAAGTTATAAAAAGTCCAAGAATTGGCTCCTCCAAAGTTGCCAGTTCCATCTACTAAGAAATTACCTCCTGACCAGTTTAAATTACCATTTCCAGTAACATTTCCTCCTAATACTGAGAAATTATGAGTAGAAGAAGCAGTACCTTGAGTAATGGTTAAATTATTAGTACAAGTAGCAGAATCTTCAAAAGTCCAGATTCCGTTATTTCCATTAAAGGTTAGATTGTAAAAGCTGTTTCCAGAAACTCTTATTTTTTTAGATGAAGTGGCAGTAAATTCAATAGTAGAATTAGCTGGATTGAAAATAGCAGTAGAAGAGGCAAACCAGTTTCCACCAATATAATGATGTTCTGTTCCTTGAGCAGTAAAAGTTGAACTAGAATTTATTTTTATTGTTCCATCCCACCAATCTCCTGAACCACCAGATTCTAAAGTAACATTTCCTCCTGGTTTGAATTCCTTTCCTGGCCAGATATACAATTCTGCCTCTTTATTAACAGTTAAGTTTCCTCCATTGGCAGTGTATAAAATGTCTGAGTCATTGTCTGAATCGTAATTTGCCATATTGGAAATAGTTAGGGGTTGGGTTTGCTCATGACGGACAATAACTCTATTCTGATAAAGATCTAAATCAGTAAGATTTTCTTCTTTTGGAGATCTGGTCACAGTAACTGCTTTTTTACTGGAACCATCCAGATAAACTGTGAACACCGCATCTCCGCTAAATCCAACATCGCTTAGAGTATAAGCACCGGTAGAAGAACTACAGGTAGTAGTGGAATGCCTGATTCCATTATTTACTACCAGATGCACTATCTCTTCTGTACCAATTGGTGTATTGCCTTCGTCGGAGAAAACTGTTCCAGAGACATCTATAAAATGCAAACTGTCGTCCCATTGAATTTCTCCTGGATCTCCTGAATCTGAATCATGAGATTCACCATCAAAGTTTCCGTAGTGTTCGGTAAATCGCCAATAATTAGTAGTGGTTCCATTAACAGTGACATTGTAGCCCGAATTTACTCCGGTCGAAGTAGAAAATCCGCAACCGATATTTTTCTCTGTTGGATTTTGATTAATGGTAGTGGAAGCAATCGTAATCATTGTTCCTCCATTAACTTCCAAAAGGAAATCTCCATAATCTAGATCAATAACATGAGGAGTTCCAGAGAAATTTAATCCAGAGGAATTAATGTTTCTAATTTTGAAATATTTTAAAGTGGTAGTGCCAGAACTGATATTGAAAGAATAATTTCCAGAACCCTGATTTTGCAAAGTGGTAGGGGCAGTAGAAGTTCCCACCATTTCTAAGGTTCCTCCATCTACAGTTACGGCAGAAC
>DYKN01000164.1 GCA_020722575.1 Rikenella microfusus | reverse complement strand
CTCCGAATATCGTGACCCAACGACAGGACTCGTATATTTAAGGGCGAGATGGTATGACGTGGAAAAGGGAAGGTTCCTCTGTAAAGATGAGTTTGAGGGGGAGAATGAAAGTCCTATGTCTCTGCACAAGTATGTATTCGCCAATAATAACGCTGTAAATTATACTGATTCAACTGGTAATTTTATTTCCATTGCTCCGCCAATACGTTGGGGCGTTAGAATAACACAACTGTTACAAGGTCTTGCTGGTATGGTAGGCGGAGATGCGGTATTGGATGTAATCAGTGTGATTAAAACAAACTACACGTCAGGAAATATGAGAGGAATGAAAGGGTATGAAAAAATAAGGTGGTTTGAAAAAGGAAAGATGCTTTATGAACGAATAGACAATGTTCTATGGGCAAGGGACTCTGTTGACAATGGACTAAACTACGATTATCCAACGCACCCAGGGACGTTTGATATTGTAAGGTCGCCAGCAAATGCAAGATTTGATATAACAATAGACACCCCATTTGAGAATTTAATTAGGTGTCACCGTAACACTTGGTCGGAAGGTTGCGTTGTATTCGGAACAGACCCAGCAGGGATAATGGACAGGATTAGATATAATATACAAAATGATATCCCTACGAAGGCGATATTGAATGTTAATGATGACAGAAATTTACTTGAAGTAATTGCACGACCATTACCCTATTGGGGTCAGTTAATCTGGTGAGGTGAAAATGAATATTAGATACTTTGTGTTATTTCTTTGTGTGACGGTCTTAATGGGATGCGGAACAAAATCTGAAAGCACTGACCTGCCGTTGTGCCATTGCAAGGAAAATAAGGTTAGCAAAGATGTGTCCGTGAAGAACGGAATTGCATTTAGGGGAAATGTCCCTTTGTGTATAATTCCCGAAAAACTTCCTTATCCAGATTTATATTTTTCTAAAAACTCTATGACATTCTTGAAAGGAAATATAGTGCCTTATGCCGTTATTTCTTTTGTTGAAAATGGTTGCTTGTTGAAAACGTATGATGGAGAAAAGCAGGCACCTTATTCAAGATTGCTGGAAACCGAAAAGGTGTTTAAATACAAGGTATGTAACGATGAGTTGTTTTTAGCAAAGAATGATAAAGATTGGGACCCCGTGAAAATATTGAAAGTGACAGAAGTTGAAAAAGACGTAAAGAATGAAGAGAATGCTTACTATACTTGTATGAAAGTAGAACTTAAATCTAAATGGCTTAATGGGGAATACGAAATACTTTGTGCGTGGGGAGAGTAGCGAATTTATTCTATCATTCCTTCCAACTTTCCTCACCCTCTTTCTATATTTTCTCTCCGCCTTCTTTCCATTTTCCTTATCCGCAATCCTCTTTGCCCTTTTACTCACAACCCAAGCCAGGGAGTTCAGTTTCAACATTTTAATCCGAGTCAGGGCTTTATTCTCATAG
>DYKN01000163.1 GCA_020722575.1 Rikenella microfusus | reverse complement strand
GACTTTACGAATTATTTAATGGATACAATTAGAATGCAGTATTTTCAAGCCTTTGTATAAGAGTATCTGTATTACCTATTTTGTGTTTTTTTAAAATACTTTTCTAAACCCAAAAGCGTATAAAGTTTATTTTCATCTTCGGCTAATTTGGTTAAAACATATTCACTTCTAACCCCAACTTTCCCCTCAGGATAGATTACTTCCACTTCCTTAATGCCATTTAAAGTAGTAAGCAGCCGCTCACCGCTGGTCTTAATACCCATCTCATTCACTCGTTTTGTAAGGAGAGAGACCAACAATAACGCCATCACACAGTAAAAACCATGCACCATTATCTTCTGATCAGTCCAATGAAACATTGGATGCCAACTCACAAAATAAGGATTCTTCATCTGCCGAAAAGCCTGCTCAATCTTATATTGCCCATGGTAGGCAGCAATAATCGCGCTGGTATCCCAGGCATCATTATCCGTGAATAATATCTTCTTGCCCAAACGCTCCCGTTTAATCCGTGCCAAAGCCTCTTTATCAATCCACCAGTGAAAGGAAACCCCCTTCTTATATTCCTTAATCTCCCACCTGATTATCTCTTTGACATACTGCCCACGCACAACTTGTTTAATTTCTCCCACCAGCTCAGCGCCTGAAACTCGACACTTCTTTTTTAACTTCTCTAAAAGTACCCTCTTTTTCTTAAGTGTCCGTAAAATCCCACGCCATTGCCCCTCATATAATTTCGGGTTGAAAGTTAAAACCAGTGTCCGTTTCTTACCAAAAACTTGCTTCTCGGTCCGGTAAGCTAAAAGACCAGGAAATTCGTCTTTATCCACAACCCGAAATCTGTTTCTGGGAATCTTAAGTAAATCTTTATGGTGGGTTATTACTAATGAACCAACAAAGTGATAAGGACTGCCATCGAAAGCCGCTTGATTGTTTTTTGAATTATTGCCTTTATCAAAAACAAGCGTAATCTCCTCACAACCCTTAGTTAGAATTTTATACCGCTTTATCAATCCCTGAATTACCGACGAAAATTGTGTAACATCTACTTTATTCCCTTCATAGACCTGATGGAAAAGTGGAATATGAAAATCACGCGTAACCATAAGGGCTAAACCGATCTGCCTTAAATCATCCCGCCGCTGTTTATTATGACCACGCTGGGGCAGGCGAGAACGGGTTAAGCTATTGATAAAGGTATAAAAATTAGTTGTGTCATAGATAAGACAAGAAAGATTTATACCAAAGTGCCCGATCAAACGCTCATTCAACCTGACTTCAATCTCCTCAATCTGCTTTTGCGTAAAAAGATTCATATTATCCCAAAAACGCTGGCTTGTTAAATCGCGCCGCTTATACCCAAAGAGCCGCCATAATACCGTCTGCCGATACCAATCCCAGAACTGTTGTTTACTCCTCGGCGCAACCACTCGATTAATCGCCGCAAGCAACATATATTCCC
>DYKN01000162.1 GCA_020722575.1 Rikenella microfusus | reverse complement strand
CCTGATCCCTTTGGCTCACCCATTCCCAATACCACTTTCTACTTAAGAGGAGAAAAAACTGTTGGAAGAGATGCCGGAAATAACCCAATTTATAAATACTCAGCCACCAATACTACTGATGGAGCTGGAAATTTATCCTTAACTAATATGGAGTGGGATTTTTATCATTTCTCTAATTTTAAATCATCGGGAATAAATCTTGATTTAATCGTCAGTTATCCTTCTCCAGCAATTGGAGGGGAGGCCAGGATTTATTTGCCTCCTGGTGCTACTACCACTGTGAAGTTGGGTCTGAAAGTAGAGGATACTCTTTTGGTAAAAGTCCTGGATGCTTCTACAACTGAACCGATTTTTGCCGCTACGGTTAGAGTTTACGATACCGGCTATGATAATACTAAAACTACTGATACTCAGGGAGAGGCATTTTTCATTCCCTTAGAAAAGAAAAACTATAACTTGGAAGTTTCATCTGAAGGATATGCTACCTCCACCTCTGTTGTTTCTGTAAATGGTCGAACTGAAAGAACTATCAATTTAACCAAATTATGATGAAGGGTCTTACTCTTGTTGAGACCATTGTTGCCATTTTTGTTTTTACCTTGACTATGGGAGCAGTGAGTGGAATTATTGTGACGCTTTATCGAACCCATGGTTATACCTGGGAGCAATCTCAAGCAATTGAAGAAGCGAGAAGCGGTATTGAAACAATGGTCAAAGAGATAAGAGAAGCCAGGACAGCTGAAGATGGTTCTTATATCATTGCCAGCACCACTGATTTTCAATTTTCCTTTTATTCAGATATTGATAGAGATTTAGCCATTGAAAAGGTGAGATATTTTGTTGAGGGAACTGACTTTAAAAAAGGGGTAATTGAACCAACTGGAACCCCAGCTGTTTATCCTATTACGGACGAAGAGATTTTCATCTTATCCAAATATGTTAGAAATAATCCGCCAATTTTTAGGTATTTTGATAAAAATGGTCAGGAACTTCCCCCTCCAGCCCGGAGAAAAGATACTAAAGTAATGGAGGTCTATTTAGTAATAAATGTTGACCCAAATCGACCACCGCAGAATTTTGAATTGAAATCTTCTGTTCAAATAAGAAACTTAAAAAGAAGGTGAAATATGTCAAAATTTAAAGGAATTATCCTTATTTATGTCCTGGGCTTTGGAGTTGTCTTTCTAATTCTCTTAGCTGGCCTTTTGAGTTTTATTTTATTTCAATTGAGGATATCGGCTCAAAAAGTTTCTTGGAATGATGCCCTTCATATTGCTGAAGCTGGAGCCAATTATTATAAATGGCACCTCAATCATACTCCCTCTGGTCAAAATCCTGATATTCAAGATGGAAAAAATTGGTGTTGTAAGGTGAGCGGAATAGAATATTCTCAAAATGATCCTCAATGCCAAGAGGGCGATTTTACTGTTTGTGGAACCTGTGATGGAAAAGCTTGTTATGAACA
>DYKN01000060.1 GCA_020722575.1 Rikenella microfusus | reverse complement strand
AACATACGGGAACCTCTGAAAACCATAGTGGATATTCCCTTGTGAGCACACATCAGTGGTAAATATCGTTTTTTCCATCCTGGATTACTTAAAAAAGCATTTTTTATATGTACCCATAAGAAATGCCAGATTAATCTTTTTTTTAAAAAAATTGTTGACAGATAATGCATATTATCATAACATCAGACCATCATATTATCAGGTTATTATTGGTTGCGGTATGATACTACTATTAATGGCGCAAAAAGCAAATGATTAAAATTGCTGAATTATTACCCCCTCGTCCTTCTTCGTTATGGAGGATGGTAAAGCAGTGTGGTGTTGAGCATGTTGTAGGCGGCATGCAGCTGTATGCAGGATGGGAAAGCATGCCTAAGGATTTCTGGCCATGGAGTTATAATTCTTTGGTGCATGTCAAAACTGCGTATGAAGATGCCGGATTTAAGCTGGAGGTTATTGAGTCAAGGCCCCCAATGGAAAAAATAAAATTGGGATTACCCGGAAGGGATGAAGAAATAGAAAATGTAATAATGCTTATACAGAATATGGGAAAACTTGGTATCCCTGTTTGGTGTTATGAGTGGATGCCGGTATTTGGATGGACCAGGACCTCAACAACCACACCTGTTCGTGGCGGTGCGCTGGCAACATCCTATGATCACTCATTTATGGAAAAAGCTCCGCTGACTGAGTATGGCACTATTACCGAAGAAACGTTGTGGGAAAATCTGAAATATTTTCTGGATGCAGTGGTGCCTGAGGCTGAAAAAGCAGGAGTAAAGTTAGCCATGCATCCTGATGATCCTCCAATTTCTCCTATTCGGGGTGTTGCAAGGATTATGCGTTCAATTGAACATTTCCAGAAGCTTTTAGATATGTATCCCGGTGAGGTTAATGGGATTGCACTGTGCCAGGGGAATTTTGCTCTCATGACCAATGATCTTCCAAAAGTAATCAGAACCTTTGGTAAACAAAGGAAGATATTTTTTGTGCACTTCAGGAATGTACGGGGAACACCATATGCCTTTACTGAAACATTCCATGATGACGGCATGATTGATATGTATGAATGCATGAAGGCATACTATGAGGTTGGATTTGATGGAGCAATGAGGCCCGATCATGTGCCTACAATGGAAGGCGACTCAAACGATAACCCGGCATATTCATCAATAGGGAGGCTTTTTGCATTAGGATATATGAAAGGTTTACTGGAAGCAGTGGAAAAAAGTGCAAAGGATAAACGGTGATATGTATATGGATACCATACAACCTGTAAAGCGCAGCAAACTGACTGAATCAATAGTAAATATATTGTTGACCAACATAAAGAAAGGCACATTCCCGCCGGGAAGCAAATTGCCATCTGAGCGGGAATTGATGCAGAAATTAGGAGTGGGACGGTCAACCTTACGCGAGGCTGTACAATCGTTAGCCTTAATGGGGATTCTTGAGGTAAAACCAGGTGAGGGAACATTTATAAGAGCTATCTCCAAAGAAGAGATTATTGGGCCTCACATTTTTGTTCCAATCATAGATGCTGAGAGCATGGCAGATTTTTTTGAAGCACGGCTTTTAATTGAACCTCATATTGCGGCACTTGCAAGCAAACGGAAGAATGCGCAGGATATTGATGCTATTGAAGAAACGCTGTTACAAGCCAAACGTAATATAGACAAAGGGGATGAAGTTGACCGCTGGGCCGGCCAGTTCCACCTACAGGTTGCCAGAGCTTCAAAAAACATTGTGTGTGTCCGTTTTCTTGAAGCTATTCTTTCATTTTTGGTGGGAAGGCGTGAAAATGCTGAACATAACAAAGACTTTTTGCAATGGGAGTATGAATCGCATGAGAAAATCTTTACGGCAATTAAACATGGAGATGAAGCTAAAGCGTTTAAGTTTATGGAACAACATATACAGGCTGTTTTACAGTGGTATAAAAAATTAGATGTTGTATGATATTTTTATGGAGGTTTGCCATGTATGGAAAGATAGTGTACACTGCTATCTTTGTGATCATTTCCTGCAGCTATGCGATAGCAACCACGTTTAATGCCACCATATATCCAACCCCGTTAGTATACAAGCATAAAGAGTTTTATTGCCAGAGAATAATCATACAGGCTGATCAGGAATTTGAAGGACAAATCATTGCATCACTTGATGGCGTTGTTACAAAGAAGAATACTGGCAGTAAAGTTAAAGAAATATCAATCGATTGTTACAGAAGAATTATTACCCAACCTTCACATTTAGATGTTACCATAAAAAACAATAACACAATTATAACCAAAAAAACGCTTACTATTCCGCCGGTAAAGCTATGGAAAATCTATTGTGTTCCGTTTACCCATGTTGATATAGGATTTACGCAATCCCAGAAAAATATAAGAACACAAAACATAAAAAATATTGATACGGCACTGGCGATAATTGAAAAAACTCAATTGTATCCCAAGGGCAGTTCGTTTAAAATGTTTACAGAAGTAAGCTGGCCCATACAGGAGTACCTGTATGATGAGAGTATCAAGCAAGAAAAAAAGATTAAACTTATTACAGCTCTTAAACGTGGCCAGTTAGAACCGGGTGCATTTATCATATCACATCAAAATAGATTTTTAACTCCGGAAGCAATTGTGGCTTCTTTGCATACAACATTTACTGCTGCGCGGCCCTTCAATATTCCTGTAAAGACTGCCTGCATTCATGATGTCATGGATTTCTCAAAATTAACAAAGGTGCTCTATGCCAACAGCATACCGTATGTATTAATTGGACCCAATGATGCGCGATATATTGTTCCGCCCCTTTTTTATCTGGCATCACCCGATGGAAGTGCCAGCGTTTTAGTATGGCACAGTGTTGGGTTAAACGGATATGGCGAAAACTTTGACCTTGCGATGCGCCTGTCAGTTCCCTTTGATAAACGTGCATTTGAAAAAATGGAGAACCATATAGCGCTTCACTTTGCACAGCTTGAAAAAGGGTATCCCACAGCTAATATTTTGCAGTATTACGATTATAATGGCAGGCACTGGGATTATCCGTACGATGCGTACCTTTTGCCGTTTTATCCTGCAGAAGGGGGAGATAATCAGCCCCAGAATACTGTTCCTTCAGAGATTGCAAAACAATGGAATGAAACGTTTATTAATCCAAAAATTGTTATAGCAACGCCATCTCAGTTTTTTGATTATGTGCAAAGCAAATACCATTCCAGTATCCCCCGTTTAAAGGGCGAAATGACCCCATTCTGGGGTGAACAGATTTATTTAGATTTCATACAGGTTGACCCGCAGCGGCTTGCATCCGAATATGCCTTTACACGAGGCATTTTCCGGCAAGCAATAAAAAGCATTGCCCAACCGCATGAATCTGACAATCTTTCTGTATTTTTACAGCAATATCTTGCAGCGTATAAAGCTATTCTTTTAAACAGCGATCATAACCCGCGTCCTGTGCCATTCGGTAAAACACACTATACCCCGGATGATGTAAAAGACTGGATGAAAACACGAGATGAGTGGGCAAAGGTGCCTGCATCGATACTTAAAAAGTGGAATTATTATGAACAGATGGATGAGCATACATGGCAAAAGGTTGAGTATGGAAAAGGGCCTATCGTCATTGAGAATCCCTTTTACTCAGTAACTATCGCACCTGAAAAAGGTGAAATTGTAAGCATTGTTGATAAGGAAACAAACAAAGAGTGGGTCCGTGCCGATAGCTATGGTTTTAATGCATACCTTCAGGTTGTCAGGGGTGAGAACGGGGCTTTAAGGAATTATTTTGCATGGCAGAAAGGATATTCAAGCACAGAAATCAGTCTATTCAGTCACAGAGGGGATTATAAAGTTGTTATTGAAGGGAAGGTGCAACAGTATTACAGGGGATTAGAACTGCTTTCAGATTTTTTACACAGTGCATTTGGGGTATCTCTGCCGCCATGGCTTTTGAAAGCTGTATATTTTTTCTATCAGCTGTTTACTCCTTCGCTTTCACTGACACAGGAAATTATAATTCCTCATAATCAAAAGCACATTGAATGTATTCAACGTTTCAGCGGTAGCCAGCCACAGGTGTCAGAACATGTTTTTTCTTATCCGCTGGAAGGGAAAACGATTTTTTATGACAGTGCATTCACGCCTCTACAATGGGGAAGCTCACTAGAAGGAGGAGATAGTATTCCCGCTGCCAGAAATATTGCTCCATTTAAAAGCATAAATGATACACTCTATCCGTTTCAGTGGATGCATGGTTTGCCTCCATCCTTCCACTGTGATTATTTTGTTATGGCAAAGGATGGCAACCATTATGCGGTATTTGTTCCCTTAGATAGCAAAGCGATAATTCCTGAGAATGCCTATGATACTACAAAAAAGGGATTTTACCATTGCTGTATAGGATGGACATTGTGGGGTAAACTGGGGCTGGGACGCAGCCTTGAAGGTGAAACTGTTTTCAGAAGCGTATTTACCAGTTTTAAGGCTGATACTCACAATATGGCATGTATGAAGGCATATCAAAAAAGCTTTGAAGTATCAGGAATGGATGTTTCAAGGTTTATTGAAGTAAAAAATCCTGCAATCAGGCCGGTATGGCTTTTCCCTCATTCAACGTCACGTTTAACTGTTGGACTTTTTGAAGTGAGCGGTACAAGCCAGCGTTCTTACGTGTATTGCAGCAGCAAATCAATAAAAAGAGCATACTATTCCACGTCCGATGGGATAAGGTTAAAAGATCTTAATGTACCATTGATGGTAACAATGTATCCGTATGAATTAAAATTTATAACGATAGAAACATTTTAAGCATATAGGAGGTAATGTATGGCACCAACATATACACATGAACAGATTATAGAGCTTTGTAACAGGCTTGAAAAGACGTACACGCCAGCGGTTTGTGACACACTTGATGAAATGGGATTTATGCATCAGGCAATGTGTTCAGGGTTTATGCCAATAATGCCAAAAGCATCTATAGCAGGGCCTGCGTTTACCATGGAAGAAGCAAAAACACGCAAAAGTACACGGTTAAAGGAATATGACCCGGAATTTGTTGCAAAAGTTCTGGAAGACTTATTTGGAAGCATGCAGAAGGGACAGGTTGTGGCGGTTAATGCAAATGAATTTTATGGTGCGGGTGCATGGGGTGAGCTCATGTCAACAACCTGTAAATATTTTGGCGGCGTAAAGGGTGCAGTAGTGGATGGCCCAATCCGTGATATTAATCGTATTCTGGAAATTGAATTCCCTGTATGGGCGCGGGGCAATATCCCTGCTGACTCTATAGGCAGGGTTGATTTAATTGGTATGGGTGCGCCTATATGGTGTGGCGGTGTGCGGGTAAATCCAGGTGATATTATTTTTGCCGACTGCGATGGTGTTGTGGTTATACCTGTAAAGGATGTAGATCTAAAAGAGGTGGTTGAAAAAGCTGAAGAAGTGGTGAAAGCAGAACGCCGCTCACGGCAGGAAATACGGCAGGGCATGTCACTTGTAGATGTGTATAAAAAATATGGCAAGCTGTAATCAGTGCAGGAGGAAAGTATGCGTACCGTGTGCGTAACGGGGTGTAGCGGTTATTTAGGTAAACATGTGGTGAAAACATTATGCGATAATGGCTATAGTGTTGTCGGAATTGATATAAAGGATTGTACAGATATGACATTGCCTGAAAAAGGTCGCTGTAAATTTATCAAAGGTGATATCACACAAAAAGAAGACGTAGATACTGCCTGTAAAGGGGTCGATGCTATCGTTCATTGTGCTGCAGCGCTTGCTCAATTTGTGCGTGATGAGAACGCAATGTACAGGATTAATGTCATTGGAACGCGCAATATTGTCAATGCCTGTAAAGAGTTTTCAATTAAACAGTTAGTTTTTATCTCATCGGTTGAGGTATATGGAATAGATGTCCCGATTCCCTGTCCGGAGGATGCACCTTTAAAGCCGGTGTGTCCTTATGGTGAACATAAGGTTGAAGGTGAGCGGATGTGTATTCAACTGGCTGAGAAAGGGCATGGTGTTGCCGTCTTAAGGCCACCAACAATTAATGGTCCCGGGCAGAATGAACCTTTCCTGGTTGAGCAGATGAATGCTGTAAATGAAGGTAAACCTGTTATTCTTCCTGGTGGAGGAAAAACACGACTACAGATGGTGGATGTACGGGATGTTGTGCAGGCCATTGTGCTGGCGCTGCAGAAAATAACAAAAGGCCTGCTTGTTGCAAATATTTCAAGCGATAATGTTCCAACCATTAGCCACATGGTAAAGGCATTATTTGAGCATGCAGGGAAAAAGGAAAAGATTATTTCAGTGCCTGCACCAGTTGCACGCGGTATTGTACATATTCTTTCATTCTTTGGTGTGTCGCCACTTGAACCACAGCACCTTGAGATAGCATTGCGCGACTATGTGTTTGATAATACCAGAGCAAAACAGGTATTGGGCTGGTATCCCGTAAAAAATGATATAGAAAGTGCAATTGATGCATATGAATGGTTTATAAATAATAGGGTGAGATAATACAATATAGTAACGTATATTCTAAGGAGGTTTGCCCATGAGCATTGCATTAACATTAATTGGGCAAAGTACAGTATGTATAGATATTGATGGATTGGTGTTCATGACTGATCCGTGGTGGGGATCCTTTGAATTCCTGCGAGCTGTTCCATTGCCTGTGGATCCTGAAACAATTGACCCCGTTCATTATATGCTTGTTTCGCATAATCATATTGATCACTGGTGCAACAGAGCAATCAGGCTGGCAAAGGAAAGAGATTGTGAGGTTATTGGATCAATCAGTGCAGTTAAACGGGCACAAAAGAAAGGAGTAAAAAAAATTAATGCTCTGACCCCGGGAGATCATATTGATTGTAATGGTGTCAAGGTGAGTGCAGTGCCTGCGTTTCACCCCTTTGCTAAAGGTCCAATAGGGTTTATCATACAAAAGGGCGTTACCATATATTTTTCCGGTGATACGCGATACAATGAGCTTTTACATGAGGCTCTGACCCCTTATTCAGTAACTATCGCCATGATACAGGTTGCCTGCTCTACCTATCCCCTGATAGGTAAAGATGGCATGGATATGGAAGCAGCCGCCCGTTTTGTTGAAGAGGTTAAACCCGGTATTGTTGTTCCCATTCATTATCAGGTTAAGGGGAAGCATATAACAAAACAGGATTTAGAAAACTGGAGTATAGGGGCAAAAAAAATTATACTGGAACATGGCGTTAAAACGGTAATATCGCTTTAGTTGTACTAAAAAAACAAAGGGGGAATGTATGATACCGCAGCCACCAAAGGGGTTTAACCTGTTGAAAGTCCTGGGCCCTGGTCTGGTATGGTCGGCAAGTGCAATTGGGGTGTCAGAGCTTGTGTTTGCAACGCGTTCGGGAGCACTGTTTGGGTATTTACTTCTGTGGGCGCCTGTTGTATCCCTTGGTATGAAATATGCTATCTTTGAGCTTGTTGGACGCTACACCATTGCAACCGGTGAAAATGTCCTGATTGCTTTTGCACAGGTTGAGATAGATTGCAAACTTTTTAAACTGAAAACCGGTTGGATTATTACTCTCTTCTGGATAGTATTTATTGCCAGTGTTTCGGGGATGGCAGGAATAGCATTATCGGTTGGAAGCTGTATATACGGGTTAGTGCCGGCAATTTCAATGGAAATGGCAACGGTGTGTTCGATAGTAACTGTTGGAATAATACTCTTTGCAGGAAGCTATCATACTCTGGAAAAGATATCCAGGGTTCTAATTTTTATTATGATAGTGTTTCTGGTGTATGCATTAATAGAAACAGCACCTGATCCTGTGGCAATGGCAGATGGCCTTATACCGCAGGCTCCATTCCATACATTACGTGAACTTGTCCCCCTTCTGGGATGGACCGGTGCCGGTGCTATTGGCGTTGTATGGTATTCGCTATGGATAGAGGGCAGTAAACGAGGAAAGGCCGATAGCTCAATAGATACCGATGAAGATAAAAGCAGGATTAAAAAATGGATAACAATTAATCAGATAGATTTGACCGTAAATACTGTTATTACTGCGCTTTTAACAGTATTATTTCTGGTTGCAGGAGCGGTCATCTTGTATCCCAGAGGAATAGTTCCCAGAGGAGAGCAATTGGGCTTGCAGATATCACACATTGCAGGGGAGAGCTTTGGTAAAACAGGTGAGATAGTTTTCCTTGTTGGGATATTCGGGACACTGTTCAGCACGCTCCTTGCAAATATTGACGGATTATGCCGGGTTGCTTCCAATTCAGTGTGGTACCAGCGCAGGAAGGATAAAGATGTGAAATTACGCTACTATCGATTATTTGTCTTTATTTACGTTGTATGTACCGCACTGTTTGCAGTGGTTTTCCCTGCACCTGTAATCTTATTGCAGATTTCTGCAATCATTGATACAGTTTTTCTTCCGCTTGTTATTGGTTTAGGAATATATATTTGCCGCAGGCATCTGCCCACTATATACAGGCCTGGGAAAATATTAACCATCACTGCAGTAGCGTCAGCACTTTTTTTCACATTTTTTATTGGACTATTTATCTGGGCTGTGATAATGAAAGTTAATTTTTCAATGTAAACTATGGGTAATAACATTTTATTTGATAGCTCAAAATATTTTACCGGCTTTGGTGAGGTGCTTTTGCGTTTATCGCCGCCTGATACTCAGCAATTAATGCATACAGATATGTTGCATTTATATTTTGGTGGTGCTGAAGCTAACTGCGCAGTGTTACTATCGCAACTGGGTATAAAGACACAGTTGATGACTGTATTGCCTGATAATGAATTAGGAAAAGCTGCATTACGGTATTTCAGTGGTTTTGGCATTAATATGGATTGTGTGATGTTTAAAAACAATTCGCGATTTGGTCTGTATTTTTATGAAAAGGGTGTTGGTTTGCGCCCCCCAAGATTAATATATGATAGGGCTCACAGTGCGTTTGCTTCATTGCAAAAAGATGAAATTACATGGGATCAGGTACTACATGATTGCGGATGGTTCCATGCTACAGGGATAACACTTTCACTATCAAACATTTTAGCTTTAGAAACGGCAAAAGCATGTGATGCGGTAAAACGAAATAACGGCATTGTATCATTTGATATTAACTATCGTTCAACGTTATGGAAGGATGTAAGCCATGCTAAAGAAGCAATGCAACAGTTTGCCAAAAAAGCAGATGTATTGATGGGGAATGAAGACCATATCAAAAAACTTTTATTGCCGGAATATGTCACAAACTATAACGATATTATAGACTATCTTTTTACAGAGTATTCAAACGTGAAACTTATACTGATTACACACAGATTTACCACCAGCGCATCTGAAACTGAAATAGGAGCTTTAGCATCAACACGGCAAGCTGCTACCAGATTAAAAGTGAGAAAATTACAGCTTGTGGTTGACCGTGTTGGTTCAGGCGATGCAATGGCTGCAGCTTTCATATATTCTTTTATTAAGGGTAATGCTCTGAATGACTGTGTGGATTTTGCCCTGGCAGCGGGAGCTTTAGCGCATACCGTAGATGGAGATAATTTTATTGTCAGTGAAAGTGATATTGTCACAGTACTGGAAAATAAAAGCTGGCAATTAATACGATAATAGTGTAAATATCAGGAGATATATCTTTATAT
>DYKN01000161.1 GCA_020722575.1 Rikenella microfusus | reverse complement strand
TAAGATTGGCAAAGAATCTCTTGATATACTTTCAGAAGGATTTAACTGGTAATCTTTTCAGATACAACTTAACTGGATGAATCGCTTCAGGACAATATATTAGAAGACATAGATGAGAGTGATATCGATTCAAATACCCTGCTATATATTGCAACAGATACAGGAACAGAAAAACTACCTCAGGCAAACCCCCCAGGGAGCACACACCGTTTTGATGAATTTGATTTATAAAATCAATGGCAGAGATATTATGACTGAAGATGTAAAGATCAGCAACCCTATGCCAATAAAAGGCTTTATATCCTCTGTCAATAAAAATATGAGAACATAGATATCAAATATCCTTAAATAGTAAATAATAGGGGTTCTTATTTTTCATTCTCTGAACAGATCCTCATCATTTTGTCCTTTATTCTTTCAAAGAGCAACCGACCTGCAACCTGTTGCCCGTATTCATTAAGATGGCTATAATCAGAAAATATCCCTGATATTTTGTATTTTTTCATCTTAAGCGACATATCGAATAAAATAATCTTTTCTTCCTCTGAAATCTTCCTGACGATGTCATTGTACTTATCCACATCATATTCAAATTGATGAATCTTATTCTCCCTGAAATAGTGTGGTCTCGTAATTAATACAGGTATAGCCCCTATCTCTTTAGATATCTGGATCATTTTAATGAGATTCTCCCTGAAGTCCTCAGGGTAAACTCTGTGTCTGGTCTCTGGCTCAACAAATATTGTCATCGCAAAAATAATACCCTTCTCCATTATCTGGACTATCCTGCTCTTATGCATCAGATCATATAGTAAAAACTCTTTTTTCTGGATAAGGTTGTACAGGGCTTTACCATAATATTTATCCTCTGGCGCTCTCACCGGCACAGTATCATTCCATCCAAAACTAATAGTAATGATATCAGGTTTATAACCAATAAATCTCTTCAAATAATTCAGTCCCTGATATGTGGAGTAACCGTGGACACCAGCATTTATTAGCCTGATTTCACAGAAAGGCTCTATACTTCTTGCTGCCTCACTTTGAAAAATAAAAGGATATGCACTCTCTCCATCCCATAATGTATTGCTATCCCCCAGAGCTAAAATCCTGGCGCATCTTTTATTTGTACACCTTTCATCTTTCTTATCTCCTATTGTACCTTCTGAATTAAATGGATAAATACCTGAACGGGGAACCCAGAAGACCGACCTGTCAGGATCAGTTAATATCACCTTATCCAGTTCAAACAGCTCATCTCTAAATGTATGATACCCTCTCCAGTCATACCCCCTGTGGTCATTTTCAATTATGAAGGGAAGTGCTATATCATATCTGAGTCTTTTCTCTGGAATATTTAGAAGATAAAGCAGAGATTCAACAAATAAAAGAAAGATAATGCTTCCTGCCAGAAGCAAGAGATTGATTTTGATATTTGTCTGAATTTTATCTTTTATCTGAAATGGC
>DYKN01000160.1 GCA_020722575.1 Rikenella microfusus | reverse complement strand
AAGAAAAATCAGGAATACTGGATTATAGCATTGATGGGAAAGTTGGAACCATAACTCTTATGAATGGAAAAAATAACCTTATGAGTTTCGAACTTCTGAAGGCACTGGACAAACAGCTTGATAGTATAGAGGAAGCAAATAATGTAAATGTTGTAATAATAAAGGGGAACGATAGGGCTTTTTCAGCAGGCGCGGATTTATCCCAGTTTATAAGCAATCCATATATGTTTATGAAAATATCAAACACCGGAGAAAGCATATTCGACAGAATTACAAAAATGAACAAAATTTTTATTGCCCAGTTAAAAGGCTATGTTCTGGGAGGAGGTTTTGAATTGTCACTTGCATGTGATATAAGAACGTCATTGCCAGATTCTTTAATAGGATTTCCGGAAACATCACTGGGACTGATACCCGGTTATGGCGGTAGCCAGAGATTGCCAAATCTTATAGGAATTTCCAGGGCAATGGATATGATATTAACATGCGAAAGAATTAATGGAGAAACAGCGCATGAATATGGCATTATCACCAGATTGTTTAAGGATAATCTGGAGGAGAATACTATGAAACTTGCGAAAGATCTTTCTGAGAAAATATCGCCTGCATCGGTCTATGTGGCTAAACGTCTTATTTATAATACGGCTACCATTAACCTTGATGAGGAGGCACTATCGATGGGCATGCTTTACGCAGGAAATGATCTGAAGGAAGGTGTTAAAGCTTTTCTTGAAAAAAGACAACCAGACTATAAAGGAAATTAATAACCATAATAATAAATATTTATTTTTAAGTTTGCGGGCGTAAAGTTCTCCTTAATAAGACTTGAACATATTTACAGATATTTACTTTTTTTAAGAATCTAATTATTTTTTAAATTCTCTTTTAAATTCTCTTTTAGATTACACAAGGCTATTCTTGATATTTTCGTATCTTTAAAGTGCTCAAGCTTTGGTAATAAAACCCAACCTTGAATTCAGCAGATTTTTATCTGGAGTATGAGAATTGTAATCAAGCCCTGTTATATTGATTTTCTAAATATTATTTGTTCCATTTCCATTGCATCGGATTCCGCTTATAACGATGTGCTTCCTTTTAGTAATGCAATCTACATAATCGAATTGGCCATCATTGTGCATTACGTAAATAGTCTGGATATTATCTACTGATTTCAAATAGTAAAATGTCGGAAACGCGAATTCATCAAAATTTGATAGTGAAAATATTAAAAATGTGGAGTATTGTTATTACTCCAATTACATTATTTCCTTCTCTTCATCAGCAAGGCAACTCCGGCAATTGCAACAATTGCAATTACACCGATAAGGATAATAATCTCTGTGCTAGAGATGGCACTGGATACAGGTGATGATTTTGGCGTGGGTGTTGGTGTGGGTGTAGGGGTTGAAACTGCTGGGGAATACTCCCATACAAGGGTTGGATCACCTGTTAAGTTTTGTACAGTTAAGATGGCTGT
>DYKN01000159.1 GCA_020722575.1 Rikenella microfusus | reverse complement strand
GCAAAAATCATAAAGCATTGGGAGTTACCTTAGACGGAGGTTTCGCAGAGTATGCAGTTGTTCCTTCTTCACAGGTTTATCTAATTCCGGATGATTTACCGCTGAATAGGGCTTCCTTTGCAGAGCCGCTGTCTTGTTGTATTCGAGGAATCGATAGGGCACAAATTAAAGCCGGTGAAAATGTTTCTATTGTCGGCGGCGGTACTATTGGTTTAATTATGATGCAGCTTGCAAAACTTTCCGGCGCTGCGAATGTTATTGTTATTGAGCCTCAGCAACATAAAAGAGAATTGGCAGTTCAACTTGGCGCTGATTTTGTTTTTTCACTAGATGACAGCCGGTTAATTGATTCTATTCAAGATATTACTCACGGCGGTTCAAATACAGCAATAGAGTGTGCAGGAAATTCTAATGCAGTAACAATAGCCCTTAATTTGGTCAGACGCGGCGGCAAAGTTATTATTTTCGGTTTGGCATCACGTGATTCTAAAATAGAATTAAATCTTCAGGAAGCTTTCAGAAACGAGGTTACAATAAAATTTTCTTTCTTAAATCCCTTTACTTTTTCGCGTGCAGTAGAATTGCTCTCTGCAAGAAAAATAAACGTTGAAAAGTTTTCGGTTTCTGAAGTTACCTTTGAAAATCTTTCTAACGTCCTGGAACATGGTAATAACACTAACACATTAAAGTACCAATTTAAAAACTAATAAAAGGGAGGGCTTATGAAATTCCCAAAGACAAATTCAAGTTTTTACCTCTGGTTTATTGTTTTGTTATTAACAAGCACCGCAGTAGTTAACGCGCAAAAGGGTATTAACCTTATCGGCAGTTTCGAGCAAGGCTTACCATCATATTGGCATAAGGGTTACGAAGGCACAGCGACATTGACATGGGCAACCGACCAGTCGAGGTCGATGGGAAGGAGTTTGAAGATAGAGAAGACGACGACTGGAGAGGAGGCATATTGGGAAAGTGAGAACATGGCGGATTTGTGGTCGGAGAAACATTTTAAGGATGTTGACATATTTTTGGGAGCGTATGTAAGGACGGAGAACGTAAACACCAATCCACAGACAGATGATGAGCGGTGGTATATAGTCTATGAATTTTACGGACAGAGCGGTAATAAGATAGGAGAGACAAAGCTACCGGTAGATCAGAGTGTGGCAAGCAGTAATGGCTGGGTAGCCGACACGAATCAAGTAGGAGAGACAATACTACCGGAAGACTCATATACAACGATAATCAAGTTTGTGGGGGGAAAGAATGCAACAGGGACAGTATGGGCAGATGATTTCATGTTTTACGGAAGGAACGGTGCATGGGCAGGCCAGGATTGGAATACACAGTTAGGAGTTCCGACAGGATGGTTTTACTGGTTACCGCCGAAGGGAGGCAATGACGGGCAGTTAAGTGATGGATATGAGAATACGAAGATAACCGATGCAGAGGCATACGATGGGAAATATAGTTTGGTATTTGAGAATTT
>DYKN01000158.1 GCA_020722575.1 Rikenella microfusus | reverse complement strand
TTACAGGTATAATTGAGCCATAGTTGAATAATAGGTGCCTGTCCCCTATTATTTACGCTGTGAACATATTTCCTTGTGCGATGCACCGTTATGATTATTATGGCGAATACGGCAAAAATTATGATCCAGTCAAAAGGGCTTATGTTCATAAATATTCGTATCCCTGCTAAACAATTTTCTAATGTGAATGTATATATTGAGGTTTTGACGCAATATCTTTTATGGTGTTATACATCTCCAGGATATTTTCCATTGGCGTATTAGGCTGGATATTATGGCACGGCGCACAGATATATCCTCCGCCGAGACCTAAAGTATCGAAGCAGGCTATAACCTCCTGGCGAACATCTGCCGGCGAGCCGAACGGCAGAACATGCTGATTATCTACACCGCCATGAAATATCAGGTCTTTGCCGAAATCTCTTTTCAGCCCCTGCCTGTCCATTCCGGAACATTTCCATTGTATAGGATTGAGAATATCGACACCAATCTCAATAAGTTCAGGGATGAATTCCCTGCATGCGCCGTCTGTATGAAAAAAGACAGACACTTTCGCCCGGCGAGCAATTTCAATATATCTTGAAAATCTGGGTTTATGCAGCTTCTTGAATGTTTCTATCGAAAATAAAGAGCCTGTTTGAGAACCTAAATCCTCCGCAGGAACGGTAATATCAACCATACCGTCTGACTCGTCAAGTATTCTTTCAAACAGCTTAACCGCAAAGTCAAATATATAATCAAACGCGCATTCGACTAAATCAATATGCTCGATTAAATCCATCATTGCCCGTTCTAATCCCCGAATTTGCGAATAAATTAGAAACGGCTCAACGTATCCGGCTCGAATCGGTCTGTGGCTGTATTTTTTTATATCGCCTTTAATTTTTGAATAATCAAATCTGTCTGCATCAGGCCACGGAAAATTCCTTATATCTCTTAAAGTTTCAGCATAAGCCAGCGGTGCAGATACGGCTTCATTATAAACACCTGTGCCATAATCAACTTTTTTATATCCGACGCCCCAGATATCAAATCCTGCTTTCGTCCGCGGTTCAACAGGTCCAACCGTATATGGTGCGTCGATATCCAATTTATCAAAGAGTTCCCATTTCGTTCGGCAGTGAAATTTTTCGCATAACTTCCCAAAGACCTCGTCTGTAGCCCATATATCACAAGGCGCTCTATCCGCAGGTTTACGCTGCAAGACAGCAAGCCATCTTTGGCGACTGTTCATCGTCGTCCCTTTCGCACAGCAGATTCCATATTAAGAATTAACGCAGCCAGCGGGTTTTGAGAGCCATTCATATATGGCACCGGCCCGCACAAATTGCCCTTGCGAGTAAGTCCGTCAATAGTACTGTCGAACGGATGATAAAACTCAAAAATCTTATTGTACCGCGTAAATATGTTAACGAGCATTTTTACACTCTTTAACCTTAATAATAGGGGACAGGCACCTATTATTCAACTATGGCTCAATTATACCTGTAAAA
>DYKN01000020.1:20058-46498 GCA_020722575.1 Rikenella microfusus | reverse complement strand
ATCAATTTCGGAGATTTTTTCTTCATTAATCCATGATTAAGGCTATCAACAGAGAGTTTAAATCTCATAACTGAAATTCCAATTAGATTTTCATCAAGAAAGATATCCGAGTAAAAATAAGGCGGGATATAACCTGCCACCTTGAAACCTTTTGGTACGTCAACGTCACCTATTAGTATGTTACTCTTATAAATCTGCAATCCATCGAAAGGACTGTAAATACCTCTCGAATAGCTTCTGAAGATTAGATCTGCCTCTTTACAGACATAAATATCTTTATAGTATCCCTTTTTAGGTCTGTCTTCAAAATATAATCGTCGGAATTTTTTTGCATCAAATTCTGAAAGTTCTGTATAATCTGTGTTCATGTTTTTGCCCTTAAATCCGAATGAATATAATGGATGGAACCTGCGGTCATAAACATAAATTAAAGAATCGATTTCATGACTTATATAAAAATAGTCATTGATATCTATATCAAAAGAAAATGTAGCATGTTGTGGCAGAAACTTATATTTAAGATACTCCTGAGACCTTCTGCCCAATAGTTCAGTAACCTTTCCGCTTGACAGATCAAGCTTTAATAAGATCCTCCCTTCTTCATAATACTCCCTGCTTATCAAACCATTGAAGTAAGGATGTTCTGAATAGATTGGCAAATATAGATTATTTTTAGAATCAGGCACCAATTTTAAATTAGCATAATCAAGAGTATAAAGAATGGGTTCATGCGGGTCAGGATTTGTAATTGTTTCAATATTTTTTGTTGAACTGTTCCAGTCCATAGTAAATCTTTTGATATACTTCCAGTTTTTATCGAGTAGATGAATGTCCCATGAGGAACCAATAAACACATGAATTCCGTTTTTTAACAAAGTATGTCCTTCAATATAACCGCTGTTTATTTCTCCTGGTCCCCGTCCTTGGCCGAGATATTTAGCTGCAAGTTTACCTGTTATGTCGAAATCATATACCAAACCAAATCTTTTATCAAACAGAGTAAGATAGTTCGAATATATTTGAAGAAATCCATCAGATGAAAATTGAATCTTTTCAAGTCGAATCGTGTCAATAACTAGTGTATCAATTTGTATCGCCCTTTCACTCTTATTAATTTCAGGGAAAAAGGATGTAATCTTTTCTTTGTGTGAACAGCCAGTTAATATTATTAAACTTATTAATATAGACTGGATAAATTTTATTTTGACTAACTTTTTCATCGGGAATTCCATTGTATTTACCAAAAAATTATTTTATAAAAGTTTATGTAATAATTGAATATAAGCACCTTTTTTCCTATATCTAGTACCACAAATACCTGTTACAACATTGAATATTCACAAACGTTAATGTAAAAGTTACAGAAAAAAGCATAAAAAATTTCTTCTTATAACATAAGATTAACAAAATATAATATGTTTTGACAAAAAATAATCCTTGTAAGAATTAGAATTCTTTAAACGTTTAAAAATATTCTAATTCCTCGAAAATTAACAATTACCATTATAATCATCACAATGTATATTTCCACCGGGTTCACTCTGAGCACAAAGGCTTCCAGTACCTGATGCTTTGCAAGCACCAAATAATGTACAGTGACAATAAATTCTTTCAGGGGGCATGTCACCATAAGTTTTTGAACCAATGATAATAATAAAAAGTAATGCTCCCAAAACAAGAATAACGACTGATTTTTTCATAATTACAATACATTAGGTTTATTACTAAATGAATTATTTCTATAAAAATACAGTTAAAATTCTAATAGCTAAATATTTATAAACCCTCCTTCCAAATTTTTAAAATGCACTGTTTTAAAGTTATATATACAAAATTAAAAATGTTTTATTGTATGTGTCAATACTGAAAAATGATTATTTAAATTTTAAGGACTTCAAAGTAAAAAACGAGTACAGCATTCGAGAATCTTTAATATCTTGCTCGAAATTTCAAAAATCAAAATAGTTCAGTTATGAAATCATCAGCAATTTTCCTTGCAACTTTTCTGGTTATTTCTGTAAATACCAATCTATCACCCCAATGGGTAAATCTTATTGGCAAAGACCTTTCCAGCTGGGAGCAACTTAATGGTACAGCCCCTTTCAAGCTCGAAAAGGGTGTTATCACAGGTACTACCGTTGTAGGTTCTCCAAATTCATTCCTCTGCACAAAGGAGAAATATTCCGACTTTATTCTGGAATTCGATACGTGGTTTGATCCCCGTATGAATTCGGGTGTTCAGATTAGAAGCGAAAGTCGACCCGATTACCAGAATGGCCGGGTACACGGATATCAGGTGGAAATGGACCCGTCTGAACGGGCATGGTCAGGTGGTATATACGATGAAGCACGAAGGGGATGGCTCTATTCTCTCGACCGGAACCCGCAAGCTAAAAAAGCCCTTAAAGTAGGTGAATGGAACCATTATCGTGTGGAAGCTATTGGTAACTCGATAAGAACGTGGGTAAACGGGATTCCCTGTGCCGACCTGGTTGACGATATGACCCCATCAGGTTTTATCGCCCTGCAGGTCCATAGTATTGGTAAAGACTCTTCGAGAACCGGACTTGAAGTCAAATGGAAAAACATAAGAATCATAACCAAAAACCTTGATAAATACAAAACTCCATATGAGCCTATCATCCCGCAAGTGAGTTTCCTGATAAACAAACTTACCGACCGTGAAAAGGCAGAAGGATGGAGACTATTGTTCGACGGTGAAACATCAACCGGATGGATGAACGCCAGAACGGGCAAATTTCCTGAAAACGGCTGGGAAATAAAAAGCGGAGAACTTATTGTAAACCCTGCAACAAAGAAACCAGGTGGCGGAGGAGATATTGTTACTGTCAATAAATTTACAAACTTCATTCTGATTGTTGATTTCAAATATACCAAAGGCGCAAACAGTGGAATAAAATATTTCGTCGACACCGAATCGGAAGGAGGGAAATATGCGTCCATCGGATATGAATATCAGATACTTGACGACAGAAATCATCCCGATGCAAAAGCTGGCATTGGTGGAAACCGCACACTCGCAGGCCTTTATGACCTCATAGCTCCGAAAAATAAACGTGACAATGGATTTGATAAGTGGAATCGGGCAATGATAGTTGTTAACGGAAACAAAGTACAGCACTGGCTGAACGACAACCTTACCGTGGAATACGAAAGAGCTACTCCGGAATGGAAAGCACTGGTAGATAAAAGCAAATTCAAAGGAATGGAAAACTTTGGAATGGTAAAAGAGGGCAGGATCCTATTACAGGATCATGGGAACATGGTCTCATTCAGAAATATAAAAATCAAAGAAATCAAATAATTATAACTTGAAGTGGCTTTTTGCCCCAAAGATGAAATTTACAACTTCTTAAAATGCAGAAAAAGTGTTTAAGTTAAAAATAACCTGCCGAATGGCAGGTTCTTTTCCATCAGCGTTATTTTTTCTGTATATTATTTGCTTTCTCCGCTTTCCAATTTATTTATTTCCTGTTTATTTTTACCATAAAGAAATCATTACGCAACCTAATCTTTAATTGATATGGCATTTATCTCACCTATAAACAGATTCAATGACTTCAGGAATGATTTTCTTAAGGATACCGGGCTGAAAAGTGTCGAAGATAATATGGAACTCTACACTTTATATGTTCTGGCACGCTTTGCCGACCAGAACAACCGCCTTCTTACTAATATGGCGAATGAATTGCAGGAATTACAAAAAGTACTTAAAAAAGTCTGAGGAAAATATTTTTAGACCGTACCTGTAAACAAAGCCAGCTCATGCTTCATTTCAGAAGCAGAGTAATCTTTTTGTTTCTAAGGAAAATATGAATTTAACAGACTTTTATAAAAATAATATCAGAATTATTAAAAGGCCATACCTTACATCCTGATGACGGGAATTTTTCTTGTTATCTCAGTTTACCTGTTTGCACAGTTGCCCTCTCACTCGAAAAAATAATGCAGGGCGAAAAGTTTACAGGTTATTCACAGGTTATTTGCGCTGGTCTCCTTCAGGAGATCACATTTATTTCACATGGACACAAAATCCTGATTCGATGACATCCCCTTACGTCCTCAGGAAACACTGCAAAATCAATCAGAAAACCAGTTTCAGGAAATAAAAAAATCTTCCTTCTTTTCCTGTAATAACATCATCTTACCTTGTTTATCATTATTAACCATCGGAACTGAATTTTTTTTTATATTTGGTAAAATATTGATTTTTGACCGGGGAAAGTATCAACTTAAACTGTTATGTTATGAAAAATCACATTCTTTTGAGCCTGTTTATTGCTGCTGGAATGCTGATAGCTGCATGCAGTAAGGATAATGAATCCGAACGGTTTAAACTCCTGACCGCCCACATATGGACCAGTGATAGTTTACTGGTTAACGGGAACGATGCAGGTGGACCGGGAGGGTTGCTCGAGAAATTCAAGGGAGATGCAAAATTCGAAAAGGATTACACAGGTTATTTTGGAAAATATCAGGGTACATGGCGATTTGCTTATGGTGAGGAGAACCTCGTGATCGAATCCGACTCGCTCCCGGTACCATTGACAGCAAAAATTGTTTTGCTTACACAAACTGATTTTAAAATAACCACAGTATATCCCAACCTGCTTGATCCTCAAAACCCTTATAACATAAGAATGACCTTCAAACCTAAACAATGAGGCTAAAGGTTCTCACTGCAACTTTATTATTATTTGCTGCCGGGGTAGTTTATTCCCAGAACCGTGTTCAGGGTAAAGTAACTGACAGTGAAACAGGTGAGCCTCTTTCAGGGGTTTACGTTATTTATGGGAAAAACCTCGGCACTTCTACTGATGAAAATGGTTTTTATTCATTTACAACACTGGAAACCGAGATAACCGTTACATACCAGTATATTGGTTACAAATCAGTTAAGAGGACTCTTCAGATTAAAAGCGGCCAAACGCTTAATCTTGACATCAATCTTGAACCGGAAACTCTTTCAATTAACCAGATAGTTGTAAGTGCCGACAGGGTTGAAAGGAAGGTATCAGAGCTGACAGTATCGGTTACATTAATCAAATCCGATTTTTTATCGAGGAATCATATCACCGATGCAGTTGAACTTATTACCAAAACATCAGGGATTGAGGTACTTGATGGTCAGGCTTCTATTCGCGGTGGAAGCGGCTTCAGTTACGGAGTTGGCAGCAGGGTTATAGCACTTGTCGACGGACTTCCTCTGCTATCGCCCGATGCGGGAGGAATACGATGGCAATACCTGCCAGTTGAAAATATCTCACAGGTCGAAATAATTAAAGGAGCATCATCAGTGATGTACGGTTCCTCGGCTCTTAACGGAATAATAAACTTCCGAACAGCCGACGCGAGCAACATTCCCACAACAAAGTTTTTCACCGAAACAGGCTTTTACTGTACTCCGGCAAACAGAGAATGGAAGTGGTGGACAACTCCAAGGGTATTTTCAACCTTATCCTTCTCCCACCTCAGGAAAGAAGGGAATACTGATATCGGATTTATCCTTAACCTCTTTACAGATAACAGTTACAGAAAATTCAACGATGAAAAACTTGGTAAAGCAAGCCTGAAAATCAAACACTTCAGCAAAAAAATCACAGGATTGAACTATGGTTTAAATTTTACTGGTGGATTAAACAACAAAACCGACTTTCTCCTCTGGGGAAATGCAAAAGATTCAGCACTTATTCAGGACACCTCCAGTGTCTCATTCCTTCACGGCAGATTTATCTCAGCCGATCCATTCATCTCATACGGTAAAGCAGGCCGCTTTCGACACGATCTCAGGATGAGAATTCAATCGTCAGAAAACAGATTCCCGGTTAAGGCAAAAAATAATGCACGCACCTTTTCAATTTATTCAGAATATCAACTATGGTACAGACTATCTGATATAACAAGTATTACTGCAGGTCTGTCTGAAACATGGAATAATATAAATTCAAATTTCTTTGGGGATCATAACGGAGTAAATCTTGCTGCATTTGGTCAGGCAGAACTCATTCCTGTACGTCGGCTTAAAATCGTTTCGGGAATAAGACTTGAAAAAAACATACTTGATAAAAATGCCGATAAACTTGTTCCTGTTTTCAGAGCCGGCGTAAACTGGCAGGCTGCAGATTACACATTTCTCAGAGCATCATTCGGTCAGGGTTATCGCTTCCCCTCAATAGCCGAAAAGCATGCTTCAACAACCCTCGGGTCAGTAACAATATTTCCCAATCCAACCTTACAGGCAGAATCAGGATGGAGCTCCGAAGCAGGTATTAAACAGGGAATTATGGCAGGTAAAATCACAGGCCAGTTCGATTTTTCACTTTTTCTCTCCCAGAATAAAAATTTCATTGAATATCTTTTTGGCGTTTACCCCGATGGACTCGGGTTCCGGGCTGATAACATTGAACAATCAAGAATCTACGGAACTGAAATTGAATTCCTTTTTAACCGATCATCAGATAACCTTTCTTCTACACTAAGCGGTGGTTACACCTTTGTGATGCCTGTTGCCCTCAGACCTGATAACCCTCGAGGAAGTACAACATGGCTTAAATACCGCCGTAAACACTCTTTTAAACTTAGCCTGAATAATAGGTGGAAACGCTTTGAATCTGAAGCAACAATATTCATCAGATCGAAAATTCTCAATATTGATGACGTGTTTGTAAATCCGGCGACAAGAGAAATTATATTACCCGGCTTTTACGATTACTGGCTAAAACATAATACGGGATATTTTTCTGTTGATATAAGTGCTGGATATAACTTCAATCGTTTTTTGAAGCTATCAGCAGCTCTTAAGAATGCAACAAATACTGAGTATATGGGTAGGCCCGGAGATATTCAGCCACCTCGTAGCATCAGTATCAGGCTCTCAGGGAATTTTTAAAATAAAAGAATATGAAACCTTTTTACACAGGTACTTTTCTCGCAATTGCACCCTTGATTGTTACGGGTTGTAATAAAGAGTCATCAAAGGAAATCAAGGATTTAAAACCAAATATCCTAATTGCAATGGGTGATGATATTTCCTGGCCGCACATGGGGGCATATGGTACATCGTGGATCAAAACACCTGGATTTGACAGGGTTGCAAAAGAAGGTATCCTATTTCACAAAGCCTATACGCCAAATGCAAAATCATCGCCATCGAGAGCATGTTTTCTTACAGGAAGAAATTCATGGCAATTGGAAGAGGCTGCCAATCACGTGCCTTTTTTTCCGGCAAAATTTAAGTCATTCATTGAAATTCTCGGCGAAAATGGATATTATACAGGTTACACCGGGAAAGGGTGGGCACCTGGGGTGGCACTCGATAGTGCAGAAAATCCCCGATATCTTACAGGAAAAGCATTCAACTCCAGAAAACTGACACCTCCGACAAAAGGAATTTCCGGAAATGACTATGCGGGTAATTTTGAGGATTTTCTCGACTCCCGACAGGGTAATACTCCTTTTTGTTTCTGGTATGGCTGCCTGGAACCTCACCGAAATTATGAATATGAATCGGGCGTTAAAAAAGGCGGTAAAAAACAATCAGATATTCCAAAAATTTTCAGCTTCTTCCCTGATAATGAGATCGTACGAAACGATCTCCTCGACTATGCCTTTGAAATCGAACATTTTGACAGCCATCTTGTCAAAATGCTGGATATTCTCGAGAAAAAAGGGGAACTTGACAACACTATTGTAATCGTTACAGCTGATAATGGAATGCCTTTCCCGAGAGTAAAAGGGCAGGCATACGAATATTCCAATCACATGCCCCTCGCTATTATGTGGAAAAAGGGTATCAAAAAACCTGGAAGAAAGATATACAACTATATCAGTTTTATTGATTTTGCTCCTACCCTGCTCGAGATTGCCGGAATAAAAACCGAAAATTGTGGAATGCAGCCTGTACAGGGTAAAAGTTTTACCGATATATTATTCACACGTAAAAACAAGGCTGTGGATAAAACCCGGAATTTTGTGCTTATTGGTAAAGAAAGACATGATGTAGGCAGACCAGATGATGAAGGTTATCCAATAAGGGGCATCATCAAAAACGGGTTCCTGTACATCCGTAATTATAAGCCGGGCAGATGGCCTGCCGGTAACCCCGAAACAGGATACCTTAACTGCGACGGAAGTCCTACAAAAACATGGATACTATACCTGCGAAGAGCAGGTATCGATCAATCCTTCTGGAACCTCTCTTTTGCATTGAGAGGTGAAGAAGAGCTTTATTATATTGATCAGGATCCAGAATGTATGACTAATCTGGTGAATAATCCAGCATATAGCCAGGTATGGCAGGAACTGAGCCGCAAAATGTTTGATCTTCTCATCGAACAAAATGATCCAAGAGTGCTCGGTAACGGCGATATCTTCGATAAGTACCCTTATGCCGATGAAAAAACAAAAGATTTTTATTCCAGATTCATGAAAGGAGAACTGGATATTAAATCAGCAGGATGGGTTAATCCAACAGATTTTGAAACTAAACCATTTTAAGGGTTTCAGATTTTATCGAAAGTAATGATACAATATCGAATATTGGGTTCGGATCCAATATTTTATTTTTTGGATTTACATATTATTCAAAATAATTATTTTGTAATTTAATAAAATTAACCTGATATTGTTTAAAACAATCTTTAAAATCAAACATTAATGAGAAAGACTAGCTTTAATCTACTCATCACTGGACTGTTAATAACTACATTACATTTTATTTCCTGCGCTCCTGAAAAAGGAGATAAAACTTCCATCAACAGTTTCAAAACCCTTAATTCACTCTTTAACGAACCACCTTCAGAATATACTACAGCACCTTTTTTTGTCTGGAATGGTGACATTACATATGAAGAGATTGACAATTTTCTTTACGAATTTAATCGGCAGGGTATTAAACAGGTTTTTGTCCATCCCCGACCCGGATTAATTACAGAATATCTTTCTGATGAATGGTTTGAACTTTTTAAATATACTGTTAACCGGGGTAAGGAACTTGGAATGAAAGTGTGGATTTATGATGAAAACTCCTATCCAAGTGGTTTTGCTGGAGGACATGTTCCGGCAGAAATGCCAGAATCATATAATCAGGGTCAGGGACTCCGTATGATCAGGGTTGAAACTCTTCCCGATAGCACAGACAAATTCTTTATCATCCTCAAAGAAGAAAACGGCTCTTTTTATGATATCACGGAAACATGGCGTAATGAAACAGGTAAAAAGGGAAAATACTGTCTCTTTCAAAAAACATATTACGAAAAATCAGGCTGGTATGGGGACTTCTCCTATGTTGACCTTCTATATCCCGGTGTTACTCAGAGATTCATAGAACTTACCATGAACGGCTATGAAAAAAATGTTTCCGGGGAATTCGGCAAAACAATTCCGGGTATTTTTACCGATGAACCACATATAAACACCTCTGGAGGAATAAGATTTACACCCGACCTTTTTGATGTCTTCAAAAAAATGTGGAATTACGACCTCAAAACATCTCTCCCGTCTCTCTTTGAGGAAACAGGCAACTGGAAGAAAATCAGACATAACTATACCTGTACACTACTTGAAATGTTTATTGACCGCTGGGCCAAACCAAGGAAAAATTACTGCGACAGCAAAGGTCTTAAATTTACCGGGCACTACTGGGAACATGAATGGCCAAACATGAGACATGGAGGAGACAATATGGCTATGTATGCATGGCACCATGTCCCTGGAATTGACATGCTTTTTAACCAGTGGAACGACACCAATCCACGAGCCCAATTCGGTAACGTTCGCTCGGTCAAGGAACTCGCAAGTGTAGCAAACCAAACAGGAAAGAACAGAAAACTCAGCGAAACCTACGGAGGATCAGGCTGGGATTTGACTTTCACAGAAATGAAACGAAATGGCGACTGGGAATTTGCTCTGGGTGTTAACCTTATGAACCAACACCTCACTATGTTCACAATGGCCGGCGCCAGAAAATACGACTATCCTCCAACATTTGACTACCATGAGCCCTGGTGGAACAACTACAAACTGCTTGCCGATCACTATGCAAGGTTGTCTCTGGCCCTTTCTTCAGGAAAACAGATCAACGAAATACTCGTAATCGAACCTACTACCACAACCTGGATGTACGATTCATATGTCAAACCAAATAACCACCTGAATGATATAGGCAAAACATTTCAGAAATTCATTACATCACTCGAAAAACAACAGGTTGAATTTGACCTTGGCTCGGAAAATATTATCAAAAACCTTGGATCTGTCAAAAAAAATGAATTTGTTGTAGGCAAATGCCATTATAAATCCGTCGTTATTCCTCCTCTTACGGAAAACCTTAACCTGCAGACATTCATACTTATTAAAAAATTTGTTGAAGAGGGCGGGAAACTGATACTTTTTTCCTCACCTTCTCTCATAGATGGAGAGGAAAATGATGAACTGAAAAAACTTATTAATTCTTCACGTGATAATATAATCAGATTCGATTCGCTTTCCAGAGAAATTATTGAAAAACACTTTCAAAATAAACTTATAAAATTCGTAAACATTGAAGGAGATGGCCTTTACCACCACACACGAATTTTAAACGACGGTATTCTTTTATTCCTCGCCAACTCAAACCTTAACAGAAGTATTAAAGGCAAGATAATTGCCCCTAAAATATCCGCAACAAGGCTAAATACATTAAATGGAGACATCACCGGTTATCCAGTAAGTAAAAACGGCAATGAAATTGAAATAAGTTTCAACCTCTACCCGGCAGAAAGCATCTTGCTTTTTCTTCCCTCAGGAAAACGGCACCAGCAAAAAGTTCCAGAAAAGTCAATCTCTTCACAAATTGAAGTAGAACCTCAGGGCGATATATCGGTTGTCAGAGATGAACCAAACGCCCTGATGATTGACTTCTGTGATCTTTATCTTGATGGTAAAATTGAAACAGATCTGCATGTTTATGATGCTACCGATAAAGTATTCAAACATTATGGTTTTAATTCGGGCAATCCATGGAACCATTCAATACAATACAAAAGAGCAATTCTCGCGAGAGACACTTTTGATATAAACACCGGATTCAAAGTAAAATATAAATTTACGATAAAAGGACTTGCTGACAGGTCTTCAGTAATGGCTGTTGTAGAAAGGCCTCATTTATGGAAAGTAGAAATTAACGGAATCGAAGTAAAACCAGATACAGACCGATGGTGGCTCGACAGGTCGTTTAAAGTTTTCTATATCTCCGACCTGGTGAGAGAAGGAATAAATGAGCTTGTCCTGACCACTTCTCCAATGAGTATATACACCGAAATTGAGCCAGTTTACATTCTTGGAGATTTTTCGGTTGAACCTTCTCCAAAGGGATGGACCATCACCTCTCCGGCGAAACAGCTTTACAAAGGCTCATGGCGTGAACAGGGCCTCCCTTTTTATTCATGGGGAGTAACCTATTCAAGGGAATTCAATATTGATTCAATAAACGGAGAATATATTATCAGTGTTTTCAACTGGAAAGGAACTGTTGCCGAAGTTCTTGTCAATGGCAAGAAAGCAGGTATTATCGCTTTCCCTCCTTTTGAGGCAAATGTCACCCCTTATATTTCATCCGGAGTAAATAAGATTGAACTTAAAATCACCGGCAGTCTTAGAAACCTGCTTGGCCCGCATCATAACAATCCGCCTTCGGGAATTTCCTCCCCCTGGAGCTGGCGAAACATAAAAAAGTATCCTCCTGGTGAAGAATATACTTTTTTCGATTACGGACTGTATGATGATTTTAAATTGTTTTACACAAAATATATTGACTAAAAACCCCAAAAATCCCGATAATTCGTAAAACTATATAATAATTCAATTGTTGTACAAAAAAAAATAATTTTCTACATTTACACTGCTTTAGTCTTCAGAAAAAACAGCTTCGTGCAAAAGTTTCTGGAGAATTTGGCTAAAATAGAACACTTAAATCAATAATCTATGAAAAAAATCTTAACGTTTTTTGCAGGAATTATTGTTCCGGGCATACTTATGGCCGGCGGTCTGGTAACCAACACCAACCAGAGCGCTGCCTGGGTTCGTATGCCTTCAAGAAATGCATCAACAAACATCGATGCTGTTTATTATAATCCGGCAGGTTTGATGAAGCTTGAGAATGGTTTTCATCTGTCTATCTCGAATCAGACAATTTTTCAAAAACGGACCGTTGAGAACTTTTACAACGAACTTAATGATCCTCTTTTTGAAGGTGATGTAAAAGCTGCTGTTTTTCCGGGTATTTATGCTGCATACAAATTTGACAGGCTTGCATTATGGGCTGGCTTTAATCCTATTGGTGGTGGAGGTGGCGCTGAATACAATGAAGGTTTGCCTTCTTTTGAGATGAGTGCTGCAGACCTTGTTCCTGCTCTCGCATCACAGGGTGTAACAGATTACCGACTCGATGCATATCTGAAAGGTTCTTCGGTGTATTTCGGTATTCAGGGAGGTGTTTCACTTAAAATCAACGACTGGCTCTCAGTGGGTGCTGGTATTCGCTATGTTATGGCCAGCAACTCTTATGTCGGACACCTTAAGGATATAGAACTTATGCAGGGAACCAACTGGGTAAGAGCTGATGTAATTATGACAGGTATTGCCAATGCTGCCAAAGCCGGTGGAGACGGACTAACACCTCTCATATTGGGCGGTGCCGGAAGCCTTACGCCTGATCAGGCCGTTGGACTTGGAATTATTACAACAGCTCAACGCGATGCAATCGTTGGCGGATTGGTTTCTCTCGGCGTAACAAATGCCCCCTCACTCACTATATCACAATGCCAAACAGCTTATTATGGCGCCCAGACAAAATACACTGCAACAGCTACTCTCCTGGGTGATCAGGAAGCTGACGTTACCCAGAAAGGCTCAGGTTTCTCCCCGATATTCAGCGTTAATATCTCACCATCAGAAAACCTCAATATCGCCCTGAAATATGAGATGAAAACCAGCATGCAACTCGAAAACAAAACAACAAAAGACTTTCTTATCGGATTTACTGAAACAGGAACTCCAATCACAATGTTTCCCGACGGTGTATCAACACCTGCCGATATGCCTGCAATGCTTTCGATTGGAACCGATTATTCACCCTCCGAAAACCTGAAGCTCGCTCTCGGAATAAACTATTTCTTCGATAAATCAGCTGATTACGGTCACAAAATTGATCATGATCTGGAATCATCAACCCCAACCGTTTTTGTTTCCAATAAAGAAATAATTGAACATAACGGGTGGTCAATCAGCACGGGAGTCGAGCTCGGACTTACAGAAAAATTACTTGTAAGTGGCGGTTATTCTTTCGCCAATAAAGGAGTTAACGATAAATATCAAAGTGATCTCACTTTCGGTCTTGCCACCCACACCCTGGGCGCAGGAGGTGCTTATAAGATTACCGACAAGATACTCCTGAATGCAGGTGTAAACTACACTTTCTATATGAAAGACCGTGTATCAATTAACCATGTTTTTGCACCAACAGGAATTATCTTCCAGCCCGACGAAACATACCATAAAAACGCACTTGTTTTTGGTGCAGGACTCGATTTCAGCTTCTAAAAAAATAAAAAAATCCATTACACAAGGCTGATCCCCTTACGGGATCAGCTTTTTTTTTAGAATTTAATACCTTTCTCGTTAAGCATTTTAATGTACTCCTCTTTTCTGGGAACATCTGACCTGTTAAGACGATTGTACCATATCATTGCCTCAACTTTATCACCGGCATCAAGTGCAGCATTAATCAGATTATAATATATCATCCCTTCGATCCCGTGATTTCTCATACCTGCCTCATCAAGAAAACGCCTGAAAAGATTAATATTTTCTTCAGGTCCGGCAACCTCTGCCGCTTTAAATAATTCATCCAGCTTTTTGTTCAATTCATCATCCAGAACTATCCCATAAATCCAGTAACAGTTACCACCGCATTGTTCAACAATATCTATCCATTCTGTACCTTCAGGTAAAGGTGGAAAAGAAAGCTCAAAGTACAGCTTCTCCCCTACACCCAGAAATTTATGAAGCTCAGGACAGTAAGGTATCCCTGATGCTTTCAGAAGCTTTTGCTTAGTCCTGTCGGGAAGATATAAATAGGTACGTTTGTCAGTGCAAAAATAACCGCCAGTAATCGTGTTTTCAAGCGTAAAATATAACGTTGTGGCCTGAGGCGACATTTCTACCCTTAAAAGCTCAAGAGTCTCAGGAGATTTGGATGCATAAAAGGGTTTATTAAATACCTGACCATTAATTGGTTTACATATTAATGATGCAAGAATTATTATATAAACGGTAAACTTAAACATAATATGCAAACGTTGAAAAAACTTAAAATTACTGAATTATTATTGATGTAACAAACGTGTTACAATTCTTTAATCTTCTCTTATTTTTTTCGTAACCGATATGAAATAATGCCAATCTACTTTTGTATCGGATTAACAGTTTAAAAATTTTATAAACAAAAACGAATATAAAACATAAAAATTATGAAAAGGTTATTTTTAATTAGTACTTTGATTTTTGCCGCTCTTTTTCAGAGCTGTGAGGAAAAATTTGCACCACCTGAGCTTATTGCTCCCGAGGCAGTAAGTATCGAAGTAAGCAAATCTGTTGACCTCACATTTGATTTTAAGGCTGAGGCTGGTTTTGGTTCAGCAACCGTAACTGCCACTTCAGGAACTGCAATCATAAAGACAAACGGCACAGCCGGAGAAGTACAAGGTTCTATTGTAGTTACTTTTACTGCAGGAAATTCTGTAGGTGCCGGGTCAGTAAACCTTAAAATCACTGATTCAAAAGGACAAATTGCTGAGGCAACTGCAATTCTCTCATTGTTTGAGAAAGGTGCTCCTGAAATTGCACAGCCTGCCAACAGTGAGGTCCAGCAACTCAAAACAATTGATATTTCATTTAATTTTACTTCCGAGGGAGGTTATAAGTCAGCCTCTGTAACTGCATCAAATGGAACAGCAGAAATTAAAACTACTCCTGAAGCTAACGCCAACTCAGGGTCAGTAGTTGTAACATTCACCGGTGCCAGAACTATTGGAGCAGGTTCCGTTAGCCTTACCATTACAGATAATAATAATAAATCAGGCTTCAGCGTTGCAGTAGTAAATGTAATCAGCAGGCCTACCGTTTCTGTAACCCAGAATATTTCAACAAACACCACCTGGACTACTGGAACAATATATATTCTTGAGGGAAGGATTGCAATACTTGAGGGAGTGACCCTTACCATTCAGCCCGGCGTAATTGTTAAAGGGCGTGAAGGATCAGGCTCAAATGCAACTGCACTTATCGTTGCACGTGGTGGGAAGCTGATCGCAGAAGGTACAGCCGAATCACCTATTATCTTTACTTCAGTAGCCGATCAGATATTACCCGGTGAAATAGCCAGTCCAAATCTTGATCCGAATGTTCCGGGTCTCTGGGGTGGACTTCTGGTTCTTGGCAAAGCACCAATTTCAGCTGCTACTGATGAAATGCAGATCGAAGGTATACCAGTATCAGACCTCAATGGCCGTTATGGAGGCTCAATTTCAAACGATAATTCAGGAATTCTAAAATACATCTCTATACGCCATGGTGGAGCCAATATTGGCGAGGGTAATGAAATAAATGGTTTAACTCTTGGTGGTGTGGGATCAGAAACTATAGTCGAGAATATTGAAATTATTGCCAACGACGACGACGGTGTCGAATTTTTCGGAGGCACAGTTAATGTTAATAATATTCTTGTCTGGAATCAATTTGACGACGGAATCGATACTGATCAGGCATGGGCCGGTACCCTCGATAATTTCATAGTAATATGCGGCGAAGGGTCTGATCATGCACTTGAGATTGACGGGCCCGAAGGTACAATGCTTGCAGCACATACCGTAAGAAATGGTTCATGCAAAGGAGCAATCAATGCTGAACTCGGAGATTTCAGATCTGGAGCAAGAGGTATGTTTGAGAAGATATATTTCTTTGGTTTCCCGGATCCCATTACTGGCGTTCCTGCCGGTGAAGGAGACCTGACTCTGAGTGGAACTGCTACACAGGATAATTTTGCAAATGGGATACTCAATTTTAATAGTCTGGAGATAGCACAAGCGAATCCATCCACTCCCTTGAGCTCGATTTTCCTGAATGGTACACACGTCCATGCTCAGGCAGTCACATCTTCAACCAGAACTGTTGGTGCCGATAAAACAAAATTCGCCGGTTGGACATGGGCAGCTGTTAATAATCAGTTAACCGATTTCTAAAATAATAAAACAATAATATAAGACCCGCAGCTTACCGGATGGCTGCGGGCCTTTAAATAAAAACAATTTAATCTAATATTACTTGAAGATATGAAAAAAATTTTTGTACTCCTATCAATTCTTCTGAGTTTCTCAGTTAATATTTTTTACGGACAAAACGGAATAATAAGAGGAACCGTTTACGACAACTCTACCGGTGAACCCATGATGAGTGTTACCGTTGTTGCTGAAGGAACAGGCAAGGGAGCATTAACCGATCTCGATGGAAAATTCAATATAAGCCTCCCGCCCGGTACTTATACACTAAAGCTTTCCTTTGTCTCTTATGAGTCAATCACCATCAACAATGTTAAGGTTTCAGCGGGAAAAGTCACCCTGCTTGACAACCTGATGATGAAGGAATCTACCACAGAACTTTCAGAGGTAGTTGTTACTGCAAGCATGACAAGAAATACTGAAATAGCCATGCTTAATATGAAAATGAACTCCCCAAATGTGATAGATGGTATCTCCGCTATGAATTTTAAAAAGATCGGAGACTCCGATGCAGCTTCTTCAATGAAAAGAATTACAGGCATCTCTGTTGAAAGCGGAAAATATGTTTATATAAGGGGACTTGGTGACAGATATACAAAAACCATTGTCAATGGTGTTGATATCCCGGGCCTCGATCCTGATCGAAACACTCTACAAATGGATATGTTTCCTGCATCGATTATTGATAATATAATGGTATTTAAATCTTTCACGGCTGAGTTGCCGGCCGACTTCACGGGAGGTATAGTGGATATTGCAACAAAAGATTTTCCTGACAGGAAAAAAATAAATTTTTCGATATCAACCGGATATAATCCCGATTTTCACTTTAGAAGTGATTACCTGACATACAGGGGAGGAAGTTTAGATTTTCTTGGATTTGATGATGGTACCCGGCAAATACCAGCAACCGCAAATATCCCTCAATTTGCAAGCGTAATCAGCAATCCTGAAGGCGCAGAAGCCATAAGATACAAAGAAATTCTCACAAGCTTTAATCCTGTAATGGCAGCAATCAATAAAAACAGTTTTATGGATTACAGCTTCAGTATAACAGCAGGAAATCAGATGCCATTAAAGAAAATAACGCTCGGTTACAATTTTGGATTCTCATATAAAAATAATACCGAATTCTATAAAAATGCAGAATACGGCCGTTATGGTCTGTCTGCTGATCATGATGTAAATGAACTTGAAGTCTATGAATTCCAAAAAGGCGACTTCGGAGTAAACAGTGTCATGATCAGTGGTCTTGCTGGTTTCGCACTCAAGACACAGAACGCTAAATACCGGTTAAACTTCATCCATTTACAGAACGGAGAATCCAAAGCAGGTATTTTCAATTATGAGGGTTCTGAAAAAGGCAGTAACTTTACAGGCCTGCAACATAACCTGGAATATAATCAAAGATCACTTACAAATATCTTAATAGATGGACGCACGAGTTTTAAGGGCTCAAAAATCGATATTGTCTGGAAACTTTCTCCCACCTTATCTGAAATCCACGATCCTGATACCAGATTTCTAAGATATGTAACCGACGGTTCATCTTTGAAAATCAACACTGAAGGCGGATTTCCGGAACGAATCTGGAGAAACCTTTCCGAATTTAACATGGCTGGCGTTCTTCATATCTCAAAAGAATTTTTATTCAACGGCAACAATTCCCGACTTAGTTTTGGCGGAGGACATACATATAAAAAACGCCGGTTCGAAATAAATAAGTTCGCATTCAATGTCAGAAATGTACCTCTTACGGGTAACCCCGATGAAATATTCTTTCCTGAGAATCTTTGGCCTCTTGATGGAACTGAAATATTCAGGGGAACAACTTACGAGGCAAATTTTATCCCGACAAACCCCAACAAGTTTGAAGCGGTTTCAAATAATAGTGCAGGTTACATATCCGCAGAGATTGGCCTTTCAAAATCAATTAAAACTATTGCAGGTGTCAGGGTCGAACATTTTACCCAGAGATATACAGGACAGGATCAGCTCGGTTTAAGAATCCTGAACAATGAAAAGGTGCTTGATAATACAAATATCTTCCCCTCTGTGAACCTGATTCTTAATCTTAGAAATAATCAGAATTTAAGGTTCTCATATGCGAGAACCATCGCCCGACCCTCATTTAAGGAGATGTCGTTTGCGGAAATTTCAGATCCTGTAAGTAACAGAACTTTTATTGGCGGAATGTTTGTTGATGAAAACAGGAACCTTGGTATAACATACTGGGATGGGAATCTAAGGTGCAGTTATATAGACAACATTGACTTACGCTGGGAATTGTTTATGAAAGAGGGACAGATGCTTTCAATCAGCGGATTCTACAAAAACTTTACTGATCCGATTGAAATCGTCCAGTTCGCTACACAATCAGGGTCTTTTCAGCCCAGAAATGTTGGTAATGGCAAAGTTTTGGGTACAGAAATTGAAATCAGGCAGAACCTCGGCTTTATAAACAAAAGATTGAATAATTTTAACTTATCAGGTAATGTTTCGATAACAAAATCACGAATAGAACTCAGCTCTACAGAGTATCTATCACGATTGGAAAATGCACGTACCGGACAATCAATAAGTAAATACAGGGTAATGGCAGGCCAGGCACCATATATAATAAATGCCGGATTTTCTTATAATGGAGGTAAAAGTGGTTTCTGGGACAATCTTGAAGCAGGATTCTATTATAATGTCCAGGGGATAACTCTTCAATATGTGGGAATTGCAGATTTACCCGACATTTATTCCCTGCCTTTTCATAGTTTGAATTTTAACGCTAATAAAGGCCTTGGTAAGAATAACAGGATCATGATCGGTTTTAAAATCGAGAATCTCCTTAACGATAAGAAGGAATCAATATTCAAATCGTTTAATGTTACTGATCCATTCTTTACAAAGCTTGAACCGGGTATAACATTCCAGTTCAGATTCAGTTATTCAATTTTTTAACCGATAAGATAATTGGTTTAAGTACATGAAACTAATTCCTCCCTTCAGGTAATATTAGTTTAATCCGGCAAAGGGGGTTATTATACCCCCTTTTTCTTATTGTTTAATGACTCTTTGCAATAAATTTTTTTGTAACCAGATTGTAACAATTAATAACCAAAACTGTGTTAAATTTGAAGCAAAATATTTAAATTCATTGAGATAAATTCTATTCACTCCACCTTATATCTCGGAAAGATGGAAAAGAAAGACAAAAAAATCCTCATAGTTGATGATGAAGAAGACCTCTGTGAAATTCTAAGGTACAACCTGCGGAATGAAGGGTATATAACCGATACGGCTCATTCTGCTGAAGAGGCTCTTCAAAAACCTCTTGCCAGTTACGACCTTATCCTTCTCGATGTTATGATGGGAGAAATGTCAGGCTTTAAAATGGCCGACCTTATGAGAAAAAAGATGAATATCAACACCCCCATAATCTTTCTTACAGTTAAAAATACCGAGAATGATATACTCACTGGCTTCAGCCTCGGTGCTGATGACTATATGACAAAACCTTTCTCTATCAATGAACTTACAGCAAGAGTTAAAGCAGTGCTTAAGAGATCGGCAGTTACAGGCAAACATCAGGTTACAACTGAGAAGTTCGGAGCCATAGAACTTGATACCCAGAAGAAAAGACTGATAATCAGTAACAGAAAGATTGAACTCACAAGAAAAGAATACGAAATACTTAAGCTCCTGATAGACAATCAGGGAAAAATATTTTCGAGGGAAGATATTCTGAACAGCGTCTGGGGTAATGATGTAATTGTAACTAACCGCACAGTTGATGTGAACATCACCAGGCTACGGACAAAACTCGGCAAATACGGTGAATTTATAAAAAATAAATCGGGTTTCGGATACTACTTCGAAATGGATCAATTGCATTCAGGCAAAAATGAGAAGTAAAAACAGATTCAGGAACAACCTTTTATTTTTTTACTCGGCAATCTTTCTAATGGTTGCATTAATAATAGTTTTTTATCTCTATGCTCGCGAAAAAGAATTCAGAATTTCAACCCTGAATGAGGAACTTCAGAATCTTACGCTTATTACAAACAATTTCATCAAATCTGCAAACATCAGGGAAACTGACGATTACAGAAAAATTGATTCTCTTGTCCACCTTTTCCCCCATAATAATCTTCGACTGACAATAATTGATTCGACAGGAAAAGTATTATACGACAGTTCCGTTGACGACTGGAATAGAATGGAAAATCATCTCTCACGTCCGGAAGTTCAAAAATCAGTAAATAACAACTATGGCACAGCTATAAGAAAATCAGGAACAATCGGTATTGAATATTATTATTTCTCTAAACTTTTTGTAAATTATTTCATAAGAATTGCTGTTACCTACGATATAAACCTGGCAAATTTCCTTAAAGCAAAATTATTCTTCCTCCTTACAATCCTGCTTTTTTTTATTGGTCTTGGTATCATTCTGTTTATTGTTACCAACAGGTTTGGGGAGTCAGTAACGCGATTACGTGATTTTGCCCTCAATGTGAGTGCAAATAAGCCATATAAAGCTACTTTCCCGGGAGATGAACTTGGAATAATAGGTTCACAGATACTTGAAATATATAACAACCTTCTTAACACAAAAAACGAACTGATAAAAGAGAAAGAAAAGCTGTTCAGCCATCTCAGTGCACTGAATGAAGGAGTTGCATTCTTTTCAGAAGAGCGTAAACTAATCTTCTCAAATGACCATTTTAATCATAATATAAAGATAATCTCAGGTGAGCTTTCCCTTATACCTGAATCTTTTCTCAAATTACCTGAATTTGCTCAGATTAACGATTTCCTTGAAACAATTACACCGGAATCTTTTAAATCTGACGAACTTCCAAAGACCGAATTCCAGATAACCCGGAGCGGCAAATACTTCAATATTCAATGTATTGTTTTTCAAGATCTTAATTTTGAAATTATTATCAATGATATAACAAAAACTGAGAAAAACCGCATCCTGAAACAGGAAATGACATCAAATATTGCTCATGAACTCAAAACACCTGTTGCTTCAATCAAAGGTTACATTGAAACAATGTATAATGAACCTGATATGGACATCAAGACAAAAAAATATTTTCTTAAGAAAGCTCTTGCACAAACCGACAGGCTCAACACTCTTATCAACGATATCTCACTTTTGAATAGGATCGAAGAAGCAGGAAATTCTTTCCAGCCCGAAAGAGTTAAAATTACAAAGATTATCAGGGATGTAACAAATAATTTTAAATCGGCAATTGAATCCAGAAATATCAAAGTTGAATCAGATATTGACAATGATGTTGTGGTCAAAGGGGATAAATCCCTTATTCTCTCAGTATTTCAAAATCTTATGGAAAATGCAATCAATTATGCTGGCGATAATACAACCATCAGAATAAAAACTTACCACAGAGATAAAAAGTACTTTTATTTCTCATTTTCCGATAATGGAGTTGGCATTCCTGAAGAACATCTGCCCAGGGTATTCGAACGATTCTACAGAATTGACTCAGGCAGATCAAGAAAAAGTGGTGGTACAGGTCTCGGCCTCTCCATAGTAAAAAATGCCATCCTGCTCCACAAAGGGGAGATTTCGGTCAGAAAACCAAAAGATGGAGGAACGGAATTTATTTTTTCTTTGCCACGGTGTAATTGATTGTTAATTCCACGCACCAACTGTTTTGAACCTTTAGATAGCCTGGAAATAACTTTTATGTATTGAAAGAGATTAAATTCTCTGTAAAAATCTTTTTCTGTTCTCAAATTAATCTTACTTTTATCCTCCATGATAATATTGCACAAAACTTCATAATCATGAAAACAAATATTACAAAAATTGCAATTTTCTTATCAGTTCTGCTTACCGTATTACCTGTTTTCTCGCAAGTTAAGTCACCCTTAACCAGTGGCACTGAAAAGATTCAGCTATTCGAGAAACACACAATGATGTACCGGAATTCTCCTTATAAAGATCTTGTATGGCAATATCTTGGCCCTACAAATATAAGTGGTCGTTGTACTGATGTGGAAGGCATTTCTCCACGCGGAAAGAATTATATTATCTGGGTTGGTTCGGCTTCAGGAGGTGTATGGAAATCGGTTAATGAAGGCACAACTTTTAAACCGGTTTTTGATGCAATGCCTACCGCTTCGATAGGTGATATAGCAATTGACCCGAACGATCCTGATGTTGTCTGGGTGGGAACAGGTGAAGCAAATATCTTCAGAAGCTCTAATGCAGGCTGTGGAGTATTCAAAACAACAGACGGAGGTAATACATGGACTAACATGGGACTTGAAAATACATTTACAATAGGAAGAATTCGAATCAATCCCAGGAATCCAAATGTTGTTTATGTTGCAGCTACCGGTCATGAGTGGACACCAAACCCTGAAAGAGGACTATTTAAAACAACCGATGGTGGCAAAACGTGGGAAAAGATATTTTATATTGATCAGAATACCGGCGTCTTTGATCTTCTTCTTGATCCACGCGATCCTGATATAATTTATTGCACAACATGGGAAAGAATAAGGCTGAAATGGAACGACCCCCGTACATACGAAACAACAAAAAACAATGGTATCTGGAAGTCGACTGATGGAGGAAGAAACTGGGAAAAAATAAATAAAGGACTCCCCGAGCCGAACAGAATGGGACGCATTGGTATAGACCTTTGCCTTAGCAAACCCGATATTCTCTATGCTCTGGTCGACAACTATGAGGTTGCATATAAAGCTAATCCCGGAGAACTTGATTCATATGGCCGCCAGAAGGCTGATGTTATTAAAGGTGCTACTATTTACCTCAGCAACGACGCAGGAGCTACATGGAATCAGGTTAGCGGCCTGACACCAGACCAAAAAACTTATATGGAACGCCATTCAGGAACATATGGTTGGGTATTCGGACAGATACGTGTTGACCCGCAGGATGAAAATACCGTTTATTCACTCGGAATAAATCTTAACCAGTCAACCGATGGCGGTAAAACATTCCAGCCTCTACGCGGCCCGCATGCCGACCATCACGGACTATGGATCGATCCAGAAAATCCAAATTACCTTCTTAATGTCCAGGACGGGGGCCTGACAATTTCTTACGATAAGGGCAAAACATGGAAATATCCAATTGAGCCTCTTCCTCTCGCTCAATTCTACAACGTAGCATTCGATATGAGCACACCTTTCAGAGTGTTCGGATCAATCCAGGACCACCACAGCTTCTATGCACCTGTCGATCTCTCAAGAGGAAGAAATAGAGTTCCTGTTCAGGAATTTAAAAACATACTGGGTGCCGAAGGAAGCATGCACGCTATTAATCTATCGGATAATAATACCATTTATGCAAGTTCATTCTACGGTCAGCTTTCGCGGGGAAAAATAGATACCTATCCACAGGGTACAAAAAGTATTCTTCCTAAAACCTATCCTGATGAAACACCTTTACGCGGTGAATGGAACGCCCCAACAATCATCTCCCCGCATAACCCCAATATCATATATCATGGGATGCAGTATGTGCTGATGTCAAAAGATGGAGGAGACACATGGGAAATAATAAGTCCTGATCTTTCCTATAACGACCCTAAAAAACGAGGAGATATTAACTATCAAACAATTTCGGTTATTGATGAGTCGCCATTGAAGTTCGGCCTTATTTATGCAGGAACCGACGATGGAAGAATATGGCGGACAAAAGACTGCGGGAAAACATGGACAGAAATCCGTAGCGGAGCCGTACCCCAGAAATTTGTATCACGTATTGTGGCTTCAAAATATAACCTGGGAACAGTTTATATGACTCAGACCGGCAGAAGGGACGACGATTTTCAGGTATATATATGGAAATCGACCGACTTTGGCGCTACATGGAAAGATATTTCCAGGAACATACCGTTTGGCCCGGTAAATGTGATCAGAGAAGACCCTGTAAATCCTGATATTCTATATGTTGGAACAGATGGCGCCGTATATGTTACCAGAGATGGAGGAAACAAATGGGATGTGCTTGGCAATCTTCCCTATGCATACGTCCATGATCTTATTATTCACCCCCGTGATAATATGATAGTTATTGCCACCCATGGCCGTGGAATGTGGGTTATGGATGCAAACCCGATTAATGAAAAAGACAAGAGAATGCGACCCAGGCAACTGGACGAAGCAATTGAAGACCCGGAATAATCATTTTGTCTTCTTTTGTGTAATCCTTACTGCTCTTTTGTGATTATAAAAAAATTGTTACCGGTTTTATTTATTGTTGCAAGTTTTTTATTAACTGATAATAGAAATTAATTCCACGCAGGAAATCTTCTGCCTTTATTCTCTCGTTCAGGCCATGTATTCTGGTCATATCCTCAGAAGTAACCATAATTGGTGCAAACCTGTAGATATTTCTGGTTATTTCCGAAAAATGACGACTATCGGATGCACTCAACGTAAGTGTCGGAGCAACAACTGCTTCGGGATATATCTGCCTTATAGTCCTGAAAACCGCCATGAATCCTTTCGTATCTACCGGTGAGACCGGAGCGGGCTCATTTATGAAATCTCTCAATGGTTCAATAACTACGCGAGAATCCTTGATTGTTTTCTTTACATGTTCAATCACACTCCCGGAATTCTCTCCGGGTAGAATTCTAAAATTTACGACGGCCTCAGCTGTTACCGGAATAACATTATCCTTAATACCTGACTTAATTATAGTAGGTGCCGTTGTTGTGCGTACAAGAGCATTACCCGATGCACTTCCAGTATAAACCTTTAGCAGAAGAGATTTAAACAGCCATCTATTTGCAAAAATTACCTTTGCATAAAAAGGCATCTCCGGTCCAACATACCTGATAAAATCTTCCACAGGACCTGATAATTGAGGTTTAATCTGGTTCTCGTTAAGGCGTGTGACTGCCCTTGCAATAACAGTAAGAGCCGATTCTCTTTCAGGTGTTGATGAATGTCCGCCAGGTAAACTGCAGGAGAGTCTCACCGATACATATCCTTTTTCAGATGTACCTATCAAGGCCACAGGTTTTTTAATCATTGGCACCATTCCATACGTTACGGCCATTCCCTCATCGAGTACAAATTCAACTTTTACATCCCTTTTTTTAAGTGATGACGCAATTGTTCGGGCACCTCTTTCTCCGCTTATCTCTTTATCATGACCAAAAGAAAGGTATATGGTTCGTTCAGGAACGAATCCCTCCCTGAGAAGTCTCTCAACAGCCTCGAGAATTGAAATCATAGAAGCCTTGTCGTCGAGAGTACCACGTCCCCATATATAGGTCCCATCGTTATATCCTGAAAAAGGCCCCCGCTCCCACTCCTGATTGTCTCCTGCCGGGACAACATCATAATGTGCCATCAATACGACAGGATTCAATGAGGTATCCCTCCCTCTCCATTTGTATAATAAACTGAAATGATTAAATATCTCTCTCTCCAGTCTCTCATTAACAAGCGGGTATTTATGAAAAATAAAATTTAGATAACCTTCAAATGCAGCTGTATCAATAGAGGAGTCAATTGAATATGACACTGTAGGGAATCCTATAGCTTCCGAAAGGTTTTTAACACTTTCTCCTTCAGATATAATTTGTTCCTGAAGAATATAAGATCCCTGTTGCGATTTAAATAGAAGTGTTCTAACTATAAGAGCCACTATCATTATTACGATCAGCCATATAAGAAATTGAAACAATTTTTTCATTTATTCCGGTTTTTGTTTTACAAATATCTGAATAAAAAAATATATTTTTGCACCCGAAGGGACGTTAGCTCAGTTGGTTCAGAGCGCTTGCTTGACAGGCAAGAGGTCACTGGTTCGATTCCAGTACGCCCCACATAAAATTAATCATTTTATCAGACCCGCAATTCCAGGATGACAGGCAAGAGGTCACTGGTTCAATTCCAGTGTTTTTTATTTTTTATCAACCCAACCTGAGTCCCTCTTGAACTCTGGTCTTACTCTAACTCTCAGTATTACTTCCATTCCTTCACCCAAATTCACTCCCAATCCCAATCCCAATCCCCCTCATTATCTCCTCCCTGACGTCCCGAATCATATTCTGGTACTCCGTGTACTCCGTGGTGAAAAAATAATG
>DYKN01000020.1:0-19958 GCA_020722575.1 Rikenella microfusus | reverse complement strand
TGGTGAAAAAATAATGCCACGCATCTGATAGACTAAATGCATCAGCAGAAAAGCAGGTATTATTTTCTTTTTCTCACCACAGAGAACACAGAGAACCACAGAGGCTTTACCCGGAATCTCCATGCGGGCTCCCTCCGTGGCGCGACGGCTGGCGCACAAGGACTCCGTGTACTCCGTGGTGAAAGAATAATGGAACATCCAACTCACACTCACTCTACCTCTTTGCCTTCCGCCTTCCACCTTTCGCCTTTCGCCTTCCGCCTTTCGCCTTCTACCTCCTCCTGAACCAACACTTTGAGTTTATTTATTACCTTTACCCTGTCATCAATTAAAATATCTATGCAGAAAATAAAATTCATTCATAGTCTGATAATCGTCCTGCTGATTATAAATACCCTTAACACAGAAGCACAGTCCGATAAGAAAGCTCTTGCCGGCACATGGCTCGGTAACCTTGAGGTGGCAGCCGTCAACCTTCGCCTTGTCTTTAACATCTCCTTTAATGATAGAGATTCCCTCACTGCCACCCTCGACAGCCCCGACCAGGGTGCAAAAGATATCCCTCTCGGCAAAGTTACCCTTACCTCCGACAGCCTGCATATCGACGCACCCCTCTTGCTCGGCCGCTATACAGGAAAATTCCTTTCTGATACAACTATTACCGGCATCTGGACACAAAGCGGACAATCTTTTCCGGTCAATTTGCAGAAACTACCGGCAAGTTTCATCCTTACCCGCCCCCAGGAACCTCAGCCACCCTTCCCGTATCATTCTGAAGAAGTCATCATCCCCAATAAAAAATTCAACATATTCCTTTCCGGAACCCTCACCATTCCTGAAGGCGAAGGTCCTTTCCCTGCTGCTATCCTTATAACCGGCTCAGGTGCACAAAACCGCGACGAAGCAATAATGGGACATAAACCTTTTCTTGTTATTGCCGATTACCTCACCAGAAATGGCATTGCCGTACTCCGCTATGACGACCGTGGTGTGGGAAAATCGCAGGGTAATTACACTGATGCTACTACTGCCGACCTTGCAACCGACGCCGCAGCAGCACTGCTGTTCCTTAAAGAACACAGCAAAATCGATCCTTCGGCAATTGGATTAATAGGCCACAGCGAGGGCGGACTTATAGCATGTATAACTGGTGCGTCAAATCCCGATATTGCATTTATTATCTCACTTGCAGGTACAGGAGTAAAAGGCGAACAAATATTCTTCCGCCAGCAAGCCGATATCGCCAGACTGTCAGGTGCCAGGGAGGAAGCCATAAAACAGGCCGCTAAAACAAACAGGAAACTTTATAATATTGTCAAGAAAGAAAAAGACGACCTTGTCGCAGAGGAAAAAGTAATGGTTAAATATGTCAAAATCCTTAAAAAACAGAAAAAATCCAGCCGTGAGATAGAGAACTCTGTTGACCAACTTCAGAGAACTTTCGGGGCACAGGTTTACCCCTGGTTCAGATTCTTTCTGATTACCGACCCGGCCGATTACTGGAAAAAAGTAAAATGCCCGGTGCTTGCCCTCAATGGAGAAAAAGATACCCAGATAGCTGCAGATGTCAACCTGACAGCCATTGAAAAAGCTCTGCGGTCAGGAGGAAACACCAATATCCGAACAATCAAATTTCCAGGATTGAATCATCTTTTTCAGCACTGCAGATCAGGCCTTCCGGCCGAATACGGGAAGATTGAAGAAACCATTTCACCAGAAGTGCTCGAGGCTATGGCTTCCTGGATAATGAATCTCAGGTGATTCCAATTATCTTCCTGAGAACATTACGTCCTTTCGAAATAATCCTGGGCGTCCCGCCTTCCATATTGATGCGGATTGATTCCGCAACCTCATTACCAGGCTCCGGATAAATCAATGTAAGCTTGTAAAGAATTTCCATTGCATAAGATTTGATTGCAACCGGTGTCTCCCGGGCATTAAGACGATCAAGACAATAATCTGTTAGAAGTGCTTGCTCCTCTTCCCCAAAATTCCTCATATCCTCACACGACAAGATCCGTATGAAAGACCTTGAGACACTATCGTTATTAATTTCATTAAGTTGCCTGATTATTCCGGGCAGATGCTGATGAATTAATCCAGGATATTTCTCACATACTTTTATCAAAACCCATGATGCCCTGAAAGCAAGCCTCTCCCCCGGTTGTAAAGAATATTCAAGCAGCATGTCCAATATTTCCTGATTTTTATATGCCATATCAGACAACCAGTCAACTTCCTTCAATGTCGTAATGCTATTAAGAATTTCAATTATTTGTGCCTCATCCAGATGGGGGTTTTTCATCACTTTTTCTCCTCTGCTTTAGGGCAATGAAATTATTTCCACCCTGATAATCTATCATTTTCAGGTATTGTTCCATTACTTTTACATCAGCTTCCTGAAAGTCGATCCCCCTTAGTTCATCAGGCAAAGCCCATTTATAAGCCACATGTTCGTTCAAAGAAGGGTTCTCCTGCAGTGTATCACAAACAAAAGGAATGAGCCTTATCTGTTTGTGTCCGTAATCATGTTCAACATATTCGAGCTGTGAACAGATAATAATATTCATGGATAGTTCTTCATTTATCTCTCTTATAATACAGTCGATATCCGATTCCCCTTTGCGGATTTTTCCTCCTGGAAACTCCCATTTAAAAGGATGATCGCTCTTATCACCTCTCTGAACAACAAGAACTTTCTCCTCCTCATTCCTGATTATAGCACAGGTCACCTCAATCATTTCAAATTGCCCGTTATAATTTCTTCATATTGAGGAATTATCATAAGATATTCCCATGATTTGCCATCAAAGTTAATCCTGCATGCATAATTAACCATACCATTGGTGACAACAAGATATGGTACCCTGAATTGCAGGTTATAAGTAACTATCTGGTCAAAAACCTTTTCATCGAGAGTGATATCATATGATTTACATTCAACAATCATAACAGGCTTACCCTCACGATTGTGAACAAGTATATCGGCACGTCTTTTAAGCCTGTTCATTGTAAACGTAACCTCCACTCCCATCAGTCCTGGTGGGTATCCCCCCTCTTCCACAAGGTACCTGATAAAGTGCTGTCTGACCCACTCTTCCGGAGTTAGCCTGACAAACTTCCTCCTGATAATATCAAAAATCATCTCCTCACCGGGGAGCCCGGTTATATTGAAATTGTACGCTGGCAGGTTAAGCTCTTTAAGATACACTTGCAAACATTTTTAATGACCCGATGTTTTAATTACATTTACAGCACAAATTAATAAAATCCTTACACAATTGGATACCTTTAACTGCTCAATAATTTGTCAGGTGTTGTACTCCTGTTCCCAATTCATGGTATTATGTATCGGCGCATCATAACTTGATTAAATATTTTTTAAAAATCAATAAAGAAGGTTATCTAATAACAAATATATTTACTTTTAACAGGATAAAACAGTGAAATGAAAACCAAAGAAGAGATTGTGCACAACTGGCTACCAAGGTACACGGGTCGGCCGCTTGATAGTTTCGGGAAATATTTTTTACTTACAAATTTCAATACATACCTTGAGCTTTTCGCAAAATGGCATAATGTGGAGGTTATGGGGAAAAACAGGAATATGCCGAGTGCAACGGCCGACGGCATAACAATTATTAACTTCGGCATGGGAAGTGCTAATGCTGCCACAATTATGGACCTTTTGAGTGCGGTCAAACCTTATGCCGTACTTTTTCTGGGCAAATGCGGAGGATTAAAAAAGAAAAACAAACTCGGTGATCTGATATTGCCAATTGCCGCAATCAGGAGTGATGGTACTTCAAATGATTATCTTCCGCAGGAGGTACCGGCTCTTCCAGCCTTTAAGATACAGATTGCCGTCTCAACAGTCATCACAAAATATAACCTCAACTACTGGACCGGCACTGTTTACACCACCAACAGGCGGGTATGGGAATATGACAACCGGTTCAAAAAATATCTTGTAAAGACAAGAGCAATGGCTATTGACATGGAAACCGCAACAATCTTCACGGTGGGTTTTGCAAATGAAATACCAGTCGGCGCTCTGCTTCTCGTATCTGACCAGCCGATGATATCGGCAGGAATAAAAACTGAAGAATCAGATAAACTTGTAAGTGACAAATACGTTGAAACACACCTTAGAATAGGAATTGAAGCAATGAAAGAGATAAAGGAAAAGAAATTATCAGTTAAACATTTAAGATTCTGATAATGAGAAACAAAGATTTAGAATATGACGATATCATGCAGGATTTGAAAAATAAAATTTTCAGTCCTGTTTATTTTCTGGCTGGAGAAGAACCATTTTATATTGATTTGATTACCGGATATATTGAGTCTAATGTACTTGATGAACAGGAGAAAGCATTTAATCAGATAATTCTTTACGGAAACGATACCACTCCTGCACAGATAATTGATATTGCCCGACGATATCCGATGATGGCTGCCCATATGGTTGTTATTGTAAAAGAAGCTCAGGCAATAAAAAAAATTGATGACCTGGCGGTTTATCTTCAGAACCCTCAGAAATCAACCATACTTGTTATTAATTATAAATACAAATCTCTTGACAGAAGGACCAGATTATATCGTGCAATTTCTGAAAGGGGTGTTTATTTTGAATCGAAGCGCCTTAAGGAATATGAAGTACCGGGGTGGATAGATCGTTATCTGATGAAGAAAGGCATTAAGACTGAACCTGATGCCGGGAGGATGCTTACTGAATATCTTGGTACAGATCTTCACAAAATAGTGAATGAGCTGGAAAAATTAATGATTACACTTCCGACAGGAAAGCCTCTGATCACACTTGAGCATATCGAGAAGAACATTGGCATCAGTAAGGATTTCAATAATTTTGAGCTTCAGAAGGCTATTGGTGAAAAGGATCCCTATAAAGCAGCTCTTATCTTAAAATACTTTGAAGGCAACACGAAAGAGAATCCGGTTAATCTGACCATTGCTTCTCTTGCTGGCTATTTTTCAAGGTTACTTACATATCATTACATTGAGGATAAATCAAAGAACAATGTTGCATCAGTACTTGGAATTCATCCCTATTTTGTAAAAGAATATGAGGTAGCCGCTGCTAATTACAGTATCCGAAAAGTATTGGAAATCATAAGTCTGCTGAGAACATACGATCTGAAGACAAAGGGATTTGGTGATGTAAGCAGTTCACCATACGACCTTCTCAAAGAGCTTGTTTTCAGGATTATAAACATTTCCCGATGAACAAGGCAGTTTTTCTTGATCGCGATGGCGTGATTAATCGCAAAGGCGGTTCTTATTATATCTGGCGCATAGAAGATTTTATTCTGAACGAAGGTGTTATTGACGCTCTAAAAATTTTTCAGGAGAAAGGTTATTTGCTTATTGTCATCACAAATCAGGGAGGAATAGCCAGGGGAGTCTTTTCCGAAGAAGACCTTAAAAGGCTGAATGAGTACATGATTGACCTTCTGAAGCAACATGGTATTAAGTTATCAGCAATATATTACTGTCCGCACCATCCCGACGTTTCACTCTGCGAATGCCGGAAACCGGGTACTCTTCTCTTTGAGAAAGCTATAAAAGACTTTGACATAGATGTGAAGTCTTCATGCATGATTGGAGACAGCGAAGTGGATATAGAAGCAGCAAAAAAGATGGAGATAAAAGGAATACTTATCCCCGTAAACGGAAATCTTGTTGATCTTGTTGTAAGGACAGGGCTTATTTCGTGATTGTCAGTTCATCTCAGGTAATTCCGGAAATTCAGCCCATATTCGGTATTTGTTATTGAGACTTTTGAGTACCTTTTTCCATGTATCGGGGCCTCTGCTGTTCATTATTATATCAGGGCTTATACGGGCTATGACCCATGAATTTTCCTTTAGCTCACGTTTCAGCTGTCCTGCAGCCCAACCCGAATATCCAAGAAAAAACCTTATCTGATGACTCTTTATCCTGTTAAGACTATACATTTTTTTGATTGTCTCAATGTCACCACTCCAGTAAATGTTATTATAAACATGCACGCTTTTCGGAATGGCATCACCGAGTGTATGTATGTAATGAAGAGTGTCAGTTGCAACAGGTCCACCCATACTCAAATAATCATTACAGTTATCAAAACCTTCTATAGCATCTGATACCTTAAGATCAAGCTTCTTATTTAGAATGAATCCAACCGAACCCTCTTCATTATGCTCGGTAAGAAAAACTATAGTACGACTGAAAAAAGTATCGGGCAGAAAAGGTTCAGAAATCAGAACACTGCCCTTTTCAGGTATCTTGTCCTGCGGTAATATGCTGAAAAAATCAAATTCTTCCTTCATACTATTGAATTCTCATCTAATTTATTAAAAATTTTGCACGAATTATCCAATTATTAATCTAATAACATAAAAAATGCCAAAATGTTGCTGGTTTACTTATCTTCAAAATAATTTACTTTATTATTGAATAAAACTATATTTCTATCCGTATTAATTCTTTTATCAATTCTATATATTTGAAATATATTTTCATCGAAAATTAAATATTTTTTTATTTCTTACCGTAATATTCAAATATTTTAAATCAATCATTGACCTTATGTAAAAATTGAAATATTTATAATATCTTTGGCCGATATTTATTCGTATGGGAAAAAGTGTACTCAGAATTGAAGGGAAAAAAGCAGTATTATACATAAGGGAAAGAATGTGTGAGCTGCCTGAAGAGCTTTTAAGGAGCAGTAAATTCAGGACAATACTTGAACTCTGTTTAAAACAGCTTGAGAAAATTAATTCTCCTCTTTTAAATATATTCAAGGATGAGAAGATTACAGATAAAGAAATTGATAATCTGATTACTACTCTTATTCTTCTTGATAAATACAAGATTGAACTCATTCATCATATTCGTCCTGAGTCGGAAGAATTTTTACGTGACAGATATTTACTGAACAGTTTTATTGAATACCTGTATGACTTCTGGCGAAATTTTGACAGATTTATTATTAACGATTCTGAAGGTGACAGGCTTGACAAAAGGCCTTATCGCACATTTAATGAGACAATTGAACATTTGACGCATCTGGTCAGAACAACCTACCGACATATTCAGGAAAACATTACCGGCAAACCGCCCATGGTTTACAGGCAGGTACCGGCCGGAGGTGAAATGGCAGTCATCTGTCTGCCGCAAAAAACACCCTATATAGGAGATATTTACCGCAAGCTCGACAACATACCCATAATAAGGCAGATGCTTATTTACCCTCCTCTGGTGATACAACAGCCAATGAATAAAAGGACAGGTTTCTTCAGGAAGGTGGCTGTAAACCCGCTTGAACTCTTTCACATTGACAGTGAGGAATATTTATGCTATCCGGCCAAAGTAGGTAAACTTCTTATAATGGTTAATTTTCATATATCTTTTTTTGAGCTTGGTTTATCCCTCTGCAACCTGTTCGAAATTGCCAGTAACGAAGATCTTACCAGAAAGCCTGATGCGGTATTTATTTATGGCACACCCGGCGAAGTATTAAATGGACTGGCCGATTCACTGACAGTCTTTTATGAAGATTCTGAAAATGGAATATTTGTCGGTGCTGTTCCTGCAAAACCAGAATTTGGATATTTCGGATACCTTAAGAAAATGATTCTTACACTTCATAACTCCATTATCATGAAGGAAGGAAAGTTACCTTTTCATGGAGCTATGGTAAAAATCTACCTGAGAGGAGGAAAAGAGGCTACAGTACTTATAATCGGTGATACCGGTGCAGGAAAATCAGAAACCCTTGAGGCTCTCAGGGTCCTTGGCGAAAAAAAGATAAGGCAATTGATAATTATTGCCGATGACATGGGTTCAATTGAGATCGACAATGAAGGCTATCCTGTAGGCTACGGAACTGAAACCGGAGCTTTCCTGAGGCTTGATGACCTTCAGCCAGGATATGCATTCGGCCATCTCGACCGGTCAATAATCATGAATCCCAGCCAGGTAAATGCCAGAATTGTAATACCTGTTACTAATTATGAAACAATTGTAACAGGACATAAGATTGATTTCCTTCTTTATGCTAACAATTATGAGGCTACTGAAAAAGGCAAACCTGTCATTGAAAGGTTCTTAAGTCCTGAAGAAGCTTTGACGGTTTTCCGTGAGGGTAAAGCAATGAGCAAAGGTACAACAACATCAACCGGATTGACCTCCGCATATTTTGCCAATATCTTTGGCCCAACAGAATACAGGGATCTGCACGAAAAGATTGCTGAACGCTATTTTGAAACTTTCTTCAGGAAAGGCGTTTTCGTCGGCCAGATGCGGACAAAACTTGGTATTCCTGGCTTTGAAACATCAGGGCCACAGGAAGCAGCTGCTGAACTGCTTAAAATAATAATGAATTCTGATTTGTGAACACAGGAAACAAAAGGTTGAGCTAAATTGTTATTAAATAAAATTTACTGCAAATGTTTTTAAAACTTATAATACTCTCCTCCCTAATTATTGCTTTTGCTCTTGTGGCAATGGGCATAAGGATCCTTTTCAGTAAAAGAAGGAATTTCCCGGAGTACCACATAGGGCATAACAGGGAAATGAAGAAGCTGGGAATCAAATGTGCACAAAACACTGATATAGGATGTTCTCCTTCAACAACCAATAAATGTCATTCATGCAGTTATTATAAAGGCACATCTAATTCTCTTCCTTGATCCTGTCCATAAGGGTCTTGCTGGTCCAGCTGAGATATTCTCCCGAATCGCCTGAATAAATGAAATAAGCCTCAAACTCAGAATGATTTTCAATAAATTCTATTGCCTTTTCATGTCCCATAACCATTGAGGCTGTTGCTATCGCATCGGCTACCGCACATTCGTCAGCAATAATTGTGGCACTCAAAAGGCGGTTGCGTACAGGGTAACCTGTTAAAGGATCAATAGTATGTGAATATTTTACTCCGTTTTCTTCGTAAAACTTACGGTAATTACCTGAAGTTGCAAGCGCCCTGTCATTCAGTTCTATCACTGCCTGAAGATCGGCTCCCGGAACAAGATTGTTGTCGAAGGGCCTATCAATTCCTATCCTCCACATTTTACCGTTTTTTGTGCCCTTAACCCTTACTTCACCCCCAACTTCAATCAGATAACTCTTCACACCAAGGGAATCAAAATATCTGCCGATAACGTCGACTGTATATCCCTGGGCTATTGCATTGACATCCAGTATTATTGAAGGATTATCTTTTATCAGTCGCCCGTTTTCGAGTCTGACTTTCTTGAAGCCAACTAAAGCCATAAGAGTGTCGAGCTTTTCAGTGCTGAACCTTTTCTGTGCATCAGGTCCAAACCCCCATGCCCTTACCAGCGGTCCTACCGTAATGTCAAAAGTTCCACCTGTAAGCTCAGAAATCTTCTGTGAAAGATTAAAGACTTCCTCAAAATAACGGTCGGCAATAACATTTTCGTTTCTGTTCATCCGCGAAATAATCGATGAATCGTTATAAACCGAAAGTGAATTGTCAATATCGGTAAGGATTCGTGAAACACCTTTGTAAACAAGATCCTGTGTCAATCCATGCTCCCTACCACAAATTATGCTGAATGATGTACCCTGAGTACCCCCGCTGATCCTTATAAATTCAGCTTTTCTGCTGCATCCTGTAACAAGCACCCAGATAATAAGACCGAGAGAAATTTGTTTCATCCTGTTCAATCAAATAGCCTATTGGGTCAAAATTAAACCAAAGATAAGTCTTCTAAAAATTCCTCAACAGAAAAATACCATTCGTCAATAATATATGACAGTCGTCAAAATAGTCAGAAACGAATCAAAATATTCCATAAATTTGATTTATTAAACCGGTTAAAAACCGGAGAAGATTTAACATTCCCCTTTCCCCTGTTAAATTTCGAACCCCGCTGCCAGGCGGGGTATTTTTTTCATAAGAGAGTGTCAAAGTGACAGCATAAAAAGTTTGAATAACATATTCGAAATTATTCTGAAATTATTGCAGGCAGGAGCCTGATTAATTGTTCATGCGGATCTATTATCATATTATCGATGGACAATATTTTATAACCCAAAATCATCAAATGAGATATTTTCTCTGGGTACACCAAGATCATTTAACATTTTTATTACTGCGTTATTCATCATTGGGGGGCCACAGAAATAATATTCGATATCTTCCGGGGAATCATGTTTTGAAAGATAATTGTCGTAAAGTACCTGATGTATGAATCCGGTAAGGCCTTTCCAGTTATCTTCCGGAAGTGGTTCGGAGAGTGCCAGATAAAATTTGAAATTAGGGAATTGACGTGATATCTCCTCGAACTCATCCTGATAGAAGACTTCTCTCAGAGAGCGTGCGCCGTACCAGTATGAAACTTTTCTGTGAGTTTTAAGTGTTTTAAAAAGGTGAAAGATATGAGACCTCAGAGGAGCCATTCCTGCTCCACCTCCAATATAAACCATCTCCGCATTGGTATTTTTGATATGAAACTCTCCATATGGGCCTGAAATAGTAACTTTATCCCCCGGCTTCCTTGAAAAGATATAAGTTGAACATTTACCTGGAGGCACATTCTTAAACTTGTTTTTATCGTTATCCCATGGTGGTGTGGCTATTCTGATATTAAGTTTGATCAGATTCTTTTCTGCCGGATAATTTGCCATCGAATATGCTCTGAAAGTTTCTTCCGTATTTTTTACCTTCAGTTCCCACATTTTGTATTTATCCCAGTCGGGCCTGTATTTCTCGTCAATATCGAAATCACTGAAACTGGCTTCGTATTTTGGAACATCAATCTGTATATATCCTCCCGGTTCAAATTCGAGTTCCCCTCCTTCTGGCAGTTTAACAACAAATTCCTTAATAAAAGTTGCCACATTTTTATTCGACACAACTTCGCATTCCCATTTTCTTATTCCCAAAACGGTTTCAGGAACTTTTATGACCATATCCTGCCTGACTTTTACCTGACAGCCGAGTCTCCAGTTATTAAGTTGTTCCTTACGGGTGAAAAAACCTGTTTCGGTTGGAAGAATTGCACCTCCTCCTTCGAGTACCTGGCATTTACACATTCCACATGTACCACCTCCCCCGCAAGCTGAAGGAAGGTAAATACCGTTTGATGACAGAGTAAAAAGCAGATTGGAGCCCGGTGAAACCTTTATCTCTCTATCATTAATCCTTAATTTTACCTCACCGCGAGGAGTAAGCTTCTCACGAGCATAAATGAGAACAAAAGTCAGTAATATGGAGATAAAAAGAAATACAATAATGCTTGCGATAATGGTTGTCGCAGTTGAAAATGCCAGTATCATATTCGGATAAATCATTATTTAAATTTTAATACCCATCAATCCCATGAATGCTATTGCCATCAGGCCTGTGACAATAAATGTAATGCCGAGCCCTCTCAGCGGCCCTGGCACATTACTGTATCCGAGTTTTTCACGTATTGCAGCAAGGCTAACGATGGCGAGTAACCATCCTATTCCCGAGCCCAATGCAAAAGCTATAACCTCACCTATGCCTTCATATTCCCTCTCCTGCATGAAAAGTGATGCCCCCAGAATGGCACAGTTAACAGCTATTAACGGCAGAAAAATTCCCAGTGAGTTATAAAGGGCCGGACTGAATTTCTCAATAATCATCTCAACAATCTGAACTATCGCAGCAATAACGGCAATAAATATGATAAATGAAAGAAAACTTAGATCGAGGTCAGCAAATCCTTCACTAAGCCAGGTCAATGCGCCTTTACGGAGTAAATAATTATTTATAAGATAATTAACCGGAACCGTTATCAGCAGAACAAAAGTTACTGCAATTCCTAACCCCATTGACGTTTTAACCGTTTTCGACACTGCCAGATAAGAACACATACCAAGAAAGTATGCGAATATCATGTTGTCGATGAATATTGACCTGATAAATATGTTCAGTATATTTTCCATAAACGTGATTATTTCTTTTCAATAAGGTTTTTATCCCTGCTTCTCTGAAACCAGATTATAATACCAAGAAGGATAAGGGCCATTGGCGGGAGGATCATCATGCCATTATTTTCGTATCCAGCAGAATACAATCCAATTTTCTGAAATACCGGATAACCAAAAATCGTTCCTGAGCCAAGGAGCTCTCTGAAGAAAGCAACTATAACGAGTATCAGTCCATATCCTGCTCCGTTTCCAAGTCCGTCAAGCAATGACTGCCAGGGTTTGTTGGAAAGAGCGAATGCCTCAAGTCTGCCCATAAGGATACAGTTGGTTATAATCAAACCTACAAATATTGAGAGCTGTTTACTTACATCAAACGCATAGGCTTTCAGTAGCTGGTCGACAATAATCACCATTGTGGCAATTACGACAAGCTGTACAATAATCCTGATACGATCAGGAATTCTCGATCTGAGTGCCGAGATTACTACATTTGATACTGCCACTACTACTGTTACAGATAGTGCCATAACAATAGCCGGTTTGAGTTTTACCGTGACTGCCAGGGCTGAACAAATACCGAGCACCTGGACAGTAATCGGATTGTTCTTCCCTAAAGGTGAGGAAAAGAGCTTTAAATTTTTTGCCGAAAAAAGCGGCTCCTTTTCTAATGTATTCATATATTATTTCAGATTTTTTATCAGGTAATTTTCATATTTCTTCAGGCATTCTTCCAGCATGGCCTGAAGGCCTTTGCTTGTGATTGTACCTCCTGAGATGGCATCGACGCTATGATTCTCAATTGGTTTTTCATTTGATTTCAGGACTTTTACTGAAACAAGTTTGTTATTTTCAAAAATCTTCTTTCCAGCAAACTGGCCTTCAAACCATGAAGTATTGATTTCAGCACCAAGTCCGGGCGTCTCACCTTTATGATCGAATGTCACTCCGTAAATAGTATTCATATCAGGTTTCAGAGAGATATACCCATAAATCGGCCCCCACAGCCCTCTTCCTTCAAGAGGAATAATTGTCAGGGTATCACCTTTTTCAGAAACACCCTTGAAAACCGGAAGATTCTGTTCTTCCAGAGGTTTTTTCTGCTCGTTCTTCAGAGCAATACCAAAAGCATCAGCCCCTTCTTTAATCTTACCATTGTAGTCAAGAACAAAACTTTCGGTAATATGCTTTTCAAAAAGCCTGTCAGCATTATTAAAATCAGCTGCGATATTTATTGATTCAAGGATACTCTTTTTCTTTTCGAGTTCCAGATTTTTTAACTGGCGTGGTTGCAGGAGGGTTGCTGCAAGTGAAAGTATAGTAGCCACAATAACCACCATTACCACCGAGAAACTGAAGATATATCTGTTACTGAACTGTTTCATCTTACTCCGGTATTAAGTACGACTTTAGACCTTTTAAGTCTTCTTTTTATATTGGCCTGTACGACATAATGATCTATCAATGGGGCGAGCATATTCATAAGAAGTATTGCAAGCATTACACCCTCCGGGTATGCTGGATTAACAACCCTTATAAGTATTGACAGCAAGCCGATGAGAAATCCGTAAATCCATTTTCCCGTTTCGGTTTGTGATGATGAGACGGGGTCGGTTGCCATAAATACTGCCCCGAAGGCAAAACCTCCCATCAGCAGGTGGTAATAAAAAGGTATCTGCATATACTGGTTGGCTCCGATGATATTAAAAAGTATTCCCATTGTTATTCCGCCTGCAAAAACAGAGGTAATAATTTTCCAGCTTCCCACACCGGTAATTATAAGAATTGCAGCACCCAGAAGGATTGCTATTTTTGAAGTTTCGCCCACCGAACCCGGGATTGTACCTACAAACATATCCATCAATGAAGGTAACGAATCGAAATGGTTTTGTGCAAGGAGGCCCAGAGGTGTAGCACCACTAAATCCGTCAACCACATCCTTCCCTTTTGTTAACCCTTCTATCCAGACCTTGTCGCCGCTTATCCAGCCAGGATAACTGAAAAAAATAAAAGCTCTTGCTAAAAGAGCAGGATTAAAAATATTCATTCCGGTACCACCAAACACTTCCTTACCGAGAATGACTGCAAATGCAGTAGCCAGAGCAAGCATCCATAAAGGCACATCAATCGGCATTATCAGAGGGATAAGCAATCCCGAAACAAGAAAACCTTCATTGATCTCATGCCCTCTTATTTGAGCTGCTGCAAACTCAATACCCAGACCGGTTACATAACTGACAATAATCAAAGGAAGCAATTTGATAAATCCGAAAAGGAACTTATGCATAAATCCTGCATCAACCCCAACCGATCTGTAATGCTGGAATCCTATATTCCACATACCAAACAACATAGCCGGAACCAGTGCAATAATAACAACCGACATGGTCCTTTTTAGGTCTATACTGTCGCGTATGTGAGATCCTTTTGAAGTTACACTGTCGGGTACAAATAGAAAGGTCTCAAAACCCTCAAATACCGAACGCAATTTTGCAAATTTACCCCCTTTGGAAAAATGGGGTTTTATCCTGTTAATCTTTTCTCTTAAAGATTTCATTATTTTAAATAACTTATTATCAACTCATTTCTTTTATCATCAGGTCAATACCCTGTCTAATTATTGACTGTATTTCGATTTTGGAAGGGCAAACGAATTCACATAATGCAAAATCCTCTTCTGCCACTTCGTATATTCCGAGATTTTCCATAGCATCTATATCTTCAGCCAGAATTGCTTTAAGCAATTGCATAGGAAGGATATCCATTGGCAGAACTTTTTCATATAGACCAGTCATTACGAAAGCTCTCTTTCCACCATGAATGTTTGTATTGAGCCTGTATTCCTTCTTCCTGAACAATGATGAAAGGAAGGTGCGCGAAAAACTGAACTTATTCAACCCGGGAAGTGCCCATCCAAAAAATTCATGGTACCTGCCTTCAGGAAGAACCGTTATAAGCGAGTCATAGAACCCGAGGTAACCATCAGGTCCGGCATTTGCACCGGTAAGAACATTTCCACTTATGTATCTGAGGTCTCCATCTTCAACTTTATTTTCTGTCACACTCTTAATAGAAATACCACTTAAGACCTTAAAATAGGCAGGTTCAGTGACAGCCGGGCCTGCAAGGGCAACGACCCTCTCAGGCCTATAAATCCCTTCTTCAAATAAGCAACCGATGGTTATTACATCCTGCAGATTCACAAACCATATTACTTCGCCTTTGTTAAGGGGGTCAATATGATGAATGTGAACACCTACATTACCGGCAGGATGAGGGCCGGAGAAATATGAAATTTCAACTGAAGGGGCATTTTTAAGAACCTCAGAAGGTTGTTCATTTCCACTAAGCCCCAGATGAACTTTCCCTTCTGTGAGTTTCCCGAGAGCTTTCAAACCTGTATAGAACAGATGAGTCGAACTGTTATCCATTATGAAGTTCAAATCAGGGGCGAGAGGTGCTGTGTCGAACCCGGAGATAAAAATTGATTTTGGCTTTCTTGAAGGGTCAGCTATAACATGATATGGCCGCTGGCGAATGGCAGGCCATAATCCCGATTGTAAAAGCTTGTTGATAATCTCTTCTCTGCCAAGTCTGGTAACATCTGCTCTTCCGAAATCCTCAAACAAATTTCCTCCACGTTCAATAACAACATCCAGAATCTTTCTCTGTTCCCCTCTGTTGATCTCTTTTACTGTCCCACTCACCGGTGAACAGAACCTAATCTCAGGCCTCTTCTTATCGAAAAAAAGGACTGTACCGGCTTTGACACTATCGCCTATCTTGATACCAAGCCCGGGAATAAGACCCGGAAAATCAGTGGGCTTTACACCATATAAAACCGATGCTACCTCACCCTTCAAAACCTTGCCTGCCTTTCCTGCCAACCTGATGTCAAACCCTTTCTTTATTCTGTACGAACCTGACATATAATTTTATATCATTTATTATTAAAACATTACATTCTAAAAACCGGTCAAATCTGAAAATAAGAGCACAAAAATATAACAATAAGGGTAAATTTTTTGAAATATGCCAATTATGATGCTTAAATTAGGGCACAAAATAAATAATTTTTCAGAAGTGATTGCATTTTATAAAATAAACAAAAAATATTTGCTCACTTTTTTCTTTTCTTTTTCAGCAGTGTTTCTTCTGTTTGCTGCTCAATTTACCGATGAAGTCTTCGACCCTAGGATAAAAACAGTTCAGCTATACAGGGAAGGATGGAATCTGTCATATCCGGTTCTGATCCTTAACAGGGATAACAGGCTTATTCTTAAATTTGATCTTCTTGACAACAGCCCCGAATCGTACTGGTACACTTTTGTTCACTGCGATAAAGACTGGAACGAGTCGAACATTTTCATCTCCGATTATCTTACAGGTTTTAATGAGGACCAGATCGAAGATTACCGTCCATCATTCAATACCAAAGTCAATTATTACCACTATCAGCTAAGGATTCCTAACGACAGAATGGGGATAAAGCTTTCGGGTAATTACGTTATAAAGGTTTACAGGGCTGGAGAACATGACAGACCGGCATTTACAAAAAGATTCATGGTTGCTGAAAATGCTGTTTTGATTAATGCTTCTATTAAGCGACCTCAGCCGGGACCGTTTTACAATACCGGTCAGCAGGCTGAAATAGTTGTTGGACTGGGACGGATTGGTGTCAGAGATCCATATAATGAAATCTTTACTTTTATTGTGAGAAACGGCAACTTCAACGAAACGAAGGGAAATTTGAGGCCTGACCTTGTTGGAAGCAATGAACTCAGGTATAACCTACTATCGAACGAGAATATTTTTTACGGAGGTAATGAATACAGATTCTTTGATATCAGAAACATAAGGTATCCTGGGGAAAATGTCAGGAAGATTGATTATCTTGAAGGCAGGTATCATGCATTTCTTGTTCTATCGGAGAACAGAGAATTCAAGCCATATTTTTACTGGCAGGATTTTAATGGGAAATATTATGTTGCCGTTCATAATGGGCGCGACATGGATGTTGAAGCCGATTACATCTATGTTTATTTTACCCTGCCGTCAGGAGATGAAGTTGCAGGAGGTGAAATGTATGTATCCGGTGCTTTCAACAACTGGGCTTTCACCCGGGAAAACAGGATGACATATGATCGTTCAAGAGGTCAGTACCAGTGTACAATGCTAATGAAACAGGGCTGGTATAATTATGAATATATTTTCTTGAGGAATGGTGCAAAAGCAGCACCCCCATCATTTTTTGAAGGGAATCACTACGAAACTGAAAATGATTATCTTATATTTGTTTACTACCGCAATCCCCGCGACAGGTACGACCGCCTGGTCGGATTTGCAATAAGTAACTCTTCGAAAAGAGAAGGACTTTAGTGTTTTTTATGGGTATCAATCCCATGCAGCATTTCAATTGTATGCAATAATGTCCTGAAAATCTCTGGCAAATATTCCTCCACCGCTCTGACACTCCCTGGTAAAGTGTATATTAGACACTTTTCTGCCACGCCAGCCACGCCCCTGCTGAGCAGGGCTGATGGCTTCTGTTCACCGAATTTAACCCTGATGTACTCCATAATACCCGGAATCTCTTTCGTCAGGAAAGGTTTTACGGTTTCAACCGTTATGTCACGCGGACCAATACCTGTGCCACCTGTGGTAAAAACAATATCATAGTTTCTTATCGCAACGCTGAGCCTGTCATATAACATTTCCCTGTGATCGGGAATGATAATTCTGTCAATTTTGCATTTGAGATTTTCGCCTTCAAAAAATTTCTGCACAAGTTCTACAATCTTTTTTCCGCTCAGATCATCGTATTCACCTCTGTACGCCCTATCGGAAAGGGTGATAATCAATATATTATATAACTCCGGTAACATTTAAATTATATAATTACTCTTTTATTTTACGATCCACTTCAAATTATTTTTGTTTTAATTTTCTTTTCATCTCCCCAACCTCTATACATTCCTTCTTGAGAACATATCTGATAATATTATATTTAAAAATCAAAAAATCTAACATTTACAATTTTATCTTTCTCAATAACTTTCTGTCCATGTTCCATAAATACAATTCCATCTGCATACGGAAGTGCTGTGATATGAGCTGAACCATGATATTTTACAGGTTTCACGGTAAAATTGTCGGTTATTTTAATCGGCACCCATGCAGCACGTTCGGTTGATCTCCTTTCATATTTACAGTCCATTGGCATCGGGTAAACGTTTGGTTTCCAATCGGCTCCCATCATTCCGTACATAAATTGTTTGACGAGTACTTCAAACTGCATGAAGCATGAAACGGGGTTACCTGGCAGGGCAAATACCACTCCCGATTTATGTATTCCAAATGTAGTTGGTTTGCCGGGTTGAACCCTGACCTTATCAAATAATATTTTCACTCCCGCTCTTTTAAGAACATCAGGTACAAAATCGTAATCACCCAACGAAACACCACCTGTAAGAATGACAATATTGTTTTCAGCAATAGCTTCATTGACTATCGTGAATGTTGTCTCTTCCTCATCGGGTGCAATGCCATAATATCTTGGTTCTCCTCCTGCACTTTTAATATGTGCGAGAAGTTGCCATGCATTGCTATTGCGTATTTCAGCCGGCTCTGGTTTCTCATCAGGCTCAACAATTTCATCACCAGTACTGATCACTCCAACCATTGGTTTTTTGCTTACTTCAACACTTACGTGCCCTACCGATGCAAGCACTGCAACATCCTGTGGTTTAATGATTTTACCCGATTTGAGTATTATCTCTCCGGTTTTAATATCTTCCCCTTTAAATGAAATATTGTTTTTTGGAGTGCTGCCGGTATAACGAATTCTTTCTAACGAAAGTTCCAGAGAATCTTCCTTCATAAACACAAAGTCAGCACCTTCGGGGACGATTGCACCGGTCATTATTTTACAACATTCACCTTTTTCAATTTTGAAAAGCGGCTTTTCGCCTGCCCTTATTATTCCTTTAACTGTCAGTTCATCACCAAGGTCACTCCTTTTACAGGCAAAACCGTCAACCGCTGCCCTGTCAAAAGGCGGCATATCACGATCGGCCTTAATATCTTCAGCCAGAACACGATTAAGCGATTCTGCAAAACTAACCTTCTCGGTACCACACCTGAAAACGTGGTTCATTACAATATTGAAAGCTTCTGAAAAAAGAATCATCTGTAAACTTTTTGATTGTGTAAAGATAAGCAGTTCAAATTTATCAATAACAGGTTAAGTTCTGAATGAAATCTTAATATTTATCTACCTATCTACCGGGAAAATGGTGGATATGATACCAGGTGTTCCTATAATTGCCGTAGCTTCTCTCAGTTAGTGAAAATTTCGGTGACTGAGTAGTTACAATAAAAATCGAAAAATACTTAAGCTACCATTTGAAAAGTAATAAACCTATGAAATACTATTTGTCATACTTCATTTAAGTAATAGTACAAAATAAATCGGCAGTATCATCAATTTAAGAAAAGCTAACTAAACTATAAAGTGGTGAAAATATGAACTATACCAAACAGCAATTAACGGTAAAATATATCTTTAATGAAAAATTTATACGTATTAATCAGCCTTTTCATTGATAAAATTTGCCAGAATTGGAGTCTGAAAAAGAAAGAAGCATAAATTATCAGCAGAATACAGACTCTCAACATTACTCTTCAAAAAAAAAATTTTCAATCATTCACAATAAATATTATTTAAATTTAGTTTTGCGTTTATATCTGGCAGTGGTATTTAAGCCACCCTTAAATTATGAAAATGCTCGAAAGTAATTCTTACTATGATAAAAAGGGTAAAAATCAATACCTGCTGTTTTGGTACAAGCCAGAACCTGCAAGAAATAAAAAAATTTACCCTGCTAAAATCTCAATAAACCGATTATTGCCGAAAATTATAATGAACTATAAATAACTTAAAAACTATTTTATATGAAAAAAATTATTATTATACTGGTTGTTATAATTACATTGGCTGTTTATCAGACATATTCTCAGGACAATTC
>DYKN01000157.1 GCA_020722575.1 Rikenella microfusus | reverse complement strand
TTGTATCTCAATTCTCCTTCTCCACAATCCTTATTTCCTCTTCTGTTAAATCATATAACTTATACACCAACCTATCTATCTCCCGCTCCAATTTTTGAACAAGGCTCTGAATATTCGCAAAACCCGTCTCAACTGATAAAACAGAAATATCATAGTGCTGCGCGATTTTAATATCTTCAAAAGAGAGGTAATTTCCATTTACAAATATCTCTTCTATCTGACTTTCATCATCAAGAAATTCTCTTTCATCAGGGTTCTGACTTTCGATAAGAAAAGCATCCCAGAGAAACTCGACATCCTCCTTCTCTGCCGGATCCCTGTAAGATACAGGAAGATAATCAAATATTCTCTGCGCTTCTTCCATCATTACTCTTCCCAGACCTTATCGATGACACGCTTGATTTTGTCTTCGTAGGTTTTGATGAGCTCCCGGCAGCCGTCGATGACTTTACGTTCGGATTCGATTTTGGCAACGATTTCTTGCTGGACTTCAAGGGGCGGGAGGGGGATTGATAAGGTACAAAAATTTGTTTTTGATATCTCCTTAAATGTCCCACCAGAGGCTAATAGCTCCATTTGAGGAGCGAGGTTTTTCAGTATATGAGCCAGATAAGTATGATTAACCTTATTAGCTTGCTTTATAATAATATTCTTAAACCCTTGATTTGTCGCCAATTCGATTTTGTTTATACCAACACGCCCTATTGTCGCCCGAGTAGAAACAATTACTGAATTTAATGGAATTAATTTAGCTGAAGAATTTTTCAATCCTACATCAGTTATTCTGCGCTGCGTATCTGTGATTATTGTAATATAATCACTTTGTGGAAGATCAACAAGTGTTGCCCATGATATTGCTCCATTCCAATAATTTTCATTTCGTGAATCAGGTGTGCCACCACTTTCAACACGGAATAATTTCGCATCCCCCAGCTTCACCATCGGCCATTCCGGGTCAATATCAATCTGCGGTTTCCACGCATCGACCGCCTGACGGCAACCGTCAATGAGCTTCTGGTAGCCTTCAATCTCGGCAACAATCTCTTGCTGGACTTCAAGGGGCGGGAGGGGGATTTTGATGGATCGTAAATCTGTAGTTTTGATGCTGGCTTGATTTACTGCCTTTTGTGCAAAACTTCGAGCTTTATAGATGAACTGGTTTGATTTAAATACTCGTGATGCAAAAAATGGATTAATACGACTAATGTCTGGACGAAGACGGATAAGATTTATACCATGTATTACTTTATCATGAATCTTAGTAAAAATTGCTGTTTTTGCTAGATGATCCATACTATTGATATGACTTAATAAAATATCTCCTTCTTGAAGGAAATCATTTTCATTTACATCGTCATTAGTCCATTTTGTTTTATCTAAATCTACCGTACCTTCTGCAATTGTTTGAATTCTTGAGACTCGATATTTACCAGGTCCATCGAATTGTTCTACATTTTTACCGTTCTTAATCTCTAAAAATATTTCCCCCAGCTTCACCATCGGCCATTTCTGATGTTTCCTTTTTTCAACTGTTCGAT
>DYKN01000156.1 GCA_020722575.1 Rikenella microfusus | reverse complement strand
TGAAAGGCAAACCGTCATTACTGACTCTGACGTTATGACACTAATCTACAAAAAAAATATCGGTGCATTTAATAAATCATATTTGTGTAATTTAGGATTCAGGGCCTCCAGAAAAAATATTTTCTGTTTTTATGATGCAGATATTATCGTAAATCCTGAAACGCTCTCATTCTGTGTCTCTGAGATGATTTCGAATGACATCATGCATGATGCGCTCTGCCCATATTTAGCAGTTGATAACGTAAAAGGCAAGTTGCGTTTTGATTTTGATGAGATTCTTTCTTATAATTATCTTGATCAGGTAAGCAAAGATAATGAAAATGTTTCCAGATTATACGCCACCAATAGTTCAGGAGTTGTCGTTTTTAGGAGTTCAAGTTTTAGGGAAATAGGTGGTTATAATGAAAGTTTTTCTGGTTGGGGGGTTGAAGATGATGAACTTGTTAAAAGAGCGAGTCGCTTGGGCTTTAAGTGGTTTAATATACCGCCAGCGACTATGTACCATCTGCATCACAGCTCAAATGATCTTGCTGATGAAAGGCATAAAACAGATGCCTATCAGAAAAATCTTTCAATTTTAAATGAGATAGAACAATATTCAAATGATCAATTTAATGATTATCTGAAAAATCTGCGCAAAGAAAACTTCAATGCTTAGTTATTGTTTTTTATCATGATATCGATAAGATGGAGACTAACTATTAATTGCCGCATTAACAATTAAATCATTATTAAAACAAAACAAGTTTTCACCCTTAATAACAATATCAAAATTCAACCCTGATAACGCCTTAAACAAGTTGCGCGAGTTACTCTTGCCAGGAAGCATCCAATCATGTATTTCAATAATCAGTAACGGAATTTTTTCTACCCACGAGGTATTACTAGAAAAGAGCAGTTCCTCCCCTCCTTCAATGTCAATTTTAACAATAAATGGAGCAAACCCTTGCGAAACATTGCTCGCAACAATCTCGCTCATCGAATATGATCTAATACAATTTCCCACAGGGTTAACAATAGGTTCACACCTAAAACCCCAATCGCTAAGTCCTGGATCCACCAGTTCCATATACCCATTTTCGTTAGACACTCCGCCATTAATCAGCTCAATAGCACAAATAGTTGAGCAATTTTCATTAAAAATAGCGCAATTATCTTGCTCTGGCTCAATAGAAATTATTTTCGCCTCTGGAAAAACAGCGTTAAAATAAATTGATGATGCACCAATATTTGCACCGGCGTCAATAATTAGTGGTGTTATGTTAGAATCCATTAGCCATGAATGAAAATTCATCAGAAATGAATATTGGTTAAAATGATTCAGAAAATAATCCTGCGCAACGAATATCTGGTGAAGAACTCCGTTATCACCAATGCTATCGTCTCGATATTTAATATTTATCTCAGTACCAAAAACATCAAATTTCCTTGATTCTAATTTCATTTCGTTTTCTCGTCATATCGAGTGGGAAGACAGAATGCGGCGTTTTGTCTCGTGGGCAGGACTGGCCAGGTCCGTAGTCCATTGATTGAGTTGGTCCCGGCTGCTGC
>DYKN01000155.1 GCA_020722575.1 Rikenella microfusus | reverse complement strand
TAATAAAAAATCTAAATAAATTAAATATATAAAAATTAAAAGGTAAAATAAAATGAGTAACGAAAAAATCTCGGAAAATACAGGTGTTAAAACAGCCAGTGGTAGAATGGCTCTTTGTGTGGGAATCAATAACTTCAAGAATTATCCTGGTAGTGCATTACAAGGATGTGTGAATGATGCCAACGATATGGAAAGCATTCTTAAGAAATATCTCGGCTTCGGTGCGTCTGATATTGTAAAGCTTGTTGATGCTCAGGCAACCAAGGCAAACATTATGAATAATCTGAAGACTATAATAAATGACGCTAAGGCCGGCAAATATAATTATATTGTATTCAGTCTATCTTCTCACGGTACACAAGTACCAGATACCAGCGGGGACGAGCCGGATAGAGCAGATGAGGCTTTTTGCCCGCACGACCTGGCTCAGAAGGGAAATGTGTGGGACCCTAATTATATTATTGTAGACGACGAGTTGCGCGATCTTTTCATTCAGTTACCACAAAATGTGTTATTAGAGGTCTACCTGGACACATGTCATAGCGGTACCGGTCTGAAGGCGATCGATCTATTGCTGGACCGCAGACCACGTTACATGCCTCCTCCCTCATTTGAAGCATTTGAAAAAGTTGATGGATGTGTCTCTCGCGGGCTTTATAAAGCCCTATTAGAGAAGGGCATAACTCACCATATTCTATGGGCGGGTTGCCGGTCAGACCAGACAAGCGCTGATGCTCACATCGGCGGATCCTGGCATGGGGCCTTCACTTATTTCTTCTGCAAAGAAATGGATGCATGCCAGAATAAATTATCTCGGTCAGCAGTGCTAAAAAAGGTCAGAGCGGATCTAAAAGCAGGTCATTATACTCAGGTGCCACAGTTAGAGTGTAAAGCTACTGTTAGGAGCAAAACAATTAAGTAAAAATTCAGAAATAAAAATAATTGGCACAGCGATAAAACATAAATTAAAATGCAGGGGGAGGTAAATTATCCCTTTTTTTATTTTTTTTAAATTTTAAAAGAAAAATTTTAATAAAAAGTTAAAAACTAAACATTATAAAAATGGATGAAAAATTTGGTATGGGTTGGTTAAGGGATTACCCTGATTTTAGGGACTATACGATTGACACAGACAAAATATCCGAAAAGGCTGCAAAATTAGGACAAAAAGATTCTGTTAAGGCGATGCTTACAAAAGCAGGGGTAACAGAACCTGAAAAAGGAGTTATGAAGCTGCCATCTTCTATTGATTTAAGAACGTGGTGTTCTCCAATTGAAAATCAGGGAACTTTGGGTTCATGTACAGCACATGCGGGTTGTGGAATAGTAGAGTATTTTGAAAGAAGGGCGTTTGGAAAGCACATAGATGCATCAAGACTTTTCCTTTATAAAGCCACAAGAAATTTATTGCACTGGACAGGAGATACAGGAGCATACTTAAGAACAACGATGCAGGCAATGGTTTTATTTGGTGTGCCGCCTGAAGAGTATTGGAAATACAACATAGAAAATTTCGATGTTGAACCTTCGGCATTTTGCTATGCTTATGCTCAAAACTATCAGACAATTTGTTATGCGAGGTT
>DYKN01000059.1 GCA_020722575.1 Rikenella microfusus | reverse complement strand
ATATCCAAAATACCATATATTTGTATTTGTAATAAATATAATCCGATATACTGAAAAACGAAGATATTTTATTTTTTTAAAAAAAATTGATATGAAAAACATAACACTCCTATCATTCCTTTTTGCAACAATAATCCTTTCCTGTTCTTCTCAGAATACAGGTAATATAGTTAAATTGGTACGCCTTACCAGCTTTACAATGCAGTCATCTCATGTTGTAGATGATTCAGGTAAAGATTTGTCCAGCCCTGATTACATACCACCCATTTCATGGCTGCCTGTTAAAGTACCTACAACTGTCCTTTCAGGACTGGTATCAAACAATATTTATCCCAACCCTTACTTCGGACTTAATAATATGCTAATACCGGATGCTTCCGATGAATTTAACAAACAATATAACCTTGAACAATACAGTCATCTACCCGGATTACCCAATCCATGGAGCAAACCTTACTGGTTTAGAACAACTTTTTCTGTCCCTTCCGGAGATAAAGGAAAACATTTTGAATTAATTTTTAAAGGCATTAACTACCGGGCTGAAGTATGGCTGAACGGATGTCAAATCGCCGATTCCTCACAGATGGCAGGTATGTTTGCAGAATACCGTCTTGATGTTTCAGATAAAATCATTCCCGGAGAAAAAAATGCTCTTGCAGTAAAAATTTATCCACTCGATTATCCAGGCCTCCCCGATACAGAACAACTTGAGGCTCTTGGCGATTTTTACTTCAATGGCGGAAAAACAGGCGATATCGGTAAAAATGTTACTATGCTGTGCTCGGCAGGATGGGACTGGATCCCTCCAGTACGCGACAGAAACATTGGCATCTGGCAACCGGTATATCTTAGAACATCAGGGTATATTACTATTCTTAACCCTAAAATAGTTACGGCTTTGCCTGACCTCCCCGATACTTCACGTGCCGAACTCCACCTCTCATTCACTCTGAAAAATAATGGGGAAAAAGCCGAAAAAGGCAAAGTCACTGTGACTATAACCCCGGAAACTTTTCAGGGGAAACAGGTACAATTCTCAAAAAATATTTCAATAATTGAAAACTCAACTGCCAGTGTGTCTTTCAGCCCTGAAAACACAAAAGAACTTATTTTTACCAGACCTCAGTTGTGGTGGCCTAATGGATACGGTCGCCCCGATCTTTACAGAATAAAGATTCGCTTTGAAGGCTCGTCAGGCTTAAGTGATGAAGTTTCATTTCTTTTTGGGATTAGAACAGTCGATTCAAAAGCTGTCCAGGTAAATAATGTTTGGAGACGCGATTTTTTTGTGAACGGAAGGCGCATTCATATCACTGGCGGCGCATGGGTGCCCGATATGATGCTTAACCGTGATTCAATACGATACGATTATGAGTTCAGGCTCTGCAAAAATGCAAATATAAACCTTGTAAGAATATGGGGAGGAGGAGTTACACCCTCCGACTGGTTCTTCGATGCTGCCGATCGTTATGGCCTGCTCGTATGGTCAGACTTCTGGATTACTGGAGATACCCAGGGTGAGTTTAAAGGTTCACCCGACTGGCCGCTCGACGGTGAAATCTTTAAAAGAAACGTGGCAAGTACTATTTACAGGATAAGAAACCATCCAAGCCTTTTGGTATGGACAGGTGGTAATGAAGGTCATGCAAGAAAAGAACTTTATTATGTAATGCGGGACAGCGTAATAAAGCTCGATGGCACAAGACCTTTTATACCCAGTTCATCAGGCTTTGCCAGACTACCCGAAGGCTGGGATGGATCATGGCCTGATGGTAATCCTGCAGGCGTATATAGCGGAGGTCCTTATACCTGGCAGGATTCCCGGGAATATTTCCGCAGAGCCGATGAAGCACGTGATTGGGTGTTCAAGGATGAAACGGGAATACCCTCCCAACCTCCCTTCAATTCACTCTCTAAAATCATTACAAATCTGGTGTGGGATAAATCGCTGCCATTCCCGCTCAACCATTCCTGGGGCTACCACGACGCCGCAACTGGATATGGTAGATACGACAGGTATTACAACGAAATGGTTAAACGCTATGGAGCGCCTTCTACCATGAAAGAGTTTTCTGATAAAATGCAATTGATGAATGCCGAGGGATACCGGGGAATATTTGAAGCAGCCGGCCATAAACTCAATGAAATAGGTGGCGTAATGCTCTGGAAACTTAATGCAGCTTTCCCGAGCGTCATATGGCAGGTCTACGACTGGTTCCTGATGCCTAACGCAGGATATTATTTTATGCAAAATTCCTGCGAACCAGTACATATACAATTTAACCCTAAAGACGGCGTAATTGAATACATTAACAGAACCTTTAAATCATTTACAAATCTGAATGCACAAATAAAAATTTATGATGTTGAATCAAATCTTTTATACTTACAATCTGACTCAGTGAGCCTTAAAGGCCCATCTTCAAAGGCAAAAAGTACATTAACAGAAATACTCAGTAAAAATCCGGGTGTTTCCTTTATTGTACTTAATTTATATGACAACAGCGGAAGGAATATTTCACATAATGTTTACTGGTATTCGGAATCAAATGATTTTACCTCACTCAATTCACTACCTGAAACTAATATTTTAGTTGATTATAATGGAAGTCAGATTACAGGAAATGAAAAAAGGTGGAATTTCAAAGTGACAAATTCTTCCGACAGGATTGCTTTCTTTATCAATCCTCAGCTTATATTAGGTGATGAAGAAATTACGCCCTCATTCTGGTCGGCGAATTACTTTACCATGGCGCCTGGCGAATCAATTAATATAAGTGCAGGTTGCCCGCTGGAAAAAATAACCGGTAAAGAACTTTCTCTAAGGATTGAAGGCTGGAACATAAAGACAACTTTGATGAAGCTTTAAGGCATTTTGACTGACTCTAAGAAATAATATACTTCAAGTGGAGAGAAGGGGCATGTAATTGAATTCTAACATGGACTTCATAGTTTGCCACCATTTGACACATAAAAATAATACTGACTAAGCCAGTTTTAGAATGCTTGCAGGAATTAAAGCCCGGGAATTTTGCCGTAAAACCTATTTTTGTTGTTCGGTTAATCAGGATATGACAACACGGCTTATTATTCATCAAAGGTTATTTTTTTAAAATCAGACAATCCCATTGCTTTACGGTGATAATATCTTTTTAATTGTTTCTCGTCGGCTTTTGTACTTAAACGACTCAGTCCGAAATATGCGTATGAAATATATTCATTAACATAAGGAAGAAATGAAGAAAGCGCATCAATGCTTTCCAGGTAGTACTTTCTGGCAAACGATTGATTCTGGTACTTTTTTTCCTGAAGTATACCCTGAAAAACCAGGAACATTGCTTTATCATAACCTTTAACTTCCGGTGAGTTTGACCTGCTCATCACAATCTCTGCCTCGTCATACTTTTTTAAAAGAAGCAGATTCTTAACATATAACCATTTAAAAAGAATATTCTCAGGATATTTACTGTAAAGGATCTGACAATAGGGAAGTGATTTCTGATAATCATTCTCAAACTGCATCCTTATCCATGCAAGCATAGAATAGGCCTCAGCCTGAAGAGCCATTGACTCGCGTGCGCAGATTTCAAGCTGATTAATTCCGGCTTTCATATCACCCTTTGGAAACAGAAACGCTACAGCTTGATAAATCGGTTTAACCTTAGGATAAGCATCCCTGTAATAATTATATACACCTGTGAAGTAATAGAGATCAGGGCAGGCTGAAGTATGATTGAATGAACGCATTAATGGTTTGTATGTCTGCGTAGCCAGTGGAATAACCTCATTGCTCAGGTCATTATCGGCATAAAAAAGTAATAATAACCCCCTGGCACTCAGATTTGCAAGTAAATATTCTGCTTCATTTTCCGTTCCTGAATGATTGTTATCGGTCAGCTCAATACATTTGTTTAATTCATTCTCATATTCATTTCGTGCTTCTGAGAATGGCAGAAGCGGAAAATTCTGCCAGTAGATCATCATGCCCTTATAGAGATAAATGACGGGATGATCGGGAAACATTATTTTAATTGAATCATGAATCGCTGAAGCATCTTCAAATTCCATATTATAAATATGACCAATCCCTTTTCGTATCAATTCAATGGCATCCCTGTCCTGCAATATCTGTGCACCTGCATTATTGGACAAAAACATAAAATGAAAAAACACAAATATTAACAGGAAATTATTATTTAATGATTTTCGCATCTTATTCTTGAAGGTTAAATTTCAAAAAACTTGATTAGTACAAAGATAATATTTGCCTGAATTGCTATTTGCAGAAATCTCCAGGAAAAATATGGGCTTAAATAAGACTTAAGTGAAATATTTAATTTAAATGTGGCAGGGCAAATAATTTAAATCTTATATTTAATGCACTTAAATTAATCGCTTAAATTTCTTTTTGGTAATGGCTCTTACTGTTGATAATATTTTACTGATAGGTTCCATTTTGCTTTTTGTAGCTCTTCTTGCAGGGAGAGTATCTATCCGTCTGGGTATTCCTATTCTCGTTTTTTTTCTTGTTGTTGGAATGCTTGCTGGCGAAGAAGGAGTAGGAGGGATAAAATTTGATAGGCCAGACATAGTACAATTGATTGGTATCATTGCTCTTTGCTTCATTCTTTTTTCCGGCGGATTTGAGACCGACTGGTCGTATGTGAAGCCTGTAATCTGGCAGTCACTGCTGCTTTCCACCCTCGGAGTTCTTCTTACTGCAGTGACATTGGGTGTTTTTATCTGGAAGGTGACTGATTTTTCTCTCTATGAAGCTCTACTTCTGGGCTCTATTATTTCATCAACCGATACCGCCGCTGTGTTTTCGATACTACGTTCCAGAAACGTTGCCCTTAAAGGTCATATACGACCAATACTGGAATTTGAAAGCGGAAGCAACGATCCCATGGCTATTATGCTAATCATTATTTTTCTTGTACTTGTCCAGGAACCAACAAAGTCCTTCTGGTCAATTATCCCGGTGTTTTTCCAGCAGCTTCTCATCGGTAGTTTTTTCGGAATATTTTTTGGATTTACAGGAAAGTTTATTTTAAATAAAATCAATCTGCACTATGAAGGACTTTATCCTCCGCTTGCCATTACTCTTATGCTACTGACTTATTCAGTAACTTCATCGCTTAAAGGAAATGGTTTTCTTGCTGTTTATTTATCCGCACTCTGGCTTGGTAACCAGGATATCCTCCATAAAAGGACTATCATGAAAATGTTCGATGGAATGGCCTGGTTTATGCAAATAATATTGTTTCTTACTCTCGGATTGCTCGTTAAACCTTCCAATCTTTTGCCGGTTGCTTTGACAGGCTTGCTTATCTCATTCTTCCTTATGTTCTTTTCCAGACCTCTGGCAGTGTTTCTGTGTCTGCTTCCTTTCAAAATGAAAAACAGAGTACGATGGTTCATTTCATGGGTAGGGCTGAAAGGCGCTGTACCCATTGTACTTGCAACATTTCCTTTTTCAGCAGGACTTGAAAAGGCAGATATGATTTTTAATATAGTATTCTTTATTTCTCTGACTTCAGTCCTGTTTCAGGGAACTTCAATACCTGCGGTGGCTAAATGGTTGCATGTGTCCCTCCCTGCCAGAGTAAAACCTGTTACACCGGCCGACATTCTTCTTACTGAACCCGTAAGTAATGCAATGGCTGAAATATCAGTCTCAAAAGAATCATCTGCTGCAGGTAAAAAAATTATAGATCTCGGTTTCCCCGAAAATTCCAGAATCGCACTTATTAAACGAAATGGTAAATATATTATTCCCGACGGACAAACATCTGTTATGCCCGAAGATAAACTGATCCTTATAGCAATAAATAAAGAAATTTTAAATGAAATTATTGATAAATTATGCATTGAAAAAGTATCAGATTTATAATTGACTGAACGAAAATTCAAGATAGATTAGAAAAACAACCCGGGTATATCAATATTTTTTAACATCAAAAATTATTATAATGAAATCAATAAAATGGTTGATAATCTTCCTGTTAATCGCCGGTTGCACAAAACAGGAGGGAAAAAACTATATAATGACGGTCAATGGTTCTGTTTCTGCTGATAAGTCTGGAGTATGGCTTACTCATGAACACCTTCTTGTGGATTTCATCGGAGCCGACAGCATTCATCCCGGCAGATATGACCGCACAGAAGTGGTGAAAAAAGTGCTTCCCTATCTCAGGCAGGTTAAGGATAAGGGATGTAAAACCTTTGTGGAATGCACTCCCGAATACCTTGGACGTGATCCTGAGTTGCTGCGTATTCTTGCTGATTCCACAAAAATGAATATTCTTACCAATACTGGTTTTTACGGAGCCGTAAATAATAAATATATTCCTTCTTCAGCAATGTCATTGACAGCTGAAGAGATGGCCATTATCTGGATAAAGGAGTGGGAAACAGGTATCGCCGGAACAGGTATTAAACCTGGCTTTATTAAAATTGCTGTTGACAGAGATTCACTTACCGATTTTCATAAAACGATTATTAAGGCAGCTGCTATAACACATCTCGCTACAGGACTTGTAATTGCTTCCCATACCGGACCTGCATTGCCTGCATTTCAGCAGATAGAGGTTCTCCAGGAAGCGGGCGTAGACCCTTCTGCATTTATCTGGGTACATGCATCGAGCGAAAAAGATAGTTCAAAACTTGTGGAGGCTGCCAAAAAAGGTGCATGGATCAGTCTTGACAACCTTAACGAATTGAATGTCGGAAAAATAGTTGAGAAGTTAAAGTATCTGAAAGAGAAAGGAGTTCTCGGCAGAGTGCTCATATCACACGATGCCGGTTGGTATGATCCTGCTAAAGAAGATGGCGGAGATTTCAGACCTTTCACAACTCTTTTCGATAAATTGATTCCTGAACTGAAAAACAACGGTTTCACCAAAAACGATATAAAAACGATTCTTGAAACAAATCCGCAACAGGCATTTGCTGTTAAAATAAGAAAAGCTAACATTAAAAGTAAAACCTTATAATCATGTCAAAAATTTTCTGGAATCTCATGCTCCTGCTGGCAATCTTATGTTGTTCCTGTAATAGTGTAAAGGCAGATAAGGAATTTAAGGCCGATATTATTATTTATGGTGGAACTTCAGCAGCTGTTACTGCAGCAGTTCAGGCTGCTGAAATGGGACACCCGGTAATAATTGTCTCTCCCGATAAACATCTGGGTGGAATGTCTTCATCAGGTCTTGGATTTACTGACACCGGAAACAAAGAGGTTATTGGCGGCCTTGCCCGACGGTTCTATCAACTCATCTATCAGCATTATGCCGATTCATCAGCATGGGTATGGCAGAAAAAGGAGGAATACGGAAACCGTGGACAGGGAAATCCTGCAATTGACGGAGAGAAACGTACCATGTGGATCTTTGAACCACACGCGGCTGAGTCATCTTTTGAAAAAATGGCCGATAATCCGCTTATCAAAATTTACCGCGATGAATGGCTCGATAGGGAAAAAGGAGTTGAAATGAAAAACAGAGACATTATTTCGATTACAACCTTGAGCGGTAAGAGGTTCAAAGGAAAAGTCTTTATTGATGCAACTTACGAAGGCGATCTAATGGCTTCAGCCGGAGTATCCTATACCATCGGTCGTGAGGCTAATAGCATTTATGGTGAAACATGGAATGGTGTCCAGAAAGGTGTCTTCCATCATGGTCATTACTTTAAATCAAATATCAGTCCTTACCGTGTTCCCGGAGATCCTTCAAGCGGACTGTTACCGCGCATCTCAGCTGATGACCCCGGTGAAAACGGTTCTGGAGATAAAAAAATTCAGGCTTACTGCTTCAGGCTCTGCCTTACGCAACATCCCGAGAACAGGGTCCCAATTACTGCCCCCGAAGGATATGACAGTACCCAGTACGAACTCCTTGTCCGCGTAGCGGAATCACAATGGAAAGAGTTTTTCGCAAAATATGACCCGATACCAAACTGGAAAACAGATGTAAATAACCACGGACCTTTCAGCTATGACAATATCGGAATGAACTGGGATTATCCCGAAGCTTCTTATGAAAGACGAAAAGAAATAATTGATGAACATATCCGTTACCAGAAGGGTCTGCTTTATTTTACTGCAACGTGTAAACGCCTTCCGGAATGGGTGCGCGAAACCATGAATAAATGGGGATATGCAAAAGATGAATTTACTGATAACAACTACTGGCCATATAATATATATGTAAGAGAAGCAAGACGTATGATTGGAGAATATGTGAATACCGAACATGATGTTCTCAGTAGAAGAGAAGTGCCAAATCCAATTGGAATGGGCTCATATACAATGGATTCCCATAATGTACAGAGATATGTTACCCCCGAAGGTTATGTTCAGAATGAAGGTGATATAGAAGTGAAAGTCCCAAAACCATACAGTATAGCACTTGGCTCAATTCTCCCGAAAAGGGAAGAATGCCGTAACCTGCTGGTACCTGTGTGTGTATCAGCATCCCATATCGCCTTTGGCTCAGTAAGAATGGAGCCGGTCTTTATGATTCTCGGCCAGAGCGCCGCAACACTCGCATCACTGGCCATTGAAAAGAAAAAAACAATTTACGATATTCCATATGATGAACTAAAAACACAATTGCTAAAAGACGGACAGATACTCGAATATAAAACCGAGTAATTTTATATGCATAAAAAACTAACTTTAAATTTTTAATTAGTATTCATTATTAATAAAACTTAAAATATGAAATACTTTTTCCTGGTAATCAGAAAGCTGCCGATATATTTTGTGGCTCTGTTTTCAGTATCATACATTTTTGCTCAGGAAGATCCTTTCCCCCTTATTGACCTTCATGTCCATATCAAGGCTGATTTCACGATGGAAAAAGCTCTTCAGAAATCGAGGGCTGAACATATTCAGTACGGCATAGCCATTAATTGCGGATTAGGTTTTCCTGTTCAGTCGGACCGGCAGGTTGATTCATTTCTGCTTGAAATGAAAAAATATCCTGAATTTTTTGTCGGAATGCAGGCAGAAGGCAGGGAATGGATGAAAATCTTTTCAAAAGAGGCCATAGCAAAATTCGATTATGTCTTTACCGATGCAATGACTTTTAACGATGCAAAAGGAAGACGGAACAGGATATGGATTAAGGAAGAAACGTGGATTGATGACGAACAAAAATTTATGGATTACCTGGTTAGAACGATTGTGAAGATTATGAATGAGGAGCCCATTAATATTTATGTGAATCCGACTTTCCTTCCCGCTCAAATGGCTGACCGATATGACTTTTTCTGGACAGACAAACGGATGGATGCAGTCATTGAAGCAGCTAAGAAAAATAATATCGCTATTGAAATTAATAATCGGTACCGGATACCTTCTGAAAAATTCATTCGCAGGGCAAAAGAAGCTGGAGTGAAGTTTACTATTGGCACAAACAATGCAGATTCAAAATTCGGAAGAGCTGAGTATGCCCTTGAAATGATAAAAAAATGCGGGCTTCAGGAGTCAGATTTCTGGAAACCCGTTAAAAAGAACCGGACAGTTGTGACCATTATCGATGATAAATTTTATATTAACGGACAGGTAACCTATCCAGGCAGATACTGGAAAGGTAACAGGATTGAAGGGTTGTTGATGAATTCACGTATGGTGCAGGGTATTTTTGATGATTTGAACCCTGAAACCGTTCACCGCTGGGTTTATCCCGATACCAGAAAATGGGATCCCGAAAGAAACACAAGAGAATTCATTCTTAATATGAAGAAATGGGTTGACAATGGATTATTGGCTTTTACAATAAATCTTCAGGGTGGTAGCCCTCAGGGTTATTCCAGGGAACAACCATGGCATAATTCAGCATATTTTACCGATGGGTCACTTCGTCCGGAATATATGAAACGCCTTGAAAAAATACTTAACAGGGCAGATGAACTCGGAATGGTGGTGATTCTGGGGCTCTTCTATTTTGGACAGGATGAACGCCTTAAAGATGAAGCCGCAATTAGAAATGCAATTGATAATGTGCTTAACTGGCTCTTTGTAAGGGGATATAAAAATATACTTATTGAGATCAACAACGAATGCAATGTGCGTTATGATCATGATGTACTGAAACCAGAAAGAGTACATGAACTTATCGAATTGGTGAAACAAAAGAACAGAGGTGGTTTCAGATATTATGCCGGTACTAGCTATGGAGGAGGATTTATTCCATTGCCTAATGTTATACAGGCATCCGATTTCATTCTTATCCACGGCAACGGTGTCTCAAACCCCGATAATATCCTTGCTATGGTAAATAAAACAAGGAGCGTGGCTGGTTATACCCCAAAACCAATCCTGTTCAATGAAGATGACCATTACAACTTTGATAAGGAGTGGAATAATTTTGTTGCAGCCATAAAAGGATATGCCTCATGGGGCTATTTCGACTTCCGGATGACAGACGAACCATATGAATGTGGATACCAGAGTGTACCTGTGGATTGGGGAATCAACTCCGAAAGGAAAAAAGCATTCTTCAAACTGTTGAAAGAGATAACAGGGTATTAGATGTTAAGGACCTCTTTTTTTCACAGGGAGGAAAGACTATGATATACCCCCTTTCCCGTTTCCCCCAGGGGGGAAAAGCCTGGAGTCTGTCAACC
>DYKN01000154.1 GCA_020722575.1 Rikenella microfusus | reverse complement strand
AATTGTCAAAACAGGGATATCACCATAAGATAACAAAGTTGTTCCTATCCCAACTCCTGAAAGAAAAAAATTTGGTATATTCATACAAAATGTTAAGTTAAGAAAACTAACATCTTCATACCATAAAGAATAAGTGGCTAATACTTCTTTATCTTTTATCGTACTAATTCCTGCAGCGTTATAAAAAATAGAGTCACCAATACCAGATTCAGCGGTAAATGCTCCTGCGCTACCGGAACCTGCTGCTGATGGCTTAATTTTTAAAAACTGCGCTGAAGAACTGCCAGCATCTTTGTAAACATCACTGTATAAAAATGTTGTAAAAATTAAAATTATAATCCCTGATATTACACTCTTTTTCATATTTTTATAACCTCCATAAAAAATTATTTTATGATAATCACTTTCTTTATTGTCTTTTCTCCATCAGGATTGGTAATCAGACAAAAATAGACACCACTTGCAAGATTTTCTGGGACTTTCCATTCATATCTACCATCTCCATCACTCTCTTCCATTTCAGCCACTAAAACTCCTGCTACTGTATAAATCTTTATCGTGGCTTTAGTTGTTAATCCTGAAAATATTATTCTATCACTGCCAGTTGATGCTTTCCCATCATACGGCTTAAATGGATTAGGTCCCACCATTACATTCGCAAGGCCAGAACTACTTCCGCCTGTAACATTAATTGCAGGAAAAACATCTATTTTTTCCATATTTATTTCATTACCTCTATCACCACTACCAATAATAAAGTAATATTTATCTTTTTTATCCGGGGCCTGGGCTTTATATTCTATATCAACATAACTATTCAGACTCATACTATCAAATTCAATAAACAACATCCCTTCATCAACATAAAAATAATTTACAAAAGCACCTGAACCTGCTGAAACTGTTACATAGCCTGTAAGGTTTGCATTTGTCACTTGAAAGTCTGGCCAATCTTGTGGGGGTATTATCCAGATTCCTGACTGGTCTGGCATTGGTGCTGTTGCAGTATACCTTATTTTCAATGTGCCTGTTGTTCCCACTTGCACATCTTCAGGTGTTATTGTTGCTTTTCCTTCTCCATAATAACCTGGATTAGTAATTACAGAAACATAAGGCGATGAACTTATCTCTGTCAATGTTCCACCATTTGTGCAACTTTTTACTGTAAATTTATAATTTGAAATAGCAGACGGAGCCTCAACTCCGCTTATCTTTGATTTATATTCAAGACTACCACCATACAGAAGTGCAAAACCCTGATTTATATCCAATTTGGATATAGGGACTGTAACTGTCCAGGGTCCTGTGCCGATTATTTGTGGTAAACCTATTTGAACATAATCCCTATCATCTGGAGAAACATAAGTTGATACATAACCAAATTCGGATGGATTTGTAGTTTGTGGAGGAGTCCAACCAGCAGGTATCTCAAATGAGACTGTGCCACCATTCATATATCCTGCTGATTCATAATATATTCCCACACCAAAATTTCTGGTTGAACCTTGCAAAATTTTTGCACCTATCATTGCACCAGCAGCCCCAGAGCCATCTGGAACTTTTGTCGTAATCACTTGATAATATTTATTTTCTATGCTATGA
>DYKN01000058.1 GCA_020722575.1 Rikenella microfusus | reverse complement strand
GTTGCCATTGAAAGAAGAAGCCCACATCCTTTAGGGGTGGGAGCATGTCACAGATATAATATATACTGGTGGAAAATTGGTCGAAAATCAAGAAGAGCTTAAGAAAAAGAAAGCGATCAAAAAGCTTTTAGGATTAAGTGAGAAAGAAAGAATTCCGAACAACTTGAAGGGCTTAAAGAAAAATCTTTTCTTGATGAAAAAAGGAAAATATGGATAATTGCTTTTTATATTTTGTACATTCAATATTTACATCAAACGGTGAAATTATGGGGTTGAGCAAGAAAGATATAGGAAGAAAGCACCAGAATCTTAAGAGAATGATAGCAGAGTTGGAGCAGAAAGTGAGGATGGATCCTGCTAAGAAGCATCCTGAAATCCATGAGGAGCTTGCAAAGCTCAAAAAGAAACTTGAAGAATAGGATTAATCACTGTTTTTGTAAAAACGAAAATTCCGGGAAAGAGCCATTTTAAAGCCTTTTCACAATATATCTATTTTTTTTCCAAGCATATATCCGTAGGTTGATCGTATGCAATTGAGAAAAATAAATAAAGAAGATTATCAGTTAATAATTGATTTGGACAAGCGAATCTATCCTACTGAACATTCTGTTACGTTAGAAAATATAGCCGAATGGTATAAAAACAATCCTGAATTTGGAATGGTATATGAAGAGGACGGAAAAATAGTTGGTATTTCCGTAGTTATTCCGCTGAATTCGGAAAGCTGGAAGGCCCTGACGGAAGGAAAACTAAGCGAATCGAGTCTTGACTCCAAGAGCGTTTTTAATAATAAGAAGGATCACGAATTGGGTATTCACATGTACCATATAGAGAAGTTCGAGCACAATGCGCTCGCACCAATAAGGGAGTTCTACAAGACGGTAGTTCGTGACATCGCAGTCATCGTTAGCGAACTAAAGAAGAAGAACAAGAAGCTCAAAGTAATTGGATTTTCCGGTCTGGCCGTAACTAAAGAAGGAGTGATCCTATGCGAGGATAAGCTTGGATGCAAGGAAAGAGCTTATCTTTGTGACGAGCATATTCTGAAAAATGGAAATGTTAGATTTGTGATCAAGGCGGACAAGACGCATCTTAAAGAAATCCTTGAGCCGAAGATAAAGGATGGATATAGCTACCTCAACAGATGCAAGATGCTTGTTTCCTATCCCGGGGAAAAGAGCCTTATCTGGGAGTACTTGAAGCAATAGATTATTTCCCAAGAATCTTGTCAAAAATCGATTTTTTAATCCCGAGGTTCTTTTCTATCTTATCCTTCAGCTCGCCTTCGCTCGGGACCCCGACTATCCTGTTGATCTCGCCCCCATCTTCTCCTGCGAAAAGGATTGTTGGCGTTCCCATCACGTTATATCGTTTTGATGCCTGCTTGCCTTCAGGAGTGTTTATTCTCATCTTTTCAAAGCTTAGCCCCTTTTCATAGTACTCCGGAGCTATCTTTTTCACAAGATATTCGGCATGCGGACAGTGCGAGCAGTGGGAAGAAACAAAAAGGAGTAGTCTTACATTCACCATGAAATCACTTATTTAAGTGCCTTATCAAGCCACTGCTTTACAGCAGCCTCGGGAAGCGCACCAACAAACTCATCAACCACCATTCCATTCTTGAAAAGTTTTACGTTGGGTATCGAAGATATCCCGTATTCATTCGATATGTTTTCGTTTTCGTTGACATTAACCTTTGCAAGCACGAATTTTCCGTTTGATTCCTTGGCAAGCTTCTCCAGAGTGGGTCCGAGCATCAGGCATGGCATGCACCAGGAAGCCCAGAAGTCAACAAGTACTGGAACAGTCTCGGACTTCTTCAAAACTTTTTCTTGGAAATCTGCTTCTGAGACATTTATTACCGCCTCTTTGGCCTTTGCAGAACTCACTATCTTGTCTATCTTTTTCTTTCTTATTTCTTCGAGCTCCTTGTCGGCCTGCCCCTGTTCTGGCGAATTGAGATCAGCTAGAGCAGCGTCTATTGCGGGCCTGTTGAATCCGACTATTATCTTCCCGCCTATATCGATCACCGGAACACCCATCTGTCTACTCTTCAGCATCATTTCATATGCTCTCGCCTGGTCTAATTCCACGTTGTAATCTACGTATTTGACGCCCTTGCTCTCAAAATATCGTTTTGCCATATTGCAATAAGGGCATGTCGTAGTGCTGTAAATCTGAACTATTTTCTCATTCTCCATCTAAATCTCCTCCAAATACAATCTTTGCCGCTATTCCTTGCAGATTTCCCTCGCAAGAACTATGATTTTCTTAACTTTCGATTTGGACACGAAATAGCAGGCCTTCTTCCCATCTCTTTTGAATTCCACAAGCCCAGCATCCCTGAGTATTCTCAAATGCTGGCTTATGTTGGGCTGGCTCCTGCCTGTCCTATCTTGCAAATCATAGACACACCCTTCCTTGTCAGAAAGAGTTTCAAGTATCTCGAGCCTTGCAGGATCCGAAAGAACCGCAAATAGCTTAGCTTCGTTTATCATATGTTTATATGCGCATATAAATATATAAATTATTCGATTGTTGAGAGATATGCAAATGCAATGCCCAAAATATGCAAATTCAATTATCATGAAAATAGTATCATTGACATCGAACAGCCTTTCCCATGAATTGAAAAACAGAAAAGATGTTACATTTAATAATTTAATTTCGCAATTAATCGGGTGTGACCATGGTAGTTGACATTTACGAAGAGAAAGTATGCCCAATCTGCAGGCTGCATACAAGTATGAACTATTATTTAAGAAAAGAAGGGGATATTTATATCTGTCCTAACGATCAAAACCACAAGTTTAAAATGGGAAAGAATGGATATCTAGAAGAGGTCAAGTAAAGCGCCATTAGACTAAATAATCTTCTAAAAATGAATTATACTTATAAAATTTAATATCTAAATTAGACCCATATGAACAAAATAATGCAATTAATATTGTGGTTTATTTTTATAACAACGATTATTGGAATTGGTTTCTTGATTCTGCAGAAAATAAGCAATATCAATTCCATTAGAGATTATCTAATTTCTCCAAGCTCAGAAAGTACTGGAACAGAATATAATACTGAAACTACATGCAATCAAACTCTCAATTACAAAGAAAATACGACGTTACAAAATATTAAAAAAGAAAACATTGAGGCTTTTTGGTATAATCCGAAACCAGGTATCTCTTGGCAATTGCAATTACAAGGTGATATTAATACGAAATATGATGTTGATTTATATGACATTGATCTATTTGACAGTCCTCAATATGTAATTGATGAACTTCATAATAGAGATATAAAGGTTATTTGTTACTTCTCTGCAGGTTCAGCTGAAAATTGGAGAGATGATTTTGATAAGTTTCCAAAATCTGTTCTTGGAAAAGATTATAAAAATTGGCCAGGAGAAAAATGGCTAGACATCTCAAATTATGAAATGTTTAAAGATATCATGTTGGCAAGATTAGACCTGGCAGTAAAAAAGAAGTGTGATGGAGTTGATCCAGATAATATTCAAGGTTACAAAGAGGATACTGGTTTCAATTTAAATTATGAAGATCAATTAAGATATAATATCTGGCTAGCAAATGAAACGCATAAAAGAAATTTATCTATCGCTCTAAAAAATGATGGTGAACAAGTGAAGAATTTAATTGATTATTATGACTTTGCAGTTGTTGAGAGCTGCTTTGAATTTAATGAGTGCGAGCCTTACAAAGAGTTCATTAAACAAAACAAGGCAGTGCTTGGAGTTGAATATAATTTAAAAATAGACGAATTTTGTAGTGAAGCAAATGATTTGAATTTTAGTTGGCTAAAAATGGATTACGAGTTGGATGGAAATAGGATTAGTTGTAATACTAATTAGAACTAACTCTTATTTAAATTTTAATATTTAAAGGCTCTGTAGAAATCCTATTTTATCGTCGTAGGATTTCTACAAAGCTATTCACACAAAAAGCAGCAGCATCGGCAGCGGAATAGCAACGTATCTGCCGTCAACGAATGCGGAATTCTTTGTGGCGATTATGCCGTGCTTGTACTTCCGTATATGCCTGAAGTCATCCGGATTTATCCTGTTCTGGTACTTCACTTCCACAGGAACGAAATCCGAACCTATCCTGACTATGAAGTCTACTGCTTCTCCGCTCTTGGTTCTGGAATAGAACACATAATCGGATTGGTCGAAAAGATCGCTTGGAGCGAAATTGTAGGCAAGCCTAGAAAGGTGGTCTCCGCATACGCATTCTGCAAGCAGCGCCTTGCCCTCGCTTGTCTGCACGAACTGCTCCGCTTCCCTGAAATAGCTGCCAGCGGGATTCTGGACATATCCCCTGAACGCATGGAAGAAAAACGGATTCGGTATCTGCAGTTTTTTCTCGGACCTGTGCTTTGGCGCCCTTGTATTCTGATCGAAAGCATTGTAGACATTGATGGCGAACAAATTCTTCAATATATCGCAGTATTGGCCCACAGTTATCGAGCTGTTTATGTCGGTTTCTCTCGCCATCTGCGTCCAGCCAACTGGCTTCCCCTGGTGCTTTATTACGGCGGACAGGACCTTTTTTGCTGTGGTTTCTTCCCTCATCAAGCGGGCAAGGTCCCCGAAAAAGAACTGGAGATAGATCTCATAGACTGCATTCTTTATCTCCCGATCCGATTCAAACTGGTTGACCGGCCCCATTATTCCCCCAGTCAGCAGATACTCGTCGAAGACTGTTTCAAGAACCTGAAGGTGTGGCTGCATCGCATCCAGCCACCTTTGCGCCCCACCGCCTATGAGCTCCGAAAACGCCTCCTTTCTGGTTTTGTTTTCGGCAAGGCCCAGCGCCCTGAATCTTTCATACACTTTCGGGGCGCGGAGCTCCACATATTCTGCGAATTTCATGGGGAGTATGATCTTGTGATTCTGTTCCACGTTCAGTTCGCCCTTTCGTCCTGGAAGGCGCTCGATGCTGTGCTTGAGGTCCCAGGAAGAAGAACCAGTAAGAATGAAGGTCTTGCCCTTCAGCGAATGGACGTCTATGATATATTTCAACGCAATCTCCCAGTCCTTCACCCTCGAGATCTCGTCAAGGATTATGAGCTTCCGCTCTCCGCCCTGCCTTTGGCTCCATCCGAGATAGCTTTCCAAAATGTCTTTCAAGGCTTCCGGCTTCATGACCAGGTCACATGTGAAATAGAATATGTCGGAAGGTTTTCTGCGCTTCAGCTCTTCGCGTATGATCAGCTTTGCCAATGTGGTCTTTCCGACCTGCCTGGGCCCCCTCAATGAATAAAGAGCGTCCTTGTCCAGCGACATGTACTTCCTTATTCTCGGCAGCCATTTGACTTTGGCGCTTTCAAAATCAATGATCTTAGAATCATTATTGATTGAATTGGGGTCCGCCCACCATGGGTTCTGTTTGGTCAGTTCTGCAATTTCTATCATGAAACCACAACAATATTGTAATTCTACAATCATAAGATCATAATCTTATGATAATATATTGTAATATATTAAAATTCCGGATTTTAATATATTGTAATATACTAATGAGTATATTATTTAAAAAGGTTTTGTTTTAATATAAAATTTAGTTTATATGTCCGATTAAACAAACAATTCAGACCCTGAACTCCTTCGCGGCCTTGACCAATTTCACTTTATGCCCGCTCTTCCTGAACAACGCAGGCTGCTTTGTATGGACTGGAACAGTCACCTTGGAATTGATCCTTCCCACCATCTCGAATATCTCTGAATGGGAGGCATGCCCCGAGGCATGCAACTGATGGTAGTTCATATTGAATCTCGCGGCCCAGTTATGCAACACTTCGTCCACCATTGCCGAAACTGGGTCCTCTTCGAAAGGTTCGCTCATGGAATGGATGATGTCTCCTTTCCTGGGCTTTATGTCCACCAATTCGGCCATGTAGTAGGAATCGAGCTCCAGCATCACGCTTTCCTGGTTCTTGTGGATGTAATCCACGCCCACGCAGTCCTCCATGAGCTCCTTTTCCCACTTGAAGTATGTCTTCTTCTCCCTCATAAATATCTTGATGTTATTATCCTTAAGCGGATTGGGCATCCCTATCTGGTCCCCCGACAATGACAATAACAGATGGGCTGTCTTGGGGGATACTATTATCTCCTTCCCTGCCTCTTTGGCTATGGAATAGAACGTCCTGAACCTGTCAAGGTCCTTTGGATATCTCATGCACAGCACCATGCCTTCGGTGTTCCTGACCACCTTCCTGCTCTCCTCCTCCACGAAAGGCTCGGTGTGGTTCTTCCTGCTCTCTTTGGAGGCCACCCTCGTGCCTTCTATCACCAGGGCGTCCGCTTCCAATCCTTCCGCGCCCTTGAGGAACTGCTCAGTGGCTTCAGGCCTCTTTCCGTGCTGCCTAAGGTCCCCAGTGTAGACGAATCTTTTCTCTCCTGTGTCTATGAGGAATCCGAATGCTCCGGGAACTGAATGATCCACATTTATTGGAGTGACTTCAATCGATCCCACCTTTATCTTCTTCCCGCTCTGGTAAGGAAATACCTGGGCTCCTTCAGGGATGCAGACAGCGGTGGTGGTGGCTTCGGTGGATCTGAGTATCCTTTCCGTGGTCTCTCCCATATGGATCGGTATTTTCGGATCCAAATATCTCATGTGGGAGAAATGGTCCATGTGGGGATGGGAAAGGAACACTGCATCGTATTCAGGCTCCTTGTACTGCATGTCGGTGTACTGCAACGCCTCTTGCGAATAAAGACCCTCGAGCCTGGGCATGAGGTCCAGTCCGAAATAGTCCTTCAATCCGAACCTTTCCCTGGGGGATAAGTAAGCTTCAGGCACAAAATACTGGTCAAGATAGGAAAACGACTGCCCGAAATCGAAGAAGACGCGGGTGTCCCTGCTGGAGACGAGTATCTTATTCCCGCCTATTTCCTTCACTCCGCCGTATATGGTCAATGAATCCATAAAAACATCTTTTGCGGCATCCAAATTTTAGTCCATTCGGTCTTTATGCCCAATGAAATAATATATCAACTAACCGACAATTCCCAAGACTAGAACGAGGACTACCCAGATAATTTTCCAAACAATTCGTTTTTAGCAGTTAAGACATCTATTAAGGTAAATAGCCACAATGTAAAACCTGCAAGTGCAAAACATATGAACGCGAGTAAAGCAGCTAAAGAGCCAAAATCAGAAGAAGAACCTATTATATATGGTTCACCTGTAATTGCAAATAAGATGGGCGAGCCAACTATTGATAGGATGAAAAGAAATATCCCCAATCCGATCAAACCCAATGTAATTTTGATTCCTAATTTGAAGTAATCAATCATTTAAATCATCGTTATGTTTAATACTATAAATGAGTGTAACTGCAAAAGAATTTAAATATTGTATTTAACGTGAATTAAAAATATATTTTAATTAAAATTTGAAAGGGATAGCTATTAACCTTTAAATATTCGATTGTACAATTGTTTTTATGGCAAAGCGGAGTAAGCAATCGAAAAAAAACAGAATTGAATGCGATTATTACAACTGTCACAGAACAGAAGGGCTTTCTAAATGCAGATTCTGCAACAAATACTTCTGTAGCGAACATCTTGAACCAAGGAAAGTAGGAACCGCTATTTACGAATTTAGAAAACTTTCAGACTACGTGGAATCCGAAGAACATAGGAAAAACGGCGGGCATCCTTGCTTCGCATACACTAATTATTTGTATGATTTGAAAAAAGATGAAGACAAAAAATTTGACGAAGCATTAAACCGATTGTCTGCTAAGCCAATGCCCGAATCACGCAAGCCCGGTTATAACGAAGAATCGTCTGGTTTGAGCATACCTGTAAGATTGAATACGGACAAAAAATCATCGAATAAGTTGGTTTCGCTGCTACTATCTCCATTTGTCTTCGTATACGATTTAATTCTTAAGATAATGGATTACCTTATCATAAAACCACTGACCTGGCTATTTGAGGAATTCGGAACATTCATAGTGAATCTGACTGAATCGTTCGCTTATTTCACGACTGCATTATGGTCATTTGTCAAGATACTTCTTGCAATCGGCGCGTTGTATTTCCTTATAACTTGGCTAGCCGATTCTCAAATTATTGACTCTGTTTCCAAATCTCTGAACTCTTCTCTTTTTATAATCAGTTCATTAGGAGGAAAAAGTTGCAGCGCGACATTGAATTCAGGGGAATGCTGGGAAAACAATCAACCATGGTACTGCAACGATGGGAATCTGACAGAGCGGCCGGACATTTGCGGATGTCCGAGCTATCTCAGGTTCTACAATAATACATGTATCCTCAAATATAATTGCAGTGATGGAACCTTGGATCCAGATTGTTCGAAAAATCAGCCGTATCAATGTATTAAAGGAAAACTGATTGAAAATCCTGAATTATGCGGTTGTCCAGAAGATTATCTTATAGATAACGTAACAAAAACCTGTAAAAAAATAGAAAGATGCGAAGATGGAACAATATATGGACAATGCTCTATGAATAAGCCTTTATTCTGTTCAAATGGATTGCTTATAGAAAACGCATCCACTTGCGGCTGTTCAACCGACCTTGTCCAAAGCGGGGATACCTGCGTATCGAGATATGAGACCAACCCAATTGTAACTTCAGGAACATACGTGGTAAGGGGCCAAAAAGGAACGGTTCAATTCGTCGCATACGGAGGGTTGAATGACTATCTGGCAATCCAATCGAGATACGTAACGTGCGGAAGTTCGGGGTGTTCAGAGGAGGAGACGTTACGCAAATCTATCGATAAACAAATAAATGACGGGTTGCAAAACCGATATCTTTCAGGTTTAATCGAACAGATAAAAAATAAAACTGCAAACAAAGACAATCAAGCAAGAATCGCAATAAGCTATGTCCAACACATTCCGTACGATTGGGGAGCATATGAAACCGGGATTATAGATCAAAGGTACCCTTATGAAGTCATATACGATAACAAAGGAGTCTGCATGGAAAAGGCAAGGCTTCTCGCATTCCTTCTAATTGGGCTCGGATATAACGTATCAATGATTGAATTCGACAACCATGAGGCGGTAGGCATAAAATGCCCGATCCAATACAGCTATATGGATACAGGCTACTGCTTCATAGAATCCACGGCCCCTTCAATAATTACGGACAGCAATGGGGAGTATGTGGGAGTAGGAAAATTATCTTCACCTAACTATATAATTCCATTGAGCGGGGGAAGCTCTTTCTATTCCGTTGAAGAGGAGTATAACGATGCAAGGCTATACCATAGCATATTGCAGCAAAGTGAAAGTTCAGGGGGATATTTAGATGGATATAGTTATGTGCAGTGGCAATCGCTAGTTACGAAGTATGATATACAAATAAGTTGAATTTTGTATATAATCAATTTATTAGAAAATACTAAGATGGTGGAGCGTATGAATAATGCAATTAGATCGCAGATTAATTATTTTATTTCACAATTTACAGATATACAAGCGAATTATGAAAAATTATTAGAAGATAGTAATACAGCTAAGAAAAGAGTACCGAGTATGGGATATAGAAACATCACACATATTGCTAAGGAGATAATCGGGGGCGTGGTTCTTAGTCATGATAAAATAAATATGTTAAATAATCGTTTTAATGACATATCATATCAAACAAAACTATATTTACAATCTTTGATGATTGGAGGAAAATCGGGACAAAAATATGCCGATATTTTAGATAGCGAAGTCTTAAGTGGGACTAATTTGATAGAAAAGACTAAAGCAGCCGTGAAACAGCTCAAAATTATATTAAAGAATGACTTAATTTATATAAATGATTATTCCGCATCAAAGCAACCAAAACCAGCTAGAAACATATCAATCTCCGAAAACATTAAACATGCAAAAGAAGATATAAATAACCTCTAATATGTTGCAAATAGCGTGAAGATCACTTAAAAATTATTATACATCAAGGATCTTAATAATCTATTTAAAATGAATTATAATAATTAAAAAGAGTATAACCTTTACAGGAAAACTACAGTAAATCTTCTGGTTCACAGTATAGGAATACTCAATCTGAAATAATAAAAAATGAGGGATTTCTTTCTGAACTCATGGTTTTATTTCTCCCCAAAAAGTTACAAAATAACCAATTTCACAATTTGCAACATATCTTCCAAAAGGAAACCAATGTATTTTAAGTTGTTCACCGCAAATATTTTCTGCAGCTCGGATTCCATCTGAGTTATGCTGAAGTACTTGATTATAAACCGCCTGATCATCCATCCAAGGTGCCCAAGCTAATATCAATAGTAATAACAGCAAAACTATAATAGCGAGCATTAAAATAATTTCACTATTATTTTTCATTTTCATATCTATAAATTACTAAAGATAAATTATTAAATTTATTAAACTTCTAAAAGGCGACGAAATTCCTGTTAACAACTATTAAACGAGATAATTATCTGAATTAACACATTTAATCAGGAAATTTAATATGAAAGGATCAGTTGAAAGCGTTTAAGAAGGCAGCGGAATCGAAGAAGATAGATGTATATTGGGATAGCACAATTCCAAAGTTTGCAGGTCTGGAGGAAGGGTGCAGCAAATTAATAAATAGAGATCTTATAATCAACGGACCACTGTATACAGCCGAAGCGTTTGAAGAAACGCTGGGGGAGGCTGCAAAAAGAATTAAAGCAAAAGGA
>DYKN01000153.1 GCA_020722575.1 Rikenella microfusus | reverse complement strand
GTCTGCACCAATCCCAGGGTGACATTTTTTGCGGCGGATGCGATGGCCTTCCAGCTTGAGAATATAATCAAAAAATAAATCGGTTCCATCGCCCACCCGAATCGTCATAATTCAGCTTGGCACCTGATTTGTCGTATTTATAATTCTGTTGTCACTTATTCTGGCATCTCTAATAATTTAACATTGGGCAACGTTGCACCCACACCCTGCAAGTCGCCATACATACCGGAACATTCCTTATAAATCTATCAATCTGTTTTTCACGTTTAGCCCATGATTTCTCTAATAGTCTTCTTTCAGAATCTAAATCACTTTGCATTTCAAGATATGCTTCCAATATCGATTCGAATCTTTTCTTAAACTGCGTTCCGGTAAGATAATTAAAAACCATTTCTGCCTTATCAAGTTTCCCTTCGTTTGCACCTTTAATCAAACCAAAATTTTTAATATCTGGAGGCAAAACCTCAGATGCAATAACAGAAACTTCCGCATGTATTTGTCTTTGATCTTCCTTGAGTTTACCAATCCAGGAAGGTGACCAATTTACTATTTCTTTAAAAGATTTATTACTTTATTGTTATCTTCTTTTAATTGATTCTCAATCTGACTGGTTATTGCCTTTGTCAAGGTAAATATCTTATTACAGTGCGGACATGTTATTGAATTACTATCCATCCTCATCTCCTTTGAAGTACATTTATAGCATCTTTCGATGTTTCCTACTGACTATTATTACTATGTCATATATCATGTCAAGAATATATCATTAAATTAATATAATTTTTTTATTAAAATTCAAAACGTTCGCAACATCTCCCTCTGGAGCAGTTCGTCAATTTTCTGGGAAACAGTTTTTTGTTCTCCGGATTGCCCTGCCTGGCTTGTTTTCATTGGCTTGTTTGTATCCGGATTTTCCTGTCGCAACTGGTAAAGAACCGGACTCGCAAAAATCCGGGGATCCGCGTTAAGTGGAATCGTTCTTATTCATTTTCTCCAGTTCAGATTTTATTCGCTCGGCTTCTTCGTAATCCTCATTTTTGAGGGCCACTTTCATCTGGTATTGCAACCGATCGGACGGGTCCATGGCCATAAGAATTTCTGTTCTTTTCTCCTGCAAATGTGCAAGCTGAGACTCGGATAACTTGAGCAATTTCCAGGGAGTCACCATAAACGCAGCGGCTGCTTTATTCACATTTTTAAGCATTGCATTGTCCCGATCGTTTGCTTTATCCACCATAACATTCGCTTCCTTTACCAACTCTTCCGTTTCCCTTATCCCTTTATCAATTTCTTCAATTTCACTTATTTTACCGTAAGACATTTCAAACATACAATCGTTGCAAAGATACGTTTTTTGCCCTGTATTGGCATCCACAAATATCTGGAGAAAAGAAGAGGTTTTCCCACATCGGGAACAAGTATTTTCTGCCATGAGCCATTCTTCTCTCGTGAGTGGATGCTTCAACGAAAAAATTTTAATAGACAGAAGCTCTATTGGCGGAAAACCCAAAAAATTATAGAATTATCCCCATCTCATCGCAGGATTTATCATCCATGGTGACAGTCACCACAAAAGACATCCATAACGATGAATGTCATCATATTTATGTCACATCTCAT
>DYKN01000152.1 GCA_020722575.1 Rikenella microfusus | reverse complement strand
GTTGACATTAATACTAACAAGCTTATTATCAATCCCAAACATTTTTTCATTTTTTCCTCTTGGTATTTTTTTCAATAACAGTAATCCCATCCGATTTTACTTAAGTAGGAAGCACCAACCGCTCGGACGCTTCCATCGGCAAAGAGAACATTGCCTTTCCCGCTGTGACGCAGGTGAATTACCTTGGCAGCAGGGTTGGGACCGTCATTACTTTGCTCAATTCCAGTGCCTTTCTGTATGTAATAGGATTGTAGCCAATTTTCGGCTATTCCTGCCCTTCTGCTATCTGCTACAATTGGATGGTCAGAAGGATTGGTCAGTTTATACAGGCGAATACATTTTGCAGCATCATCCGGATCTTCTGGTGCTTTATTATTATCCCAGAGTCCATAGGTCAGAGTCGGATTTTTATATACTCTTGGTGGTTGGGAAGGACAAACCTCAATACTTCTCTCACCAAGAACTGGGTAAGGAGTATAGTTTCCCCTTAATATCTTAATCCATGTATAAGTAAAAGAAGAACTACAAAATGGTGGGGTATAACCATTATAATCATCGGCATACATCATTAGCGCTAATCCTATCTGCTTTAGGTTATTCATACAGACCGTCTGCCTTGCCTTCTCCCTTGCTTTAGAAAGAGCCGGTAATAGCATTGCCGCAAGAATCGCGATAATCGCTATTACCACCAACAACTCAATCAACGTAAATCCTTTCTTTTTCATCTTTTTTCCCTCCTTTATCTTTTTTTTGTTTCCCACATCCAAACCAGACATCTTCTCAAACATTCTCTTCTTCATTTTTTCATTCACCTCCTTTATCTTTCTGGGTAAGTATTCAGTGAACCACGTCTTGCCTATTTAATTATCACTTTTATTATACCCTTTCCACACACTTTTGTCAATTGGTAGTTATAGAGGTAAGTATTCAGTGAACCACGCCTTGTCTATTTAATTATCACTCTTATTATACCCCCCCCCACACACTTTTTTGTCAAGTCTTCCACAATCCCTTGATACAAGCGGCTTTCAGACGGTTTATTTAGAATGCACCCGGAAGAAGTGCAAATGCCATAAGGCAAAGAAATACCGGCATGGGCCTTACTACAGAATTTCTTACGGGAAAGGGAAAAAGGTGCACGATGGTTGCCGTCATTTTAGATTACAGGGAACCTGGTTGACTGAGAATTTACGAATGGATTTCCTCATTTTATCTTCCCCCCAGTTTAAGGATATAATTAATCATCTCTGAGCGAATGGTATCTAAGTTTCTATCTACATCAAGGGTTTCAAGATATTTTTCGACTTCAACGGCAACCTTTCTCATTTTTCTATTCTTTGATTTCTTCGCTTTCTCAATTTCCAATTTTAAAGTGGTAGCATACCTGATATCATCTATTCCCTCCCGATAGCCTTCCAGAGCAATTGTGTCTATTACCCCATTTATTGTTGGATAGGTAAAGGTGTATTCCCGCTCAACAGGATGATCAAAATCATTCCAGATATTGCCAGAGGAATGCTGGTAGGCAAAGGTAGCTGCTCCGTCATAATTATTTTTCCAGAGTAGAAGGCCAAAGTTTCTTCGCCAAACTTCAGGGTTCTCTGGACCTGCTTGAGGGTTGGCAT
>DYKN01000057.1 GCA_020722575.1 Rikenella microfusus | reverse complement strand
GAGGAATTATGATTCTGCTTGGTGGTGAAAGATATTCGGTTCAAAACCCTCTCATTAATTATGTGAGAGAAGACTCTGCTGAATACCAGACCCCTTCAGGCAAAAGGATATTGCTAAACCTGGGCTGGCAATATGTGCCCCCATCCGAGGCCTTAAACCTCAGAGGCGGCGAAACGAAAATTCTATTTAAGGAAATCTTTGTAAAGCAATTACACAGGCTCAATAGCCATTTCATGACTGATGAAATTGCCGGCGATCTTATAAAACAGATAGAGAGAATACCTTTCAGCATAGAAGGAAACTTCAGCGCATGGGAATATCTAAAAGGTTTAAAGAATGTATTTGTCCCTTCCGAAAAGAGAAACCGCAATGTCAAATGTATAGATACCGAAAACATTGATAATAACATCTTTCAGGTAACTGATGAATTCAGCTTTACCAATGGTATTAAAACCATCCGTCAGGATGTTGTTTTTCTTATCAACGGCATTCCTGTTATTTTTGTCGAAACCAAATCTGCTCATAAGATCGAGGCAATAGCCGAAGCTCTTGAACAGATTAGACGATACCACCGCAATAGTCCGGAACTTCTGTCTATTGAACAGATCTATGCCCTTACGTACATTATCCGATTTTACTACAGTGCCACCTGGAACACCTCGCATAAATCGCTTCTTAACTGGAAAGAAGAAGCAGAAGGCAATTTTGAAACTCTTGTAAAAACTTTTTTTGACAGACAGAGGATTGTAAAACTTCTTACCGATTTTATTCTCTTTACCCGGCAGGATGATGAACTGAAAAAGGTTGTTTTGCGTCCGCATCAGATGCGGGCAGTGGAGAAAGTTATTGCAAGAGCCGCCGATTCTGATAAAAGAAGAGGACTCATCTGGCATACGCAGGGCTCAGGTAAAACCTATACCATGTTAGTCACGGCAAAAAAGCTTATAGAAAACCCTCTTTTTGAAAATCCAACCGTGATAATGCTGGTTGACAGAAATGAACTTGAATCGCAACTCTTTGGAAATATTACTGCCGTTGGTATCGAACATGTTGAGGTGGCTGATAGTAAAGAGCATTTAAGAAACTTACTTAAAAGTGACAGAAGAGGACTTATTGTTTCGATGATCCACAAATTTGAAAGCATTGTAGAAAACATCAACACCAGAGAAAATATCTTTGTATTGGTTGATGAGGCACATCGAACTACCGGCGGAAAGCTGGGTAATTACCTTATGGGTGCACTTCCAAATGCCACATACATTGGCTTTACGGGTACTCCTATTGATAAAACCGCGCATGGCAAAGGGACCTTTATCACCTTTGGAAAAGAAGATCCTCCGCAGGGATATCTCGATAAATATAGCATAGCTGAGTCAATAGAAGATGGCACAACCGTACCGCTCCATTACACCCTTGCGCCCAATGAGCTCAGGGTAGATAAAGAAACCCTTGAAAAAGAGTTTTTAAGCCTTACCGAATCAGAAGGATTGAGCGATATTGAAGAACTAAATAAGGTGCTTGAGAAAGCAGTTACGCTAAAAAACATGCTCAAAAACAGAGAGCGAGTGGAAAAAGTTTCAGAATATGTAGCCCGGCATTTCAGGGATTATATTGAACCTATGGGATACAAAGCGTTTTTAGTTGCTGTCGACCGGGAAGCCTGTGCTCTGTACAAAGACGAACTCGATAAACATCTCCCACCTGAATACAGTGAGGTGGTTTTCAGTCCATTCTACAACGATCCTGAAAATCTTTCTAAATACCATCTTTCTGAAGAGCGGGAAAAGCAAATAAGAAAGAATTTCAGAGACCCTGAAAAACTTCCGAAAATATTGATTGTAACCGAAAAACTCCTCACAGGCTTTGATGCACCAATACTTTATTGTATGTATCTCGACAAACCCATGCGCGACCATGTGCTGCTTCAGGCTATTGCAAGGGTAAACAGACCATACGAAGATGCAGAAGGTAGAAAAAAGCCGTCGGGTTTTGTGCTCGATTTTGTTGGATTATTTGATAACCTTGAAAAAGCGCTTGCCTTCGATTCAAAGGATATTGAAGGGGTTGTACGCGATATTGATGTTTTAAAAGAGAGATTTACTGACTTAATAAATATTGCAAAAAAAGATTATCTCACCCTTATTGAAGGTAAAAGCAGGGATAAAGCTGTAGAGGCAGTACTTGAATATTTCAGGGATGAAGAAAAAAGACACGAATTCTATCAATTTTTTAAAAAGATATCCGACATATACAATATTCTATCGCCCGATTCATTCCTTCGGCCATATATTGAAGATATGGAAACGTTTTTAAGGATGTACAGGATATTACGGGAAGCCTATGAGCCCGGTGTATCAATTGATAAAGATTTCTCTAAAAAAGTAGCAAAACTTGTACAGGATAACACAAAGACAGGAATCATACAACCGACACTTGAGATTTATGAAATAAATGAACAGACCTTAAAAAAATTGGAAGATAGCAGTGCTTCCGATACTGAAAAGATTTTTAACCTCTTAAAGAGCATAAAAATACTAATTGATAAAGAAACTGCCAATAATCCTTTTCTAATCTCTATAGGAGATCGGGCAGAAAACATAGCAGCCTCATTCAGAGAACGACAGAAAACAACCCGGGAAACCCTAAAGGAACTGAAAAAATTAATTGATGAAATCAACTCAGCCCGAAAGGAACAGGTAGAAAAAAATATGACAGGTGAAGTGTTTTCTGTTTTCTGGCTATTGAAAAAGGAAGAAATTGAAAACCCTGATGATTCTGCAAAAGAAATAGGCAGGGTTCTGGAAAAATACCCTCACTGGAAAAAGAGTGAAAAATATGAAAGAGCTCTCAAAAGTGAGATTATTGGACAACTACTAAGGTCAGGTGCCGGTACTGACAGGGCAGGTGAACTTATTAATGAAATAATAAGGGTATTAAAAGGAAGCGGGGTATGATTACTTCTGATGAATTCAAACAAGAAGTCTTAGAGTGGGCCGAAAAAATTGGCGTGAAGGTAAAAGAGATTCACCTTCGCAAAATGAAAAAGAAATGGGCAAGCTGCTCCAGTAAAGGGAGACTAACATTTGATGTAAGTCTCTTGAAAGAACAGCCTGATATCAGACATGAGGTAATTGTCCACGAAGTTTTGCATTTGCGGTACCACAATCATGGCAAATTATTTAATCTAATGATTAAAACATACCTCGGGAAGTAATGATATTTTATGCGTAACCTTTTAAAGATCAGAGAAAATTGATTAACCTCATGTACACTATAACCAGTGAGGTTTAAGACATTAGTTCGGTTTTTACAGAACCTCTTCGAGACTTTCCCTCATGAATTCTGACGTTTAATACTATAGAAGTTTACATTTTTTAAGCAAAGGAAGAAGAGGACTTTTTATAATATTCTTTCCTGGAGATTGGCACAATACTCAAGAAGATTCCGACCCTGTCCCGAACATCGGGACAAACGAGGAACCTCTCTCACCCAAATTCTGACGTATAGCACGTTAGAATCGCAACAATTTAAAAACTAAATATTTGATATTACTCTGGTTTAATCACCTGTCCGATGAACATCAGGGTGTTGGTGGTGCGTTCGCGTATGGCAAAGATGAACGACTTATCGATAATAAACTGCATTGGCTGGGGTGGCATGCTTGTAAGTACAACTTCTATTGTAGTGACTGCTGCCGCCTCAGTGCCTTCCTCATCTACCTCAACGAATGTGTTCTGTTTGACGAAACTCACAAATATCGAAGCATCTGAAATACCTGAAAGGTCAGCCATATCGGGGATAAAGGCATCAATCATGCCCATGGATTTTAACTGGTCGTTCAGAACTTTCTCGTACGAGAATTTGAATTTCGGCATATAAACAATGATTTTACCGAATTCATTTATTTCATCAAGCGATGTGGTGATAAGGTTCCATTTATTGCAGTCAAGCTCTGAATAAAATGACTGCAGGTCGTTCTTGGGAACAATAACTATCATTGTGAAATTTGTCCGCCCATAAGGCATTTCAATAACTTTGAATTTATCGCCGTAGAATACCTTCGCCCCTATTTCCCCTGTCATTGTTGGAACGTTTACTGTCTGACCGTTATCGGGATAGAACGGACGATCGGATGTTTTTGTCTTATCAAACTGATAACTCCAGTCTCCCTTAAAATAAAGTGCGTTCATCAGGAACATTACTGCAGCTTCCGATATCTCATCCAGAACTTTCGGAATTTTGCCGTTTGTATTATCACTTGCCCATTTATTGATTGTGGTGAGTGCCGACGGTGAAGCAAAGTCAAGTCCCTCGATTTTCGCCTTGAAATCATTATTCATTGTGGCAAGAAAAGATGCCTTGACATTGAATCCAAGTCTGTAAAAAATAGCATTTGCAAGGGCAAGTGTCACCTTCGGATCAGCTTTCAGAAGCTGTTCAACCAGACTCTTGTAAGTCTCATTAATATCTTTAATCGACATTTCTGAAGGATATTTGAGAGTCGATCTTAACTGGTCGAAAGTATTGCCGCCGCATCCGTTAAGAAGCATGGTGAGTGCTGTACTGGCACTGAGCGGGGAGAGCATAAGATTACTGGCTTGTTCTCCTTCTGCAACTTTTACAAATAGTTCTATGCCGAAATCATTGCCTGATGTTATTACCTCCGTGGCCAAAGCAGGAAGTTCAATCGCCTTTGGAGTTAAATCAACTTCTTCAGTACTCTGCTTTTCACATGACCAAATGAAAGTTATCAGAAACAATCCTGCTAAAAAGACTGAAATTTTATTCATGGCAATTATTTTTTATTAAACGCTTTTTTTTGGTTTTCTATTATTATTACGAAAAAAGTTACCGAAATGCTGCCGGATTTATAAAAATTTTTTTTTAAAATCTTAAATGCCGGGCTCAAACTCTATGTTAAACCCTTTATTAACCTAACGTTGGGCTCAACGTCCTCGTTGAGCCCAGAAAAAACTCTAAACAATAATCCTGCCTGAACGAGGAAGCTCAGGCGAACATCCGAACGACTTGTTTGTCCTTTTTCCCAAAATTTTTTGAGGCCTTTAGAAAGGCCTTTATGCTCCTGCATACCTTCAAACTAATGATGTGTGCGGGCAATCCGGAAAAGGCGCGAACTTCATTCAGCAACAAACCTTTCAGCCTTACTGAAAACCTCCGAAACGACGATTTTTTCCTCCAGCCAGGATAGCACATGATATATCGCTTATAATCATTCTTTACCTTTCAGAAAAGCCCTCTAATCTTCCAGTTTTCATCAATATCAATTTTCTCAGCAGCCGGTTGAGCGGGTAAACCAGGCATACGCATTATTGTTCCTGCTATTGGAACAATAAAGCCTGCGCCAGATGAAAGCTCAATATCTCTTATCTTCACCGTAAAGCCTTCGGGTCTCCCTCTTTTGTTCTGATCGTCCGACAATGATCTCTGAGTTTTTGCAATGCATACAGCAAGATGATTCAGCCCGAGAGATTCGATTTTATCCAGTTTTTCTTTTGCGGCAAGGGAATATTCAACATGGCCTGCTCCATACATTTTGGTACATATTGTTTCAATCTTTCTTTCAAAAGGCCATTCAAGTTCATAAAGTGGGATAAAGCATTCGGGGCATTCTTTTGCCGCTTCAACAACTTTACGAGCCAGCTCTGTTGCACCCTCACCTCCTTTCTCCCATGCTTCATTTACCATTGCCACAATTCTTTTTGCTTTGCAGTGTTCAATGATCATATTCAACTCGGCATCGGTATCGGTCGAGAAACGGTTTATTGCCACTACCGGTCTGTAACCATAAAACTTGATATTTTCAATATGTTTGTCGAGGTTAGGAATACCTTTTTCGAGAGCTGAGAGATTTTCTGAAGAAAGGTTTGCCAGTTTTACTCCTCCGTGGTATTTAAGTGCTCTTACTGTTGCTACGATTACAACTGCACTGGTTTTAAGGTTTCCCAAACGGCATTTGATATTGAAAAATTTCTCTGCGCCCAGTTCACTTGCGAATCCGGCCTCAGTCACCACATAATCGCTCAGTGACAGGGCTGTTTTTGTTGCAACCAAGCTGTTAGTTCCCTGTGCAATATTTGCAAAAGGTCCGCCATGGATTATTGCGGGAGTTCCCTCAAGAGTCTGTACCAGATTGGGTTTAAAGGCATCTCTCAGGAGTACAGTCATAGCGCCCTGAGCTTTAAGGTCGCGTGCAAATACAGGTGTTTCGTCGCGGGTGTAACCGATAAATATGTTTCCGAGTCTTGTTTTAAGATCGTTCAGGTCGCGGGCAAGGCAGAGAATAGCCATCACTTCCGAAGCGGCGGTTATCTCGAAACCCGATTCGCGGGGTACACCTTCCTTCGGCCCACCAAGGCCAATCACGATATCCCGTAAAGCTCTGTCGTTCATATCTATAACTCTCTTCCATGAAATGGTTCTCGGGTCAAGACCCAGATTCCCATCACCGGGTTTGAGCTGGATATTGTTGTCAATAAGAGCTGCCAGTAGATTATGAGCTTTTTCAACTGCAGCCATGTCGCCTGTGAAGTGAAGGTTAATATCTTCCATTGGAATAACCTGCGAGTACCCTCCGCCTGCTGCTCCACCCTTAATACCGAACACAGGCCCGAGCGAAGGTTCACGCAGAACAACAGTTGCCTTCTTCCCTATACGATTAAGAGCCTGCGCAAGTCCAATAGAAGTGGTGGTCTTCCCCTCACCGGCAGGTGTAGGCGTGATAGCCGTCACAAGTATTAGCTTTGCCTTTGACGCCTTCTTCTCATCAATATAATCAAGAGGTATCTTAGCCTTGTATTTTCCGTAAAGCTCAAGATCGTGTTTGGAAATACCAAGAATTTCTGCAATTTCCATTATGTGCCTTATCCTGGCTTCCTGCGCAATTTCAATATCTGACTTCATACAAGTAATTTTATGTTATATATTTTTTGTGTTTACACCTGTTTCCCTTTTAACTCCTGATATCAGTAGTGTCCGACAAATTTTTATTCATAGGACAAATTTTTTTTAATTTATTTTCTCTGAGAATTAATATTTAATGGTAAATCTATTAATCTCATAGAACTCTGTTTATCAGTCCTGAAAGTAATTTTGAAGAAAGGTGTATACAGAGTTACTGTTTCTCCACAGGTGAGGGTTACCCCTATCCCAACCTTCCCCCATAGGGGAAGGAGCATTTTGAATAAATTACCTCATTATCTCATTAAGTTCTCTATTTACTAATTTCTTCATTTTACCAGGGGGTTAAATATCCTGCCTGATTTTATCCGGACACTATTTCCCTAAAATATAAGATTCAAAAATACACCATTCTCTTAATCTGTTTCCCACTTGATAATTTGCTTCTCATTTATAATCTCACGACCCATCTTTATTCTTAAGCTTACCGGAAAGTAGTTGTTAAATCTGCCTCCTGTCGATTTCAGAAATCCCAGATTGCAACCTTTAAAAACTGCCATATACCAGCCATTTGGTTTCACTGGCAGATCCAGATTATCTTTTCTGAGATATCTAACAGCTTTGGAATAATTGAGTTCAATAATAGGAAAAATATTTCTTGCCGGATTCACCGACATTGCCAGGCTGTGGTGAGGCACGACGCCTTTACCAGAAATCCTGAACAGTTCAGTGCCTGGTTTTATAACCCTCAGCATACTGCTGAGTGTTGAATATTCGTTTGGTTCAAGAGGGATATCCGTAATAATATCATTTATTTTCAAAATATTACGTTTTTCTTTGCCGATCAGTTCCTCAACAGTTTTAATTTCTACCTGTGAAAGATTTCCGGGGTTAGTATGTTTTTTGATCCTGAATTCAGGGGTTTTTTCAATTTTTCTCAAAACTGAAATAAAGAAACCTTCACCTTTTATTTTATACGGATAAAAACCATAGCCCGTAATTCCTTTAAAAGTAATTTCGGTAATGCCGGGAAATGCTGAGATATCAATTTTCAGGCATTCTGATAATGTGTTGTCAGTCAGCCATTTAATATTCTCCTCATTTTCAGCCGGATTGAAGGTGCAGGTACTGTAGATAAGAATGCCGTTTTCTTTTAGTGCCGGCCAGATGTCGGATATTATTCTTCTCTGGCGTGTTGTGCAGAGATGTGCATTGTTTTCCGACCATTGATTACGGACATTATTATTGCGGAACATACCTTCACCCGAACATGGAACATCGGCTATAATAAGGTCAAAATATCCTGTAAGTTTTCCAATGTCACGGGGGTCGTTATTAGTGACAATTGAATTTGGGACTCCCCATCTGGTTATATTTTCTGCAAGGATATCAGCTCTTGATCTAATTACTTCGTTTGTAATGAGGCATCCATTATTTCCGATAAGGGATGAGAGGTGTGTGCTTTTGCTTCCGGGAGCGCCGCAGAGATCAAGTACCCTGAGATCGGTCTGCCCGACAAAAAGGTTATTGAAAATTTCTTCAATGAACATGCCGGAAGCTTCCTGAGGGTAATAACATCCTGCATGGAAGAGTGGGTCGGCAGTAAAGGAAGGTTTTCCAGGGAGATAATAACCAGTTCTGCACCAGGGAACATGTTCAGCTCCTTCGGGGACTTTATTCCATTTACCGGGATTGATCCTGATACTTATAGGCCCAGTATCATTTAATGATTCGAATAAAAGTTTTGGATTAATGTAATTCTGTTCTCTGATCCTCTTTATGAAAGCTTCTGGAAACATCTACCCCAAAGAATGTACAATTCATTTTAAAGGTCAAAGTTATAATTATAATTTTATTTTGAGCCAGATTATGGCAAACCACCTCAATCAATGTCTCCAAAGAAGGAATAATCAAAACTGTTTATTATGGATTGTAAGACTGGCAAATGACATTATTAAAAGCATTTTTTTGTATCATACTTTTACATCTGGTTATCAATTTCTTGAGGAAAAATTAAAAATTTTATTTTGCAATTGACATTTAAAATTTCATCTCTTGAGTTGAAAAAACATTATGCGAACCATTTTCTTTGCCTTTTAAGGTCTGAATTAAGGATATCAAAAGTGATATTTACATCTTCAACAATCTGAAAGTCAAACATTCCAAGACAAACAAAGTCGGCACCACCCTGAAAAGCATGTCGAATTCCGTCTTTGGGTTTAATAGCTCCCGCGGCGAGTACTTTGTAAGCAATCCACGGAATGGGATTGTCCCTGAAGAAATCCATAACTTCAGTATTTGACAAACACCATATATTATCATGTGCCATATTATGATCCTTTCCCTCTGAAGGAAGTTCTGTTTCATTTTCATTAAATGAGGTTGCTGACCAGTAATTATGATGATGGAAAGTCTTCATAAAGAAATCGACTCTTATGTCGTTTTCGACACAGGATTTCAGTACTCTCATTGAGTGGGCTGCAGTTCCGGCTATGACATTCTGGCTTCGAATATAATCAATTGCCCTTCCCATCTGGTCTGTTTTATTTTCTGATACAAGCTTATCAGCAATACCTCCCTGCACGAAAGCCCCTATAGCTCCGTTGTCGATGGCAAGTTTGATATTTGAAAAATCATTGTCACGTGGATAGGTCTGGGCAAGCCACTGAATTCTGCCTCCCCGGCTCCAGAATTTATTCAATATACGAATTGTATCCTGGTCACATCTCAGGACAGCAGTATTGATTCCGCATGCTTCACAAATCCAGAGGGTTTCAATTACTTTTTCATCGGTGAAATAATTTTTCAACCAGGTTGACACATAAATCAGATCGCGAGCATGTGCAAAACCGCTGATCAGATTGCCACCTATCATCAGCCGGCTGAATTTTATATTTTTTATAATCCCTTCCGGAATTTTTCCTTTCAACTCTTTCACCGAAAGATTTTTCCCCAATATCAATGAAGCTCCACTTGTTGAATCAGTGGCCGGTTGAAAGTTTTTTTCTTCAAAACTTATCCAGCCCCTTTTCTTCATCATTCCAAACAAAACTGCACCAAATACAGGTAAAACAGCCAGATTCTTAATCAGTTCACGCCGTGAATTGTTATCTCCTTCAACAAATCCATGATTTTCGTCGGTAGGAAATGTCTTCTCCTTCCTTTTTTCATAATATCTAATAAAACACCCCCTGAGACCCCAGAGATAATCGAGTGGTAGAATGGCAATAACTATCAATGCAACAGCCTCAATAATATTATAGTTTATGATATAAAAATGGCTTATTGAAGGGATGGACGAGTACATGAAGGGTGGATTGGCAACATAGTATAGCAAAAGCAATAATGAACCCGAAAAACTGGCAATCCTGACGAAAAATCCGAGGAACAAACAAATTCCGATAATAATAAGACCCCAGATATTAATAAAGTCAACTATCTCAAGTATTATTTTATTGCCGATAATCCAGTGGAAAAAACCAGACAAAAGCCACTTTGATTCTCTCAGGTAGGCTTCAGATGACCATGCAGGGTTGAAGACTTTAACAATACCTTCATAGAGGAAATGCCAACCGATAGCGACTCTTAAAGCCGTAAAAGAAATCCGGGCGAGTTTTTGACCTTTCATCTGCATCATATTTAAAGTATAAATTTCGTAAACTGTTCCGGATTAAAACAATTTATTGACAAAAAATATTGCTGAATTCTAGTTATAAATGCAACTTTTCTTAACGAGGAGAGAGCAAAATTAAACTTTATCCATCAGGGCAAAGAGAGAAAGAATTTTTTCTTTACTTCAATAAATTCAGTAACCATCTCCTTTGTCTTGAAAAAGTTAATGCTTATCCCATCTAAAAAAGTTGGATTTATTAGTTGAATTTAATTTTACCGGGATTTGTTCAATAAAAAATTTTTGACATGCAAATTGTAAAACTTTC
>DYKN01000151.1 GCA_020722575.1 Rikenella microfusus | reverse complement strand
CTTATTGAGTTTGTTTGCGATGAACTTAAAAATATTTGTCAGATTGAACATACTCATCATAGAATTCAGGAAGGGTTTATTATTAATCTGTTATCCGGATTAATTACATACTATTACTTACCAGAGAAACCATCCCTTAATCTGGAAATAATTGATTACTCTATGGATTTATTTTTTAACTTTATTCCGAACTCATATTAAATTAATGTTCATTTCAAAAACATGAAAAATACAGAAAAAAAGATGTCATTATTGCTCTGTCTTACAGGCACATTCATTTCGTGTACTGGGGACAAAAAAAACGTTGACCTTCCGAATATCATTTACATTTTTGCCGATGATCTTGGATATGGGGATCTCAGCTGTTACGGACAGAAACGTTTTTCAACACCCAACATTGACAGACTTGCTGCTGAAGGAATGATGTTTACCCAGCACTATTCAGGCACTACCGTATCGGCACCATCTCGCTCAAGTCTTATGACCGGTATGCATACAGGTCATACACCAATCCGTGGCAATAAGGAGTGGAAACCCGAAGGTCAATGGCCACTTCCTGCTGAATCTGTAACAATTGCAGAAATTATTAAAAGCAAAGGTTATGTTACAGGAGCTTTCGGTAAATGGGGTCTTGGATTTATTGACACCGAAGGAGATCCCAATTCTCAGGGATTTGATGAGTTTTTCGGATATAACTGCCAGAGACTGGCTCATAATTACTACCCTGAATACCTGTGGCATAATCATGAGAAGATTTTTATACATGAAAACGATAGCGGGAAAACAGGAAGTCACAGTGCTGTATTAATCCATGAAGCTGCTATTAAATTTATTGAAAATAATAAAGACAAACCTTTCTTTCTGTTTCATCCTGTTACAATTCCCCATGCTGAATTATATGCCACCGAAGAATATATGGCAAAACACCGTGGAAAATATGAACCTGAGAAGTCATTTAAAGGTGTTGATGATGGTCTGAATTTCAGGAAGGGACCTTATGGCTCCCAACCCGAAGCACATGCGGCTTTTGCGGCAATGATTAACATGCTCGACGATCAGGTGGGAGAGATAATGAAAAAACTTGATGAACTTAACCTCTCCGACAAAACTTTAATAATATTTACTTCCGATAACGGACCTCACCTTGAAGCAGGAGCAGACCCTGATTATTTTGACAGTAACGGCCCTTTCCGGGGATACAAAAGAGACCTTTACGAAGGAGGTATAAGAGTCCCGATGATTGCAAGATGGCCGGGGAAAATAAAGGCTGGCACAAAAACCGACCATATCTCTGCATTCTGGGATGTTATGCCAACTCTTGCAGAAATAGCCGGGGCAGAAATCCCTGAAAATATTGACGGCATCTCTTTTCTTCCAACCCTGATCGGTAAAGGAAAACAAAAGAAACATGAGTATCTCTACTGGGAATTCCATGAGCAGGGAGGAAAAATGGCCGTTAGAATGGATAAATGGAAAGGAGTGAAGCTGAACGTTAATAAAGACCCGAATGGAAAACTTGAATTATATAACCTTGTGGATGATATTTCCGAGACTGTTAACGTTGCTGATAGTCACCCCGACATTGTCCAAAAAATTGAGGATATTATGAAAAGTGCACACAAACCATCTGATATTTTCAAATTTTC
>DYKN01000150.1 GCA_020722575.1 Rikenella microfusus | reverse complement strand
GTTTTTTGACTTTTTTGTCCATAGCTAAACATTCCTAAAAAACTGATAAATATGATGGAGAAAATTAATATTTTTTTACTCATAAATTTTACAATTAATTATATAATTTGTTATTTGGTTCGACTATATATAGTCGCTAACGGTTGCGACTATGCGGCGTTTTAATGGCGTATAGCCGCTGATGTGCGAAGGGCAGATTGCCTCTTCTGTTTTTGTCTTCATTCTTCTTCCTTGTATAAATCATTCAGTGTTTGCTCAAGGCTCTGAATATTCGCAAAACCCGTCTCAACTGATAAAACAGAAATATCATAGTGCTGCGCGATTTTAATATCTTCAAAAGAGAGGTAATTTCCATTTACAAATATCTCTTCTATCTGACTTTCATCATCAAGAAATTCTCTTTCATCAGGGTTCTGACTTTCGATAAGAAAAGCATCCCAGAGAAACTCGACATCCTCCTTCTCTGCCGGATCCCTGTAAGATACAGGAAGATAATCAAATATTCTCTGCGCTTCTTCCATCATTACTCTTCCCAGACCTTATCGATGACACGCTTGATTTTGTCTTCGTAGGTTTTGATGAGCTCTTTACAACCGTCGATGACTTTACGTTCGGATTCGATTTTGGCGACGATTTCTTGCTGGACTTCAAGGGGCGGAAGGGGGATTATTTTTTCATACGCATCATTACGATTAAGTCCAGGTATACCTGCACCACCACTTAAATTTTGGAGATTTAATTTTTTAAGAATATAATACAAATATCTTAAATTAATTTCGTTACTAATAATATTTACATAATATGTTGTATCAATAGGAAAGCAGTTTTCGTCTTCCCAAACAACTTCACCTGAAGATCCTTTTCTGCCAACAATAATTGTTGGTCCTTTTATTAAGTATTCATTATGAAAACCTGTTCTTCCATTTGACCCCATTACAGGATATTTGCCTGGAGTTCTGTTTTTTTCAGGTAAACTTTTCCCATATTCAAAAGTACACACCTCCCCCAGCTTCACCATCGGCCATTCCGGGTCAATATCAATCTGCGGTTTCCACGCATCGACCGCCTGACGGCAACCGTCAATGAGCTTCTGGTAGCCTTCAATCTCGGCAACAATCTCTTGCTGGACTTCAAGGGGCGGAAGGGGGATTTTGATGGATTGAATATCTTTCTTATTAATAGAATCAAAAACTGCTCCACCATTTCCCTTTATATTTTGTTCATTATTTTTAAGTAATGTAAATAAATATGGTAATAGAATCTTTTCACCTATACGTATTGCTGCAAGACCTCTTCCAATACAAATACGTTGTGTTGCTATATTTACAGGACCTACAGGTGCACGGACGGACATCAATATATCATCCTTTTTGGCAATCTTTGTCTCTTGTGTAGTCCATTTAGTCGGTGCCCCAATGAATTTTTCAGTAAATTCAGTTTTCCCCTGATAAAATGGTGTTCCCTGGCCATGATCGTTATAATAATTACCGTCTGGCGACTGACCAGAGATCACTTCACACACCTCCCCCAGCTTCACCATCGGCCATTTCTGATGTTTCCTTTTTTCAACTGTTCGATATCTATCCGCAGTCAGGTTATACTCCCCATTTTCTGCCAGCTTCTCTTTCTTTACCAGCAACGCGCTGCAGG
>DYKN01000019.1 GCA_020722575.1 Rikenella microfusus | reverse complement strand
AAATAGCATAATAAAAAATGCTATAAGTATCTGATAAATAATTAATTTTTATTAAACATAACTTTAATATGTCTTTCAGAAACAAAAAAATAATAAATCAATGACTAAATTATAGAAATTAAATAAAAATATCAGATTGAGATAAAAATATTTCTATTTTGATTTAAAAATTTGTATTCTGGACTTTTGGGCAGCAATTGTCTGGTCGGGCCTAAAAAATATTTTAAAGTATTATAGAGATGAGTAATTCATACTGACAAGGACAAATAGAAGTATTGCATTAAAATAATCCTGAAAAATTATGATAAAATATTTGGCTTTTTGGTTGTAATTAATTAATTTAAAGGTGTTAAATAAAAAATATAAGATGGATTTCCCAGATAACAATTATAATGCTGAGACCTATTTTAAAATTACCAGGTACTTTGATTATCTTCTGGTGTCCATAATTCTGGTTTTTATAGCAGGTTTTATTACATACGGGGAAAGGTTTCGTTTATGGGAATATACATACAGTTACATTGGTATGTTAAGAACGCCCGGAGGAAATCCCAACATTGTATCATTTTTGATCTTTTTAGCAGGAAGCCTGTTTAATTCTTTCATATGTTTTAGAATTTCGAGTTTTTATATCAATAAATTTTTTAGGTTACTTTTCAGGATTTGTGGTGTAGGATTTATTCTTCTTATGCTGCCATGTGATATTATTAACAGTATACACTCACTTGGAGGAGCAATGATTTTCGGATCACTATGGATATTCAGTTTAGCAAGAATTAATGAAATATATCATTCAGGCATAAAGAATTTTGCTTTAATCTACTTCCTTATACTTAACTTGACTATACTTCCTTATGCATACTTATATTTTATTAATTCTGCTTATCAGCAGATAGCTCAAAAACCCGCAATAATCGGGCTGATTCTTACAGTAAAGTTTGTAATATCCGAACACCTGAATGAACCGATTAAAGAAGATTATGACAGAAAAATTGCATAATTAGGTGTCGCTGGTCTTTTATCTTTTGTCCAAAATAAATTTGATTTTATTCGGTTGACATTTGCAGAAAAGAAAAAATTATCTTTATAGCCAAAGATGGCTATAAGAAACAGATGCAATGTTAAAATCACCGGATAATTCAACAGAACAGCGATTTTCTTCACGTGCAGGATTAATACTGAGTGCACTCGGCATTGCTGTAGGCACAGGCAATATCTGGCGTTTCCCGAGAATAGCAGCGCAGAACACAGGTGATTCAGGTTCAGGCGCTTTTCTGATTTCATGGGTTATATTCCTTTTTCTCTGGAGTATCCCATTGATAATTGCCGAATATGCATCGGGCCGAAGGCACCGTTCAGGGGTAATTAATGTGTTTATTAAAGCCATGAGTAAGAGATTTGCCTGGATTGGTTCATTTGTTGCTTTTGTTCCTCTTGCCATCACATTTTATTATTCAGTTGTTGTGGGATGGTGTGCTTATTATTTTATCTATATGGCCACACATTCACTGCCGGCAGATTTGGGCTCAGCAATGGCTGTTTGGAATCAGTACCAGTCGGGTTACTGGCCAATAATAACTCATCTTATGGCCATCTTATTGGGCGCACTTGTAATCTGGAAAGGGGTTAATTCAATTGAGAAAGCAAACAAGATTCTCATACCATCGCTGTTACTAATTGTAATAATATGCGTAATTCGTGCAGTTACTCTTCCGGGAGCAGGTGCAGGACTTAAATATCTTTTCACTGCCGATTTGAAGCAACTTGGCAATACCAGAACATGGATCGATGCACTTACTCAGAATGCCTGGGACACAGGCGCTGGCTGGGGGCTCTTCATGACCTATGCAGCATATATGAAAAAAGAACACGGATGTGTGAGTAATGCGTTCCTGACGGGAATTGGCAACAACACTGTATCAATACTTTCCGGAATAATGGTTTTCGGAACTGTTTTCTCTGTCCTGAAACATGAAATGGGTATGTCGGACATCAGGATTCTAGAAATAATGAGAGAAAGCGGACCGGCTTCAACCGGATTAACATTTATATGGATGCCTCAGTTATTCAGTAAAATGTTTGGCGGTGGTATTCTTGCGGCAATATTTTTTCTCGGACTTACATTCGCAGGATTTACATCACTTATTGCCATGCTTGAACTGCCGTCGAGGGTAATGGTTGATGCCGGAATAAAAAGGAACAGGGCAATTCTGATAATTGCAGTTCTGGTTTTCATATTTGGGATCCCCTCAGCGAGGAGCCTTAATCTGCTTTCAAACCAGGATTTTGTCTGGGGTGTTGCTCTGATGATTTCAGGAGCTCTCATTGCCATGATGATAATTAAACAGGGCGTACAGGAAATAAGATCTGAAATCAATCAGCATCCAAATGATTTGATGCTTGGGAAATGGTGGAATTACAACATAACGTGGTTTGTTCCACTGGCTGCTACGGTTCTGATTATCTGGTGGCTGGCGCAGTCGTTCGTACCGGGCGAATGGTATAATCCTTTCAGGGAATTTTCTTTTATGTCGTGTATTTTTCAATGGGGTATTGTACTCATTCTCCTAATTGTCTTTAATAAACGCATTGCAAGGTTTTTCGTATAAAATATCATGTCTCTAAAATATTTTGCCCTTTCAGGGCGTAATGGGTTTGGAGGATTTTGGAGGCAGGACTGCGTCCTGTCTCTATGATATCAAGCCCTTACAGGGCATGATGAAGAGGAATGCCTCATATTTCCTCTTGCCCTGAAAGGGCATCTATCATACAGACGGACGAAGTCCATCCAAAATAAGACCAGAATACCTCCATAAAGCCCTGAAAGGGCGAAATATTTTTCTTAGGACTATTATTCGGTTCCAATACATTTAATCTCCACTTCACAAGCCTCAAGTCCTTCCGACTCTGCCCTCAGCTTTATTATTCCACTATCATTACCTGACCTGACAATTACCATACATCTTCCCTGCCATGCCTTTCGTTGAGGTCTCTTATAGCTTTCCGTACTCATTGGATTTGAACTGCCCACTGATATAATTTCACCAGGACCTTCAATATAAAACTTTACAAGATTATCTGTTGATGGATTTCTTATGCCATTAATATCGACAAGTTCAACGGTAACATAACTCAGATCCTGTCTTCCTGATTTAATCTCAGTACGGTCAGGAGATAAATTTATCTTAACAGGATCACCAGCAGTTTTAAGCTCTGATGATGCCACAGCAATAGATCCTGTATAGCCCTTAGCAGTGATTGTTCCCGGATCATAAGGCACTTCCCATGTTGCATTAAATCTATTCTCTCTTCCCGTCTTCTTTTTCCCAATAGAACGGCCGTTAAGAATAAGTTCGGTCTCATCACAGTTGCTGTAAACAATTACTTTTAAAGGTTTTCCTTCGTATCCCTTCCAGTTCCAAGAAGCGACCACATCCTCCCAGTGCCATTTGCTCCATTCAGCCCTGTCTGGGTTAGGAAGAAAGGATGGAACCGGAGGCTTTACGAAAACTGAAACTGTTTTTTTCTCATTCCACAAAGCGTCACGATAAAACGATTGTGGTCTTTTAAATCCACAGATGTCGATATCACCGCAGTATGCGTGGTTCCACGGATAAAAACTTCCTTTGTGTGGATATCCCATCCATCCAATGCTTACCTCACCGAGATAATCAAAGGCCGTCCAGACAAAATCTCCAATAACCCATGGATTTTTGAGGGTTGCCATCCAATAGTCATAAGCTTCAAAAGGAAATGACTCGCTACCGAAGATTATTCTTTCAGGTAATCGTTTATGGTCGCTCACATATTTTTCTACCGCGTAGTTATATCCACATATATCGAGTGCTGAAAAATAAGGATCTTTATCAGGTGTGACAGAATTTACCGCGGATGTAACAGGACGGGTTGGATCGAGTTCTTTCACATATTCTGCAATTTCATGAGCAAGTTCTGCACCTTCAGGTTTACCGCGTTCCGGGACTTCATTGCCTATACTCCACATAATTACTGAAGGATGGTTCCTGTCGCGCAGAACCATACTTTCGATATCTTTTTTCCACCATTCATCAAACCATCTGTGGTAATCATCAGGGTTTTTCTGTTCCCGCCACATATCGAATGCCTCATCAATTACCAGCATACCATATCTGTCACATGCATCAAGAAATGCAGGAGATGGTGGATTATGGGCACATCTGATAGCATTAAAGCCAGATGCCTTTAGCAACTGAACCCTTCTTTCTTCAGCTCTATCGAATGCTGCAGCACCAAGAGGACCATTATCATGATGTACACATCCTCCCTTAAGCTTAATCGGTTTACCATTCAGTAAAAAACCTTTTTCTGAATCAACTGTAAATGTCCTGATTCCGAAAGTTGTCACAATCCGATCCTTTAGCAATAGATGTTCGCGTTCATTCTTTTCATAAACTTCCGATACCGCACTATAAAGTGCAGGATTATCAGGAGACCATAAATCGGGTTTATCAACAGAAAGCATTATCCCGAAGTCCTCCTCAGAATCTTTTTTAATATAAATATCATGGACAGCATTAAATTCCTGTTTACCTGAAGGATTATAGAGATTAATTTCTATCCTGAGATCAGCATCTGACATCTCTCTGTTAATAACTTTCCCACTTACATAGACATCTGCCTTTTCTGTTGTTACAGCATCAGTGGTCACAGAAACTGACCATTCAGGAAAATGAACTTGATTTTTGATTATCATCCACACATGACGATATATGCCCGACCCGCTGTACCATCTACTGTTCCTGCCCTCGTTTTTTACTTTTACAGCAAGTATATTAGTTTTGCCTGGTCTTACCAGACCGCTCAGATCATACAAAAATGAAGTGTAACCGTAAGGATGATTACTTAGGTAGTGACCATTGAACCAGACGTCTGAATTCATATAAATACCTTCGAAGTGAATTATAAAAGTTTTGCCCTTTAATGCTGATGGGACAAAAAAAGACTTCCGATACCATCCCGTCCCTCCCGTAAAGTAACCGGCATCTATTCCCCCTATGGCTGCAGAATCGAGGGGCGATTCAGTACCCGGGATATCTTCAATACTCCAGTCATGAGGAAGGTCAACCTTTCTCCAGTCCGAATCATCAAAACCGGGATTTTCTGCTCCGGCAATATCACCCCTGTAAAAAGACCAGGAGTCATCAAAAAGTACTATACTGCGTTCTGAAGTAGGCAAAGTCTGGAATAAACTATATTTTCCCTGGTTATCAGAACAACCTGTAATTAAAAATAAAGTTAAAAAGCAGGTACCGACATTAAACTTTGTCATAATTATATTAACGGATTGGTTATTGTTAATGCAATAGCAATTTATTAAAAAGCATTGATAAAAAGATTGATAACTCATTTTGAGTAATAAGATTTAGAAAAGTTTAATCAATCATGTAATCCTTTCTTAAAGAAACATAATTAGGATTTAAGTTTTCTCAAAAAGCTTTTAAATCTCTCAGTCCCCGGGTTTGCAACAATGTTATCTTCAAGCATGTCAGCCGGAAGGTTTACTTTTCCGGTAGGGTTCCAGAAACAGTTCAAAACAAATTTCTCATTTTTAATAATCTGACCTTTAGAAGTAAATGAACCTGTAAAAAGAAAAACGTTATCAGAAAAGATTATTCCTTCGCAATTGGTAATCAGAGAGACTGCAATGCCCTTTACCGTATCATTAACGAAAGTGTTGTTATAAATTTCACAATCTTTCATGATACCTGCATTTTTAGCTTTCCATACGGCTACTGAACCTTCGTTTATTAAGCCATCATTATAGCTTACATTGTGGCGAATAATATTTTTCTGCCAGGGTTTTGCTGCTCCGAATTCAAAAAGTCCGTAACCTGCACCATGGTTGTAATATGAAAGGCAATACTGGATGACGGAATTTGACACTCCCCCATCGAGGTCGAATCCGCCGCCATCTTTTGCCACAGGATTTGTTTTATTATGATGTGCAATACAATGTTGAATGATAAAGTCAGTGCAGTCCCATATCCAGATCCCGACGGGCCCGTTACCGGTCCACGGCATATCCCATCCATTTTCGTATGCCTCACAATATTCTATCATTCCGCCTTTAACCGAAGAGGCAAGTATTCCGTTCCCGCTGTGATTGTTTATTACTGTCGGATCTCCCGGATTATTGTACGCAACTGAATATCCTATGTAAATTTTTTCATTACCATAAATTTTCGGGTGATTTCCGAACCGTGAAGTAACATGAATCCCTGCAAATCCGTTGTCGTGCGCAATAATGTTTATCAACTTTGCATCCTTGCAATCGCGAATGTGTACACCTGAATGCTGAAAACCATACACTTCAAGACTGTCAATAGTAAAATCCCTGCTTTCCTCAATTAATACACCATCTGAATTATTTCCTTCTTTCCTTCCGGTTCCTTTAACAATCAGATTTTTAATTATAAAACTGGTTACCCTATTGATATGTATTCCAGCAGAATTTCCTCCGTCAATAATGGCTCTTCCTTTTCCGTACGAGTCTATAACTAAATAATTAGTATCAAAAACAGCATCAGATGAATCAATAATTATGGTTCCGGCAAAACATTTTCCGCCCTCAAAAAAGATTCTGTCGCCCGAATGAAGTATTTCTGAATTAAGCCTATCAATTGATTTCCAGGGATTTTGAATTGAGCCAGAAGCACTGTCATTCCCCGACGGGCTTAAATAGAATTCCCGCATAGTACTCTTATCCATGCAACTTGAAATGAAAAGAATCAATATGAAAAAAGTAAACAGGAGTATTTTCGGTCTTGTCTGAATCATAAAAAAGTTTTTACCAGGTCTTCCAATCATATTTCTGATAATTCTTCAAAAAAATTTGTAAATGTCAATATATAAAAAATTTCATTAGCCAACTTCTAAATATTTTCATCCAGAGTTTCAAAATGCTCTGTTTGATTCTCTTTCTGGCATTTATTTTGATAATTTTTTGGTGCAATCTGAGATAGCAGACTTGAAGAAATACCACATTTCATTCCGTACCAAATTAAAAAAGGAGGTCGGTATGAAAAAAAAGAAAGTTAAAGTTGACATATTTTTCGGGAAGATTATACTTTTCTTTTTAATAACTCTGTGCGGAACCGGTTACACAAATGCACAGTATTTCGGGCAGAACAAGCCCTCTTATAAAGTATTTGATTATAAAGTTTATCAAACACCGGCTTTTGAAATTTACCATTATCTTGACAACGATTCGGTACTTAATATGATTGCCGGACGGAGTGAAGCCTGGAACAGGCATCATCAGGCTATTTTTCTTGACACTCTTGATAGCAGGAATCCACTATTTATATACGAAAATCATGCTGAATTCCAGCAGACTCTTACTGTTTCGTCGATGATTGGTGAGAGTACGGGTGGTGTTACTGAAGCATTGAAGCGAAGAGTTGTAATGCCTCTTACGTGGTCTTTTCCCCAGACAGACCATATTATTGGTCATGAGCTGGTGCACGCATTTCAGTATAACATTTTGACTTCACGTGATTCTCTGGAACTTTCGGATGTAAACAATATACCGTTATGGATGGTAGAGGGAATGGCTGAGTATTTCTCCCTCGGGAGTGTTGATCCGCATACCGCAATGTGGATGAGGGATGCCGTATTATCGGATGATATACCTTCGCTGAAGGATCTGACGAGAAGCAACAAATATTTTCCGTATCGTTACGGTCATGCATTGATGGCTTTTATCGGGAAAACATGGGGTGACTCATCAATTGTTAAGATTTTTGTTGAAACAGCCAGGAATGGATATGAAAAAGCCCTACAGAACATACTCGGATTTGACGACAGGACATTATTAGGCTTATGGAAGATGGCTCTCAAAAATGGTTATAAAGAGGTATTGACAGATACAACTGACAAAATTACCGGGCAGAAGATTCTTTTCAGCAAAAATGCTGGCTCTATGAATCTTTCCCCATCAGTAAGTCCTGACGGCAAATACATTGTATTTCTCTCAGAAAGAGATGTTTATGATCTTGACCTTTTTCTTGCCGATGCAAAAACAGGACGAATAATAAGAAAGTTATCGAACCGGATAAACCGAAATGAAATTGATGCTCTCAATTATCTGGAATCACCCGGCACATGGTCGCCAGATAGTAAGGATTTTGCTTTTGTGGTCTTTTCGGAAGGTAAAAACAAATTGATAATTTTCAATATTGACCGGATGAAGGTAATGAAGAAAGTGGAACTTCCCGGGCTACCGGCTATAACTAATCCTTCATGGTCGCCCGATGGAAAATATATTGCATTAACAGGAATGAAGAACGGTGTTTCCGACATATACCTTTACGAAGTAAAAACAGAGCGAGTAAAGCAAGTAACCGTGGATGTTTATGGTAATCTTCAACCATCATGGTCACCTGACGGAAAATATATTGCGTATGTAACCGACAGGCTTCATCCCGGTCAGACTTCACGGTTTCATCAGACTTCTTACAATATCGGTATTATTAACATCGAAAATCCAGAAGAAAATAGGCTTCTTGAACTTTTTACAGGGGCAGCAAACATGAATCCTTTGTTTTCGCCAGACGGCAAAAAGCTTTATTTTCTGTCGGACAGAGATGGTTTCAGAAATCTATATGTATATAATTTTGAAAAAGACACCATTTATCAGATGACCGATTATATGAGAGGCATAACCGGCATTACCTTTAATGCTCCGGCAATGTCAGTTGCCTCGCATACGGGAGAAATTGTTTACTCTTATTATTCTGAAAGAAGTTATTCAGTTTATATAGCACGACCCGATGAGTTCGAATATATACCAACCGAGAAAACCGAAATTGATTTTGCTGCAGGTACATTGCCGCCAATGTTTCATGCAGGTCTTAACATAGTCGACAGCTCACTTTACTCAGAATACAATTATTCTGATGATATTAAACCTGATTATTTTGAAACTGTTCCATATCGTCCAAAATTCAAGCTCGATTATATAACCAACGGTTCGATAGGTGTTTCAACAGGAGCTCCTATCGGAACCGGCATGGAAGGTAGTATCAGTGCAATTTTTGGAGATATGGCAGGTGATAATCAGATTTTTACCTCGCTTTCACTGAATGGTGAAATATATGATTTCGCCGGAATGGTCTCTTATCTGAATCAAAAGACTAAACTGAAATGGGGATTGTCTCTTTCTCATATTCCGAATTATTATGGGTTCATGTCACAAGGATTTGATACTTTGATTATAAAAGGAGAACCACGTTTGGTAAATTCCATAGATCTTAATTATCTTAGGATGTTTGAAGACAACTTAACTGCTTTCGCATATTATCCTTTTTCTCAGTCGCGAAGGCTTGAGTTCTCAGGAATGATTTCAACATATTACTACAGGTATGACCAGTACAAAACATATTATGATTTTTTGGGCATTCCAATAGGTATGGACAGAAAGAAACTTGAAGCACCTTCAGGATTCGGGCTTCAATACTTTAATGCTGCATATGTATGTGACAATAGTATAATGGGTGTTACAAGTCCGGTAAGAGGTACAAGATACAGGTTCGAGGCAGGTAAGTATTTTGGAAAAATTAACTTTTTCACAATTCTTGCCGACTATCGTAAATATTTTTATTTGAGACCTTTTACTCTTGCATTTCGGTCATATAATATCGGGCGCTGGGGAAATGATGCAGAAAGTGATCTTATAACACCACTTTATATTGGTTACCCCTGGTTGATAAGAGGTTATCAGAGAAATGATAAATACTGGAGTGAGAGTTATCTGGCAGGCGAAGGCGTTAACCTGGATAATTTCTTTGGAAGCAGGATTTTTATTGGCAATGCCGAATTCAGGATACCATTAACAGGACCCAAAAAAGCTTCGCTTATTAAATCGAATCTATTCTTTATAGACTTCAACCTTTTTGCTGATGGCGGACTGGCACTCAGTAAAGGTACAAAGATCGGCAATGATTGGACAAATCCTGCACCTGATGAAAGGGTACCTGTGTTCAGTTACGGATTATCCCTCAGAATCAACCTTTTCGGATATCTTGTAATTGAACCTTTTTATGCTGTTCCTCTGAGAAGCGGTTACTCCTTCTCAAATGGTAGTTTTGGAATTAACTTTACATTAGGCTGGTGAAAATTTCCGAATAAATTATTATTTATTATTTTTTCTTTTTCTTGAATTTTCAATCATCTGATTAAAAATTGTCAACTGTTCTTTCATAGCCTCAATTCTGTCAGCAGGTTCTGTGCGGGCTTCAAGCAGGATCCAGCCATCATAATCAATTTCCGTAAAAAGGTCAAATAGTTGCTGATAAGGGTAATTTCCAACATTAAGTTCTCTTACATGAACAGTATCACCAAACCATTTTTTAACCGAATTAAAGTTTGCCTCGAGACCGGGTGGCAGGAGGTCCTGATCGTTAGAATTCCAGCACATTACTACGTTTTTTTCGGTGACCTGTTCGAAGATCGCTCTAATATTTGGGATTTCCTGGGTATAAGTACCATGAACTTCAACTCTTACCAGTTGACCATAATCCCGGGCAAATTTTCCGCATTCGTTAAGTGAAGCGGCTATCTGAGCGATTGTTTTTTCCTTTGGCACCTCAGGCGGAAGATAATTGGGTTTGACTTTGATTCCGGTTGCACCAATATCATGACAGAGAATGATATATTCTTTTGTCTGCTCTATATTTTTCCTAAGTTGAGCAGGATCAGGGCTGTGATATTCGAAATTTGATCCATAACCAAGACATTTAACAGGGCTGTCATCAAAGCGTTTTTTCACTTCAGCACGCTGGGCTGCTGTCAGGTTTGTCTCAACCTTATGGGCATGTCCTGTTCTGAGTTCTACACCGTAATAACCTGTTTTCTCCAGATTGGCAATAAGAGTTGTAAGATCCCAGTCGCGGCCCCACTGATAGGTTACAAAGCCAAACTTCATACCCCTGGCAGGAAAAGGTGTAAGTTCCGGAATCCTCCACATAAGTGCAATAGCAGTTCCTGCACCAAGGCTCGTTTGCAAAAATTCCCGTCTTGTAAGATTTTTTTTCATAATCCGCTTTTATTTAACCGGTTAAAATTAAATGTTAAAAGATCTATGTTCCTGTTTTGAAAATATGAACAATTAAAATGTTTCAATAATCTCTATCAAAGATTTTTCACCACGGGGAGCACGGATTAACACTGATTTTAAATTGGATTTTCAGTGCAAATCAGTACAAACCGTGGTAAATACGCACTGTCTTTATATATGTCATTTAAAGTCTATAAATATTTTTCTCCAAATTTTCTGGCAAAGAGATTTATTTCAGTATCGCTGAGATGATTTCCCGAACCGATTATAACTCTGTATCTGAAAGTTACCGATTGGTGGGGTTTCAATGAAAAGTTGAATTGTTCCTTTCCACCAGTGAAGTCATTCCATCCGAGGGGGTTTGCAGCAAAGAGGCCGTACCCTCTTGCATGCCAGTATGTAGGATATCCCGGATTAAGTGGGTGATCGCATACGGCAACTGAAACTTTTTCCTCACCGATAATTCCGTATAGATGCATCCATTCAGCCCTGGTACCCCATACCTTTTCGCCTTCAATACCTCTGCTGCTTCTGTAGTTACCGGTAGCACCTTCCGAGGCTTTTATTTTATTTCCAGAAGGTTTACCTGAGGCATCAATTACGGTTATCATCTCGTTCAAAGGCAATTCAAGCTGGCGTGCTACCCTGATACCGAACATACCTTCCTTGGTATCGCTGAAAACAACAGTTGAGTCGTTTGCAGTAAGGGTAGTTACACGATCAATAATTCTGAGAGGACCCTGGATAAAAAAATGATATTCAGTTTTTTCGGAAAGAAGCTCATAGCCTGAAGGGGAAAGCCAGGATTCAGTCACAACAAGTGTCCCTTCGTCATTACCTCCCTGAACTTTGACAATCCCGGTATGTTTAATCTCTCCCCCCGCAGGGTCTTTAAAGCCCCTTGATCCGTTTCCCCAGAAATCATAGCCGTTTACCTTGCCATAATTGAGCCACATACCAACCTGATGGATATGGTCAGCTCTTTCCCCTTTTCTGGGTCGCAAAGGGAAACCTCTTGTTATCTCTACCCCGGATGCAGTATATACCGGGTAAAGTATAGGTTTATATACATTTTCCGGCCAGCAATAAGAGGTTAGAAGTTTTCCTGCTGCATAAACATCAATTTTTCTTTCATTTTCCTTCAGGGAAAAATCAATTCCGGAAGGTTTAATATTTTGTCCATTGCTATTGATGCAAACAAGCAGGGTAATTGCCAGAGTAAGCTGATAATTTTTCATAGCCGGACTTTTTTAATAATATTAAATGACGCACCGGGGATGTATTAATCCCTGATGCGTCAGATTTTTTTTTAATATGAGCATACCACTCTTATTAGACAACGGCAGGTACAACGTAGGGTTTGCGGTAAACTCTTGTAAGCATTTTATCGGCTTCCTTATCGTTGACAAATTTTTCTTTTTCACCGTCGAAAATAAGATGGCGGCCAAGGCGGTAAGAAATATTTGCTAGAGCTGGAAGCACTGATGACATATATCCTTCGGAGATATAACAATTAAGTGCTTCATTTTTCTCTTCTCTTATTGCATCAATGAAGTTGCCGTAATGGTTTCCGCCTCCCGGAGGTGCCATAACATCAGTTACTTTTTCGCCCATACCTGATCCTGCGAATGGTTTTTCCTCACGATGGCGGAATGCTCTCCACTGGCTGCCGTTTATTTCGAGGTATCCTTCAGTACCATAGAAAATATTACCTATTCTTACTTCAAGTGTACCTTCAGCATTTGTATATCGTCCTCTTGTTTCGAACTCGAGAACTTTTCCATCTTTGTATTTAAACAGTGAAGACTGAGTGTTAGGAGTTTCCTGTGAACACTCTTTAGGGTCGATGCCAAAAAGGCCTCCTGTTGAGTAAATAAAAACAGGGTGTTCATTTTTATTCAGTCCCCAGCGTGCGATATCGAACTGGTGAGGGCCCTGGTTTGCGGTGTCGCCTCCGCCCGTTGCCCAGTGCCAGTGCCAGTTGTAGTGAACCTTTTTCTCATTATAAGGCTGCCACTGACATGGTCCAAGCCACATGTCGTAATGAAGTAAGGCAGGTGGTTCGCTATCGGGTGCTATTCCAAATGAATCGCGTGGTTTATAGCAGAGTCCTTTGGCCATGTAAACTTCACCAATGCCGCCGTCGTGAAGGAATTTTATTGCCTGAATAACGTTAGGAATTGAGCGGTTCTGAAAGCCAACCTGTACCCTTACATTGTACTTACGGGCTGCTTCAACCATTTTACGACCTTCCCATACGCAATGTGTTGCCGGTTTCTCCACATATACATGTTTCCCTGCCTGACAGGCCCAGATGGTTCCCAGTGCATGCCAGAAATTAGGCGTGGCAAATGACACAGCATCAATTTCCTTGTCGTCAAATACCCTGCGCATATCCCATTCTGTTACCGGAGGTGTTCCGTTAGCTTCCTGAATAGTTTTAATACGCTGTGGCCAGGTAGCTTCATCAACATCACAGATAGTTTTCAAACGTACATTTTTGGTCTCTTTCAAACGGAGGAAGTTATTTATATGAGTACCTCCCTGTCCCCTGATACCAATAACAGCTACCGTGATGCGGTCATTAGCACCAATGATTGAGTTATAGGAACTGCGGCTGAATCCCATTCCACCAATAGCAATACCGGCAGTACCTATTACACTCTTCTTAATGAATTCCCTTCTTTTTGTCATTTTAAAAAATTTTTAGATTAGACATGAATGTTATTAGTTAGTTTTTGTGTTTCAATACAATGCCATCGGCTTCCTTTTGTGCGGCATACAACACCTCATCAATACTAACCGGTATTCCTCCATCTTTTTTACTTTCCTCCGCAGCTGCCATAAATGCAAAAATCTCAATTGTTTCCTGAGGCTTTACCGTTGGAATTCCTGTTTCGAAAAATTTCACAATCTTAAGTAGAAGAGGTTCATATCCACTGTATTTTCCAAGATTGACTATACTTTTTTCGCAAAAAACGATGCCACCATAATCAGATTTTCCGGTTCTGATACCCCTGAATGTTCCAATTCTTCCATCATTCCAGACTCCAGTTACAATATCAGTTCCTTCATTGAATGTACGTGTGACGCTCACACATCCTGTACCCATTACTGTAAAAAGTATTTCTACGCCGTGTATGCCGTACCAGAACAGGTCAGGGTGTGTTTTTTCGAGAGTTGCAGGGCTCCATGTAAAAGCTCCATTTACATTTCCGAATGAGCCTGAAGCAATTTCTTCAATGCCGGAAATATATCTCAATGATGATGAAGAAAAAACAGGAACATTTTCTTTTTCCGCCAGCCTGTAAATAGCAATTGCGTCGGCAAGTGAAGCGGCAATGGGTTTATCTATAAAAATCTTTTTCCCTGCCCTTAAAACAGGTATAGCCTGTTCAAGGTGGAGCCTGCCATCGTTCGTTTCAAGTAATACAAAATCAACAAGCTTTATGAGTTCCTCAATTGAATCGACAATCTGAACTCCGTATTTTTTGACCTCTTCGGTGTATCCGGGAATTCTATCAACACTGGATTTGATATCATTGCTCCCTTTCGGATAGGCTGCAACAACCCGATATCCCATGTAACGCGAATCGGGTTCAGAACTATTCAGCATTCTTGTGAATGCTGTGCTATGTGAAGTGTCGAGTCCGATGATCCCAATCCTTTTCTTTTCTTTAGTTATGCTCACCTTTGAAAAAATGTATCCCGGCATCATTGCAATGGAAATGCCGCTGAAAAAACTCTTCATTATGAAATTTCGCCTTCCTTCAGTTCTTTTTATGAAAGTGCCCAAATCTTCTTAAAAATATCAATGAAAATTATAAAAAATCATTTAATAAAATTCAAAGAAAATCTAAATAAAGATATTTTTAACAAAATTTAATAAATAATAAAGAATTCGAACCCATTTTAAAAGACTTCAATAAAATCGAAGGCATTATCATCTTTAATGATTCTCAGTTTATCCAGTTAGCCTTTTTTTGGTAAGCTAATTCAATCACTGCCAGTCCATTTCCAATAATTTCCTTACTATTTATTGAGCCTTTACCGTCGAGAAGATTTATAATTATCAGTTCCCGCGGTGCCAGTGAACTTGCAAGATCAGACAGGTCATTTTTTTATAATATGAGAACACATGGCAGCATATACTGAGGGTTGTACATTTTTTCAGCCGACAGAGAATAATTAGAGATGTATGGTTCGTTAACGATTACTTTTTTAATTGAAAAAATAAAAGATGCCGAATGAATAAGCGCAGGTGCAAGAACCATTATCTGCCTGTTTATTATTTTTTCTATCTCACCCCCTTTGAATGCTTCAGCCGTTTTGCCGTCAGGATGAAGATATATCATATACCTTTTAGCGGGTTTCTCAGGTATGAAAACCAGAAAAGGCATTTCATATTCGGCTTCACCTTTAAATAAATATTTTTCAACAGAATAGATTTTTTAATAAACCTTCCTGTAAGAACAATTTCCGATACAAGGTGAGGATTCAGAAAATTATGTGCATCAGGATATTCAGTCAGTTGTCTTTCAATACATTATATTGTTCCTTTGGAAAAATCGAAAAAGTTGCTGAAAAAAAATAACCAGCTCGACAGTACAATATTTTCTGACTGCAGAATTCATATTTTCGAAGTTAATTCGAATTATTCAAGAGAATCATGCTACAATATCGAGCCATGCTTTTGCCATGAGCTGGGCTCCGGCGAGTGAGGGATGGACGCCGTCGCCTGTCCAGTATGAAGCCTGTGCTCTTTTTATTCCCTCATCGAACACTTTCTGGAACGGAACGAAAACAGCATCGAAACGTTCTGCAATCTCTTTTGCTGCTCTCTGGTAGCCATAGAATTCAGGATACCATCTGTCATCTACTGCTTTTACCCCGGGAATCGCAAAAGGCTCGCAAATAATAAGCTTTACTGAAGGAAGAGCGGCTTTCGTGCGTTCGATAAGTGCAATGTAATCATTTCTGTATTTTTCGAGTGTTCCGCTATAATTACCATTCAATGTGTGCCAGATATCATTAACACCAATCAAGATGCTTAATATATCAGGTTTAAGTTCAAGGCAATCTTTATCCCAGCGGTCTGCCAACTGAAATACTTTATTTCCTGATATTCCTCTGTTATAAATTTTAAGGTTCAGAGAGGGATATTTTTCCAGCATGGCTGCTGCTGCAAGAAAAGCATAACCTGAACCAAGGGAGGAAGGGTTGTTATATCCTTCATTCTGTTTATTTCTACCGGCATCGGTAATAGAATCTCCCTGAAAAAGAATAATGTTGTCTTTTCCCAGTTTGATTTTTTTGGTCTCTCCTTTCGCCGGAAATTCGTATAATACTTTCGGGACACTTATTGCTGCCATACCGGCTGCAGCTTTTGCTATAAATTTTCTTCGATTCTCCATAAAAATAAGATTTTATATTTTCAAACTACAAAAGATTCTTTTTTTCTCCTGTTAAGGAAGATTAAAAAGATTGAAAAGATCATAATTGTTACAATTAATCCTGCTGCATAAGCAACAATTCCTGTTAGTCTGAATCCTTCAGGTGCAATCAGGATATATGTTGCAGAAACGGTTGTCATAAAAAGTGCCGGAATAAGTGTAATGCCAAAATTTTTGTTTGCTTTTACCAGGTAAATAGTTTCAGCCCATAGAACAACTACTGCGAGAGTCTGGTTACACCAGGCGAAATATCGCCATATAACATCGAAGTCAATTTTTGTAATAAAGAAACCTATGGTGAATAGGGGTATGCTTATCAAGAGGCGATTTTTGATTGGACCCTGTTTGAATTTAAGGAAGTCGGCAACAATAAGTCGAGCACTTCTGAAAGCTGTATCGCCCGAAGTTATTGGTGCTGCCACCACGCCAAGCAATGCAATAACGGCTCCGAATTTTCCGAGTAGTGCATTTGATACTTCATTAACAAGTACGGCAGCATTTCCGCTGTTAGCTGTCATAACATCATTAAGTTCCTTCACGCCACCCCAGAAGCTCATTCCTATTGTTGCCCAGATCATCGCCACAATAGCTTCTGATATCATTGCACCATAAAAGACTCTTCTACCGAGCTTTTCATTCTGAATGCATCGGGCCATAAGAGGTGATTGAGTTGAATGAAAGCCTGATATGGCACCACAGGCAATGGATATAAACATCATTGGAAAGATCGGGAACTTTTCGGCATCAACATGAAAATTACGAAGGTTTGAAATAGTAAGTTCCGGTGGTTTGTATCCATTTACAAGCAAGGCAGTTATAAGTCCGACAGCCATAAATATAAGAGCAAAGCCAAAAACTGGATAGATTCTACCGATAATCTTGTCAATCGGCATTAGAGTTGCCAGAATATAATAAAAGAATACAACCCATACCCAGAAATTAACCGACAGAGTACCTTTGGTCATTCCGCCGAGGATACCTGCCGGGCCTACAATAAACACTGCACCCACAATTACCATTAATATTACAGTAAAGGCCCTCATGAATTGTTTGACTCCATTACCAAGGTAAATTCCGACTATTTCGGTAATGCTCAAGCCGTTATGATAAATCGAGAGCATTCCGGAGAGGTAATCATGAACAGCGCCTGCAAACACTGAGCCGAGGATAATCCATAGATATGCTACAGGTCCCCACATTGCTCCGGCAATGGCACCAAAGATAGGACCCAGACCGGCAATATTAAGAAACTGTATCAGGAAAACCTTCCACCATGGCATGGGAATATAATCCACACCATCTCTCAACTTATACGCAGGTGTCTCTCTTGTAGAATCAGCTCCTGCAATCTTTTCAATAAAACGTGAATAAATTAAATATCCAAAAAGCAGAAAAACAAAACAGGCAAGTAGCGTTATCATTTAATAATAAATTGTTAGAATCGATTACTCAATAAAATTTTCCAAATTTAATTATATAAAAACATACTGAAAAAAAAATTACTTGTTTTTTGGCAGACAGCTTCACATGGGTAAAGTAATTATTCTCCTTAAGCTACATTACTTCTCATATACCATTGCTCTGAATTTTATTATTGCTGGTTCTGAAGGTACCGATTTGTAAGCTCTTACCGAATACGATGGATTATCGCCTCTCAGGAATCCGGCTTCATCGCCGTTTAGCAGAACTACAGGTTCCCATTCTCCATTTTCGAAAATTCCTTCCCATGCATCTTTAAGCCATACCTCTTTTTTCGGATTTGTTGATACAGCTGTAACTGTTATATTATTACCGGCAACCATGAACTCGTCTTCATCAGTCTTAATATAAAGGCCGTATGATCCCGGCTCAGGTTGCTGCTGGCCAGTTCCTGTTCCCCCTGTCCCCTGTGATGACTGCCTTCGTACACTTTGTTGATGGGTGATAATGATTTTAACATCATTATTCAGATTAAATTCATAACTGCGAGTTGTATCCCGTCCATCCCTATAAAATCCCGATATGTTCCCTGTGCCCTGATAATGTGTTATAAGAGGTATTAACTGCCCAAGCATTTTATATTCTGCGGCCATTGATTCCGGTCTGGTATCAATTCCGAAAGGTGAAAAGCAAATAGCATCATGTGTTGCAAAGGCCCAGGTGGCAGCACCTTCAACAGCCCTTGTTTCGGGAATAAAAAGTGGATTATCATGCCTGTGGAAATTACGACACTGGTCTTTGAAGTCGGCTCCATAGATGTCGGGAGCAAGTATATCTACCGAAGGTGCACCAGCTTTCCAGATATCAAGCACTGAAAGAACCGGTCCACCACTTGGAAAATTACCTGGTTTGCCAATGTTTGGACGAGAACCCGACATCCAGCAATTAACATAAACAGGAATATTATGTTCTTTCTTTCCCGCCTCAGCCACACTGTTTATATACCTGGCATACTGCCATGCCATGAAAAACATATCGGTATAGTCGCCTTTCCCGAAAATCTCATACCATGAGCCTTTTGTCCTGTTACCATTATTATCCCATGCTGTCTTAAGTTCAGATTCCAGATTTTGCCTGTTTTTGCTCAGATATTCAATCAGTTCGTCCGGAACCTGTGATTCTATCAGTTTGTTTGCCATAGGACTGAAATCCCTTGTCTGCCTCAAAACACCAACCTCGTTTTCAATCTGAACTATAATCACCGTGTTTTCTTTTCCGTCAATCTGATTTAAATGTTTCATCAAAGCAGCAAAAGCTTTTGCATCGGCTTCTCTGGTTGCAGTGCATAGTGGACTCAGAGTCCTGGTGTTCTGCCCTTTTTCGTCTTTGACTCTTTCAAAACGCCGGGTATCATTCAGCACCCATACTGGCGCATAAGGGGAAAGTCCGTTTTTCCATGAAGCAAACCATAATAAACCGAGTTTTAAATCATTCTCCCTCGCTGCCCTTATCAGTTCGTCAACCGAAGTAAAATCAAAATAACCTTCACGCGGTTCAATGATCTCCCATGACACTGAAACAAGCATCGAATTGAAATAATTTTCTTTCCATGCCTTCATTGTTTTTTCCATGTGACCAATATTCGATCCGGAAGAATTGTTTACCTCTCCGGCAAGTATAATAAAAGGTTTATTATGAACAATGAGTCGGGTGACATTCCCGCTTCTTTCCAGATGTGGTAATTGTGCAAAAGCACAAACGGTGAAAAATAAAATCACAATCAATAATTTTAATGTTTTCATTCGTAAATAATTATTTAACATATACAAATTTATCCTTGAAATTTAAAAAATGTCAACACTCTTCATTAATTTTAAAGAAATAAAAATATCAATAGATCTTTAACAGCAGGGAATTTTCATTATCATTATCATTTAAAACAATTAAAATTAAGCGGTATAATTTTAATCTTAAAAGATCCGGAAATGAAACGAAGAATTTTTACAAAGAAAGCACTTATTGCAGGTGCGGCCTTGCCGGCTTTAAGTCTTAAGCCAGGCTTTTTACAGAGTGATGCAGAAGCACCCGAGGATGTCAGAAAACTACCGCAAAGAGTTTTTGATGTGGTTATAGCGGGTGGTGGCACTGCAGGAGCTGTTGCAGCAATTGCATCGGCTCGAAACGGAGCCCGAACGGCTCTTATTGAAGCAAAAGGTTATCCAGGTGGAACTGTTGTTGAAGGAGGTACAGCACTACACAGTTTCTTTAATCTCTGGAAAGCGTTTCCCGGTGTTCAGAAAAGGCAGGTTGTAAAAGGAATAGCACAGGAAATTATTGAAAGACTGCTAAAAGTGGGAGGAACAACCGGACATACAGAAATGACAACCCGTTACGATTATGATTCCGCATGTACTGCCATCGATACGGAACTTTACAAACTTGTTGTATATGAGATGCTTGCAGAAGCCGGGGTCAACATCTTTACAAATACTCTGGTGGCCGGTGCAGTCAAAAGGAAATCAATAATTGATGGCGTTATAACTCAAAGCCGAATGGGCAGGGAATATTTCAGGGCAAAATGTTTCGTCGACTGTACAGCTTACGGTGACCTATCAGCATACGCCGGTGCTGAATACCTTGAATTGAATGATCATCCCGTTTGTAACAGTATGGGGCTTGGAAATGTCAATATCGAAAAACTTTTTACCTATCTGATGAAAAACAATGCTGTCGGTGATCTTGCATTTGGATTACGGGATGGAAAAGAAGATCAGATAATAAGGATCGGAAGTGAAAGTGGTTATATTATTCGAGGTAAACTACCGGATGAATTTGTGGATGGAATTGTTAAACTCGGATCAGGTCTTATAACAACAACAGTACACGACAATTATTTGATGTTTATTAAAGTCAATTACAGACTTCCTGTAAGTCCGACAAACAGGGATGAAGTAGCAAAAGCAGAACTCATCATAAGACAAAACCAATATAAGACTCTTGAGCTTTTCAGAAAGTATCTTCCGGGGTGTGAGAATGCATTTATTGCAAGAACCAGCCCATCGTTGAATATCAGGCGTGGAAGGACAATAATCTGTGATTATGATATATCTCTGTCAGATATTACAGGAGGGAAACATTTTGATGATGACATAATGGTTTATGGTTTTCATGATTCTGCTCCACGTTATCAGGTAAAAGATGGGGGTACATACGGTATTCCTTATAAGGCACTGAGGGTTAGTGGGATAGAGAATCTTCTTGCAGCCGGTATGCTTATCACATCAGATTTTCAGGCTCATATGTCAACAAGGAATACTGTATGCTGTATGGGGCAGGGTCAGGCAGCAGGGACAGCAGCTGCACTGTGTGCATTAAGAAATTGTGGCACAAGGGATTTACCTTATAATGTTCTCAGAGATGCATTAATTAAAAATAAGGTATATCTGGAACCTTGAAACACTAAATTTTCAATTTGTACCACTTAACGGCATTACGATAATAAATTTTATCAATAATCCTGCGTGGAAGTTTCAGTCCGGCAAATTTGCCGTCGAATTTATCCGAAGTCATCATCAGGCTACTGGTAAAGAATTTCCAATCGTCGAGCCATATATCGTGCATTCGTTTTTTAAATGCTTCAGGGTTATTGCTTCCGCCGTAGCCGACATCCGTACCGTATAGAAGCCTGTCCTGGTATTTTATGCAGAAATCGCGAACTTTTTTCCTGTTTGTAATAGTCTGATACTGAAGGTGACAAATTCTTGCCGACATATCTACGGCCATATTGGGATATTTATCAAGGCGAATAGCCAGTGAATCGACATTCCATTCGAGGCTCCCGAGATGGCATCCGATGAATGTGAGATCTGGATTTTTTTCAAGGAAGTGGTCGCGTGCATTTATCTGATCTTCGTATGAAGGGAATTCAGGATGGAGATACATATGGTATTGCGGGTTTCGTGCAAAATAATTCGAGTCGCTTCTTACTGTCATCTTATCGAGTGGAAGCCAGCAGTTACGTGGTTCCCCTAGATGTCCCGTGATCGGAAATCCTTTGTTTTTAATAAAATTCACAACAGGGTCGAGTGCCGGGTCATCAATCATGATAAACCGGCCTGATCGGTCGCGAACTACCATTCCTATGTTTTTCCAGACCTTAACTGTTACAGCACCAGGGGTGGAGAGGCTCTTATCAAGTTGTGCAATAATTTTTTTACTCCATTCTTCAGTGCCCCAGCCCGTAGTATCGAAAAAGAAAGTTGGGCCAAAGAAGACTCTTCCGGGGTGTTTTGCTGCGCTGGAAGCCGTATATTCGAATTGTTTTCTGACATTTGCAGAATCACCATGATCAACATTCAGGCTAATCAGGATGAAATTATCTGCTGCCGCCTGTTCCTCAAAGACACCGTCATCACTGTTAATATGGATGTGGGAATCTACTTTGCGTATTCTTGCAAAATCATCATTGGAGTAATATACACAGCTGTAAAGCAGAAGCAATGGCAGAACAAGAAATGATATGGGAAATCGCATGGCTTTTTTTTTTTCAATAAATATAGGCAAAAACTCTTTTTGTTTTTCGATTTCCTGTTATGTAAAAGTTTATACCTGCTTTATTAACCTTCCGTCGAAATCGTCGCTTATTTCCGGTAAGAGTGGCCAATTTACCGGTTTTCTGTCGCGGTTTGACCTGTAAATTGCCGTGAATATCTCGACGGTAACCCTGCCGTCTTCGCCTGTTACCATAGGTTTCCGGTCGTCAATTATAGCCTGGAGGAAATCTTCAATCTGGCGTTCATGGAAATATTCCATCGGGTTGGGCAGAGAATTGAAGAATTCCGAATCTTTTTTTTCCATTTCCTGAAGCAGATGTTGTTCTCCCGGTATAGTCCAGATATCATTAACCGGAGGTTCAAGTATTGATGACATTCCCGCAATAAACATTGCGCCACCATCTGTTTGTACTCCAACTGATGCACCATTATCCCCGTGTACATGTACTTTACCGTATATTCCCGGTTTCTGGGAGTTTGATACCAGGATGTTTCCAATAGCACCATTCTTAAATCTTATAACAGCAATTGCAGTATCTTCAACTTCAATATATGGGTGGTTCAGGTTTTCCCATATACCGTAGAGTTCGGCAGGTGGGCCCATAAACCACTGAAGCAGGTCGATCTGATGGGGTGCCTGGTTTACCAGCACTCCTCCACCCTCACCGTTCCATGTTCCACGCCACGAATCGCTCGAGTAATAATTTTCGTCTCTCCAGCCCAGCATAAGAACAGTTCCAAGTACAGGCTTTCCGATTTTGCCATCATCAATGGCTTTTTTCATTCTTTGCACCGGTGGATACCAGCGTCTCTGAGAGATAACCCCGATTTGTTTACTGCATCTGTTTGCTATACTGATCATTTCATCACAGTCTGCCAGCGATGAGGCAAAAGGTTTTTCTATAAGCACATGAGCACCTGCCTCCATAGCATCAATAGCAGGTTTTTTATGGAAAGGGTGGGGAGTACAAATAATTACAACATCAATCTTTTCTTTTGATACCATTTCCGAAACATCGGTATAACCTTTTATTCCATATTTTCTGGCAAATTCCTCAGCTTTCTTCTTTTTTGAACTACTTACAGCTTTGAAAGCCGATTGAGGAAGTTTTGACAATGCTTCTGCATGCAATGGAGCAACCTTCCCTAAACCTGTTATTGCCGTTTTCAGTCTTTCCTGCATTAAATCAATTCAAATTTGTATTTATACTCATTTCTTAACCATCCATCTTATCTGGTTTGAGTAATTGAAAAAAATCCAGACAGTACGATTGTACTGTAAAGATTAAAAGGTACCTGGTATTTTTATGCAAAATCGGGTAATTCCTTTCTACTGAGGCATTACAACATATTCAGCATTATTAAGGAATTCGAGGCTTTTCTGGCAGCTGGTAAACTGGTCGAAGTTATATTTTTCAACTTCCACAATACCATATTTCATTCCTGAAACAGAGGCGGCAGCCCATATTTTTTCAAAGTCCATTTTACCGCTGGCACCTAATTCTGCTTCATCTTTGATATGCCAGAGTTCGAATCGGCCCGGGTATTTATTAAAGTATTCAACAGGGTCAGCACCACCTTCGACGCACCAGTAAAGGTCGAGCTGGAAGAACACTTTTGACGGGTCGGTGTTCTGGAGCATATAATCGTAAAGTACGATTGTGCTGTCGAAAACGGTTGTGAATTCCCTGCTGTGGTTGTGGTATCCGAATTTCAGTCCGGCCTGATTACATTTTTCGCCAACTGCATTGAAATAGTTGCAATATTTTTTAAGTCCTTCAATGCTTTCGTAAGCGTCTCTGCTCATAGAAGGTTGTACTATGTATTTGGCACCGACTGCCACGTGTGCTGCAATGCATGTATCCCACCACGCCATAGTTGCCTCCCAATTTGCTGAATCGGGGGCTGGTCTGCCGGTGTGTGAGCTGAGAACATAAATTTTGTTCTTTTCACACAATGCTTTGAATTCTTCAGGGGAAAGGTTGTAGAATTTTCCATTTCCGTATCCTGCAGGTTCGACGAATTTATATCCCATTTTTGCTACTTTTTCAATAGCGGCAGGTACGTCTCTATGTATGGAATCGCGAATTGAGTAGAGTTGCAGTCCAATATTTTTTCCAGCAGGTTGAGGTTTACAGGAAAAGAATGCGGTTGCAATCAGGGTTACGGAAGCTGAAAGCAAAATAATTCCGGTTAAGTTTTTTATTTTCATGGTTTATCAGGTTTTTTAAGGTTATTTATTTTCGTTTTTCAGATTATAAAGTTATAGAAACATTTAGTTTGATTTTCAAATTTACGAAATTTCAGAAAAAAACAACAAGTTTTTACAATTTCGAAAGAAAAATATAATGTTATAATAAAAAAATGTGCACAGGGATTGAAGGTATGATGACACAATAGTTTAGAATAATTATTATTTAAGAATATTTATTATTTAAGAATATTTATTATTTAATAAATTTTACTATTATATATTTTTTACTTTTCAATAATCTATTCTATTTGATAATAAATATTATTTGATAAAATATATTGATTATTTTTTAAATAGTATTTTTTACTATTTAGGAATTTTTATTATTTAATAATTATTTTCATTTAATATATTATATATTCTAATAATCTTTATCATTTAATAAATTTTATCATCTAATGATTTTTATTATTTAAAATTATTATCATTTAAAATAAATTTCTATTTAAAAATATTTATCACATCAAAATTATTATCAATTGAATATTTTTATCATTTGAAACTTTTTCCTATTTGAAAAATTTTACTTTTTGATATATTTTACCACTTAGTAATTGGTATTATTTGATAAATTTTTCTTTACGAAATACCTTACTAATTTGATAATCATTATTTTTTTATACCCCTTATTTTATGATATCCTTTTTTTGTTCTATCCTTATGTTGCAATATTCATTACTATGTTGCTATTCTTCTAAAATGATAATCATTTTTACCTGAAAATTACTCCAGCAAAAACCCACTCCGTCTCTGGACGCAGTCAGTTATTTCCCCTCAAAAACCTCCAGATAAATACAGACATAACATTTTATTTTAATACATTAACACTATAATTTAACACATTAACATTATGATATGATTACCATAATAAGATAGCATATATCCAGCGCTTTTCTATTTTCTCTTGATTCACCACCTTAATTCTCGTTTCGATTGTCAATTCCGTCAAAGATATCACCAAAACATTAAAAATTTTATAAGCCAGTAATTAACCAGTAATTAATAAGAGAATTCTGCTTATATCCACTCGCCCTCCCCCTTCAAAGTATAAACAACCTTTATCTAAGGAGACTTGTAGTCGAAAAAAAAACCAGTACTTTGAAAACAGATCTGTCAGAGCTTCTTATTAAAAAACTTTTCAAATCCTATCTATTTCACAATATCGAGATCAAATGTAAGACTATTCAAGCCTTCCGATGATATCGTTACATTTGCTGTTCCTACAGTATCTTCCGACTGCAGATAAATAAGAAGCTTTCCTCTGTAAGCTTTCTGTTTGTTATCTTTATAATCTTCAGTATTTCGTGGATTTGCATCCTCCATTCCCAAAAGTTTCACCGGCCCGGTTATTTCACATAATATTTCATTATCAGCATTATACACAACATTTCCATCTTTGTCGATAATAGTCACATAAATCCGTGAGATATCCGTCCGGTCAGCCTTGAGAACCATTGCATCGCACATAGCTTTGATAGCTGCAGGTTTTCCATAGGTCTTAAGTGAACAGGAGGTTACTTCAATACCATTGTTTCTGCCAATAGCTTTCAGTTCTCCGGGTTCAAAAGGAATATCCCATGATATGGTTCTGTTTTGAAAATCTGACATTCTTTTTACACCCAGTGATTTACCGCTCAGTAACAATTCTGTCTCCTCACAATTTGTAAATACATTAACGCTCACTACACTGCCTTCTTCATAATTCCATACCGGATCAACTCTTTTATGAGCCCAGAGATTTGAAGGTTCTCTTGATGTAAGGTTTGAAGTTGTGCCGATAAAGATCATCGGCCTGCTATTCCACAAACTCTGGCGGAAATAAAACTCAGGTTTTTTATTACCTGCTAGATCTATTAGTCCGGAGGTACTGTGACGTGAAGGATATTGTCCTGCTTCTCCCATGTATTCAATTCCGGTCCATAAAAACTGTCCTGCCACATAATCATTTTTTTCCACCGCATTCCATGCTTCAAGACTCATTCCGTTCTCACTGCCGTAAAGAGGCCTCTCTGGATATGTCAGATGATCTCTTTCATAACGAAATTCCTGGTAATTATATCCTACCACATCCAGTACATCGGCATAACCTGTTTCATTTGACATCAAAGCTGAAGCCAGGCCGGCAGTTACCGGTCGAGTAGTATCATATTTCTTAACTATTGCCACAAGTTCACTTGATATCTCTCCGAGACGATCTGCATGCGGAAGCTTCTCATCATACTTTGCCCATGTTTGTGGATTAGCCTCGGTATCAAGAACGGGATGAGTGTAGGGATCATTGGGATAATCTATTTCATTTCCTATACTCCACATTATTATACACGGATGATTTCTGTCACGAATAACAAAATCAGCCAGATCCCGGTGAGCCCAATCCTTGAAATATTCAGCATACCCATCCTTCCCGGGAGTACCCCGATTCCAGCCTTCAATCCATTTCTTTTTTGGCTGTTCCCATTCATCAAATGCTTCATCGATAACGAGAAAACCAAGGCTGTCGCAAAGGTCAAGGAAGTCTGGAGAATAAGGATTATGGCTGGTCCTGATTGCATTACAACCCATTTCTTTCAGGAGACCCAGTCTTCTTTCAATTTCGCTTCGCGGAACCGCTGATCCAAGAGCACCAGCATCATGATGAAGGCATACTCCCTTAAGCTTCATTGATTCACCATTAAGACTGAATCCTTTAACAGGATCAAACCTGAAATAACGTATTCCTGCATTCATTGACGTTTCGTCCCGAAAACCTTTACCCTCAACAACTGTCACAAGCCGATAAAGTTGAGGATTATCAACTCCCCATAACTTAGGCTCTTCAACAATAATTTTCTGATCTACAGTATTCTTCCCATAGCCGGCAATTGTTACCTTTGATGAAGATTTTCCTACTTCTTTGCCTGAGTAATAAAGAGTATTTACAACATCAACAATAGTACTCTTTTTCTTATGATTGGCAACATCTACCTCAATATCAATTGTAGCTTTATCCTTGCTTATTTCAGGCGTTCTATAATGAACACCCCAGATAGTGATATGAACTTCGGGAGTAAAAATAAGCCATACATTCCTGTATATACCAGACCCCGTATACCAACGTGAGTCGGCAAATTTGGAGTGATCAACCCTTACGGCGATAATGTTTTTCTTTCCAAAAATAAGAAAAGGTGTAAGATCATAATAAAATGAGATATACCCGTTAGGCCTTTTACCAAGATAATTGCCATTTATCCATACTTCACTATTATTATATATACCTTCAAAAAGTATATAAACTTTCCCTTTTTTCCAGTTTCGAGGAACATCGAAAGATTTTCTGTACCATCCGATACCTCCCGGAAGATAACCGGTACCGCTTGCCCACTGTGAGCTGAATGGACCTTCAATGCTCCAGTCATGCGGAAGATCCAGAATACGCCAGCCCGAATCGTCAAAATCGCGTGTTGACGCCACAGGTTGATCACCTTTAAAAAACTTCCAATCAAAATTAAAATTTATCTCTTCCCTTTTCACCTGCTGGCCATCAAGCCCTGATAGACATATATACAATATCACATTAGAAATTATAAGTTTTCTTAAAGTGAAAGATTTCATAATTAATTGATTTTAGTATTAACCAACTAACAACTATATGATGATAAAATTAATATTTGTCACGAGACATTCTTCAAAATTCCAGGAAATATTGTAATTTTAAAACAGGTAATACTGTTAAAGTATGTTAATTTTTTAAACTGACGCAAAAATAAATCGAAAAGTATTTTTTATTTTATATTTGAATAAAAAATCAAAAATAACAGATTATGAGGAAACTATTATCTTTCTTAATTATCTCATTATCAGCCGCTACTATATATGCACAGGAGCAAAAGCAGAACATGAAACCTGAAGAAACTGAAGATTGGTCGAGAAAACCTCCTTCTGTTATACCGGGAAGTTGCAATCAGCCTCCTTCTGATGCGATAATATTGTACCGGTCGGCAAAAGACATTGAGAAATGGCAGGATGAAAAAGGCAATGTCCCTAAATGGAAAGCTGAAGATTCTCTGACTGTGGTTCCCATGGCAGGGAGTATAAAAACGAAACAGAGTTTTGGTGACTGTCAGCTTCATATTGAATGGAGGACACCATCAGAAGTTAGAGGTAACGGACAGGGACGTGGAAACAGTGGTGTATTTTTGATGGGATTATATGAAGTCCAGGTTCTGGATTCATGGGAAAACGAAACATACTATAATGGAATGGCAGGATCAATATATAAACAATATATTCCTCTTGTTAATGCAAGCACGGCCCCGGGTACATGGCAAACCTATGATATAATATTTATTGCCCCGAGATTTAATGAAGAAGACAAAACTCTTAAAACACCAGGATATATTACGGTTTTCCATAATGGGGTATTAATACAGAATCATGTTGAACTGAAAGGGCCGACTGAGTACATAGGCATTCCTGCTTACCGGTATCATGAGCCCAAGCTGCCTCTCGGCTTGCAGGACCACGGGAACCCTGTGTCATTCAGAAATATATGGATAAGAGAGTTGTAATGTATTAAAGTAATAAAGATGGATTCCCGTTTCTTACTGTTTAATATATTTAATAAAAACTAATTCCCTGAACTTTTATGAATCAGATACAATTTAAAGAAGAATGAAGATAAAAACTGAACTAAAAATTAATATTAACCAGTTATAAAAATTTGTGATTATGAGCAGACCAGTTACATTATTTACAGGCCAATGGGCCGATCTGAAACTCGAGGATCTCTGCAAAAAGGCGAAAGCTTTCGGATATGAAGGTTTGGAATTAGCATGCTGGGGTGACCATTTTGAGGTCAGCAAAGCTGATGCTGCTTATTGCAAGGCAAAAAAAGATTTACTTGCAAAATACGGATTAAAGGTATTTGCCATTTCCAATCATCTTGTTGGGCAGGCTGTATGTGACAGGATTGATCAGAGGCATAAGAGTATTCTCCCGGATTATATCTGGGCCGATGGTTATCCTGAGAAAGTTAATCAACGTGCAGCTCAGGAGATGATAAAGACAGCCGAGGCAGCTGCCCGCCTTGGTGTTGAAGTGGTAAACGGTTTTACAGGAAGCCCGATATGGCACCTTCTCTATTCATTTCCTCCTGTACCTCAATCGATGATTGATGAAGGTTACAAGGAATTTGCTGAGAAATGGACTCCAATTCTTGACAGGTTCAAACAATTGGGTGTAAAATTTGCACTTGAAGCACACCCCACTGAGATCGCTTTCGATATATCCTCAGCGCAAAGAGCACTTAAGGCACTCGACAATCATCCTGCTTTTGGGTTCAATTTCGATCCCTCCCATTTCGGATATCAGGGAGTCGATTACATCAAATTCCTGTACACCTTCAGCGACAGGATCTTTCATGTGCATATGAAAGATGTATTCTGGTCTGATACACCAACCGAAGCCGGCGTTTTCGGTGGTCACACTGACTTCGGTGTAAAAGGCCGGTACTGGGACTTCAGGAGTCTCGGCAGAGGAAAAATCAACTTTGAAGAGATGATCAGAGCCCTTAACAGAATAGGATATAAAGGTCCCCTCTCTGTAGAATGGGAAGATAGCGGGATGGACAGAGAGCATGGAGCAACTGAGGCAGCTGCATTTGTAAAGAAAATTGATTTCCCACCATCAGCGGTTGCTTTCGATGCAGCGTTTGAAAGAAAATAATTTTTCAATTTCAGATTTTTTAAACTAAATGTTAAAATTGTTCTGGTCATGAAAAAAATAAAACTCGGTATGATAGGTGGGGGTATCGGCGCTTTTATAGGAGATGCTCATCGCCGTGCATCACGTATTTGCAACGATTTTGAACTTGTCGGAGGCGTGTTTGATGTTGACTATGAAAAGAGTAAAGAGTTTGCAAAAAAGGAAGGTATCGCATCTGAAAGATGCTACATTAGTGTGGAGGCAATGGTTAAAGGTGAACTGGCACGCCCTGAGGGGGAAAGAATTGAAGCTGTGTCAATAGTAACACCAAATTATCTGCATTTTCCCTTTGCAAAATTGCTTCTCGAAAATGGGTTCCACGTTATGTGTGAAAAGCCGATGACAATGACTGTTCAAGAGGCAGAGGAACTGGAAAGGCTTGTAAATACGAAAAAACTCACCTTTGCATTGACGCACACTTATACTGGATATCCGATGGTGCGCCAGATGAGGGAAATGATCAAGTCCGGTATTCTTGGAACCATACAGAGGATTGATGCTCAGTATTATCAGGGATGGGTAAATTCCATCATTCACGGAGCTGACAGTCGTATTACCGGAGTATGGAGGTTCGATCCGGCACAATCGGGTGTAAGCAGCTGCATGGGCGATATTGGAGTGCATGCATTCAACCTTATTGAATATACGACTGGCCTTGAGATCAAACAGGTGCTGTCGGATCTTAACAATATCAAAGAAGGATTCCAGCTCGATCTTGATGGTACAGTTCTTTTACGTTTTGAGAATCCTAAACTAAAAGGGGTTATCCGTTCATGCCAGGTTGCTACAGGCGAGGAAAACAATCTGACAATTGCCGTATACGGTTCAAAGGCAAGTCTCAAATGGGGGCAGGAGAATCCTAACTATCTTTATCTTTTGAGTGACACCGAACCTGTAAAAGTTCTCAAGCCTGCCCATGGATACAATAGTGAGTTTGCAGAAAAGAGCCACACCATGCCTTGTGGCCATCCGGAGGGAATATACGAGGCTATTGCAAACATTTACAAAGGAATGGCTAAATCAATAAGAGGCGAGGCTTTCATTCCTGGTGAATTTCCTACAGTACACGACGGCGTCAGGGGCATGAAATTTATTCATGCAGTCGTAAAGTCATACAAAGAAGGAAATGTATGGATCAGTCTATAGGTTTATAAAATTAATTAAATCCATTTATTGAAATTCAAACACAAATCTTATGAAATCATCCAATAAAAACAGGAAAAATATTTCCCGAAGAGAGTTTCTTGGAACAACTGCAGCTGCTGCATCAGTTGTTTTCATACCCTCATTATACAAATCAGATGGGCTACTCCCGATGCAGAAAGTCCAGAAGCCTAATTCTTTGTTTGGTGGTGTTCAGGTAGGTGCAATCACCTATAGCTGGAGATCGATGCCCGGGGGAGTGGAGAATATAATAAAATATTGTCAGGAAGCTGGTATCAGTTCAATTGAACTGATGAGCAATGATCTGGAAAGCTTTCTCGGCGCGCCACAAAATCCGGTAGCAGGGTTTGGTGCACCGCGTCCGCCTGCCACGCAACAGCCCGGGCAGGGTCAACCCGCCATGCAGCCGCAAGGAGCTGGTCAACCTGGACAACCGGGTGGACAGCGACCACAGAGAACTCCCGAGCAGCAAGCCGCAATAGCTAAATATAACGAAGATCTCAAACAGTGGCGTAAAACAGTTCCAATGGATAAAGTACAGCAAGCCCGTAAACTTTTCAACGATGCAGGGATAAATGTTCATATTGTTAAGTTTTCACCCTCAAGATGGTCGGATGAAGAGATCGATTATGCTTTCAAAGTAGCAAAAGCGATGGGAGCTAAAGGTGTCACCGATGAAATAGGTGAAGAAGCCGTAAAAAGACTTGCACCATTCGCTGAAAAACATGGAATGTATGCCATTTTCCATAACCACATGCAATTTGCGACTCCCGGCTTCAGCTATGATCCATTCCTTAAAGTTTCTCCTGCCGTAATGATAAACTTTGATGCAGGCCATTTCTTCGGATCAACAGGAATACATCCAAATGAAATAATTAAAAAATACCATGATCGAATCTTCAGCGTTCACATGAAAGATAAAACCGGACCTAAAAGCACACCTGCAAATACAAATGTTGAATGGGGTAAAGGCGAAACACCTATAGCCGACGTGTTGTTGTTACTGAAAAAGGAGAAATGGCCTATTCATGTTGACATTGAACTAGAATATCCCGTACCTGAAGGATCAGATGCAGTAAAAGAAGTCAAAAAGTGTGTTGAATTTATGCGAAAGATCCTTGCATAGAAGGATAAATTAGCTAAAACCTGTATCAAAAAAACCCTGTGAAAGGCTTGAAGGAAAGTCTTCACAGGGCTTTTATTTCATTACCAGAAAAAATTTTGTTATCTATTTCTTCTTTTTCAGTAGTGAATAGACTACTCCCGTTGCTATAATAACAGCTCCAGCAATTACCACAATAGTAGAAGCTGTTCCTTTCCCTCCTCTGGTACCGGATGTTTCTTCATCCTCAAGAGCATAATAAAATTGCGGTTTTGCTATCGTATCCATATTTACCGAATCTTTTTTGGGCTTTGGTTCATCCTGTGCATTCAACACAGTTAGGCTGCCTGCAATAAATGCCGAAACAGCAAACGCTACGGTCAAAATAAATCTTTTCATCATAATACTTGTTTTTAACAATTAATAATTTTCCCTGACAATATATTATTTAATTTTTTCTGCAATCTTACGGTATCTTTCAGCAGTTGCCGGATCTGTCTCCCTGTATGAATCAGCCAGAGCGATAAGCGCTGGTTTATATGCCGGATTTACCTTCAAACAATCTTTTAAAATTTTCCTGGCTTTCTCAATATCCTGCGAAATAAGAACTTCAGCATAAGCTACATAAGCCTCAAAATATTTCCGGTTATATTTAATTAGCTTTTCAAAATAATCTCCGGCCTTCAAGCTATCACCTCGCATAACTGCAATTTTTCCTGCATACATCAAACCCGGTTCAAAGAACGGATTAATTTCAAGACACGCCATAAGCATTGCCTCAGCTCTTAATGAATCTCTTTCCCTGTTTAATGCAACGGCAAAATTATAAAAAATCATTTCATCATTTCTTTCTTTTTCCAGGGCTTTTTCAAAAATAGAAATAGCTTCCATGTTTCTTCCTTCCTGCAATGCTCTGAATCCGTAATATGAATCTTTTGATTTTCTGTCAATTACGGCACATACTGGAGCTCCGTCGGCATAAACAATTTTCAGCGCATCTTTTGGAGGCCATTTGCCTCCTTTTAACCTCCATGGCTGAATATATCTATTAGTTGAAAGATAAAAATCCCAGTCATAATTGCTCCTTTCCTCATTTCTGAAGGTGATATTTTTTACCAGAGGATTATCCCTGAAATACCATCCTGCTGAAAAATTTGAACCAACAATTATTGTATCTTTGATTCCCTTCTTTTTCAAATATGAATTTAGCCATTCTGCCGCCTCACGTTGCCCGATAAAATAATAATCTGTTTCGTAGTTACCGTTTGCGCCTTTTAAACCACCAACCAGCTGATTAAAATAAATATATGCATATTGATAATCAGTCAGAAGTAATCTAAAAGGATGAATTGCCATAATGGCCAGCAAGAAAATCAAACCATATTTTAAGTATTTATTCTTAAGCTTTACCATTGTTTCAGTGATTCCTGTGGCCGAAAAGATTACAATTCCAGGATACAGAAATAAAAGTTGTCTCCAGCCGCTGTATAAATTTGCCTTTGTGTATATTACATACAAAAGAGGGAAAATAACAGTAAAAGCCAGCAACAGGTAATTTAGATAATTCCTTCCAATTCGTGCAGGTCTGAAATAAAAAACAGCAAAAATCAAACCGGTAAGCACTGTAAGAGGAATTGTAATAATTATGTATTTCAAAACATAATACCATGGCATATAATCAGTCCATTCAATCATGCCTTCGAATATTTCCCTGAAGGTAAGGGGAAAATTACCCATAAGTGCAAGAGCCTTAATAGGATTCGTAACAGGATTTTCGAGTCCATACGGCCAGAAAAACAGACTCAGAAACCATGCAATTACTGATACAAAAATTAAAATAACAGCCTTTTTTAAAGCATCTTTAATGTTATATTTCTGATATTCAACGTAATAAAACAATTCATATAAAACGAAAAACAGAAACAGATAACATATAAGTAAAATTCCTCCGGCTCTAATGCTGATGGTGAAGGCTATTGAAAGTATAATTAAAATAAGATTTGAAATTTTTATTTTTCCCGTTGATGACAGAAATCTGATTATAAAAAAAATACCAGCAATATAACCGAGTGCAAAAGGGATGTCTTTAAGGTTATTTTGTGAGTGACCGAGAAATGTAGGTGAAAGTGAAAACAGAGCTATGACTGCAATTCCTGTCTTCCATCCTGAAAACCATACTGCAAAGAGAGCTGTGACCAATATTGTCAGCCATCCTGATAATGTTGCCATAAAGTGTCTGAACCCGTAAACGTTGCTGATATTGAATATTTTAATCAGCAGGGTTGAAATATTATCATAAGATTGTCCGTAATACTGAAGGTAAGAAATGCCGGTTTCAAGGGCTGAACGATCTTTTCCTCCTGATTCATAGTATTTCAGTACGTTTAATGAATGATTATAATGCAGCACCTCATCGCAGCCTACTCCTGCCTTTCTGCTCCCGTAAAGCATCATTGCAAGAAGAAGGATCGAGCTGATTACAAAAATGTATTTATATCTTTTATGTTCCATGGTCAGGAGATGACTCATCACCATAGAATTCCCGGACAAAATAAATTGGTCTATTTTGTGATTCTTTATAGTTTCGGAATACGTACTCACCGAGTATTCCAAGGAATATCAGCTGAATTGAACCGAGGAAATATATACTCAGAAGGATTGATGACCATCCTATAATGGCAAAATGAAGAATTTTTGCAATAAGCACATATATACCGGCCAAAAGGAAAACAGTAACACCTGTTAAACCGAGAAAAAAGCAAAGTCTGATTGGAAATTTTGAGAAGGAAAAAATTGCGTCGCCTGCCAGCTGGAAAAGTTTACGGGTACTCATTTTGGATTTACCGTATAATCGGTCTTCTCTTACATAGTCAATGAAACCCTGATTAAAGCCGACAAATGATCTCAGGCCTGGAAGGTAGCGGATTTTTTCCTTCATTAAAAGAATTGCGTCAATGGCTTTGCGAGTCATCATTGAAAAATTGCCCGCATTTTCAATATTTTTTATCTCAGCAGTATTCCGGAAGAACAGATGGAAAAAGAAAAACAGAATATTTCTTCCTTTTTTGCCTTTTCTGCCTGTTTTCCTGGCGCTGACTACATGAAGGCCTTCGTTTATAATTTTCCTGTACATGTCAGGGAGCAATTCAGGAGGATCCTGAAGGTCTCCGTCCATCATTGCAACGACATCACCAGCTGCATGTTCAAGTCCGGCAGTATAAGCAGCTTGATGCCCAAAATTTCTTGAAAGAACAAGGATTTTAATTTTATTGTTTGTTTTACGAAGAGAAAGAAGCTTTTTCAGGCTATTATCGGTACTACCGTCATCAACAAAAATAATTTCATAATTATCTGTAAAAGATTCTACAGCCTTTACGGTTCTTGTGACAAGTTCGTCGAGAACTTGCTCTTCGTTATAAACAGGTATTATTAAAGAAAACTTCTTCATTATTATTTATTGGCGCCAAGTCTTTCAAGGGCAAAGTCAACTTCATCTTCTAATTCAGAGGTATTACGAAGGTCTTTAATAGATTGAATGCAGTACTCTGAGCCCATCCAGCTAAGTTCCCTGAGGACAAGCTTTTTGGACTCAATTGTTGAACTTCTGTCCTTCAACAGATCAACCATCATTTTCTCAATCTTCTTGAGTTTTTCCGGGTTTCCGGCGGCATTTCGGATATAACTCTGCAGTGCAGTGTAATATTTTGTACTTTTCCCGATTTCATATTTTGAGAGGCCTTCGATATTTTCCTTAATCGTAAGTATTTTAACTTCAGGTCTGAGTACTGTTCCTGAAATAGTTGGGAAGTCGGCTGGTATGGGCAGGGTAACTTTACCTGAGGCAGCCCATTCGGCACCTCTCTGGAATGTGGTAATAAAACCAGCACATTGAAGGGCAGGACTGATAGTATCACCCGGGAATCCAAGAGTGGTATGGAATACTCTTCCTTTTCCGTAATTTATTGTCATCATTACAGGTTCATGTCTGCCAGTACCTCCATTGGTTGTGTCACAAAATGCTGTGGCAAGGACTTCCATATTTCTTGCCGGGCCTCTTAATCGGGCATAAATCAGATCTCCTGCATGCATCCATCTTACGGGAAGTCCTTTTGTAACAGGATGCTCGCTATTTCTAATCCGTATTTCAAAATCTTTCGGCGTGCTATACCATCCGGCTTCACCAGGTGTGGTATCTCTAACCAGAGTATTATTTCTGTAATATATGTAAGGCCCCTCCTTTTCCGATCTTCCTCCCCATCCTGTAAGTCCGCATATTTCTTCATACTCCTTCCATCCAGGAAATGCATGGGAAGAAGAATGGTAAATTATTACTCCTCCACCGTTTTTTACATATTCAATAAAACGTTTTTTAGTATTCTCATTCCATGGAACACCGGAATAATTGATTATTACTAAATCATATTTTTCAAATGCAGGGTTAAACTTGCTCATGTCTATAGGAGGTTCGGGTGATATAGCAATACTGCATGTAAAAATTCCCGACTCTTCAAGAATATTTTTCAAAATGGGTGTGCTGGTCATCCAGTCGGTAGTATTCTGGCCAGTTACTATCAGGGCATGGTATTCAATGCTTTTTTTACATGATGTAAAAAAAATTAGGGAAAAGCTTATTATAATCAGATAATATATTAGTTTTTTCATATACACTATTTTATAATTCAGGTAATTTCCATGGTTTTCTGTAAGGTCTTCCGAGAAGACGGGATGCAATGGGATTGTCAATAATTTCCTCTTTTACGGGATCCCATTTAATCGACTGGCCTGTTGTCATTGCTATTTCGCCAAGCAAGGCCACTGATATAGCTCTGTAGGCAGGTTCAATTGGTGCGATAGCTTCTTTGCGAGATTTTACACAGTCAATAAAATCTTGAAAATGGTTTGTGCTTTTATAAAGATGAATCCCATCTTCTCCGATCTTTTCTTCAAGTATTTTCGGATCGGAGGCGCTTATTTTGTTGCCTCTATCAACATGAATCCAACCAAGATCTCCGTACCATGCTGTACCCATACCTTTAGGAAGGCGTGATGCATTGGCTATTCGCATAACTATTCCGTTTGAATATCTGCAGGTAATATCATATTCTACCGGGGCGTTGTAAATACCTTCAGATGGATAAAATCCTGTACCTTCGATTTCTATGGGACCCGTAAATTCGAGTCCGGTACCCCAGTTGGCTATATCAATATGGTGACCAGCCCAGTCAGTAAGCTGCCCTCCTGAGTAATCAAGTATCCACCGCCAGTTCCAGTGACAAACACCACGATATGGTACTTTCAGTGCCGGACCAAGCCACATATCCCAGTCGAGTCCTTCAGGCACTTCCTGTACGGGTGGTGTTCCTATACCCTTTACTCCGTCAGGCAATCCTACCTCAATATATTTAACCTTACCTATTCTTCCATTAATTACCAGTTCGGCACCCCGGTGAAAGTTTTCCTGAGATCTCTGCCAGCTACCGGTTTGCCATATAATACCGCTTTTCTTTACCGCATTCACAATAATTTTGCCGTCGTTAATGGTTCGGCATATCGGTTTCTCACCATAAATATCCCATTTCTTCAATGCGGCAAGAGAATAAATAATTCCATGCCAGTGATCGGGCAGAGCAATCAAAACGGCATCAAGGGTTTCTTTGTCCATAAACTCCCTGAAATCATTGTAGGTTCTGCAGTCATTACTTCCGTTTGTTTTGTCAACCAGCGATTTGGCGGCAGCAAGCCTTCTGGCATCGACATCACATAGAGCAACAAACCTGACCTGATCCCTGAGCTTTATAAATTCTCTCATATTGCTCATGCCCTGAGAACCAGTTCCGATAACACCCATAACAATTCTGTCACCAGGTGGTGTACTACCATTTAGTCCCAGCACTGTTGAAGGAACTATCAATGGAGCAATGATGGTCCCGGTAAATAAAGAAGCAGATTTTTTAATAAAACCTCTTCTGGTATCTTTTTCCTTCATGCTGAATATATATTTATTAAGTATTCTAATAACCAAGCACTAAATTAAATCAATTTTAACCAATCCTGCTCATATCATGTCTCCCGATAAATCCTTTAAAAAGTTTTCCTTTTATTTGCGCCTGTTTCTTATTGATAAAAATATATTATTTGTGAGTAAAGTTTTATTGTCAGATAAATTTACATTAAATCTGAACAGGAAGACCGGGCACAGGTGGTTCAAATTTCATATTTACAGGACCAAATTCTATTGTTGATGGCCCGAGGTTCATATCCATCTTAAGAATTTCATCCCATGAAATCCTCAGCCCGGTATATGCGGCTGTTCTTCCCATAATAGCTGTAAGTGTTGAATATGCTGTTTGTTCAGCCTCATTTACATAATTACCTGTTCTTATTGCCCAGACCAGGTGCATGTGCTCCTGAACATAGGGGGATATGGCCAATGTGTTTGTTGGGTTTCCATTTTCATCTTTCGGGTATTCAAATTTCCAGATGATTTTTCCATCGAGGTCCCATATTATATTCTGGCAGTTTGTATATCCTTTTGTTCCAATAATCATTTCTCCGGTGCCGTTAGCACATCCGTCAATCTGTCGGCACATGCTGTGTGAGCTTACTCCATAGCCATAATCAAAGTCAATGCTGAAAAAATCATATTGATCGCCTGTTACTCTTCTGTGCCGGCCACCATAACCTATAGCCCATTCAGGATGTTTACCCACAAACCAGTTTATGACATCGATATTATGAACATGCGTATCGAGAATGTGGTCTCCCGACAACCATATAAAATTATTCCAGTTCCGAATCATATATTCCATATCGTCCCATCCCGGTTCCCTGAGTCTGAACCACACGTGGTCCTGGTTCCACCATGCTTTGGCTGAAGTAATCCTTCCGATTGCTCCCGAGGCAACCTGTTTAAATGTTTCAATATAATCTTCCTGATGTCTTCTCTGGGTTCCAGTAACGACGTTAATTCCTATTGCTGCTGCTTTTTTTGCTGTAGCAAGTACAGACCTGATTCCATTTGAATCGACTGCAACCGGTTTTTCCATAAAGACATGCTTTTTCATGGTAACAGCTTCGAGGAAGTGTTCAGGTCTGAATTTTGGCGGAGTGGCAAGAATAACAACGTCGATATCGTCAATTGCCATCAGTTTTTTGTAGCCATCGAAACCGGTAAAACAATTTTCTTCAGGTATTTTAAGGCCGAACGATTCAAATCTTTTTCTGAAGGCATCTATTTTATCCTGGAAAACATCGGCAACAGCAATGATTTCAAGGTCGGGACCAGCGCTAATGAAGTTAATTGCAGCGCCTGTTCCACGGCCACCCGCTCCGACAAGCCCGGCTCTAAGTTTTCTCCCTTTTGGTGCTCCTTTGAGGATGGGAGGCAATCCTTCAGTTATTCCGGCTTTTTTTCTTTTGCATCCAGATATAATTGAAACTGTTCCTGCCAACCCGATACCGGCAAAAGCAGTTTTCTCTATAAACTTCCTTCTTCCTATATTTTTCATTCTAAATATATTATTTTAAATTTAACACTGAAGAGTCAGGTTCGCAGACAACCCTGAATCCCACATCAATACAATCGGAGTACCACCAGATGCTTTTTGGTATCTGCGGATCTGTGGTAAGCCATGCTTTTTTGCGGGTATAATCGCGAGAAGCACTCCTGACATCACGGGCATCACTTTTAAAAGAACCTCCCCTGATAACTCTTTCTTCCCCTGTTTCCGGTCCACGTGGATTAATCCTTACAGTATCCTTCGCATAACTATCGGGCGAATAATAGTCGAGGCAGAATTCTGCAACATTTCCAAGCATATTTTTTATTCCCCATGGATTCGGCTTTACTGAAGCTGGTTCAAAGGTCCTTGAATAACTGTTTGATTTATAGATAATGTATGATGAAATAATTGAAGTATCGGGTTTAAAAATTTTTCTTAACAAGCCTTCGGATGTAAATTTTTTGGGGTTTCCGGGAAAGAAGTAGGGTGTATTTGTACCGGCGCGGCAAGCGTATTCCCATTCGGCTTCAGTAGGCAGGCGATACTTTTTACCGGTTTTCTGAGAGAGCCATTTACAATAAACGTTTGCAGCATGCCATGTCATTGTGATGGCTGGTCTTGAGCCTTTACCCCATCCCTGATCGGGCGCACCCCATGGAGGTGTTGGACCAGATATGGCATCTACCTTTGAAGTTGTGACAACCTGCCCTTCAGTTCTACCCTGAGAAGAGGTTTCCCTGAAAAATGCCAGGTACTCATCCCATGTTACTTCCACTTCCCCAATCCAGAAAGGTGACAGGGTAATCTCTCTCAATGGCCCTTCGTCATCTTCACGCAAAGGTTCATTTTCCGGACTTCCCATTACGAAAGTTCCCCCAGGAACAGCTATCATTCTGAAAGAAACACCCGTACCAGGTATTGTTTCAATAAAATCTTCAAATCTTTCAACCCTCGCAGGTTCTTCATAAATTATTTCAGGACCTGTTTTCACAACACCAAATTCTGTATTTTTTGCATGCAGAAACTCCCTGTTATAATGGCCAACGGAAAGATGGCAATTTATACAGGCTGGTGGATTGGAACTCAAAGTATAGAATAAATGAGCATCACTACCTTCTGCCGAAAGAGTAACGGGAAAAAGGTTACGGTGACATTCAAGACATGACTCCTCATAAACAAATTTTTTTGCATTCTCGGGTAGCTTCTTAGCTTCCCAGTTAAAAGAAGCACTGTCTTTGAACCAGTAACCATATAAATCTTTTAAACCATGTTTTACTTTTGTTCGGAAATATCCTTTTCCCTTTGGAGCCAGATGACACTCCACACAGTGTGCAAGTGTCCCCGACCTGTTATTATAATGTGTTGATAGCTTCCATGTTTCTTCAGCATGAGGATGAATATGGCACGACATACAGTACGAATCGGTGGAAGTGTACAACATTGCCTTTCTGAGAACGAAAATTATCAGTACACATACAATAACACCTGCCGTAAAAATCAAAAATGTCTCTTTATTTATTCTTCCGTATTTATTCAAAAACGTTTTGTTCATCAAACTCAAAATAATAAAATAAAGAAAAGGTTGTTATTATTAATAAACTATTTCCTTCTTAAAATAATTGACAGTTTTTCTCAAGCCTTCATCGAGGTTTATTTCTGGTTCCCATTCAAGGACAACCTTTGCAAGTGATATATCCGGTCGGCGCTGTCTGGGATCATCTTCAGGAAGAGGCTTAAATACTATTTTCGATCGTGAACCAGTTATTTTCAGAATTTTATTGGCAAGGTCTATTATTCTGAATTCTTCGGGATTACCTAAATTCACAGGGCCAGTAAAAGAATCATCGGAATTCATCATAAGAATCAGTCCGCGAACCAGGTCATCCACATACTGGAAACTCCTTGTCTGCATACCATCACCATAAACAGTAAGTTCTTCACCCTTAAGGGCCTGTACAATAAAGTTCGAAATGACCCTGCCATCGTCAGCTCTCATCTTTGGGCCGTAGGTATTAAAGATTCTTACAATTTTAACTTTGATTTTCTCCTGACGGTGGTAATTAATAACGAATGTTTCGGCACATCTCTTTCCTTCGTCATAGCATGATCGTGGTCCAAGGATATTTACGTTGCCACGATAATTTTCATGCTGGGGATGAATTTGCGGATCTCCATAAACTTCACTTGTTGATGCATGCAGAACTTTTGCACCGGTTTTTTTCGCAAGTTCCAGCACATTTACCGCTCCAAAAACCGCAGTTTTTATTGTCCTTATTGGGTCGTTCTGATAATGAACAGGAGAAGCCGGACATGCTAAATTATAAATTTCATCACAGTCGAGATGAATCTTATTTGTAACATCGTGTTCTATAATCCTGAAATACCGGTTTTTAGTTAATGGCCGTATATTTTTCTCCCTCCCGGTATAAAAATTATCGAGACAAATCACATAGTTACCCAATTCAAGTAGTTGCTCGCAAAGATGTGAACCAATAAAACCGGCCCCGCCAGTAACAAGTATTTTTTTCATTTACAGAATCCAGATTAAATGTAAAGGGTACAAATTTAATTTTTAAAAGCAGAAATAAAAGTAGCAAAACTATATACATTTGTTTTTTTAATGCGATAAATATAAAATTAAAACTTTATGAAGAAAAAAATTATAAACAGTACATTGTTGATATTTGCAATTTCAATATATACTCTGCCTCAAAACTTGAATATAATTTCTGAAATGCCTGACTTTTATCTTGATTGTTCTGAATGTGACTTTACATTTGTGAGACAGGAACTTCCTTTTGTGTCATTTGTGAGAGACCCACAACTGGCTGATGTACACATACTTGTTACCGACGTCAGTACAGGTAGCGGTGGCGAAAAATACTTTTTTAACTTTATTGGAATGAATAGCTTTAAGGAAAAAAATTTTGATTATACAATTACAACAAAACAATCAGACACTGATGATGAAGTAAGAAATGCACTTCTTAAGGTGATTAAGACAGGTATTTTACAATATTATTCATTAACATCATTCCTCGAGAATTTAAATATTGAAATTAACGAAAAAGAAAACAGGAAAGCTGATGAAATAGTTACGGACAGATGGAAAAACTGGATTTTCAGAATTGATGCAGGTAGTGAATTTCAGAAAGAAAAAAGCCAGAATGAGTATTCGGTAATGTCAGGTTTCAGAGTTCAGAAAATTACCGAAGACTGGAAAATAAGAATTGAAGGGGAATATGAAGTAAACCGAGAAAATTATTATGACGACGGTGAAAAGATTACTGACAAACAGGATACAAAATCAATTTCTGTGGATTATGTAAAAAGCCTGGGGTCAAAATGGTCGGCTGGAATTTTCGGAGAATATCTATCAAGAAATTATTTAAATATACAAAACAGTTCCGGAGTTTCTGCCGGGATGGAGTATAATATTTTTCCATGGGCGGAATGTAACAGGCGGATATTTGCAATCAGATATATGATTGGTGCAGATTATAATGACTATTATGAAAAAACAATATACGACAAAATGCAGGAGACATTTTTTTCCCATGCTTTAGAAGTAAATATTGAAATAATACAGCCATGGGGTGAAATTACGCTTGATCTTGAAGGAAGGCATCACTTTAATAATTTCTCAAGAAACCGGCTTGCTTTTGAATCGGATTTTTCCATCAGACTCACAAAAAATCTTTCTGTCTTCTTCGAATCGCAGGTACAGGCTGTACATGACCAGATTTACCTTCCAAAAGGAGATGCATCACTTGAAGATATTCTACTCAGGAGAAGGAAACTCGAAACAACTTACGAAATAGGCGGAAGAACAGGTCTAAGGTTCACGTTTGGTTCGATTTACAATAACATTGTGAATGAAAGATTTTAATCAAATTTCCCGTTATGAAAATTAATTATTTCGCTTTAATCCTGCTATTCATGGCTTCAGGCTTTTCTATTAAAGCTGAAGCACAAAAGCCGTTAAATGAACTGACATGGCAATATGTTGCCACAAGAATGCCTGATAATTGGTATGGTTCTGAAGAATCTAAAAGAGTTTCGAAGAATGTTCTTCTATATCAGCGCAATTCAGGTGGCTGGCCTAAAAACATTCAGATACATAGTTCTTTATCTGATAATGACAAAAAACGAGTGATTGAAGACAAAAGGTTAAATGATGCAACATTTGATAACGGTGCCACAATCAGAGAAATGAGGTTTCTGGCAAAAATGTACAATAAGACAGGCAATCCAGAATATAAAGATTCATTCAACAGAGGGTTAAAATTTATTCTTGATGCACAGTATGCAAACGGCGGATGGCCTCAGTTCTGGCCCCTCAGAAAAGGTTATTATTCACATATCACATTTAATGACAATGCTATGGTTAATATCCTGAGATTATTGCGCGACATAAGTGAAAACCACGGGAATCTTCGGATAATTGTTGACAATAATCTTCAGGAAGGGGTCGTGAAAGCTTATAAAAAGGGGATTGAATGCATTCTGAGAACCCAGATTGTGATTAACGGCAAACCTACAGTGTGGTGTGCTCAACACGACGAGCATACACTTGAACCTGCCGCAGCAAGGGCGTATGAGCTCCCCTCCTTCAGCGGCGCTGAATCTGTTGACATTGTCCTGCTACTCATGGAAATACCCGATCCTTCACCTGATATTATAAGAGCAATTGAAGGTGCTGTTGATTGGTTCGACAGGCACAGAATAAAAAATGTTCGCTGGGATTATTTTATTAATGCGCAGGGGATGAAAGACCGCAGGATTGTTTCTGACCCTGCTGCAGGAGACATGTGGGCAAGATTCTACGACCTTGAAACAGGAGAGCCTTTTTTTTGTGACCGCGATGGAATAAAGAAGAAATCGCTTGATGAGATCGGATATGAACGCCGTAATGGTTACAGCTGGTATACAGACGCTCCGGAAGAAATATTTATAAAATATCCCGACTGGAAAAAGAAAATCAAAATTATAAAATAAATTTCTATTAATCGGGATGACCGTAATTACCGTAATTATTGAAGCGATTTTATAATATTCCAGACATCATCGGCTTCTTTGAGGGATTTATCAGGCATTTTCCCATTTTTACCAAAAACCAGAAGCTTATCGTATGTCTCAATAGTTACAGGCGATTCATCAATTTTTCCTGTTTTATCTTTCACATTATTAATATTAAGTCCAAGATGTTTCGCCATAAACTCATACATCGCGATTCTTTTTGAGAATCCGTAATCATGTTTTTCGTCAGCAAGATGTACATTTTCAACGTAGTTTTCCCTGCCATACAGGGAATATATTTTCTGAAGATAAGGAAATTCAATTTCAGGAACATGTTTTGTCCAGTCGTCCCCATCAGAAATAACAAGCATTGGTCTTGGAGAAGCCATAGCTGCAATTTCAGCGTTATAAGTCAGAAGGTCTGTGCAGGTTTGCAATGGCATTCCACTTTCGCACGGGCAACCGCCGTAGTAGTAGGAAGAAACCATTACAACCGGGACGCTTACCGTTATCCTGTCATCAAGAGCGGTTGCAAGCATTGCCTGCGTTGCGCCACCCGAAGCGCCCGTAATGCCAATTCTCTTACCGTCAACAAATGGAAGGGTCGTAAGATAATCTATTGCCCTTATCGAATTAAGGGTTTGCATTGTATGAGCCAGGACGGTTCTGTGAAGTTCACTGGCAAACTGTAACCGTGATTCACCCCATGCAAACATATCGTAACTGAAAACAACTGCTCCCATCCTGGCAAGGGTGGCGCAACGATATTGCATATCAGGCCTGTAACGTCCGTAAAGGTTAGTATCAGGATTGGAAAAATGACCATAAGGACAGAGCACAAGAGGAAAAGGACCTTTGCCCCTTGCAGGTTTATATAACGACCCGCAAAGATATACACCGGGAATTGTCTCAATTGCAATATTCTCAACAGTATAACCATTATATTTCCTTTCAGGTGTAATATAGGGGTTAAAAGGCGTTTTTGCAGGAAAAGGACTGAGTTTCAATTTCTCAAAAAAACATTTTCGAAGTTCTTCCTTCCTTTTTTCCCACAATTCAATAGTTGAACAGACCGCAAGAAGCTTTTCGAGATGTTTTCTGCCCTCTTCAACCGGACGTTGATAGTAGTTGAACCGGTTTATCTGATAAATTCTGTCGCCTGTCTTTTCAAAAACAAGGTTAAGCGGATAAAGTATTTCTGAAAGAGTCTTTTCTACGTCAGACCTGTAACGCCATGTTGGGAAAGTTACTTCAAAACTTTTAACAAGATTCTCACTGTATTGAAGGACAACTTCATACCTTTCCTGAATGTCCAGAAGTACATCTTTCAAAGATTGTCTGTATAAATCTTCAGGCTTCTGTGCGTTTGTAAAAGCGACCGTAAGAAAAAAAACAACTTTAATAAGGACTATTTTTCTCATAATATTAATACATTACCTGAGGTTTTTCATTGACTTCCATTCCAATCTTCCCTTCCCCCACACGGGGAAGAAGTAAAAAAAACAATATATTACTACAATTCAAATAGTATATATCCCCAACCTTGTTAGCAAATAAAAAATGGGGGAAATTCATCTTAAAATTAATGGTTTCTGGGATTTTTGTTTCATATAATACGGCAACTCATATACCTTTTTGCCGTTATAGTTTGAGAAATAGAGGTGTGATTCCGATAATTTATCTGCATCTCCATCAGCCCAAAAGGCATAGAAATCGCTATGAGCGTTTAGCGGTCGTCTCGCATAGGAATGATTACGTAAACTTTTTTGTGTAATTATACGTATCTTTTCCCATGTGATGCCTTCATCTTTGCTTTCCCACAATGCAATTTCCCCGCCTGTTCCCATTTTCTGAGGGCCCGGTTCAGTGGGGCCAATAATCCTCCAAACCTTTTCCCCGGTATATAATGATCCCATATCGTAATTATGTGTCGATTCGCATACTTTGTTGAAATTCCATTTACCGTTTTTCCAATGAATAACATACCATTCACGTGGGTCTCCTGAAGGACCGGGCTTATAATCTCTGCTTATTACTGCAAGAATAACAGGATTACCGTCACTGTCAAAATTCAGGTCGTTTATATAAACAAGTTTCCCTTCCGATTCGTAATCCCTTACAAGTGCTTCGCAGTGCGGATTGGTCAATGGGGGGTTGATTGTTTTACCATCAACTGTTTTCCATGTTTTCCCCATATCTTCCGTCTGAACAACATAGAGATTTGTCCTTCTGTCAACATTACCTCCGGGATGGTACATAAATGCAGAGACCAGTTTATTTCCATACATATTGGTAACCTGATAATGACCTCCCATACCTACAAGTTTCTGATCAGGCATCCAGTTAACTCCGTCCGTGCTTGTTGTCCAGTACAATTCACGCCCATTTGTGTATTTTGTAAACATAAACAGGAATCCTTTGTCCTTTACCCACCAGGGCTGAGGATAGGTTAGTTCGGCTTCTCTTTTAAGTTCAAACCTGTCAATGTGGTAAGGGTCAGAGCTTTTATAAATAAATCCCGGGCGATTTCGTGCCCTTCCGCTGACAAAAACCCAGATAAAGCCATTACCATCAATTGAAATTGCAGCATTGTCGTGTGGATCGTTTACTCCCTTCTTATCGCACACAACAACAGGCTTTGGTACCAATCTGGTTTTGTGGTCATAATATGAAACCATTATCAGCAGATGGTGTTCTTCTGGTCTGGTTGTTCCACCATAAGTAAAAAATGTTTTATTTACTTCAGGAGAGAATATTGCTATCGGGATATGGTTAGCAGTATAAGTACCAAGTCCGCCTGAATATTTATCGCCGTATTCAGTAAACTGGCCGAGGGTAAACCAGATACCCCTGTAACCATCGATACGTGGATTTTGTGCACTACTTAATATATTGTTTAACAATAAAAAAAATATCAAAGATTTTGTGGGGAAAGTTTTCATATTTGGATGAAATTAAGAGTGAAAAAAGAGCACCGTTCCATTTCGGCAGCGGTGCTCTCCATTTCCATGGCTGCAGATGTTTTCATCGGCAGCTGTTCAAATTTCATTTGGTATAATGTTCTGGATTTTCATCCTGCCATTCGTTTATTCCGTCACGTATTCGGTTGCGGAACCTGAGTGTGTCGGTGCAATGGTATGTAAACCCGTCTGAAGTATTTAAGTATTTATATTTCAGATATATACGACGGTCCTGAAGTTTTTTGGCCCTGTTGAATATACTTTCTCCATCGGGTTCGATAACATATGTTGCACCCGGAGCACTACTGACGAATACTTTATCGCCTTTAAGCACCAGTTTCATTTCAGTTTTTGAGCTGGTCTGATTGAGGTAACCGTTACAATTGAGAGTTGAAGGTCCTGCTGTAGTTAAGATCCATATCTTTGCCTCAGCGGTTGGTATTTCCGTTGCATAAGTAAAGGTAGAATCGGGCAGACCCGGTCTCTCGATCCTTGCCTCACCACCATGCCAGTAATAGCCATATAACATATTTTCGAATTTCAGGCCTACAATGTTATACCTTTTTGATTCGAGAATTGTATCGGCATCAGCATTAGTGATGTAGAAAGGCAAAACATAAGTTGCATAAAAAGTATTAAGCGAGTCATTCAGAAAGTTAATTGAATCGGCTCTTACTACAACTGTTCCGCTATGACAGCCTTGTTTGATAACCATTTTGCTGTTATCGCTGAGGGTGTAATAGTTTGAAGGCATTACCTGCAAATTGGTCACACCTGTCATTGCTTCCTTGATATATGGAAGCGGGTGGTTTTTCATCTGATTGAACACGGCAGGAGTAACCAGACTATTATCGAGAATGAAGGAAACTTCACGGTCGATTTTGTTTTCTCTCACTCCTCCAAGGCAGGCTCCAACTTCTACTTTCATCCCTTCGCCCACCACGAATGTACGGACATCAAGCTGGTAAGGAAAATAGATTGAAGTATAAACGTAGTCAAGAATATAATCCTCGTAGCATGATACCATTGCCACAGAAATTATTATAAATGCCAGTAACTTTTTCATAGTTATTCCTTTTTGAAGTTATTAGTTCCATGAAGACCATCCTTCGTTCTGTTCAAGATTACTCATACGCAGTACCTCGTTATACGGGATAGGATTATATGGCGACGGGAATTTTCTCTGGTCGGCCACATAGGTGAAATCGTATGCAAACGAGAGATCTTCGTTTTGAGTTATAGTAACGCCATGTACAGGCTGGTTTATTAGGTTCTGCCAGTCGGCATCTGTTGTCCAGCGACGAAGGTCGTAGAATCTTACTCCTTCGAAGCACATAGTGATTCTTCTCTCATTTCTCACAAGGGCATCGAATGCTTCCGGGCCTGCATCTGCAACTTCCTGAAGGTATGCATCCGGAGCACCGGGTACTGCCGGGCTAAGACCATTTTTACCGTCATAGGTTTTTCTTGCTCGCAAATATTGTATTGCAGTCCGCGCCGACATTCCGTAACGTGTCTCATCAAGTGGACCAACAACCTTATTTGCTGCTTCAGCAAAGGTTAAAAGCATCTGTTCCCAGCGAATAAGATAGCGGTAATGAGGCTGACGGTTTATTGATGCATCCGACCAATTAAGACCGGCAAAAATGAACTTCTTAATATGGTAGTTTGTTCGACTGTTTGTCGGTTTTACACCATAAGCGTCTTTCCCGGGTCCATTAGGTCCTTCATTCCAGTTTTCAAATGTATACATTATATTACTGGGTGTTTCATTGTTTTTTCTGTAAACTGGTCGGTTATTATAGAAAATAACGCTGTAGAACCTTGGGTCGCGTCCTGCATACGGATTTGCCGGGTCATATCCACTTGCAGGATCGTTTATTGGACGTCCGTTAGCCATCGGGAAAGCATCAACCAGTTCCTGTGTAGCTCCTATCTGACCGTTACCCTGAAAGCCGCCCGGATAAAGCATCCTTTCTATTGCATCATTGCTGGAGTTGTAACGCGTTATTGCAATAGCCTCAGGTGCATTGGGATTTGTCCATTGTACTGGATTCAGAGGTCTGAAACTATTGCCTGACGAAACCTGGTCAACAGTAAGTTTGAACTGTACTGCTTTATAAGCATTTACAGCAGCGCTGTCGTATCTTGCGAGATCATTTCCGGGGTTAAATCTCGGGCTTGCCCAAGTAAGGTAAACTATTGCCTTAAGGGCTACCATAGAAATACCATCGAAACGCCCCCAGTACTTCCCTCCGGCATAAACCCTGTCCGATG
>DYKN01000149.1 GCA_020722575.1 Rikenella microfusus | reverse complement strand
GGACGAAGATAGGGCAGGGATTTGTGGATGCGGGTGCGAGCCTGATGACGATGGGGCAGAGCTTTGTTAATGAGGCGAAGGTTATAATGGAGGACGCGAGCGGATTAGCGCAGAGCTCCTATAACCTCGTTACAGAAGGCAAATTCATGAAGAACGAGGAACTGCGAGAATACCAGGAGAGTGTTGCCAGAATTAGTAACAACATTAACAGTGGAAATTATTTGGAAAGCGGTTCCGATGATTTCAATAACGTGAAAGCTTCCCTTGGGTATTCACTTAGTGACGAAGATAAGCGCATAATGACCCCCGATGAAAAAATCGCGTATTACGAGAGCATGGAAAATTCCGGTCATGAGCTTTCATATGCGGAAGAAGGGGACAGGCAATTATCCTGGCAAATAAAGGATATGGACGAGGAAGGTGAGTTTATATTAACTGCTGGTAATGAACGCGAAAGGAGTCTTGTGTATAAAACCCCGCCGATAGAGCAGGAAAATGGCGATTTGCGGGAATATGAAGTGAGAGAATACGTTGATGGTGACGTCGATGAAAGAATTAGGGAAAGAACAATTAATGAGAAAGGTGAAATTATTCGTAAAACTTTCGTTGGAGGAGAAAAGGGAGGCTTGGTTGAAGAAAGAGTGACTTTAACAGTTAATGGGGAAGGAAAAGGAACTGAGATAACTATAATAAGATTGGAAGATGGAGAGAGGGCAGAAATTGATTACACTACAGTTGTGTTTCAATTAGATGCTCAAGAAAACTATGGTCTCGCGTTTCCTTCGTTCTTAGGCTCCCTGATTAGCGGCGATTTCTCCGGAGCGCTTGATTATGTAAAATGGAAATTGGGTAAATCGAATTGGCCGCACAATGATAGTTATGCACCAAACTATTTGTACCAAAATCAAAAGAACAAATATAACGATTACAAAAACTCTCCTAAATACGGACAGGACTACAAACGGTTCAGCGACATGTTGAACAAGAAACCAGTGTGGCCTGGAGAAAGTGAATTTGATATAAGGAAAAAATAGTGGGTTGTGAAACAAGGAAATCCATATTCCCAAACGGAGGTTATTTGTGATGCGGTATCGTATACTAATGGCAGTGGTGTTGTGTGTTATCGCGCCGCAATGCGCAAAGTCAAGTCAGGGTGATGATTTTATCAGAGATATACAAAATCGGGTGAGCAGCGCAGATCCATATAAAAGGAAAACCGCGGTATGGATACTGAAAAGAGATGAAAATATCAAAAGCTATATCTCGTTGAAGTGTATACCGATAATTTTACCGCTTTTCAGTGATAAAGATGCAATGGTAAGAGATGCGGCGTACGCTGATATTGAATTCTTTTTTTTAGAACCCCCGAAAACATATTATGAAAAGGGTGCCAAAATCGTTCATGGGTATAAGATTTTTAATCCAAAGCGTTTGGAGGTTAATGACGACTATCGAAATGCGGTGAAGATTATTCTGCCGGTATTATTAGAGGGATTGAAAGACAATGATGAACAAATAATATATCAATCAATTAGTGCCCTCGGAAGTATTGGTTCTCTGGCAGAAAAAAGTGTGCCAATGTTACTAAGTTTATTGAACAACAAAGACAATCATACTCGTAAGGAATCAGTAATAGCATTAGCAAATATCGGGGAAAGAACGGATGCAGTGATCAACGGCATTAAGAAAATGCTTAATGATGAAGAT
>DYKN01000056.1 GCA_020722575.1 Rikenella microfusus | reverse complement strand
GAAACAATAAGTCTTTTTACACAACGTAGTTAAGTCTCCTATTAAAGAGATATCAAAGAATCACTCATCATTATTTCAAAATATCTGCTTTAAGGTTTTGTTTAAAGAACCTTAAAGTTTGTCATTATCTGTTCAGATTTACTTTATTTTTGTTTTTCATTTAAACCCATTTTTCATGAGTGAAGAGAACAAGATTATTTTTTCAATGTACCGTGTGAGTAAAATTTATCCTCCTCACAAACAGGTGTTAAAAGATATTTCACTTTCATTTTTTCTGGGAGCCAAGATTGGAATAATTGGCTTAAACGGTTCTGGTAAATCAACCCTGCTCAGGATTATAGCAAATGAAGAAAAAGAATATCAGGGAGAAGTAGTTTTCAGTCCCGGCTATAGTGTCGGTCTCCTGCCACAGGACCCGCTGCTCGACGAAAATCGCACTGTGCGTGAAATAGTTGAGGAAGGAGTCAAAGAGATCATGGATATACTTAAGGAATATGATCAAATTAATAACAGTTTTGCTGATCCCGAAATATATGAAAATCCTGACCGGATGCAGGAATTGATAGACAGGCAGGCTATATTGCAGGAAAAGATAGATTATTATGATGCCTGGAATATTGAGCACCGGCTGGAAAAGGCAATGGATGCATTAAGATGCCCTGCGGGAGATACTCCTGTCAATATACTGTCAGGTGGTGAGCGCCGGCGTGTAGCTCTTTGCCGCCTTCTTCTAAGGCAACCCGATGTGCTCCTGCTCGATGAACCTACCAACCACCTCGATACTGAGTCAATACAGTGGCTCGAAACACACCTTAAACAATACAGGGGAACCGTTATTTGTATCACTCACGACAGGTATTTTCTAGATAATGTTGCCGGCTGGATCCTTGAACTCGACCGTGGTGAAGGTATACCATGGAAAGGTAATTATTCATCGTGGCTCGAACAAAAGGCTAAAAGACTTGAGATTGAAGAAAAAGGAAATATCAAAAGAAGAAAAATTCTTGAACGAGAACTTGAATGGGTCAGAATGGCACCAAAAGCACGCCACGCAAAATCAAAGGCCAGATTAAACGCATACGAAAACCTCCTCAACCAGGATGTTAAACAAAAAGAGGAAAAACTCGAAATCTATATACCAAATGGGCCCAGACTTGGCGATAAAGTTATAAAGGCAGTAAATGTCACAAAATCATTTGGTGAAAAACTTCTTTTTGAAAACCTTAATTTCGACCTCCCTCCGAATGGCATCGTTGGTGTAATAGGGCCTAATGGTGCCGGGAAGACTACGCTCTTCAGAATGATTATGGGGCTTGAACAACCTACCAGTGGAAGATTTGAAATTGGTGAAACAGTAGTGCCTGGATATGTCGATCAAGCTCATACAGCGATCGACCCATCAAAAACAGTTTACGAGGTAATCTCAGGAGGATATGACGAGATTATGCTGGGTAACAGACCGGTAAATGCCAGGGCCTATGCTGCAAGATTTAACTTCACCGGTGCTGACCAGGAAAAGAAATGTGGTGTTCTCTCGGGCGGTGAAAGAAACCGACTCCATCTCGCACTTACAATCAAATCCGGCGCAAATGTATTGCTTCTCGATGAACCCACCAACGATATAGACGTCAACACTCTCCGTGCTCTTGAGGAAGGACTTGAAAACTTTGCAGGCTGCGCCGTAATAATTACTCACGATCGATGGTTCCTCGATAGAGTGGCAACACACATCCTTGCTTTTGAAGGTAACTCAAAAGTTGTATGGTTTGAAGGAACTTACTCAGAATATGAGGAAAACTACCGCAAAAGAGTTGCTGATACAACACCCGGAAGAATTAAGTACAGAAAATTAACTGATCAATAAATTCAAATCCATTACTAAAATTAAATTAATACCACAGCAAATCTTAAAGATAAGCTCTATTAACGGATAATTATACAAAAAACTCATAATTTTGTAATAATGTGAGTTCTTGATAATTAATTATAATTGATTTTAAGAGAATTTCTTATTAACTTTCAGCAATATAAGTATTTGTATATACAAATTAAATGATAATTATTAAGTAAGAAAGTGCTGTGTTATAAGGATAAAAATAATCAATGGAGAATGTTACTATGATTGGAATGAGTTTTCTAAGCTTTCTGATTCTGCTGATAATCAGCATTGCAGTTTCAGCAATACTACATTACGGACTTAAGTTTTACATTAGGCCAGGATTTGTTTCATTCCTTTCCAAAATAGTTTTCGGATGGATAGGAGCATGGCTGGGCTCACCAGTATTTGGTCACTGGTTCGAAGGGCTGGTATATGAAAATGTCTATATAATACCAGCTATTCTTGGATCCTTCGCATTACTTTTAATAATGGTAGATCTGGTTCTGACAGTTAAAAGTGCCAGAACATCCTGATCCCGTCATTTATTGACAGTAATAAAACCTGATATAACACAGCACTTTTTTCGATTTTTTAAAATCTTCCAGCAGCTAATTAAGATTTCTCTTCACAGTCAATTGCTTTGAACTGTGATATTAATATTATCTCCTGGTAAAGTGTTTAAATACGAAATTAATATTCCCTCTTTTAATAACCCCATTGCCTCATAATCTGCAGATCGACCTTAACGCATTCTAAGGGAGTTTTACCCTGATAAGCCTCCTGTTCAATTATATAAACCTTTGCTCCTCCTGTTTTAGTTGCAATAGCAAGAACTTCACGCAGATTTACTATGCCTTCACCAAGGATACAGCTTTCATACCGGCCCTGCCCGGTTTCTATTTCATCTTTAACATGCATATTTTCCCAGCGTTTCGGATATTTCTTAACCACCTCCATTGCATTTGCCCCACCGTTATAAAGGTTGCCAGTATCTAACTGTATAACAACCATTTCAGGATCTATGGTCTTCATAATTATATCGAACATCTTTTCCCCACTGAACTCAACTTTGAATTCAAAATCGTGATTATGATACCCGAATTTCATTTTGTACTTTTTACATAGTTCCCCCGCTTTGTTAAATATCTCCATTGTTTTCATCAGGTCATCATATGTACGATATTGAGCCTGGTTCATAGCGGGACTAACGACATATTGTTGACCGAGAATTGCAGCATCATCTACCAGTTTCTTCCAGCTATCAGCAAAATCTTTTTTTGAATCGTCCCAGTGGTTGGGGTTGAGGGCTGTATGGCCGCTTATCATTTTCAATCCAAGATCATCCAGCACCTTTTTGAATTCTTTGGGTTCATAGCCATAAAATTTACCGTTAACATAATTTGCATGTTCAACATAAACATAACCCATTTCTTTGAGTTGTTTGAGAGTGCCATATGGGTCTTTTGACATATCGGCCCTGACTGAATAGAGCTGAAGACCGACAATACCTTTTCCTATGGGCGATAAGAGTGACAATGCTTTCGGCATTATAATTGCACCCGCAGCTGCTATTGAGCTTGTGCGAATAAAAGTGCGTCTTGAAGTTTTCATTGTATGATCTGTTTATAAGTAAATTTTTTAAAGATGTTCAGATAAAATTAATTGTTTTTTCCGAGTATTACAAAAGCAAAATAACATTTCGTGGATTAAAAACCATATAGTAATTTTTTTTAAATTTGATTAAACGGTTTCACCTTTCCCTTATATGGTTACAAGAAGAAAAGTGATAAAATCAGTTGTATTGAGTGCATTTGCTGGAATAAGTGCAAAATTCATGGATAATATTGATTCACATCAAAATATGGTTAATATAAAGTTTGAACCCGGATATCTCTCCCTGCACAGAAGCGGAGAGCTCTGGAAGCGTGGAGAAATGCTATGGGCAATGATGGAGAAATGCGAACTCTGTCCGCGCAGATGTGGGGTGAATAAATTGAAAGGGCAGAAAGGTTTTTGCAATGCTGATTCAAGGCTTGAAATATCGGCTTATCATCCTCATTTCGGAGAAGAACACCCCCTTGTTGGTAAAGGAGGGTCAGGTACAATTTTTATGACCAACTGCAATCTTAGATGCGTATTCTGCATTAACTGGGAAATCAGCCAGGGTGGTGAAGGAAGTGTAAGAAGCATATCAGAATTTGCGGATATGATGCTTTCCCTTCAAAAAATGGGCTGCCCCAATATTAATATCGTTACCCCTACACATTATTCTCCCCATATCCTTCTGGCCCTCGATAAAGCTGCCGCTAATGGATTGAAACTGCCACTGGTTTACAATACCAGTGGATGGGAAAGAATTGAAATACTTAAGATCCTCGATGGAGTTGTCGATATTTATCTGCCCGATTTCAAATACTCTGATCCCGAAATGGCTGAAAAATATTCTTCAGGTGCATATTCATATCCTGAAGTTACAGCAAATGCTTTGCTTGAAATGCATCGCCAGGTAGGTGTAGCAAAGCCAGCTGCTAACGGTCTCATGTATCGTGGACTGATGATCAGGCATCTTGTCATGCCAAATAATGTAAGTGGGACAAAAAAAGTAATAGACTGGATTGCTGAAAATCTTCCAAAAGATACTTATCTGAACATCATGTCACAATACAGACCGGTCTATAAAGCTTCTCAATATCCAGAAATCAATCGCCGAATAACACGACAGGAATACCAGGAGGCCGTTGAATATGCCCGTAAAGCCGGGCTGACAAATCTTGAGATTCAGGGTTATTACTGGTGACCTGTCTCATCTTTTACATCACCCTCCGGATGACCTGAAAAAATATTATTCTTCATTTCTACCGGAATGCTGTTTTTCGTCAGCCAGACTCCTGCTTTTTGATTTCCCTTACCCGTATTACGAATGATATTGTTCTCAAGAACAACACCTACAGCTCTGCAGTTCACAGAAATACCATATCCTTCACCTTTTATGCCATTATTCTCAATAATGTTATTTTTAAATATACTCCTGTGAGGTGCATTAAGATCTGTTTCACCTCGTAAATAAATACCATCTGATCCGTTTTCAAAAATATGATTTTCGGTAAAAAGCATGTCAGTGTCCTTATGCCCTGTGCTGATTCCATTATTTCCATTCCTGAAGAAGATGTTGTTCCTTACAACGCCGTTTCTTACCCTCCAGCAAACGTAAAGGCCGTATCCACCGTTATCGTGGCTACTATTTCCCTCAATAACTGTAAAAAGTGAGCCGGTTCCAGGATGAATTCCAATGTTGGTACATCCATATACTTCACAATTTCGTACTGTTACATGTTCTGTAATCTGGTAACTGATACCATCACTATTAAAATTTTTAACTATTACATTCTCCACAACTGCATTTTTTACTTTGTGTAAATAAATTCCGCCAGCCCTGCAACCATCTATCATATCATTTGTATCTCCGCTCCCATCAACAATAAGATCAGTTATTTTTATATTTTCAGCTTCAATTGCTGATATTACTGAACATGCATTTGAAACGGTACCACCTTTATCAGAACTGTAATCACGCGCCAAATACTCATCAAAATAAAGAGTATTCCCTTTTATGGCAGTGATCTTTGCTGTTGTCAGATCCCATCCATAGCGCTGGTTCCCGTCATAAACAGAGATTCCCATCCCGGCTCTGAAACCTGAAGCATCTTTAACAGTCACCTGAAGTTCCCCATAATCAGCATCTATTATTAGCGGGGAACCTACACCCTTGCATTTCTTAAGTACAGTTTTTTTACCAGAACCTTTCAACGTCATATTGCTATAAAGCCTTACAGGAGCAATTATTTCAAATTCTCCAGGAGAAAGAACTATAACACCTGCTCTACTCTCTTTATACAACGCATCAATTGCAGTTTGAATAGCTTTCGCAGTAAAACCTGCAATATCTGACCCCTTACCTCCAACTGTAATTGTACGTGCTGGTAATTCAGGCTTGACGACTGAAGCATAACTTGAATCCGGCTCAGATAACAGAACCTGTTTCATATCAGTATATTCTGTATTTATTCCACGGGCTGGCCTCTCCTGATCAGAACAACCTGCCAGGATAAATATTACAATAAAACACAAGGCATGATATTTCATTGTCATTCAGTTAATTAATTAGATACGGACAAATTATTAAAACATATTAATTACAGAATCTGGCTTTTGTATCGGCTGCGGCTTTTCCTCCCACAACGGGCACCGGGTGGACGGTTTTCAGAAGGGTTTTCATTTCTTTCACGATATCCGCATATCGGCTGTCGCCGGCAAGGTTTTTAAGTTCCTGAGGGTCATTAATTTCATCATACAATTCAGCACCTTTTTCACCAGAACCCCATTCGGTGTACCTCCACTTTTCAGTTCTGACACTGTGCCCGGGTGTTTCTCCTCTTTGGACCTGTGTATAGGCTGGGTGGGTCCATTTCGCCAGAGGATTTTTCAGTAGTTTAACAAGGCTTCTACCTTCTAACCCCTCTGGAGGTTTAATACCAGTCAGCTCGGCAAGAGTGGGATAAATATCAATTAGTTCCACTATCCGCCGGCATACTTTCCCTGCCGATTTCAAACCCGGAACTGAAATAATTAAAGGCGCTTTTGCCGATTCTTCAAAGCAGCTCTGCTTGAACCATAAACCGTGCTCACCGAGATGATAACCATGATCGCTCCAGAAAACAACTATCGTTTTATCGGAAAGACCAAGTGAATCAAGAGCATCAAGCACTATTCCAATCTGGGCATCAACAAAGGAAATTGAAGCATAATATGCAAGTTTACATTCCCTTGCCTGCTCAGTCGTAAGCCCGTTCAGTGGCCATGGATTGGTTGAAGCCAGAGCCAGTGCAGGGTATTCTTTACTGGTCTTATCTGATATTTCAGGCAAACTGATCTGCTCCATGTTATACATATCAAAATATTTTGAAGGTGTAATCCATGGGCAATGTGGCCGGTAAAAACCTGCGGCAATGAAAAAAGGTTCATTCCTGTGTTCAGCAAGAAGCCTGATTACCTCTTTCGCCACTTTGCCATCCGTATGCTCCGAATCAGTTCCTTCCCTGTCTGCCAGAAATGCCATGGCAGCACCAAGTCCTTTTCTCCGGGGAGTATAATTTATTACATCAAGCTCCAGGGTGGTTTTATCCCTGCCTGCAGGATTGACCCTTTCCATCCACGATACTCTGTCATCGAGGCCGTTTGTTCCTATATCTCCCGGATTTCCGTAATGATATATTTTACCAACGCGGGCCGAAAAATATCCATTCTTCATAAACATTTGCGGTAGGGTCTGAATATCCGGCAAATCCTGGCGGAAGTGATAAGCCAGGTCAAATACTCTTATTCTGTCAGGTCTCATTCCCGTCATCACTGAACTTCTGCTCGGGCTGCTGAGCGGAAACTGGCAGTATGCATTTGAGAAAGCTATGCCCTGAGAAGCAAGGCGGTCGATATTCGGTGATCTCACATATGGATGACCATAGCATCCGAGGTCATTATTCATATCGTCAACCGCAATGAACAATATATTCATCCTGCTTTTTCCGGCATATGTTGTGGAGGCTGCAATAGCCAATGCAATCGGGGGGACTGTAATTTTTAACAAGGGAAAATTCATGATTAAGTTTCTGTTATTAATTCAACTGTTAAACAAATATAACTTATTGTCCTGCTGGTTTCATCCACGAAAGTTGTTTTTCAATATTAGCACTTAATTTATACTTTTTTATATGCTTGTTTAAACTTTCTCCTATTATTTCTATTTTTTCAAGATCAGCTGTACCCATTCCAGTCTGAACGCAATAATTCAGATAGCCAATATTACTGAAATCTACTCCCATCAGTTCAACTGCTATCCGATCGGCAGCAAGCCAATCGGTACTTACCACGCATACTCTGTGATCTACAGGAGTGCCAGCAGTTGGGCCATTACCTTCCATCCCTTCAAAACCATCTATAACTGCAAGGTGTGGATGAAGGCGCCTTCCGACTTCCCACAGATTATAATTAATCCCTCTGTACCCTCCACCATGAACAATTGATTTATCACTCCGGATTCCTTCTTTTCGGTTCTTCCCGAATGCAAATCCTGGATCTTTTATAGGAGCACCCACAACAATATTTTTTAATGAAAGTGTTACGATGACCCTGTCATGCGTTTTCATTCTCGCAACTGATACAATATAAGAATCCGGGTCAAGCAGCACTTTAGAAAACCTAACAGGATGTGGTCTGAAATCCCTTTCGTCAAACACATGCAATATTTCAAATCCCTGCATATCAAGATCAATAAATTTTACCGGATATTTTTTCGCAAGCCTGAGGTAGTTGTAGTTATTGTAGCCATCCATTGCAGGGCCATCAGCAGCAGATTCTGCAATAATAACATTATCGAGTTTTTTAATCGATTTAAGGAATTCCAGTATACCTTCCAGAGTGTCGGCATGTGTAGCACTTAGTTGAATAGTTGTTGATACCATATTTGGTTTAAGGATAACACGACGTTCACCTATAGCCTGCTTTATCTGCTGAGCAAAAGGTTGCAGGGCACGAAAGGTTATATCTGCTCTGTTATCACCTGTGGTCAAAGCCACCCTGGAGAAAAAATTTTCATATAGCCCCGGATATCTAAATGTTTCAACCGGCTTATAAATCATTAAACCTGCCGCCCCGGCAATTGATTTCTGTATGAAACCACGACGGTCAATTGTGCTCATGATTCCGATTGTTTAACAACAATAGTAAATTTATTAAAAAAAATCCTCATTAAGATTTTAACTTATCATTTAAATCATATTGTTAATTGAGTTTTATATTTTAATTTATACAGGAAGAATAATTTGTATTTTTATAGCACTTAAAGCAGTTAAAAATATAGAATCTTGATCCAAAACTGCTTAAACCCAAACTGGTGATGTCTTAACCCCCCAAATAACTGGACATAATTTAAAAAACAAATTAGTTCTAATTAAATTTGGGAACCATGACAAAACCTCGACGAAATTTTACTCCTGAAGAAAGTCTTTCGATTCTTCAGGAAGGTGAGCGTGAAGGGCAAGCTGTAACCATCAGAAAATATGGTGTCGGGTTTATCTTAGCCTCCCAGAGTGTTAGGGATTTTGATACCATTGTATTTGAAAACATGGGTACCAAAATTGCACTGCAACTTGAAGGTGAAACAGCAAAATTTATGGCAGAAAACTTCGGTGTTATGGATAGAACAACAAAAGAAAGTGTAATGCGAATGCTTCCTGTACAAAAGAATATGAGGGCATTGATCAGGAACAATCATTATGAGCCATTCGCATAGGTTGATATAATCCCGTTTTTTGAAAAATAACCTTTATATTCTTAAATTCTTCCCTTAATACAATACATTTAACGTTTTTTTTAACTTACATTTGCTGTTAATTAAAATAATTCAATTATTTTTGCAGTGGAAATATCTTTTAGAGATAAAAAACTAGAAAAGCTGGCAAATGATTACAAGAAATGTCAAAAAGAGTTTGGTCAATTGAGAGCCAAATTATTTAATAGACGTTTACTTGATTTACATAACGCTCAAACACTTGAGGATGTTAGAAATTTACCAGGTCATTACCATGAACTCAAAGACAATCGAAAAGGCCAATGGGCATGTGACCTTGATCAACCTTATAGACTTGTTTTTGAACCTCAGGAAAATCCAATACCAACCGATAAATCAGGTAAATATATCTGGCTTGAAATTAAAGGAGTTGAAATAATTGAAATTACAGATTATCATTGACCTAGATAAAGAATTATGGTAAATAGAAATCAGTATATTCCACAAGTTGCTTTTCATCCAGGAGAAACTCTCTCCGAAAAATTGGATGAATTGGGAATGGGGCCAAAAGAATTTGCTATTCGTACAGGTAAACCTGAAAAAACAATTATAGCAATTATCAAAGGTAAAAGCTCGATTACTGCAGAAATGGCCGTGCAATTTGAACATGTACTAAAGATACCGGCTCATTTTTGGTTAAATATTCAGCGTAACTATGATGAGTTTATAGCACGTGAGGAAAGAAAAAATGTGCTTACATCTTCCATTGGGTGGGCAAAACGATTCCCATTAGCAGAGATGATAAAAAAGGGTTGGTTGCCTCAAAATAAATCAATTGAAGCAAGAACTGCAGATTTGTTAGCTTTCTTCAGTATCAGTAATCACGTAGCATGGGAGGATTATTATTTGAACCAACAGCTTAAAGTTGCTTTCAGAATCTCACTTGCCCACACAAAGGAACCATATGCAATTTCAGCCTGGTTACGTAAAGGAGACCTTCAGGCATCAGAATTACAAGCACCTGATTACAATGAAAAAGACTTCAAAGATGCTTTGCCCGAAATCAAGTCAATAATGGCCAAGCACCCAAACGATTTTGCAAATAAATTACAGGCAACCTGTCTGGCAGCCGGTGTAAAGGTTGTTTATACACCATGTTTACCTAAAGCCCCAATCGTTGGTTCAACCAGATGGCTTAACGATACTCCTCTAATTCAATTATCGGGGAGATATAAACGAAACGACATTTTTTGGTTTACTTTTTTTCACGAAGCCGGACATATTATCTTGCATGGGAAAAAAGACATCTTCTTAGAAAAAGTTGATTATTCAGGTTATGATAGAAATAAAGAAGAAGAGGCAGATAATTTTGCCATTAAATGGACTCTTACAAAAGATGAGGAACAAGAAATTATTGATTCTGAATCATTAACTGAAGCTGATATAAAACATTTTGCGAAGAAATTTAATACACATCCTGCAATAATAATTGGAAGATTACAACATGATAAGTTACTTCCATATGGATTAGGCCGTCAATTCTTTAAACCTGTAATATTTAAGTAAATCATTTGTTATAAGCCACAAAGCTAAAGGTGTAAGCACATTTGCAAAATCGATTTTAAAAATTTTCTCCCTCCCGCCGTCGCAATGAAATATCTGCTCCAAGACTAACAAATAAAAGGTTAATACTCGTACACCTTAACAATTTTCTGGTACCGAGACAAATAAATAAGGCCTGGCCCATAACACGGACGGTATAATTCATAAGCTCGTCACGGTTTTTGCTTTTACTCTTGCTTTCTTGACTGCTTTGTAATAGCTTATACCGCGATCGCGCCAGTGCCCGTAATAAAACTTAGTTTAACTTGACTTGTTTCCTGCTCCCTATCAAACTTGTACCCCATGACGCTCCCTTCGGTCGGTCAGGATCAAAGACGTGACATCCCGATAGCTATCGGGATTTTGGCCCTATTGCCGCGGGGTATCGGGATAGGTGCCCTGATGCTGCGTCCTGACCGGTAGGGTCAGGACAGGTCGGGTAACACCCTTTCCCTGCAAGCTGGCTCCTTCGCCATTCCAACATACCATGTCGGGACTTAACGCTCGGCCCCCGCTGAGGCGGGGTAGACTCTCCATACTGCCGGGCCGTTGAACTAAACCGACGATTGTCGATAGATATTTTAAAAATCTTTAACTATTTTGATTATTCAATAATT
>DYKN01000148.1 GCA_020722575.1 Rikenella microfusus | reverse complement strand
CCAAAACTGTTTACTTTATAAAAACCACATTGTATAAGATAGATACAGGATGATAATAAATGAAGAAAATAATTTTCACATTATTGATAACAGCCCTCTTTGCATTCATCTTTCTCTATTCTACAAACATATATTCTCGTGCTGGCGGTGGACATAGTTATAGCGATAGCTCCTCCAGATCTCATTCTTCAAGTTCCTCAAGTTCCCGGTCGTCTTATCGTTCTTCAAAAACTCATATTCACAGCACAGGCAAGGGTTCAACAGTAAATCCAGTTGCAGGCCTGATCGGTTTATTTTTTATAGGTGGAACCATTTTAATCATTATACTGATATCCAGAAAAGTGCCCGCTGCAAATAAATACAATGAGACCATCAAGAGAGCAAATGATATGACAGAAACGATTAAAACACAGGATAGAGAGATCAACATCAAAAAGATCAAAGAGCTGGATCCCGCTTTTTCAGAAGAAAAATTTATAGAACGTGTAAAAAAGGCATTTCTGATTATACAACAGGGATGGTCCGAACAAAATCTATCTCTTATGCGCTCTTTTGTATCTAATGGAATATATGCGAGATTCTCTGTTCAGATTGATATGCAGAGATATATGGGTTTTAGAAATCAGCTTGAAAATATTAAAATTATAAACTCGTGGGTTGACACCGCCTATTCTGATAATCTTTATGATGTGATAAATGCAGGCTTTGCCGCACAGATGGATGATAAGAATATTGATCTTAAGACAGGCAAGATTTTACAAACCAACACATCAGAGCCATTTACAGAATTCTGGACATTTATGAGGAGAAAAGGGGCAAAGACAACCGGGAAGGCAGGTCTGATTGAAAGCAGGTGCCCAAACTGTGGTTCTGCAATAAAGATCACTGAATCGGGAAACTGTGAATATTGCAAGGCATACATTATGGGCGGTCAGTATGATTGGGTTCTAACTGAGATCACTCAGGAATGCGAATATAGCGGACAGACCTCCAGAAATATCCAGGGTATAGGCGAAATGATAAATAAAGATCCTGACTTTAATGCATCTGTTATTGAAGATAAGACCTCAGTAATGTTTTTTAATATTGCAAGCTCTCTCCTCTTCGGTGATGGTCATCATATCAGGAACATTTGTCGTCCTGATTATTTTGAACAGATAAGATCATCCCGGCAGTTTAAAGGCGTTTTTGATACACAGTCAGAATGGTATACCTCTCTGGATGATGTAGCAATTGGAGCAGTAGAACTTAAACGGATCATCCTGAATCAACCTGATGGCTTTGATAGAGTTGAGGTTGTGGTCAAATGGTCGGGTGCGAATTGTGAGAGGAACAGTAGGACAAAGGAGGTCAGAAACAAAGGCGAGAATCATACAAATATCCAGACTTATACACTTGCAAGAAGAACCAGCATAAAAAGCTCAGCATACTATAACTTCAAGACCGTCCCCTGCCACAATTGTGGCGCCCCGATCTCCAATAGCACTCATTATCAGTGCGAATTCTGCGGTTCAGCAATTAATGACGGCACCCGTGATTGGGTATTGATCAATATCTCCCCCCTATAAACCTTTCAATCACGAGAGCCCATCAACTCCATTGATAAGAAGCAAATTGAAAACAAAATACTTATCTCAGCGATGATATCCGGAATGATTATAAAAACAGATATATAAGCAGATATGGGAAGCAGATATGAAGCAGAGATGTATCTGGCACTTGTGGGATATTAGGGAGAAAAATGAG
>DYKN01000005.1:12009-134702 GCA_020722575.1 Rikenella microfusus | reverse complement strand
GCAATTCACAAAATGTACTTATAACAACATAAAAACACCAAAAAAAACTCCAATCATAAAACATGAGTATAAGTCATCTCGTATTTACGGAGAAAAATTAAATTATAAATATTTAAAACATTTCAAACCTTTGGCTTTGGATGTATATAAAGAACATCCTCTTTCATCTGAATTTTCTTTTGCCTCTCCTTGCACTTCGAAATATAAACTCCCGCGAAAATAAATAACACAAGGAAAATCAAAATTCTGAACGGAAGGCTTTTGATTAACTCAAGTATGAAAAAGTCTCGTTTCATATCTCAGAATTTAATCTGACTATATAAAGACTCCTGAACACCATATAAAGTTGCCCGCTCTTTTCAAAAAAGCATATAACCAGCAACAATATATTAAATCAAAATTAATAAATTTTATTGAAAAATACAGAATAATTCTGAATTTTTTTGTCTGATAAAACAGTAAATCAAACGCTTAACTTAATGATGAGAGTCAGTTTGTGCATTGCTTTCTCTGAAAAAGCTAAAATTTACCTTGCCATATCTACGATGCTCAATAAAAAATGGTTCATTTTCGAACTTAATTCTTCCCGGATGCTCAATTATCAGAAAACCTCCTTTTTTAAGAATACCCGATGAAAACACCATTCCGGGTATCTCACCAAGCCATGTTAAATCATAAGGAGGATCGGCAAATACAATATCATACCTGTAACTGCAGATTTTTAAAAAATCTCTTACATCAAGTCTTACAGGCTTGATAATATTTATATTAAAATGATGAATGTTCTGCCGGATTATATTAATATTATTTCTGTTAAGTTCTACAAGATGCACCGCCTTTGCTCCTCTCGATGCAAATTCAAAACTGATGCTTCCTGTCCCCGAAAAGAGATCAAGAACTTCAACGTTTTCAAAATCGACCCTGTTGGAAAGAATATCGAAGAGAGCCTCCCGTGCAAAATCAGTTGTAGGCCGCCCATTTAAGTTTACCGGTAGCCTCAAAACTCTCCCCCTGTATTTGCCACCAGTTATTCGCAATTCAAAACATTGAAAAGGTTAATATAATTGTGAAGGGGTATTTCGTTGAATACATGACTGAAAGTGAATTGCCCTGAAGGTACTGCAAACTCGAAATGCTTCACATACATTGAAATTGTTGAGGTAAGATCGTCATAACTTTCTGTTTGTCCGCTAAGATGCAATGTCTCTTCCCCACTTAAGCCAAGCGTCCTGAATACATTCAGAACATAGTACATGATATCGGATATGTTCCTGTATTTGAACGCATTCAGGTATCGTAGTTGCTGATCGCTGAAAATAATAAGTGTAAAAAAATCGTTTTCAATATGAAGGTGAATGTAATTCCCTGCTGCCGTTCTGGCTGAGTGTATAATTGAACTGAAAAGAGGCCTGACGTGATGATAGGGAAAGATACCTGGAAAAAACCCTGATGCTAATTCAAAGAGTGACCTGGAAGCCGCAAAAACTATGAAAATATCATTCTCCGGTATTCTGTTACTAAAAATAATATTATTTCGGTCGGCTCCGTAATTGAATATCAGGTATTCATCCTTACGTCCTGGGTCATAAAGCGGAGAAGGAACCGGTGTGAAAAGATCCGAAGGCATAACCAGATTAACTTTCCTGTACTTCCTTGTAAAAAAATCATCTTTTTTAAAAACTTCACTCACTTCTTCCAGATTAAAATGACTGTTTTCATCAGGTGTGTATGACCTCATCATGATGTATTTGCTCCTTACTGTATCAAAAATGCAAAATGAGATACCATAATAGCTCATCTGGAGCGACAAAAAATAATTGCCTGCTGAATTTATGTCGAGCGTTTCATCAAATATTTCCAGTAACGGCATTTTGTTTTCTTAAGCAGTCTAATACATTTCTGCGACTTTCAGGGTTCCTTCACTTTATTTACAATGAAATAATTACCCTGATTATCACATACTACCTTACAAATATATATCAAAAGAATGATTATGTTTACATAATAAAATCAAATCCTGTATTTGATGAGAGAGGCTTTGATATTCAATAATTTAATAAAATTTCTTGACAATGTCCCGACGGAAGATCAGGCACTTGCCCTGAAAAAGATAGCTTCTTTTATAACCCGCAATGAGCAGGATGAGATTTTTATTATGACAGGATATGCAGGTACGGGAAAAACAACACTTATAAGTTCTGTTGTACGGACGCTCGAATTACTCAGGAAGCGTACAGTGCTTCTTGCGCCAACGGGAAGAGCAGCAAAGGTACTTTCTTTATATACAGGTAATCAGGCTTTTACTATACATAAAAAGATTTACCGGCAGAAATCGGGAAAAGAAGGGATTGGAAAGTTTGTTCTTGACCGAAACCTGCATCGCGATACCCTTTTTATCGTCGATGAAGCCTCGATGGTTTCAGATACACCATCTGATAATTCAATATTTGGCAGTGGTCGTTTACTGGAAGATTTGATTGAATATGTTTATTCAGGAGTTAACTGCAGGCTTATGCTGGTGGGAGATACTGCTCAGCTTCCACCTGTCGGGTCTGCCCTGAGTCCAGCTCTCGACTCGAAGATGATCGAGAACACTGGATTCAAAGTAACTGCTTCAGAATTATGTCAGGTGCTCCGGCAGAGCGAAAAATCAGGTATCCTGATGAATGCTACTGGAATAAGGGAGCAAATAATGTCGGGGATACTTGAACTGCCCCGGCTGAAATGCGATGGTTACAACGATATTGTGAGAATTTCAGGGAACGAGCTTATTGAAGAACTGTCGGAATCATACGACAAATGTGGCATCGATGGTACTATAATTGTAGTCTATTCAAACCGGCAGGCAAACAGATATAACGAGGGTATAAGAGCCAGAATATTTTTCAGAGATGAAGAAATTGCTCCCGGTGACCTGGTTATGGTGGTGAAAAACAATTACTCACTTGCCAGTGAGGAAGACCCCTACCGTTTCATTGCAAACGGCGACATTGCAGAAGTCCTCGCTGTGCGAAAATATGAAGAAAGATATGGTTTCAGGTTCGCCGAAATGTCGCTCAGGTTTCCTGATTATAACATGGAAGTTGACACAAAAGTAATGCTCGATGTCCTCCACCTTGATTCTCCCTCATTGCCTGCTGATAAAAGCACGGAGCTTTTCAATGCTCTGATGGAGCAATACAATTATATTCGTAATAAACGTAATCAATATAATGCTGTGCGCGAAGATCCATATTTCAATGCTCTTCAGATAAAATTCGCATATGCTGTTACATGCCACAAGGCACAGGGTGGACAGTGGGAAAGAGTTTTTATCGATCAGGGCAGCTTAAACCGGACCGATATAACAATTGAATATCTGAGGTGGCTCTATACTGCACTTACAAGAGCCACCGGGAAAATATATCTTGTCAATTTCAGTGACGACTTCTTTAACAGTTGAAAAAGTAAAAAAGTCTTCAATCCTTTAGAAAATTTTAGTACTGTTTAACAGACATTTTTCTGGCAGCCTTGCCGGAAATTTTATTCACCGATTATTTTAACAAGCACTCTTTTCCGGCGTTTGCCATCGAATTCACCGTAGAATATTTGTTCCCAGGGTCCAAAATCAAGCCTGCCGTTTGTAACAGCAACAACCACTTCACGACCCATAACCTGTCTTTTCAGGTGGGCATCTGCATTATCTTCATAGCCGTTGTGCATATACTGGCTGTAAGGCTTTTCAGGGGCCAGCTTTTCAAGCCATACCTCAAAATCGTGATGAAGCCCCCCTTCATCATCGTTAATAAAGACGCTGGCGGTGATATGCATGGCATTCACAAGGCATAAGCCTTCTTTAATGCCGCTTTCAGTAAGACATTTTTCAACTTCACCGGTGATATTAACAAAAGCCCTTCTGGTGGGTATGTTAAACCATAATTCTTTTCTGAATGATTTCACAGTTTTTATTTTTCCCTTATTTCTACTACAAGAATCCAGTCGTTACCATAACCCGAGGAGGGTGGGGTATAGGTTTTGATTGATTTCACATCGCCTGAATGGATGGTAAAATATGTCCCATATCGCGGGTCGAACCATTTTTCTGTCCTGTTAAGCCTGTGAAAAAGTTCCCATGCAGTGTCACCAAGCCAGAAAAAGGGAGTACCATCGGAATATACAAGATATCTTCCGTTCGATGATACCCTCAAAACAGGATCTTTTTTTATCTGATTACTCCAGACAGGCTTCGGGACCTGAGAAAAAGTTAGGCTGGATATAACCAGAAAACCTGTCAACGGAATGATATACTTTTTCATCTCAGATTTAAATTATTTATAATGTTTTCAATTCTTTTGTTTAACAGCTGTGTTTTCTCGTTGAATTCCGACGGAGACGCCAGATTGGTGCGAACGGAGAGGTAGAATTTTATTTTTGGTTCAGTTCCCGATGGTCTGACCGAGATTTTCGAGCCGTCTTCAAGGAAAAACTGCAGTACGTCTGACCTGACGAGTTCAAGATTTCGGGTTTTGCCAGTACGGGTATCCAGTGAAAGAAGCTTTTCATAGTCATCAATCCTTATAACCCGACTGTTATTTATTTCGTTGGGAGGGTGATTTCTGTAGTTATGCATCATTGTTTTTATTTCGTCGGCACCCTCTTTGCCTTTTCTGATAATATTCACCAGTTTTTCGAGGTAGAGACCATATCGGCAATATATATCAATAAGCATTTCATACAGGGTCATTCCCTTCTCTTTAGCCCATGCAGCTGTTTCGGCTATCATGGCACAGGAGCCAATAGCGTCCTTATCGCGTACATAATCACCAGGCAGATAACCATAGCTTTCTTCACCGCCTCCTATATATTTTCTGGTGCCTTCCATCTTGCGAATCAATTCGGCAAAGTATTTGAAACCGGTTAGAACATTGAAGCATTCAACCCCGAAAGCTTCAGCAATACGATCGAGAAGATCGGAGGTAACAATGGTTTTTATCACATATTCATTACCTTTTAGGAGTCCCTTTTCTTTGTAGCGTGAAAGGGTATAATACATCAAGAAAGCGGCAGTTTGATTACCATTGAGAAGTTCATATTTGCCATCGGGTGTTTTTACAGCTATTCCCACCCTGTCGGCATCAGGGTCGGTAGCCATTACAAGTTCGGCTCCGGTCGAAATGGCTTTTTCAATTGCCATGTTCAGAGCATCTCTCTCTTCAGGATTGGGTGATTTTACCGTTGGGAAGTTGCCATCTACCACATCCTGTTCAGGTACATTAATGATGTTCCTGAACCCGAACTTTCGAAGTGCTTCAGGAACAAGCCTTACTCCTGTTCCATGAATAGGAGTATAGACTATGCCCATACTGGCGTGCTTATCAATGATGTCAGGGCTGAGCCGCAATTTCAGTATCTCATCGAGAAAGAGCTCATCTGTTTCTTTTCCGAGGATTTTAATTTTTGATCTGTCAGCATTGAAACGAATCTCCTTAACCGACTTTATTTTTCTTACTTCTTCTATTATACCTTTATCGTGCGGAGGAACAACCTGCCCGCCATCATCCCAGTATGCCTTGTAACCGTTATATTCCGGTGGATTGTGTGAGGCTGTAATGACCACTCCGCTCTGACACTTATAATGTCTTATTGCAAAAGAAAGTTCTGGAGTTGGACGGAGTGATTCAAAAAGAAGAACCTCAAAACCGTTTGCTGAAAAAATATCTGCCGCTGTTTCTGCAAAATAGCGGCTATTATTCCTGCAATCATGCGCTATTGCCACCCTTATTACTCTGTCGCGAAAATTTTTTTTAAGGTAATTTGCCAGTCCCTGAGTTGCCATTCCAAGGGTGTAAATATTCATTCTGTTGGTACCGGCTCCCATGATACCTCTCAAACCACCGGTGCCAAATTCAAGATCCTGATAAAAGGCATCTATCAGTTTATTCTCATCACCTTCAAGCATTTCCTGAACTTCAAGACGTGTGGCCTCATTAAACTCATCTGTCAGCCATTTGCGGGCTTTCTGCCGGATTTCTTCAATGTTAAACATTTTAGAAAATTTTATGTAAAATTAAATGTATTTATTTCTTTTCAATTCGAAAATACATTTTTCCAGACTCTCATCCCATTGTGGGATCAATATACCATAATCAGAGGCTATCTTTTTCTTTGACATTACTGAATAACGTGGTCTGATTGCTTTTGCTTTGTATTCTTCGGTACTTACAGGTTCTACATGATGATCAATTCCTGCAATCTGAAGTGTTTTACATGCGAACTCGTACCATGTGCAGGAGCCTTCATTCGAAAAATGATAAATACCGCCGTTGAAGGCCGCTTGTTTATTATTCACATCTGAAATGATTTTCATTACTGCAGCAGCCAGGTCAGCAGCCCAGGTTGGAGTTCCCTGCTGGTCGTTCACAACTCTCAGAGGCTCTTTGTTATGAGCTTTCCTTAAAATTGTTTTTACAAAATTATTGCCTGCCGAAGAGTAAAGCCATGAGGTGCGTATAACCATCGTCCATGGATGCCGAAGAGCCTCTTTCTCACCCTTAAGTTTTGACTCACCATAAACTGACAGAGGTGCTGGCTTATCGGTTTCCTTATAGGGCTGTGAAGCCTTCCCGTCAAATACGTAATCGGTTGAAAAATGAATTAGATGGCAATAAGTATCCCTGATGGTATTTACAATATTTTTTATTCCTTCTGCATTGATTCTATAAGCCGCTTCGGGCTCTTCTTCAGCTCTGTCGACGAAATTATAAGCAGCGCAGTTAATGATCCAGTCGGGTCGGCGATCTTCAATAAATCTCTTTGTGCTTAAGGTATCTGAAATGTCGAGTGAGTCAACATCGGTAAAAATGAACTCATAACCAAAGAAATTTCCCGAAATTTTCTTCAGTTCGTTGCCAAGCTGTCCTTTTGCTCCTGTAACAATTATAACCGGCATATTTAATGGATTAGAAATTATTTTCTGCATCCCGAAAACGGGGATGTTTTTTATCTTTTTCACTGATAATTATTTCGTTCCGACCAATTTTCCAGTCGATTGCCAGATCCGGGTCGAGCGGCATTATTCCACGTTCAGTTGCTGGATTATACAGGTTGTCGCATTTATATTGCACTACAGCAGATTCGCTCAGCACGGAGAAGCCATGTGCAAATCCCTTTGGGATAAAGATATGCTTAAATGAAGCGGCATCAAGTTCCAGTCCGAACCATTTACCGAATGAGGGCGAATCTTTACGAAGGTCGAGAGCCACATCAAAAATTTTCCCTTCTATCACCCTGATCAATTTTGCCTGGTCAAACGGCCTGAGCTGATAATGAAGCCCTCTTAAAACGCCTCTGATTGATCGCGATTCATTATCCTGGACCGGGCTAAATAGTATCCCGGCTTTTTTGAACGACTCAATATTAAAAGTTTCTGTAAAGTATCCCCTTTTATCTTTAAACAAATCGAGTTCAACAATGAAAAGTCCGTTAAAATTGGTTGAAATAAATTTCATACGCTTGTGATTAAATTATTCTGGTTGACATTCGGTTGCAATTCTGAGCAGATACTGACCGTACTGGCTATTCCGGCAGGCATCGGCAAGTTTCAGAAGCTGTTCTTTGTTGATAAAGCCTCTTTTGTAGGCAATTTCTTCAATGCATGAAGCTTTAAGGCTTTGCCGTTGTTCGAGCGTTGCAATGAAGTTTGAAGCTTGTAGAAGACTTTCACATGTACCGGTATCGAGCCAGGCCATGCCTCTTCCGAGAATTTTTACTTTCAACTTTCCTTCTTCAAGATAGAGACGGTTGATATCTGTTATCTCAAGTTCACCGCGTGCCGATGGCTTAAGTGATTTTGCCTTTTCAATAACGGTATTATCATAAAAGTATAGACCGGTAACAGCATAGTTTGACTTTGGCCGTATGGGTTTTTCTTCAATACTTATCGGTTCCATTCTGCTATTGAACTCAACTACTCCATATCGCTGAGGGTCGGTAACATAGTATCCGAAAATATATGCCCCCTCTTTCATTCTGGCTGTTTCAAGAAGAATTTCACCAAGTCCGTGGCCATAAAATATATTGTCGCCCAGTATCATACAAACAAGATCATTTCCGATGAATTCTTCACCTATCAGGAAAGCCTGTGCAAGACCACCGGGATGAGGTTGTTCGACATAGGAAAATTTTATACCAAGGTTAGAACCGTCTCCCAGAAGCGATCGGAATAAAGGTAAGTCTCTTGGAGTTGAGATAATAAGAATATCCTTTATACCTGCCAGCATAAGAACGGAAAGAGGATAATAGATCATTGGTTTGTCGTAAACCGGAAGAATCTGTTTGCTTATTACATTTGTCACAGGATAGAGTCTTGTACCAGACCCACCTGCCAGAATAATACCTCTCATAATACAATAATTATATCTCTTTTTAATTTATTTGCAATGCTGGTTGCATTTTGAAGGGAAACGTAGTCTTTTGGCCGCCATGCTTGACCTTATCCCCTTCTTCCAATACCATAGTATATAAAACCTTCATTTTTCACCTCCTTCGGGTCATAAATATTTCTTCCGTCGAAAATTACTTTGTGCGACATCAGTTCTGCAAGCTTCTTAAAATTAGGCAATCTGAATTCAGGCCATTCGGTAACCAGTACCAGAGCATCAGCTTTGATTGCAGCATTATATGGGTCTTTTGCATAATCAACTGAACTGCCGAATATTTTTTCTGTCTCTTTCATTGCTGCCGGGTCGTAAGCACTGACTTTTGTACCTTCATTAAGTAGCATTTTAATGAGGTAAATTGATGATGATTCTCTGATATCATCAGTATGAGGTTTGAATGAGAGCCCCCATACTGCAATCTTTTTTCCCTTCAGTTTCCCATTGAAGTGATTTTGAATCTTTCTGAAAAGGATACTTTTTTGAAATTCATTTGCTTTTTCCACTGCTGAAATAACTTTCATTTCATAACCTATTTCAGCGGCCGATTTTATAAGTGCTCTGACATCTTTGGGGAAACATGAACCACCATAGCCCGGACCGGGATAGAGGAATTTGTTGCCAATTCTCGAGTCACTTCCAATCCCTTTTCTTACCTGGTTGATATCGGCACCAAGCAAATCACATAAATTGGCAATTTCGTTAATAAAGCTTATTCGGGTTGCAAGCATGGCATTTGCTGCATATTTTGTTAATTCTGCTGAAGGAATATCCATAAAAAATATTGGGTGATTATTCAACAGAAAAGGTTTATAAAGTCTGGTCATGATCTCTCTTGCCCTGTCATTATCGGTACCAATTACAATTCGTTCGGGTTTGAGAAAATCTTCTACAGCTGAACCCTCTTTCAGAAACTCCGGGTTGGAAGCCACATCAAAAGGTATGTCAACGTCCCTTTTTGTCAGCTCATTTTTTATTGTTTCCCTGACCTTTTCAGATGTTCCTACGGGTACTGTGCTTTTAATTACCACAAGCAGATAAGAACTCATTTCTTTTCCTATTACAGCGGCCAGGTTCAGTACATGGCTTAGATCTGCACTTCCGTCTTCTCCGGGAGGGGTCCCTACTGCAATGAAGATGGCTTCAGCCCCTTCAATTCCTTCACGAATGCTGGTTGTAAAAAACAACCGGCCTTTCTCAATATTTCTTTTAATCATCGGTTCCAGACCCGGCTCATATATGGTAGCAATGCCTTTCTTTAACATTTTTATTTTATTGACGTCAATATCAATACAGGTCACCGTAATACCTGTTTCTGCGAAACATGTTCCCGTTACAAGACCTACATATCCTGTTCCAGCAATTGCAATTTTCATGTTTTAAATTTTTAACAGAAGTTTTGCAAAGATAACATAACAAACGAATAACGAAAATATGCCTCGTTGCATTGAATAATTTGCTTCTTATAGGATAAATTTTAATTAATTACAGTGTGGAAACATAAAATCAATGGACTAATCTTCTTATAAATCGAAAAAATAATTTATCTTTGCACACCTGTTTTAATTAAAATAATGTCCAACTTATTAATTATTAGTTTATTAAAAATTATTTATGACAAAAGGTAAAGAAAAAGAAGAGAATCTGGAAGGAATTGAGAAAATTGATGTTCCTGAGATTACCGGAAAAGAAGCCGGTTTAGCTGGTTTAAAAGAAGAAAATGGTGTTAAAGTAGGACTGGATCCTGTGGATCATTCTGAAGGTACTGATAAAAGCACCGGGGATTTTGAAAGGTCACATCTGGAAGTTAAAGGATCTGGTGAAGAGGCCGGTGAAGCAAAAATTGAAGAGACGCCGGCTGTCGCAAGTGATATGACCAGTAATAAAAAAGAAGAGCATGAAACCGTTAAAGAGGAAACACCGACCTTAACGGGATCAATGGAGAGCGGCGCGGAAGGAAACGGAATTGACTGGAATGAACTGGAAACCAGTCGTAAAAAGCTTTCACCCAGGTTTGCTGATTATGAGGCAATTTACGACAAAACTCTTTCCACAATTGCTGAGGATCAGGTTGTAAAGGGTACAGTTATTCAAATGACAAACCGTGAGGTGGTCATTAATATCGGTTATAAGTCGGAAGGCGTTGTCAGTCTGAATGAGTTCAGGTATAATCCTGACCTGAAAGTAGGTGATGTTGTTGATGTTTATGTTGAAAGCAAGGAAGACAAAAAGGGTCAGCTGGTGCTTTCCCACAAGAAAGCCAGGGCACTCAGCTCATGGGAACGTGTCAATCAGGCATATGAAGATGATGAAATTATTAAAGGATATATCAAATGTAGAACCAAAGGCGGAATGATAGTGGATGTATTTGGAATTGAAGCCTTTCTGCCGGGTTCGCAGATAGACGTAAAACCTATCAGGGATTACGATGTATTTGTTGGACAGACCATGGATTTCAAGGTGGTCAAGATAAACCACGAGTTCAAAAACGTCGTTGTTTCTCATAAGGCACTTATCGAAGCTGAACTTGAACAGCAAAAGATGGAAATTATTTCTCATCTTGAAAAAGGGCAGGTTCTCGAGGGTATTGTCAAAAATATTACTTCATACGGAGTGTTTATCGACCTTGGAGGAGTTGACGGGCTTATTCATATTACTGACCTTTCGTGGGGAAGGGTTAATCACCCTGAAGAGATTGTTCAGCTCGACCAGAAACTAAATGTAGTTATTCTTGATTTTGACGACGAAAAGAAAAGAATAGCTCTCGGTCTCAAGCAACTGACGCCTCATCCGTGGGATTCACTCGATCCAAATCTTAAAGTGGGCGATAAAGTAAAAGGAAAAGTAGTTGTTCTCGCAGATTATGGAGCTTTTGTGGAAATTTCCCCTGGAATTGAAGGATTGATTCATGTGTCGGAAATGTCATGGTCGCAGCATCTGAGAAGTGCTCAGGAATTTCTTAAGGTGGGAGACGAAGTTGAAGCAGTTATTCTTACTCTCGACAGAGAAGAAAGAAAAATGTCGCTCGGTATTAAACAGCTTAAACCTGACCCATGGCAGAATATTGAGGAAAAATATGCGGTTGGAACAAGACATAAAGCACGGGTAAGAAACTTTACAAACTTTGGTGTATTTGTCGAAATTGAGGAAGGTGTTGACGGACTTATTCATATTTCTGACCTTTCATGGACAAAAAAAATTAAACACCCAGCTGAATTTACTTCTATCGATGCTGAGCTTGAAGTAGTTGTTCTTGAAATTGACAAAGAAAACAGGAGACTGAGTCTGGGACATAAGCAGATTGAGGAGAACCCGTGGGATGTGTTCGAAACAATCTTTACTGTTGATTCAATTCACGAAGGTACAGTAATGGAAATGTTTGACAAAGGTGCAGTTGTCCTGTTGCCATACGGTGTTGAAGGATTTGCCACACCGAAGCACCTCATAAAAGAAGATGGCACCATGGCAAAAGTGGATGAAAAACTTCCATTTAAGGTTATTGAATTTAATAAATCAGCAAAGAAAATAGTTGTTTCCCACAGCCGGGTTCATGAGGATGAGAAAAAAACTGAAGATACAGCACAGAAAAAACCTGCAGCTGAGAAAAAGAAAAAATCATCGAAAAAAGCAAAGCCTGCTGTTGAAAAAACCACACTTGGCGATATTACCGATCTGGCAGCTCTGAAAGAAGAACTTGAAGAAAAACAAAAAAAAAATAGAAGATAAAAGAAAAAAAGCTTAAATTTAGACTGTAAATTTAAGTCTTATGGATTTCAATATTGAAAATCGTAATAACAGTACCCTGATTCAGATTCTGACTGAAAAGCTTGATACTCACATAGCTCCTGCTTTGAAATCCGAACTGGTACTGATTTCCGGGAAAGGAGAAAAGAATATAATCCTTGATCTCGGAAAATGTGAATATTGTGATTCTTCTGGACTGAGTGCCATACTTGTGGCTAATCGGCTATGCAAGAATGCAGGTGGTACATTTGTCCTTTGTGGTCTTAATGAGGCAGTAGAAAGACTTATTACCATTTCTCAGCTCGATACTGTATTAACAATTACCAATACGGTAGAAGAGGCTGAAAAAATTATTATTTCATCATGATGATGAGGCATTGCTTGAACAGGTAATGAAGCTTACAATACTGGGGAGTAGTTCAGCATTGCCAACCTCCGCACGAAATCCTTCCGCTCATGTGCTGAATGCGCATGAGCGGTTATATTTAATTGATTGTGGCGAAGGTACTCAGATGCAGATGAGAAAATGCAGAATAAAAATAAGTAAAATTAACCACATATTCATCAGTCACCTTCATGGTGACCACGTTTTCGGTTTATATGGTTTGATCTCCTCTCTGAATCTTATGGGTAGAAATAACCCCCTGTACCTCTATGCCCCTGAGAACTTTGGAAACATCCTGAAATCACACCTTAATGATTTTGATATTAAGCCATGTTTTGAGATCGTTTTTACCGGATTGAAAGTAAAAAAGCCGGAAGTTATACTCGATGACCGGCATATCTTTGTTATGGCCTTTCCTCTTAAACATAGAGTTGAATCGTACGGATTTATATTTCGGGAGAAAGAAGGCGACAGGAAAATAATCAAAGAAATGATTGCGATTCATAACATTCCTGTAAGCCAGATGCAGAGAATTAAGAAGGGAGCTGATCTGATTAAAGAAAATGGGACAATAATCAAAAATGAAGAGATTACAATTCCACCTCCGAAACCTCTTTCATATGCTTATTGCAGTGACACTTCTTTCTTCGGACGGCTACCTATATTTGTGAAGAATGTTGATCTGATATATCATGAGGCTACTTTTCACAGCTCTCTGGAAGATATGGCCAGAATAACCGGGCATTCAACCGCTGCCGATGCTGCCCGTGTGGCTTCTAAAGCAGGAGCGGGAAAACTGCTTATCGGGCATTTCTCGGCCAGATATAAAGATATTAACCCTCTGCTGGAAGAGGCAAGAGCAATTTTCCCTGAAACATATGCGGCTGAAGAATGCAAAACATATATTATTTCTCATAACAGTTCCGTTTAAAAGATAATTATATTTACAGGGTAAGAATATTTTTTAACCAATAGTAGAACAACACAAAGTGCATGAGACAATTCTGATAATAGATTTTGGTTCACAATATACTCAGCTTATAGCCAGACGGGTAAGAGAACTTAACGTTTATTCGGAAATACATCCATATAATAAAATTCCTGTACCCGGTGAAAATGTTAAAGGTGTTATTTTATCAGGCAGTCCTTTCTCCGTTAGAGATAAAGAGGCCCCTGTCCCGGATCTTACTTATATAAAAGGAAAATTACCGATTCTGGGAATATGCTACGGAGCACAGTACCTGGCCCATTGTTATGGTGGTGAAGTACTACCATCAGATACAAGAGAATATGGTAAGGCAATGTTTTCTGTTAGCGATGTTAATGACCTGCTCTTTCGTGGTATCGATAGCCCGACAAGGGTATGGATGTCACATGGAGATACAATAGTGAAGATCCCTGAAAATTATATAATAACAGGTTCAACACATAATATCAGAATAGCTTCATTCAGAATTGCCGATGAGAAGACATGGGGCATACAGTTTCACCCTGAAGTGTTCCATACAACCCAGGGAAAAACAATTATCGCAAATTTTGTAAAAGAAATATGTGGATGTGCAGGTGACTGGACACCTGAATCCTTTATTGATTCGTCAATTAAAGAAATTAAGGAAAAAACACGTGGAGAAAAAATCATCTTGGGTCTTTCCGGCGGTGTTGATTCCACAGTTGCTGCCGTACTTCTGAATAAAGCTGTTGGCGATAACCTCCTTTGCATATTTGTTGATAACGGACTCCTGAGAAAAGATGAATTTAAACGGGTATTGACAACCTATAAAAATATCGGACTTAACGTCAAGGGTGTCGATGCATCAGAAGATTTCCTTGGTGCACTGGATGGCATAAGTGACCCGGAATTAAAAAGAAAAACTATCGGGAGGATTTTTATTGAAGTATTCGAAAGGGAAGCAAAAAAGATAAAAGATGTGAAATGGCTTGCACAGGGAACAATTTACCCGGATGTGATAGAATCAGCTTCTGTAAACAGCCCGGCTTCAACAATTAAATCACATCATAATGTTGGAGGACTTCCAGAAAAAATGAACCTTAAAATAATTGAGCCTTTGCGCCTGCTTTTTAAAGATGAGGTCAGAAAAGTGGGAAAATCCCTTGGAATACCAGTAGAATTGACAGGACGTCATCCATTCCCTGGACCAGGACTTGCAATAAGAATTATCGGACCCGTTACACGGGAAAAACTTGATATCCTGAGAGAAGCTGATCAAATTTTTATTGAGGAACTGAAAAAACGTTCTCTTTATGACAAAGTCTGGCAGGCAGGAGTAATTTTGCTTCCCGTTAGATCAGTTGGCGTAATGGGCGATGAACGAACTTACGAAAATGTTGTTGTCATCAGAGCAGTCGAATCAATTGACGGTATGACAGCCGATTTCTCCAGATTGCCATGGGATTTTCTTGCAAATGTTGCAAACGAAATAATCAACAGAGTTAAAGGTATTAACCGGGTAGCGTATGATATAAGCTCAAAACCACCATCAACAATTGAATGGGAATGACAATAAGTTGAATAAGACTTTACTGAAAAAATAATTTTTTTAAAAAAAGAAAGAGAAAAGGTACAATATGAAAAAAAATCTGATCAGAATATTTGTTTTTATAATGGTAGTAACGTTTCCGTTACATAATGCCATACCGCAGTTTTTAAATGAGAATGCCATTAAATTGAGCCGCACACTTACACTTATTGACGCATTTTATGTGGATACATTAAATATAAACGCTTTTACCGAGAAGGTGATTACCGATATGCTCCGGTCTCTCGATCCTCATTCAACCTATATTTCGGCAAAAGATGTGAAGGAAATGAATGAGCCACTTCTTGGTAATTTTGAAGGAATAGGCATTCAGTTTAATATCCTTCATGATACCATTATTGTTGTCGAGCCTGTTAAAAATGGTCCGTCGGAAAGGGTGGGTTTGAAGGCTGGTGACCGGATAATAAAAATAAATGGGGAAACGGTTACTGGAATTAATATTTCAACAGCAGGTGTTCGTAGCAGGCTCATGGGCCCAAAGGGAACAAAGGTTGAAGTGACCGTTTACAGAAAGGGAGAAAATGAACTTTTCAATTATACAATTATCAGGGATAAGATTCCGATAAATAGCCTTGATGCTGCTTATATGATAAATGATGAGACAGCATATTTCCGATTTAATAAATTTGCTGCTACAACAGAGAAAGAGTTCCTTGAAAGCCTTTCATCACTTCCTGTGAAATCAATAAAAAATGTTATTGTTGATTTGAGAGGCAATCCCGGTGGATATATGATGGCTGCGGTTGCACTTGCCAACCATTTCCTCGAAGGTGAGAAACTTGTTGTCTATATGGAGGGAAGAAGAACTCCCAGGGAGGAATTTAAATCAAACGGAAATGGTATTCTTACCGGAACAAACCTTGTTGTTCTTACAAACGAAACATCTGCTTCTGCAAGCGAAATTTTTGCCGGAGCCATTCAGGAATGGGATCGCGGAGTGATTATCGGCCGTCGTACATTTGGCAAAGGACTTGTTCAGAGTGCTTTTAGCCTTAATGACGGATCACAGATCAGACTTACAATTGCAAGATACTACACCCCATCAGGACGCTCAATACAAAGTCCTTATAATGAAGGATACCAAAAATATATCGAGAACTTTCTTGCCAGATTAAAAAATGGCTACAACGTTGATAATGTTAATCTTCCCGATTCACTCCGTTATTATACACTTATAAATCACAGACCCGTTTACGGAGGAGGTGGAATTATGCCCGATAGATTTGTTATAGAAGATACGACATACTTTACAGAATATTACAGAAACCTCCTGAGTAAAGATATCCCTGCATCATTTACCCTCGAATACTCCGATAAAAACAGAGAAAAAATATTGAAAGAATACAGTGACTTTGAAGATTTCAAAGAAAGGTTCAATTTCTCCGACGAAGAAATCAAACAGTTTATAGAATCAGCCGAGAAGGCAGGAGTTAAGTTTGCAGAGGAACAATTTGCATTGTCAGAGAAACACATATTGAAAGTACTTAAAGCGTTGGTGGCTAATAATATCTGGTATACCACACAATATTTCAGAATTTATAATGAAGGTGACCAGGTTATTGAAACAGCCGTCAAAATACTTTCAGATCATAAGGAATACCAAAAAATACTGGGTTACTGAAAGATTATACTCCTTAATTGCAAAAGACTCATAATGATAGATAAGGCTTAAAAATTGTCGGAAATTTATGCCACAAATAAATAGAGGCTATGATTATATCAATTTTTAGGATACGTTTATTCATAAAATTTATACATTCGTCAAATAAATAGATAATTTTGTAATTGAATATACTTTATTTTAGTTACTTTGAATTTTTATTATATTTGTTACTGGCTATTTGCAGACTTATTCAAAAAAAAGCTTAAATGAGCTTTGATATAGAAAGTTATTTCACTGAGCAGAACAATGGAGAAGTTATCCTTTATTATAAGGGTAATATTGATTCTGAATTAATCAACCATGTTCTTGATACTGTCGAAGATAAATTGGTTCAGGGAAATGAGCAGGCCAGGCTCAGAAAGAAAGTTTATAATGTACTGGTTGAGAGTCTGCAAAATTTGTATCATCATGTGGATAAAGTCCCGGAATCTTATGAGGATCAGACTGCTGAAAAATTCGGGCTTCTGATGGTTAAGAAAATAGGAAACGGTTACAAAATAATTACCGGGAATTTTATCAAGAAGGAAAATGTAGAGAAACTTGAAGAAAAAATTAAAAGAATAAACAGGTCATGTCAGGAAGAGATAAAGGAATTATATAAATTTATCCTTAATCATCAGAGAATAACCAATAAAGGAGGAGGGGGATTAGGGCTGGTTGATATTGCCAGGAAAACAGGCAATAAGATTGGATATCTTTTTAAAGAATATGACAAAGACCATTCTTTCTTTTATCTCGATATTCTGGTAAATGATACTGAAAGCTGATTTTTAAATTGAATAAACTTTAAATTTAATATTATGGAACCGATCATCATTGAAGGAACAGCAAAAACACCAAGCGTCATTTTCGATGCTAATACCGGAACGTTTGAAATTAAGGGACGTTCAATTCCTGAAAATTCGGTAGAGTTTTACAAACCCATTGTTGACTGGCTCGAAAAATACAAGGAAAATCCTCTTAGTAAAACAGATGTTAATATTAAATTGGAATACTTCAATACAAGTTCTTCAAAATGCATCCTTGATGTTTTCAAGAAACTTGAAGCTATTCATAAGGCCAAAAATGAAGTGCAAATTAACTGGTATTATGAAGAGGATGACGAAGATATGCTTGAAGCAGGAGAAGATTATGAATCTATTATAAGAGTACCTTTCAAGATGATCGAAATATCTGAATGATGATATTAATTTAATGGTCGGTAAAATAATTTAAGAAAAAAGACGCCTTGCTGAGGCGTCTTTTTTTTAATCTGCATTTTTCCCTGCCTTTCCAAGTAAAATTTCACCTGAATCGAGTAACTTTTTAAGGAGCCTGAAATAAAGAATAAAATAAAACAAAATTGTAATAATCCATAATACAATCACATTTACTACCAGAGTACTTAACGGTTTGCCGAAAATATTTTTGACCGGAGCATAAAAATGTGCCTTAATAAATTTACTCTCTGGCTCCATGAAAATTGGATCTGATTTCTGGTAAATCCTGTTTTTATAAACAATTACTTTTTTGACTTCATTTTTATTGGTAACAAATTCATTGAGCTTATCATTAAAATAGAGGTTTCTAAGCTCGGTAATCTTTTTTTTGTTCTTCGCTTCCCAGTCCATTACCATTTTATCTTTCAATGAACTGGCCCTGTTGTATAAATTAATGTAATATTGCCTGGTTCTGTCAATATATTTTTTGGTTTCACTAAGAACCTCCATGTTGAATTTATCAGGGACAAGATATGAGGCGTAATTATACTCTTTATCGGGGAGAATTTTAAGCTGTTTGTTTATCTCATAATTCAGTAAGTCGAGATCTTCAAGAAATACGTCATCCTTTATACCTTCAACGAGGCTGTTTTCGAGCCTTGTAATCCTTTCGTTGATTTTTTCATTCCAGAATGTTTTCTTGAAGTTTGACATGCTCATTGCCTGATTATATATGTATAAAGGCTTCTCATATTTGTTGTTGATGTATTGTTCCACTGCAAGTGCTTCGTAACCCCAGCGTGCAGTTATCAGTTCTCCGTAAAAAGGAATGGCCACCGGTGATGAAAAGCTGGGATTAAGTTTTTCATACTTAACCATAACACCGCTGAGGATTATCTGGGGAATAACCAGAAACGGAATAAGAATATAAATTGTGACAACTGCTTTAAAACTGTCGGAAATTACAAGTCCTAACATATTTGCCGATGTCCAGCACGAAAAGAGCACAAGCCAGTACTGAAACCACATTCCGCGTATTTCGGTAATTGAATTACCAACCAGAACAAATGCGAAAGCCTGAATGGCTGAAATAAGAAACTGAACAGCAACTTTCGATAATAGATAACTGTTCCAGCTCAGGTTCAGAAACGCTTCCCTCTTCAGAATCTTTCTGTCTTTAATTATCTCTTCTGCACTTACAGTGAGTCCCATGAATATAGCAACAATAACCGACATAAAAATATATACCGGTAGATTTTCATTGTCGGCAAATACGTAATGTGCATATGTTGCGCTTGCATCATGGAATTTGATAAGAAAAGCGAGAAAAAATGCAAGGATAGGCGCTTCAAGAAGAGTAATAGCAAGGTATTGCTTATCAGATAATTTTGATAATATATCGCGTTTTGTAAATATCAGTAACTGTTTCAGTTTCCCGGGGGTTTTAAAATTAATTTCAGGAATACCTTTACCTTCATCAAGTGGTTCCTCTTTACCTGCGAGATAATTTTTATAGAATTCTCCCCATTCCGCAGGTGAAATTTTCCTTGTATCTGTCGGTTTTCCATATTCATCCAGAACCCTTGCCTCAACAATATTGAAGATCTGTTCGGGGTTTACATTACCGCAGACAGGACATTCACTTTCATTGTAGTTTGCGTGATGAATCCTTGTTTTGAAATAAACAATTGATTCAATTGGATTACCATTATATATAAGATAACCACCCGTATCAAGAATAAGCAGCCTGTCGAACATTTTGAATATATCGGATGAAGGCTGGTGTATTACAACGAAAAGCAGTTTGCCTTTAAGGGCAAGTTCCTTCAGAAGATCAACAATATTTTCAGAATCTCTTGAGGAGAGGCCCGATGTAGGCTCATCCAGAAACAGTATGGCAGGCTCTCTGATAAGTTCAAGCGAAATGTTCAGCCTTTTTCTCTGCCCCCCGCTTATTTTTTTGTTAAGCGGATTGCCAACCTTCATGTCTCTTATCTCATAAAGACCAAGGTTCTTGAGAGTGTTATCCACCTTCTCCCTGATCTCCTCGTCTGTAAGATTGTCAAAACATAGTCTTGCATTGTAATAAAGATTCTCAAATACGGTTAGTTCTTCAATGAGTAAATCGTCCTGAGAAACAAATCCGATCAACCCCTTGACCTTTTCCTTTTCGGTATGTATATTAATCCCGTTTATGGTAACAGATCCGTTGAAAGGAATATTAGTTCCGTTTAATACACTCAGAAGGGTTGATTTTCCTGCACCGCTCGCACCCATAATGCCAACCATCCTTCCAGATTCCTCTTCAAAACTCATCGAATGTATACCTGTCTTTCCTCCCCTGAAACGGTATTCCAGATCCTTAACCCTGTAAACCACACGTGATGCCTGAAGCTCCTCCCTGAAGAATTGCTTTATTACATCACTATAATATATGGGAGATGATTTGGGATCCCTGAGTGATGACCCGGGATTGAAAGGATAGATTTTGTCCTCCTGCAAAAGCTGCCCGTTCATGTAAAGCTCACCCGTGCCTGTGAACCTGACAAAATACATCTGAGCAGAATAAACATATAATACCCATATCTGACCTTTTACATCCTTGTTGAACAGATGTTTGTATTCCCTTGGAGAAATATGCTCCCTTGAATCAATAACAAGTATCCCGGGATTGTTGGGAATATTGCTGAAAGGGTTTAATACAAAATTACGGATATTTTCATACTCCTCCCTCTCTACATAAAACGACTCCGATACGGCCTGTATAAACTCGAGCTCCAGCTGGCTGACCTCAGTACCTTCAGATTTACAGAATTCAAGTAGCTGAACCAGTACAATTATTTTCTGATCCTGGGTTAGCTGGTCATTGATATCGTAGCAAATTTTTAAAACTCTAACTGAAATTGCAGCTGTTAGTTTTGTAAGAGCACTTTTCTTCTGCTTCTCCTGAGCCTCCTGATAATACTGATCAAAAAAACCTAAATATATCTTAACCAGTTCCTGGTTAAGCATCCTTTTCAAAAAAGCCTCAACAACACTTCGCCTGTCACTGTCGTTGCTCTGGGGCCTTGCAATGATTGCAAACAACTGCATCAGAGCTTTAAGAATCTTCTCACTCATATTTTATCTTCTGAAAATATTGGGCTGAAATTAGCAATTTGAAATTAATAATCCTAATTATCATTACTTAATTTGTATTCACAAATCAGATCCTCCAATTATTTCAACCGGCGCTGATATTTTATAAACAATCGTGCCTTCACTTTTATTATGGCCGACATAGATGCATTCATAATATTTCGATACACAGACCATGGGAATGGGACTCGAAATTTGTAAACCTTATCATTAAGATAAAAAGGAAGTTAAAATAACTAATAGTGTAAAAGAAAATAGGGAACTACATGAAAAATAAAGAGGAAAATAATACAGGAAAAATTTACAAAAAAGTAATTTACCTCAAGCAAACCTGATTTGCCTTACTTTATGACATATTGACACAACAATTTATTTTAATATGTCATAATTAACAATTTAATCTATTCAAGAGAGGTTGGCAGGAAATTTGAAACCGTAAATAAACTAAAGAGTTAAAGATAAAGTTATGAATCTTAATAATTTCACGATAAAGGCACAGGAATCTGTAACGCATGCATTCAATATAGCTGTCTCCATGAATCATCAGGCAGTTGAATGCGCTCATATAATGAAGGGAATTATAAATGAAGCTGAAAAAATTGTTCAGTTTATTTTTGGCAAGACAGGTGTGGACATGAGGGCTTTTACGAGAGCTCTTGACCGCATTATTGATTCGTTTCCGAAAGTTACCGGTGGAGAATCATATTTATCTGCAAGGGCTGCTGAGGTATTGAGAAAGGCTTCAGGACATGCTCTTAAGATGAAAGATAAGTTCGTATCGGTAGAACATATTCTTATAGCCGTTCTTGAGTCGGATGACCAGGTTGCCAGACTTCTGAAAGATGCCGGAATGGATATGAAAGGTCTGATGGCGGCCATAAATGATTTGAGAAAAGGAGCTTCGGTTGAAAGTCAGACAGCCGATGATACATATAATGCACTTAACAGGTTTGCCCTTAACCTTAATGAAATGGCTCAGACAGGCAAACTTGACCCTGTTATAGGGAGGGACGACGAAATTAGAAGGGTACTTCAGATATTGTCGCGCAGGACAAAGAACAATCCATTGCTGATCGGGGAACCTGGAGTGGGAAAAACTGCTATTGTTGAAGGCCTTGCCCATCGTATTATCAGAGGGGATGTCCCCGAAGACCTGAAATCAAAAATAATCTATTCCCTCGATATGGGAGCCCTTGTTGCCGGAGCAAAATATAAGGGTGAATTCGAAGAACGGCTCAAATCAGTTGTGAATGAGGTAATATCTTCAAACGGTGATGTTATTCTTTTTATTGATGAAATACATACCCTCGTAGGAGCAGGCAAATCGGAAGGAGCAATGGATGCGGCAAATATCATGAAACCTGCACTTGCAAGAGGCGAATTAAGGGCAATAGGAGCAACCACGCTTAATGAATACCAGAAATATTTTGAAAAAGATAAAGCACTTGAAAGACGTTTTCAAGTAGTTCATATTGATGAGCCCGACAGAGCCGATGCAATTTCGATATTACGAGGATTAAGGGAAAGATATGAAACCCACCATAAGGTAATAATAAGAGATGAGGCAATAGTTGCCGCAGTGGATCTTTCCTACAGGTATATTACCGACCGTTTCCTTCCCGATAAGGCTATTGATCTCATGGATGAAGCTGCTTCAAGGCTGAGACTTCAGATGAATTCTTTGCCCGAGGAACTTGACGAGATTCAGAGAACAATTGCCAGGCTTGAGATTGAGAGAGAAGCGGTAAGAAGAGATCAGGATAAAGCAAAGGTTGAAGAAATCTCAAAGGAACTTGCCAATCTTAATGAAAGAAGAAATGAATTGATGGCCGCATGGAAATCTGAAAAAAATCTGATAGAACATGTTCAGGAGAAAAAGGAGGCCATAGAGATGCTTAAACTGGAAGCCGAACAGGCGGAAAGAGCCGGTGATTACGGCCGTGTGGCAGAACTGAGATACGGTCGTATAGCAGAAATTGAAAAGCAAATTTCAGCTTTAAAAGCACAAATTGAGGAAAGACGAAGTTCTGGATCTCTTGTTCGCGAGGAGGTAAAAGCTGAAGATATTGCAGAAGTTGTTTCAAAGTGGACAGGAATACCGGTGGCCCGCATGCTTGAAAGCGAACGTGAGAAATTACTTCGTCTGGAGGAAGAACTTCATAAAAGGGTTGTCGGACAGGATGAAGCTATATCTGCGGTCGCCGACGCCGTGAGGAGATCTCGGGCCGGTCTCCAGGATGAAAAAAGACCAGTCGGGTCTTTTATCTTTCTTGGTACAACTGGAGTGGGTAAAACAGAACTGGCAAGGGCACTCGCTGAATTCCTGTTTAACAACGAAAACCTGATGACCAGAATTGATATGTCGGAATACCAGGAACGACACTCCGTTTCCCGCCTTATCGGCGCACCTCCAGGTTATATTGGATATGAAGAAGGTGGACAACTTACAGAAGCTGTCAGACATAAACCATACTCAGTAGTCCTTCTGGATGAAATTGAAAAAGCACATCCTGATGTATTTAACCTTCTCCTTCAGGTTCTCGACGAAGGCAGATTGACAGATAATAAAGGAAGAACAGTTAATTTCAGAAATGTCATAATAATAATGACATCAAACCTTGGCTCGGAAATTATAAGAGAAAGAATGGAACAGTGGAACAATAATATGCCTGAATCAGAACAGGAAGCACTTAGAAATGAAATTTTCCTGCTTCTCCGCAGGCATATGCGCCCGGAGTTCCTTAACAGAATTGATGAAATAGTACTTTTTAAACCGTTGACCTTAAGCCAGATAAAAGATATTGTAAAAATCCAGCTTGTAAACCTCTCCAGGGTGCTACAATCACAGGGTATAAGCCTTGAAGCCGATGATTCTGCAATAGAATGGCTTGCCGAAAATGGCTTCGATCCTCAACTGGGCGCACGTCCGGTTAAAAGACTTGTTCAGAAAGAGGTGATAAACCAGCTTTCGAAAGAAATTATTGCCGGAAGAATAAGTAAGGAAGATAAAGTATGGCTTAGAACTAAAAATGGAAAACTAATCCTTAGTAATTGAAATTAACCTTTTTTATCTGAATTTAACGAATTAATGCATTCATCAATACTATTGTGGATATCAAAGATGGTATGCAGGTGAAGCATATTGAAAAGATTAAGTACCTGAGGCTCAATACAGCAAATCTTAAGTTTGCCGTAATTATCCCTGGCAACTCTTAAAATCGATAGTAGAGAACCAAAACCGGTACTATCGATATAATCTATACCTTTAAAACTTATAACAACTTTCGAATTTGGCTCACTGAAAAGATTGGATATATAATCTCTTACTTCGTCAGCCGTCTCGGCATTTAATTTACCAGTAGAAAAAGAAACTATTTCAATGTTCCCTCTTTTCTCACTTTTTATCATAAGTAATTTTATGTACTGCTAACCAGGTGGTCAAGTTCCTTTAGTGCTTCTTTTGTTTCTGCTTCATAATCAGATATGTAACCCGGATATAATTCGGGATTTAATCCCTCTTTTGCCTGCAACTCGAAACTTTTAAGCTTGCCTGCAAGATTCTCCATTCCCATAATAGCTACTGACGACTTTGCTTTATGCGCCAGCAGTCCAAGATTATAATAATCGGCTGATTCCAGAAGCTTTTTCATTTCAGAAATAATTTCCAGTACCTGTGCTCTGAACATATCAACAACTTCTATAATTGCTTCTTTATCACCTCCGGTAACCGATAAAATATATTCTGGATTAATATATTTGTAATCCATAAGAAATTTATAAATTAATTAGTTACAATTCCATACCGGTAAGATTTCAATCAGTAAAAATATAATTTTTTAAATTTATAATAATTTTTTTATCAACTTATTTAAGGTGAAATTATGTTTTTTATATTATTTTTAGGCCATCACTGTCGTTTATGCAGACAGACTCCTTAGAGCTGAATTGTTCTTAAAAATTTAAAAGTTTTTTGTCAACCTATTTCAGAAAAAGAGTGTTCCCACCTTTATTTATTTTTAGAACTTTTTCAGAAAAAGGTCTGTATTAAATAGAAAAACAGATATAAAACCAAACAATAATGTGATTATAAAAACTGTTCTTTAGATAGCAAATTAATATTATTTTTAACCTGAAAAAAAAATACATTAGAATGAAAACGGCAATACAAATTATTGTTTATTCAATTTTGTTTTTTCCAATTCAGCTTAACGCACAAACTGTTCTTGAGATTTCACGGAAAGATTTTAGAACTGTCAGGGATGGATTTGACGTTGCATGGGATCATGTAAAGGAGGGTGAATCGTTCTACAGTGAAGGGGGAGTATGGTATAATAATGCACTTGAAGAATACAAAAAGGCTTATTCATATAACAGTTCAAGTGCTGTGCTTAATTATAAGATGGGGGTAGCGGCCCTTTTATCCGACAGCAAAGAAGAAGCAGCCGAATATTTTCTAAAAGCCATGGAAATAAATCCCAATATTACTGAGGATATTCTTTTTCTTACCGGTAGAGCTCTTCAGTTTGCTGGTAGATACGAAGAGGCTATCGAAAAACTCGAAAAATTTACATTAACAGCAGGGAAAAAATACCAGACGCTGATAAATAAAGCAAAAAAATATATTGATGAATGTCGTTCGGCAATCGAAATTACCAGAGACACAATCCGCATCGAAATAAAAAATTTTGGATCTGCGATGAATTCTGAATCAGACGAATATTGCATTGTACCTTCTTATAATGGTAATAGAATATATTTCGCTTCAAGAAAAGCTATTAATCCAAAACCATCAAATCATTATGACGACACAAAATATGATGAAAATATTCTGTTTTCAGATTTTGTTAACGGTGAATGGACTAAAGCTATATCTGCAGGCAAAAAGATTAACACTCCATATTGTGAAACTCCTCTTTTTCTTTCCGGAGCGGAAGAACGGCTTTTCATATATACAGGATATGAGGGGAATGGCGATATTATGGTTTCAAGACTGAAAAAAGGTGAATGGCAGAAACCCGGTAAGGAAAAAATAGGATTATCTACGGGAAAATATAGTGAGACTTCCATTTGTCTTTCACCTGATGGAAATGAAATTGCATTTATACGCGACCAGGGTAAAAAGGGCTTTGGAGGTAAGGACATATATATAGTAAGAAGGATTGATAATCTTAAATGGTCAAAACCGGTTAATGCAGGTATTACTATAAATAGTAAATACGATGAGGAGTCGGTATGGTATTCCGGAACGGGAGACACTTTGTGGTTTAGTTCAGCCGGACATAATACTCTGGGCGGATTCGATATTTTTTATAGTGTGAGAAGTACTGATGGTAGCTGGGGCCCCGCAGTAAATGCCGGTTTCCCTATAAATACACCATGGCATGAATTGTTTTATGTTCCTGTACCAGACGATGACAGTGCCTTTTATTTTGTTTCAAACCGCAGTGGCGGATATGGAGGCCTCGATATTTATAAAGGTAAAATATTACCACCTCCTGTTGTTCCTGCAGCACCGGAGCCAGAACCGGAACCGGAAAAACCCGAAGAACCACAGGTTGTTGTTGTACGTGATACTGTAGTGGTTATCAAAGAGATAGTTCAACCAACACAACAACCCGACCTGTCAATATATCTGACCGGAACAGTTACAGACTCGGAAACAGGGGCACCATTACTCGCCCGGATTGAAATAATAGACTTCCTTTCTGACTCAATTGTGGGCACTACTGCCAGCTCAGATGTTGACGGTGCCTATAAGATAAAATTGCCCGAAAGAAAAATATATGTCGTAAACGTTAGGGCTACAGGATATCTGTCGGAAATGAAAAGGGTAACAATTCAAAAAGATTATCCCCAGGATTTTGTACAACTCGATGTACCTCTTATGAAAGTTAAAGTGGGACGGAAGGTGGTTCTTAACAATATCTTTTTCGAAACAGGTAAAGCAATACTTACAAAAGAATCGTATGAAGAACTTAATAAACTGGTGGGAATTATGACAGATAATCCTTCGATGAAAATTGAAATATCCGGTCATACCGATAATACGGGAAGTGTTACAATAAATGCAAGATTATCAACCGAAAGGGCAAGAGCAGTTGTTGATTACCTTATCAGCAAAGGTATTGACAGCTCAAGAATGACATATATGGGATATGGTCCCGACCAGCCTGTTGCCGATAACTCCACACCGGAAGGAAGAGCTAAAAACCGCAGGGTCGAATTTAAAATAATCGAAATGTAAGACTTTTATCCCATTTCATGATTTTAAGCAGTTTTTTATTGATATACGGGTGTTATTTTTGATAATATATTGAATTTTATAGATATGAAAGAGACCCCTTTTACAAGGATCCATATAAGTATGGGTGCCAGAATGATACAATTTGCAGGCTTTAATATGCCCGTCGAATATACTGGTATTACTGATGAACATGTCAACGTCAGAAAAAAAGTTGGAGTTTTTGATGTTTCACACATGGGTGAATTCAGGGTTAAAGGTCCTAATGCAATGGCATTTCTACAATATGTTACGACCAATGATGTTTCAGCTCTTTATGATGGTAAAGTACAATATTCATGTTTTCCCAACGGGAAAGGCGGCATTGTTGACGACCTGCTTGTTTACAGATTCAGTGAAGATGATTTTATGCTTGTCGTTAATGCAGCCAATATTGAAAAGGACTGGAATTGGTGCGCGCAGCACGCTGCAAGATTTAACATCAGACCGGATAAAGAATTAATAAATATGTCAGATGTTATTGCTCAACTTGCAGTACAGGGGCCACTTGCACTCAGGGCAATGCAAAAACTTACTGACGTTAATGTTGAGGATATGCCTTATTATACTTTTAAAGTTATAGAGTTTGCCGGTATAAAAGATGTTATTTTTTCAACAACCGGATACACCGGCGCTGGAGGTTGTGAAATATATACCGGAATTGAAAATGGAGAACGTTTATGGGAGGCAGTCTTTGAAGCAGGTAAAGAGTATGGCATTAAACCTGCAGGCCTTGGAGCCCGCGATACCCTGAGACTTGAAATGGGATATTGCCTCTATGGAAACGATATTGACGATACAACCTCACCTATTGAAGCTGGACTTGGCTGGATAACAAGATTTAAAGAAGACAAGGATTTTATTGATAAAGAACTGCTGCTGAGACAGAAAAAAGAAGGAGTCTCACGAAAACTTTGCGGATTCGAAATGCTGGAAAGAGGTATACCCAGGCAACATTACGAAATTTTTGATGATTCATGCCGCAGGATAGGAGAAGTAACCTCTGGCACGATGTCGCCTATACTGAATAAAGGGATTGGAATGGCTTATCTTGAAAATGGATACTGGACACCTGGAACTGAAATAAAAGTTAGAATTAGAAACAAAGACCTGAAAGCAGTTGTTGTTAAACTTCCTTTCTATAAAGGATAAGCTGCATAACTCCATTTCTGACGGCAAAATAGCCCTGAATAACGGGGAAATTGTATCTTTGCATTATCAGACTTTAACTTTTTATGGAGATATTTAAACTTGAAACATGTCTGTCACCTTCAATGTTCCACAGATATGACTGTGAAGGCAAGATAGTTGTCATTATTGATGTATTTAGAGCAAGTTCAGCTATCTGCACTGCATTTCATAACGGTGCTGCCGAACTGATTCCAGTTACACAAGTAGAGGAGGCAAGGGAATATAAAAGAAAAGGATTTCTTGTTGCAGCTGAACGCGACGGATTCGTACTTGATTTTGCCGATTTCGGAAATTCACCCTTTAATTTTACTCCCGAAAAAATTGAAGGTAAAAGAATTGTATATTCAACAACCAACGGTACTCAAATTATACAACTTACAAAAAAATCTTTCAGAACAGTTATTGGTTCGTTTCTTAATATTTCAGCACTTACAAAATGGATTTCAGGTGAAAAGAAAGACGTTATCCTTTTTTGTGCAGGATGGAAAGGTAATTTTAGCCTTGAAGACACAATTTGCGCCGGAGCTTTTGCTTCACGCCTTCTTGAAAGTAAATTGTATAATACAATTTGCGATTCAACCCTTGCTTCGGTTGACCTCTGGAAAACCGCTGAAAAAAATCTTTCAAAATATATTGATAAAGCAGCCCAGAGAAACCGACTGCGTGAAAAAGGCCTCGACGACTGTATCGAATTCTGTATAACACATGACTTTACAAATATAATTCCCGTTGTTGAAGACGGGATATTGAAAATATTGAAGCATTCATAATTTATGAATCAAGAAGAAATGAGAAAAAACTGTTACAGGTGAATGTATTTGAAATCAATAAAATAAATATATAAATAAAATTAACTATGAAGAAACATAATTTTTATGCTGGACCTTCAATACTGCCGCAATTTACTATTGAGAAATCCATTGAAGGAATCAGAAATTTTGCAGGAACAGGATTATCAGTTCTTGAAATATCCCACAGAAGCAAGGAATTTGTTGCTTGTATGAATGATACCATTGCTCTTGTTAAGGAATTGCTCGATGTACCACGGGGATATCATGTTATATTTCTTGGTGGAGGTGCCAGTTTGCAGTTTTGCATGGTGCCCATGAACCTGATGAACCATAAATCGGCTTATCTGGTAACTGGCGAATGGGCATCAAAAGCATTCAAAGAGGCTAAAATCTTTGGCGAAGCAATTGAAGTGGCTTCTTCAAAAGATAAGAACTTTTCTTATCTGCCCAAAAATTATGTTATACCCTCTGATGCCGATTATTTTCACATAACAACAAATAATACCATTTATGGTACTGAAATAAAAGAAGATCCGATATCACCCATACCTCTTGTTGCCGATATGTCATCCGATATTTTCAGTCGCCCGGTTGATGTTTCAAAGTATGCCCTTATCTATGCTGGTGCACAGAAAAATTTAGGACCGGCAGGGGTAACAATGGTTATAATCAGAGAGGATGTTCTGGGCAAGGTAGAAAGGACCATACCAACAATGCTTGATTACAGGACTCACATAAAGGCTGAATCAATGTTTAATACTCCTCCTGTTTTTGCTGTTTTTGCTTCACAGCAAACTCTCTTGTGGCTCAAAGAAATGGGTGGAGTTAAGGTAATGCAGGAAAGAAACAGGCAGAAAGCACAAATTCTGTATGAAGAAATCGAAAGAAACAAACTTTTTGTACCAACAGTTACTGACCCTGCCGATCGTTCACTAATGAATGTGTGTTTTGTAATGGCTCCTGAATATAAGGAGTTTGAGGCTGAATTTCTGGATTTTGCAAAATCGAAAGGTATGGTTGGAATACAGGGACACAGATCGGTTGGCGGATTCAGAGCATCACTATATAATGCACTACCTGAGGAGAGTGTTAAGGCACTTGTACAGGTCATGAAAGAATTTGAAGCAAAGAAATAATTTCTGGCTAATGAAAATTCTGGTAGCAACTGAAAAACCTTTTGCTTCAGTTACTGTCAATCTGATGCGTGAGCTTGCTGAATCTTCCGGGTATGAAATAGCATTTCTTGAGAAGTACAGAGGTACCGGAGAACTTGCCGACGCATTGGTTGATGCTGATGCATTGGTTGTACGCAGCGACCCTGTTACCGCACAGATTCTGGATGCTGCCAGAAAATTGCGCATCGTTGTCAGAGCAGGTTCAGGATATGACAATATCGACCTTAATGCCTGTACAGCACATAATGTAGTTGTTATGAATACCCCCGGCCAGAATGCAAATGCAGTAGCCGAACTGGCATTTCTAATGATGCTGTATAAAGCACGATCAGGATTTTCTGGAAAAACGGGCACCGAACTGAGAGGTAAAACCTTAGGACTGTACGGATTCGGAAATGTCAGCAGGTTTATGACCTTAATAGCAAATGGATTTGGCATGAAAGTGTTTGCGTATGACCCTTATATTGATGAAAATATCATTAGTAATTCAGGAGCTTTACCTGTAAAAAGTCAGGAAGAAATGTTCAGCAAATGCCAGTACGTCTCATTACATATTCCGGCTAATGAACAGACCAGAAAATTAATAGGTTATAATCTCCTTAAATTAATGCCTTCAAAAGCAGTGCTCGTAAATACTGCACGAAAAGAAATCATTGACGAAGAAGCCCTTTTGAAAATATTTGAAGAACGTCCTGATTTTACATATTTATCAGATGTTGAACCTGATTGTAAAAATGTGTTTGAAGAAAAATACCGAGGGAGATTTATCTTTACTGAAAAAAAGATGGGAGCGCAGACAGAAGAATCAAATACTAATGCAGGCGTGGCCGCAATACGCCAGATTATTGATTTCTTTAAAACCGGAAACGATAGGTTCAGAGTGAATTGACATAAAAAAGTTAATTTCATGGCAATAGTTAAACCTTTCAGAGGCCTCAGACCCCCTGCTTCAATAGTAAAAGATCTGGCCTGCCTGCCTTATGACGTAATGAATACCGATGAAGCCAGAGCAATGGCTAAAGGTAAGGAATGCTCATTGCTTCATATCACAAGGGCTGAAATAGATCTGCCCGAAGGAACAGATATACACTCCCAGAGAGTATACGACAAGGCGGTTGAAAATTTTCACCTCTGGCAGGAAAGAGGCTGGCTTACGCAGGATGAGATGCCTCATTTCTATATCTATGCACAGACAATGAATGGAAAAACCCAGTACGGCATTGTCGGGTGTGCCTCAGTTGATGACTATTTCAACAATGTGATTAAAAAACATGAACTTACCAGACCCGATAAGGAAGAGGACAGAATGGTGCATATCAGGGTCAATAATGCCAATATCGAACCGGTATTTCTTGCATATCCTGCTGTGGATGAAATAGATAGAATTGTTTCAGGGATTACTTCAGAACAAAAGCCTGAATACGATTTCGTGGCAGAGGATGGATTCGGGCATCAATTCTGGGTAATAAAAAATAAAGAAATAAACCGAAAAATTGAAGAGCTTTTTAGAACAAAAGTTCCCTGTACATATATTGCTGATGGTCATCACCGCACTGCCGCTGCTGCACGCGTCGGAATGGAAAAAAGAAAAAACAATCCTGCCCACAGGGGAGATGAAGAATATAATTATTTCCTTGCAGTACATTTTCCTGATAACCAGTTGAATATCCTCGACTACAACAGAGTGGTGAAGGATCTCAACGGCCTTTCATCAAAAGAGTTCCTGAAAAAAATAAAAGAAAATTTCGATGTTGAGGATATGGGGAAAAAAATTTACCGCCCCAAACAGTTGCATAATTTTTCAATGTATCTCGACGGTAAATGGTATAGCCTTACTGCAAAACCAGAAACATTCGATGAAAATGATCCGATTGGAGTTCTCGATGTGAATATTCTCTCAAACCTTATTCTGACGCCTGTTCTGGATATTCAGGATTTGCGACGATCAAAAAGAATTGATTTTATTGGAGGAATAAGAGGACTTGATGAACTTAAAAGAAGGGTCGATAGCGGCGAAATGAAGGTGGCTTTTGCTCTTTATCCTGTTTCAATGAAACAATTGATTGATGTTGCCGACTCCGGAAACATCATGCCCCCGAAAACAACATGGTTTGAACCCAAGCTAAGAAGCGGCCTTGTTATACATCTTCTTGATTAAAATTTAAAGTACCACAGAATGAATGCAGCTGATAATATTCTGCGATTGAAGGAACAAATTCCGGAAAGTGTCAAGATAGTTGCTGTATCCAAATTAAGGACAATTGAAGAGATCCTTGAAGTTTATGGAACAGGCCACAGGGTCTTTGGGGAAAATAGGGTGCAGGAATTGTTGTCAAAGAAAGATAATCTTCCCTCCGATATTGAATGGCACCTCATTGGACATCTCCAGACAAATAAAGTAAAAGCAATAATACCTCACGTAAAGCTAATCCATTCTGTCGATAGCTTAAAACTTATGTCTTTTATTAATAAAGAGGCAGAAAAAGCAGGTATTACCGTTGAGTGCCTCCTGCAGTTTCATATTGCCCGGGAAGAAACTAAATCGGGATTTGATTTTGCGGAAGCCGAAAGAATACTCAAATCACCTGATTTCATAAATATGCAAAACATAATTATTTGCGGCGTAATGGGAATGGCAACCTTTACCGACAATACAAAAATTGTGAGGAATGAATTTCGAACTCTGAGAAAATATTTCAATATCCTTAAGGAAAGTTATTTCATTGATAATAAGAGTTTCAGGGAGATTTCTATGGGAATGTCGGGGGATTACCGAATAGCTGTCGAAGAAGGTAGTACAATTGTAAGAATAGGAACGCTTATATTTGGGGACAGAAACAAGACAACAAACTAATAAATTTTTTCAATGGCTAAATTAAAAACAAAATACTTGGGATTGGAGATAAATAGCCCGGTTATTGTCGGAAGCAGCAGTCATACAGCTACCCTCTCAAAAATAAAACAATCGGAAGATTACGGAGCCGGTGCAGTTATACTAAAATCACTTTTCGAAGAACAGATTAATTATCTCATTGCTTCATCTACAAGCACTGTTGCTTATCCCGAAGCTGATGACTATATGGCATTTTATTTAAGGTCTAACACGGTTGATGAATACCTTGAGCTCATCAGAAAAGCAAAAGAAAGTATCAATATACCTGTTATAGCAAGTATAAACTGTATTTCTGCTGGGTCATGGATTGATTTTGCACGTAGAATTGAAGAAGCAGGTGCTGATGCCCTCGAAGTAAATATGTTTTTTCTTCCTCTGCAAAGTAATATTACATCAGATAAAATAGAAAATACATATCTGATACTCGCAGGTAAACTTAAGGAAAAAATAAAAATTCCTCTGTCAATAAAACTTGGCTTCCGATTTACAAATGTGCTTAACCTTCTTGATGAATTATATAAAAGAAGAGTCGAAGGCGTGGTAATGTTTAATCGTTTTTTCGAGCCTGATATTGATACAGAAAAAATGACTATTGTTCCAGCCGAAATATTCAGTGAAAAAAATGAAATGCGTTATGTGTTGAGGTGGATAGCAATGGCAAGTGCCCAGAAGTTTAATATTGATATTTCTGCATCAACCGGTGTTTATTCGGGTACCGATGCTGTTAAATATATCCTTGCAGGAGCTTCATCGGTTCAGGTTTGTTCGGCACTATACAAAAAAGGACTACAGCATATTGGAGAAATCAACAGGGGAATAATAGAGTGGATGGAGAGAAAAGGCTTCGAATCACCGGCCGATTTCAGGGGGAAACTTAATTATTCATCGGTTGATAATCCTGTTTTCTATGAAAGGACACAGTTTATGAAACATTTTTCATCATACGATTAATTCTGGTAAATGACTTATTATTAGTTATATATAAAATCTTTAATTTTTAAACAATCTGAGGTTTGTTAAAAAAAGTTACCGGGCATCTATGAAAATAGAGGAAAATCAAACACAACGGAAATTATTGATGGGTATAATCATTTATGATTTAAATTCTAATTTTGAAAAATAAAAATAATTGTACTAAATTAGAGGTTTGAATAACCAGAAACTTTAATACTATCAAAAATGAATAAAATTTATAAAACTGGAACAGGACTTTTAGCAGTTTTGCTGCTTTTCGCAATTCTTCTTTCAGGCTGTAAGTCGGGTGGTGAAAAGCAAAAGAATATTGAACCGCTTGCCACGAAAGATATGGAGAAAATACAGCAGGATATTAAGCAGGCAGAAAAGATTTTTAATGCCCTTCCCACACCTCTTGAATCGGCAATGCTTATTAAAACGGCCGGTGCACCATTTGACAGGAAATATCTCAATCCTCTGGAGAATACAAATCTTTATACAACAACCCGTAGTAAAGCTTTAAACCTTGGAGTTTATACATGTGATTTGAGTTTTGCAAGTTTATACGACCAGACTCAGTTGATTATAGATTATATGAATGCTGCAAAAAAGATGGCTGATGGTCTGGGAATTCTCGATGCGATTAATCAGGAAACCATCTCCAGGCTGGAGGAAAATATCAACAACAAGGAAGTAATAATGGAGATCATATCTGAGACATTCCTTAATTCCAATTCATACCTTGCCGATAACGATCAGGCATCTATTGCCGCAATAATGCTTGTTGGAGGATGGGTTGAAGGCCTTTATATTTCAACCCAGCTTGTTGATCTGAAGGAATTTAACGGGAACAAACTCGTTGCAACAATTATCGACCAGAAACTCTCCATTGACATTCTTATTAATCTTCTGCAAAGTTACAAGGGTAATCCCGCTGTTGATGAAATAATCGGCCAGATGCAGAAACTGAAAGCTGTTTTCGATAAGATAAATATCAAAACAACACCAATAAAAGCAGAGATTGATCAAACAACAAATGTAACTATTCTTAAATCGAAGGTTACAACAGACATGTCACCTGAAATCTTCAAGGAACTTACAGCTGTTGTGAAAGAAATAAGAGATTCATTTGTAAAATAATTTAGCCATGAAAGCAATTAGATTTATTTCCATTATATCAATTTTGTTTTTATTCTTTTCTGCATCTGTTCAGGCTCAGTGCAAGGCATTTGCAAAAAAAGAATGCCTACCTGAACTGGCACCCTATACTCATGATGGCAACTACCATGCAGCCATTCTTGTTGAAGGAGAAGAAGCCGAACTTTACAAAACCTTCTATTCTGATATGGACTACAGGGTTGTTGTAATGGGAGAGGGGAAACTTCCAGCAGTAGAGTTCAAGATAATGGATGAAAACAAAAATATCCTTTATTCGAACAAGGATAATAATTATGCCAGATCATGGGATTTCAAACTTGAAGCGAGCAAGCAGCTGAAAATGGTAATAAAAGTGTCAACATTCAACAAACCAGGAGATGTACCGGCAAGTGGTTGTGTTGCAATCATGTTTGGTTTTAAAGTGAAGAAATAATAATTTTCGGTTGACATAATATTAGATACCTGAGTTTCAGGGGCACTATCCGGTGCCCCTTTTATTTTTATCTCTTCAATTTGTTCTTCAGGAAACGCGCAGTATGTGAACTTTCACAATTTACAAGTTCCTCTGGCCTGCCGGTAAAAACAAGGTACCCGCCATTGTCACCCCCTTCAGGGCCCAGGTCAATAACCCAATCGGCACATTTGATTACTTCCGGATTGTGTTCAATTATAACAACTGAGTGCCCGTGGTCAACCAGTGCATTTAATGACCTGAGAAGTTTGTTTATGTCGTGAAAGTGAAGACCTGTTGTCGGTTCATCAAACAGAAAAAGAATATGTCCTCCTGCTTTTTCCTGACCCAAAAAATAGGCAAGCTTTACCCGCTGGCTTTCCCCTCCAGAAAGAGTACTCGATGATTGTCCCATCTTGATATATCCCAGGCCTACATTGGCAAGTGGTTTGAGTTTTTCAATAATCTTTCTTTCAGTTTTACCACCATGGCTCCCGAAAAATTCAATGGCCTCATCAATGGTCATCTCAAGTACGTCGTATATGTTCTTTCCATGATATTTTACTTCCAGAATTTCTTTCTTAAACCTCATTCCCTTGCATGTTTCACATACCAGTTCAACATCGGCCATAAACTGCATTTCAACTTTAATAATACCTTCACCCAGGCACTCTTCACATCTTCCTCCGTCAATATTAAAAGAGAAATGCGAAGCTTTGAAATTATTTTGAATCGAAGCCTGCTGTTCGGCAAAAAGTTTGCGTATCTCATCGTAAGCTTTAAGATAGGTTACAGGATTTGACCTGCTTGATTTACCGATTGGATTCTGGTCAACAAGTTCAATAGCGGTTAGACTGCCTAAATCACCTGAAATTCCAGCATGTTGGCCTGGCCTGGGACCTGAACCGGTCAATCTGTTTTTTACAGCTGCAAAAAGGATATCATTTACGAGAGTTGATTTTCCACTTCCACTTACACCCGTTACAACTGTAATTGTATGCAAAGGAAACTTAATATCAATTGATTTAAGATTATGTTCTCGTGCACCTTTAATTTCAATGTAACTATTCCATGGCCTGCGTATTTCAGGAACAGGTATTTCCAGCCTGCCACTTAGATATTTTGCTGTGAGTGAATTACCCTCAATACATCGTTCAGGGGTGCCTCTGAAGACTACTTCGCCTCCAAAAAGACCTGCACCCGGTCCCATATCAATTAATTCATCTGCAGCTCTGATAATTTCCTCTTCATGTTCAACAACAATTACACTATTGCCCATATCTCTCAGCTCCTTCAGAACGCCAACAAGTAGCTTTGTATCACGAGGGTGCAGGCCTATGCTCGGTTCATCGAGTATATACATCGAACCGGTCAGATTACTTCCTAACGATGTTGCAAGGTTTATCCTCTGTGATTCACCACCTGAAAGTGTTGAAGAGAGACGGTCAAGAGTAAGATATGACAAACCAACATCAGTAAGATATTTTAACCTAAAAATTATTTCAGTAAATATTCGTTCGGCAATCTTTCTTTCCGACGAAGTAAGTGATAGATTCTTGAAGAAGTCAAGAAGGCGATCAACAGGCATTGAAACAAGTTCCTGAATTGATCTGCCCCCGACTTTTACATATGAGGCTTCTTTTCTCAGACGGGTACCTTTACAGGCCGGACAAACAGTCTTACCCCGATAACGGCTTAGAAGAACACGATATTGAATCTTGTATTTCTTTTCTTCAAGATGTTTAAAAAACTGATTAATGCCATAAAAATAACGGTTGCCATTCCACAAAACCTCTTTCTGCTCTTGAGTGAGCTGATAATAGGGCTTGTGTATCGGGAAATCAAAAAGATGTGCAGTTGATACAAGCCTTTCTTTCCATTTTTTCATGGTCTCGCCCTTCCAGCACACAATAGCATCTTCATAAACTGACAGATTCTGATCCGGAACAACAAGATCCTCATCAATTCCAATTATTTTGCCATAACCTTCGCAAACCGGACATGCACCAATGGGATTATTGAAACTGAAAAGATGTTCCGATGGCTCGATAAACTGAATGCCATCTTCTTCAAACTTGTCAGAAAAATTCTCCCGAATAATAGTTTCACCATCATAAATAATAATCTGACAGTAACCTTTACCCGTACTTAATGCAGTTTGAACCGAATCTGCTGCCCTGCTTAACCCTTCTTCTGAATGATCAACAAGTAGCCGGTCGGTAATAATATTAATTTTATCACCTCGTATGCAACATACTTTTGAGGATGGATCATCAATCCTGTATACCTTTCCATCTTTTTCTATCCTGTTATAACCTTGTTTCACCAGAAATTCAAAATATTCCTGGGTGGAAATTTTTGAAGGAATCTCCGATGGTGAAGCAATCATTACCACTCTGTTTTCAGGAATAGTATGCAGGAATTGTACAATATCATCAACAGAATGTTTTTTTACTTCTTTTCCTGAGATAGGAGAGATAGTCCTTCCGATTTTTGCATAAAGAAGCCTGAGGTAATCATATATTTCAGTAGAAGTTCCGACTGTAGAGCGGGGATTTCTGGTATTAACCTTTTGTTCGATTGCTATTGCAGGGGGAATACCATCAATGAAATCTACTTCGGGCTTCTGCATTCTTCCAAGAAACTGCCTTGCGTATGCCGATAGGCTCTCTACATACCTTCGCTGACCTTCGGCATATATTGTATCAAATGCAAGTGATGATTTACCGCTTCCAGAAACACCCGTTATTACAACCAGCCTGTTTCTTGGTATTTTTAAACTTATGTTCTTAAGGTTATGAACCCTCGCACCCCGGATTTCAATGTTCCCATCCATAAACTGATATACTTATCTACAAATTCCCTCCATTCGTCAAAATCTCAGTTAAAATTCCAAAAGTAACACTTTTCATATTAATTTTTTTTGTTTATTTGTATTTGTAATAACCATAAACGGAGGACTGCCTATTGAATATCTCTACTCTTAAAGTTCATTAAAAGAGAGAGTTATGAGAAAAGAGACATCTGATTATGAACTCCTTCAGGGGTTCATAAAGGGAGAGCAGTCCTGCTTCAATGAGTTAATCAATCGTTATAAAAACAAGGTATATGCGTATATAAGTTTATATATACGCGATCAGGCTCTTGCTGAGGATATTTTTCAGGAAACTTTCCTGAAAGTTATACAGTCGTTGAAATCCGGGAAATATTATGAAAATGGTAGATTTCTCTCATGGGTCATGCGGATAGCACATAATCTCATCATTGACCATTTTCGAAGAATAAGACAGATGAATATTATGTCGAATGATGATTATGAATCAGACCTTTTCAATTTGAAATCACTTGCCGGGAATAACGTAGAAGAGAATCTGGTTAAAATTCAGATAAGAAAAGATGTCAGGAAATTGATTGGACAACTTCCCAGCGACCAGAGGGAGGTTGTAATTCTCCGTCATTATACTGGATTAAGCTTCAAAGAAATATCTGAAATAACCGGAGTGAGCATCAATACTGCGCTGGGCAGGATGAGATACGCTCTGATTAATATGAGGAAAATGATTAACGACAAAAAAATAAGCCTAACGGTCAACTGAATCAAATAATAATATCCACGGCAAACCGTTTTACAATAAAGTTTAAATGGTTTTGCCTATGGATAAGAAATCTGCTCCATTTATCACTTACAAAGACATTGATTTAACAGATACTGACCTGCTGGATGATGCATGGGGATTTAGGTATGAATTCCGGGATGTATTTGATTTGCTTGAAACACTGAAACCCGAACCCGGGCCAATGGTTACTGAAAAATTAAAAAAAAATATTTCTGACAGTTATTGAGAATCCCTAACGCAGATATATTCCAGCGTTTTATTCTTCAGAAAGCTGGTTCATAAAATAGATGGAATGGCAGGCGGCAATCGCTGCAGTTTCTGTTCGCAATCGGCTTGCACCAAGATGAACAGAAACGAACCCTTTATTGATGGCAATGCTAATTTCTTTTTCAGTAAAATCACCTTCAGGTCCTATCAGAATAAGTACATCGCTACCGGTATTATAAACTGTGTTGATGGATTTTCTTTCGAATTGTCGATTACAGTGGGCTATTAAACATGTATGATTAGACTTTTGATTGATCAGTTCCTCGAAAGTAACCGGCTGGTGGAGAAGCGTGATATATGCTTTTACTGATTGCTTCATTGCAGAAATAATTATCTTGTTAATTCTTTCAGTCCTGATAGTTTTTTTTTCACTGTTTTGACAGATTATTGGAGTAATTTCATCCACACCAATTTCAACACACTTTTCAATCATCCATTCAAAGCGTTCTGGATTTTTGAGCGGCGATACCGCCAGGTGAAGCCTGTAATTCCTTTTCCCGAATTCCTTAATAACGTTTGAAATTTTTATTATGCATCTTTCAGAATCGGGAATTGCTATAATTCCTTCATACAGATTTCCTTTTCCGTCAATAAGTTTTACAGGATCCGATTTTTTAGTACGAAGGACTTTTATTAAATGTCTCGATTCCTGCTTATCGAGAATATAAGTATTACCTTCTATATCTGGAGCATAAAAAACCTGCATCAGGAAGATGTTTAATCAGAAACTATGAAAAGTTAAAATTCATTTTCTTCAACTGCGGTATCTGTAGTCATTCTTCTCAGGAACCGGTTCAGCCTTCCTTCAACTGCAATCATATAAGTATATGGTAATCTTATTGTTGAATTTGGATGTTTACGGTCTTTTTCTTTGATTGACATAATAAGGTTATTATATGTGCTATTTCCAGATTGTGTCATAAGCACACCTCTGAAATAGGAAAAATAATACCATGTTGAATTATCAGCTTTAAGGTAAATATCAAGCATGTCGCCCGACCTTCTTCTTTGAATTTCAATAAATCCGTCAACATAAACATTCAGGGCTTGTGGACCAATCAGTCCTATTCCAATTTTCCCCTTTGATCTGAAAGATGAAGTAGCTTCATTCCAATATAGTTTGACATCATTAAGAAGGAGCTTAAATGAATATTCTTTTGGAAGGCTCCGTGTAGTTCCGAAAAGACCGATTTCTTCATTCACTTTGGCCGCTACGGATGGGCCCAGAAGATCACTCATGCCTTTTCGGTAGAAATCTGAATTGATATTCACAGGAGAGAGAGCAGGCATTTTTCTAATTTCATCACTCATCATCTGAAGAGCTTCCTGCGAAAAATGAAAATCGAGGGCAATAAAAGTCTCAAATGTAACTTTTCCAGAATCAATATTATGAATGTAATTACCGGCTAAATATATCTTCAATAAATCATAATTTGCTCCGAAATTTAAAGGCCCTTCACCTGAGATTATACAATAGTTCTTGTCGAAGGTTAGCAAACTTCCGGGAAGAGATGGATCAGCTAATTTTTCCTTTGAACCTATCTTGTAAATTCCTCTCTCTTTTTCAAACCATAGAATTCCGCCTGCATTTACAATCTGTGCATCAGACCATGATTTTCTTTCCGACAGAAATGCAGGATAAATGTGCGCCGAATCAATATTAATAAACGAACCTGAGAAGATAAGATTATCATTAATATCTCGTGGCTTCTCTGATAAAGGTATCATGACCATTTTTGGATTAATTTCCGAGGTGAATTTTATATTGTTGCTTTTAAAATTGCAATTATGAACTATTCCTGCTGCACCTGTGAAAGTGAGAAAATCTTTTTCGGCCGAAAGGGTTACATCACCTGTAAAACTGAATGCCGGACTTAACATGAAATTCTGTGAAACAGGTATATAACCAGTTGCAGAGGTGATACCCTTATCAGTTGTTATTTTCGGAAAATTAATATGTTGAATTTCATTGTTTTCATCAATATAGTTGTAGACAGCACTCCCTGAATAATTATTTCTGTTCTCGATAATTATATTGCCCGAATGTAATAAATGTCTGTTATTAACAGCAAGCAGTGCATTTTGAAGAGGTCTGATTCTTGCACCTCTCTCAATTGTTATTTTCCCATTCTCAGGTTGTATAAGTGCATCTGCAATATGAATATAATTGACATTTTCGGCATTAACGATTTCCTGGTTAAGATCATAACTACCCCTGCCAGCTGAAAATGCAATCGTGTCTTTAATAATATTTGTTGCAAAAAATGTAGGTTTCTCGAGATTCTGTAAATCAAGGCCAAGCAATTCCTCTGGTTTAAGCAAAGGTGTGGTTGTTCTACCTCTTTGTTCCATATTCAGAACCCTCGTTTTCATATCATACTGAAAATCAGTCATCCTACAGATATACTGAATTTCAGGGAATTTAACCAGTGATGTTTCTGTATTGAGGCTGAAGCTGGATTTGTTAGTACTGAAATCAATTTTGACATTAACATCTTCGGCAATAAAGCCTTCTGCTTCACCGCGTGATGATTTCAGGGTATAATTGGCTGTATCGCTTTGTATGATATTTTCTGAAAAATTGAACAAATTTGATGTAACACGGGAATCGATAATATCAATTATTCCTTCGCCGGTAAGTTTGCCCGGGGTGAGAGTAATCTTGCCATCGAGAAAGGTTCCATTCCCAAACATTTCGAACCTTTTAGACGGAGCATTAGCTGCAATCCATTCATCTGTCAGGGTATTCCATTTTATCGAAACGTCACTGGCCGATAATTCCGGATAATGACCGCTACCATCCGGCGATATTGTGAATGAACTGGCCTGTGTTATCATTGAATCTGGATAAAACTTGAAATCTTCTGATTCACTCACTGAAGTCAATCGTTTAAGCCTGCCGGATCCTATCAATCCATTATTGCTCATAGATATTGTTTGAAACATTCTGGCTTTTCCATCATACACCTCAACACCTTCTTCAGGAATATTCATAGTGAATCCAAGAGAATTATCTGCCTGAATTATAAGGTATTGTCTTGAAGGTTTAAGGATGTTGCCTCCATGAAATTCACCGGGAAGGCTCATCATTTCATTGGTGTAATGATCAATATTTTCGTATGTAAATGGATCTATTCTGAAATAGAAATCCTGCTTTTTGTACACACTATCAAGTCCCGGGATTTTATCAAAAAAGATATATGAATAGGTGATCGCGTTTATGATAGGATATTGTTCAAGACTCTGTAAACCTGATTTGTTGTTGGGATCGTCGATATACAGTTCAGCGGTTGTAAGCTGTATAAGGTTGTCGACATCTTTGATCAGTGGGCGGCCAAAATTGTCTCTCTGATTGGTTTCTACAGCTATTCTTATGGAATCAATTTTCTGGAGGTTTATTTTAAAAGTATCATAATCGAAAACGAAGTTATGCCCATATATTGTAAAAAGGCCAGCCTGTACAACTCCATCGAAAGATATTTTTCTGTTTTTACCAATTTCAATTTTCTCCCCGTATGGATAGAGAGCCACCATCTGGGAATCGCTCAGAAAAATATTTGATACACCATTAACCAGAAGTCGGTAGTTATTAAGATTTAGAAATGCATTCTCCTGTGGAGCTTCTGTTTCGCTTACGAACGAGATCACATCATAATCCTTTTTTCTGGCATAAGCTGAAATAAAATCATCAACTTTTGGTTTTATAGTCACTTCATTATTGATTCTGTCATAGAAAAGAAATCCTCTGTTAGTCAGGTCAATACATAATCCAGTAACAGCTTCCTCAGGTTTATTGAGCCATTTTGCAAACTCTTTAACCGGGAATATGTCGGAATAGTACCATTTTCCGAATTCCCGCAGCCGGTATAAAGGATGGTAATCGTCAATTCCAGCCAGACGTTCAAAATATACTGAATTGAAGTAAGATAGCGACTCGAATCTTGCCTGTCCGAGTGCAGCTCCTCTTGCCCGGGAAAGAATAACGGTATTCTCATTTATGTTCCACATAAGACTTTCAAAATAAATATCAAATCCGTGAAAGGTACTGAACCATGGGCTTTTTGATACAGGATTATTGGTACGGAAAAGAGTTACCTGCCGGGCATCATCATTATATGAAAAAGCAATACTTGAGTGATAAATAGAGTCCTTATCAAGATAAAAAGTAGCAGCAGATTCCTGTGCACTTATTGTTGTATTTGTAAAGAGGCAGGCGTTAGTTTTGACCTTAAGATAAAGGGTGTCATTTCTTATGATCTCTATTTTTGCAGGTGTTAATAAATCACCTGTGCCTTTTACGGTATTGCCCTCAAGTTTAAGACCTCCTTCAAAATTAATATCCTTGAAGATATTTTTTATTAAAAAGCTTTTTTCATATGTTTCAAACTGGGGGTATAGTATATTTTCGCGGTTTCCTGAGGAAGATGCCTGATCAGAAAGAGTACCATATTCCGGACGGCTAAAAAACTTCTTATGGGTAAGTCGGGCTGAATCAACAGAATAAGCAGCCCTCGAAAAACTAATTGAAAAGTAACTTATTTCAGCAAAAACTTCGTCCCGCTTATAACCTGCTTTTTCAAATAAAACGGTACCTGAAATACCTTTTAAGGTCAGCGTTTCAGGATAATATTTTCCACTGACATTGTAGATCGAAGTGCTGTCTTTCCGGGCAAATGCAGTAATTGTAACATTGCGGAGGTTAAGATAAAAAGATGTATCGTAATCGAAAGTTATGTTCTGTCCAATTATTTTCCATTTAAAGGCACCGGTCTCATATATTGTACCGGAGGAGATGAATGAACTGATATTTCTAAAATATCTGTCGAGAATATCGTTAGTAATATGGCTCTTTTTTAACATTGCATTGAGTCCGTTCAGCCATGCCTGAAAGTACCCACTATTGCCATTGTATTCAGCGAGGTCACTAAGGGCTTTCAGAAAATTAAGGAAATGAGGTACAGGCCTCATGTTATTTGAAGCCAGTATAACACTTATTCCAGTTATTTGAGAAGAAATGTCGGAGCTAAAACCAGCACTATCCCACAGGTTTGTAAACTTCGTGAGAACAGCTGATTGTTCGACATTGAGATTAGGTCCCATGAATATTAACAGCTCTTCCCCGAATTTCTCAAGTTCCCCCGTGAAGGGGCGCCTTGCCTGCGGAAAAACAGATATCAGGATTAATAGTAATCCTGCACTAACGGTTATAATTTTACGCTTCATCCGGTTTCAAATAATCCTGAAACAATAAAGATTATAAATTTATTTAATAAACGTCAACTACTTTTTCAATATTTCAGGTTATTTATTAACCGGATTAAAATTTATTTTACAGATTCAACTATAGCACAGAATTCATCTTTTTTGAGAGATGCTCCTCCGATAAGGCCACCGTCAACATCAGGCATCGAGAAGATTTCAGATGCATTTGATGCCTTGCAACTGCCGCCATAAAGAATGGTGGTTTCATCCGCTACTTTATCACCATACCTGCCATCAATTAATTTTCTTATATAACTATGCATTTCCTGTGCTTGCTCAGGTGTTGCATTAAGTCCTGTACCAATTGCCCATACAGGTTCATATGCTATGATTACATTTTTGAATTCATTTTCATCAAGACCAAATAATCCATGTTCAAGCTGTCTTTTTACAATATTAAAGTGAATTTCACTCTTTCTTTCCTCAAGAAGTTCACCACAACAGAATATTACTTTTAATCCGGTTGTTATGGCTAATTTTGTTTTTCTGTACAGCAGCTGGTCACCTTCGCCAAAAAGGGTCCGCCTTTCTGAATGGCCTATTATTACGTAACCTGCTCCGGTGCTTTTAATCATACTGCAGGATATCTCTCCTGTATATGCACCTGACGTTTCGGCCGAACAGTTCTGGGCACCATATCCTATGTTGCTTCCGTTGAGTAATTCTTTCAGTATTGCCAGATGAATATACGGAGTGCATAAAACTATATCAGCAACCGTTTTCCTGTTACTGAAATAATCTCTAATTCCCGTGGCTAGTTCAATACCCGGCTGTAGATCCATGTTCATTTTCCAGTTACCTGCAACAATTCTCTTTCTCATAATGATTCGTTTATTAATTTTAGTTATTTGATTGATTTAAGTTTTTCAATGTCAGATGGGAGATTAGCCCATGACCATTTACAAATTATTGTTCCGTTCTTTAACATTATATAACCAGGATTAGCTCTGACCATCGTTTGTAACACGGTTTCATCTGCTATGCAAAACTTCAGGCCATTTTCGTATTCTTTGATTTTATCCGACCCCGATGCTGTAACAATATAAAAATCAATTCCCGTATCGAGACATCGGTAACCGGTTGCAAAACCCTTATTAAGTCTTTTAAGGTCAGCTTTTTCAAGTTTGGGAGATATCATCAGTAATGTGTAACCTAAATTATCAAGAATAATATCAGTTATATCATTATTATCGGTTGTATAAATTGAAAAATCGGTAATTGGAGGTTCATAACCTTTTTTTACCATAACTGAAATCTGGTCAACAAATACCCATGATGTATCATCTGCAGGGTAGTTATCAAGAGTAAATTCTTTTCTGACTCCATTCTTTTCATAAATGAATGTGGATTTAAAAACAGGTTTTGGTGCATCTTCAGGGATTTCCATAAGCTCCTTGATATTATTTCCCTCTTTGTAGGGGCGGAAGTCAATAACAGGGAGATATCTCAGGTTGTAAAAGCAAAAACCGACAAAAAGGAGGGAGCTTGCAGCAAGTATAATCCAGCCGGTTGCAGGTTTGATGTATTCGGGAGGTCTGATTTTGCTTATAATCAATAGAATAACAAATGTTATTAATACCACATTTTTCCAGAATGTTTGCCAGTTGGTTAATTTTACTGCGTCTCCAAAGCATCCGCAATCTGAAACGGGATTTGTAAGGGCAAGTATCAGGCTCAGAGGGGTAAAAAAACACATAAGTAAAAATATTCCCCACAGGCCTTCTTTATACCTTATTCCTGTTAGCAGTGCAAACCCTGCAATAAATTCTGCAAGACAGAGTATTAATGTAAAAGTAAGACTCAGAGGTTCAAGAAATTCCAGTTTGAAAGCTGTGAAATAATCAGAAAATTTAATTTCTGTACCCATTGGGTCAATTCCTTTCACAGTTCCTGAAAATACGAATACCAAACCTGTAATTACTCTTATAATGAATATTAATGTTTTTTTCATTTAAAGCAATTTTTTTTCAATTAGAAGGTTCGTAATTTTATTAAAAATTTCATCTGGTGGTAGTATCTGGTCATCCTGTTTACTGCAATTAATAACTTCAAGGAGCGGGTCGGTAAGGGCAACCTGCATGTAGATGTCGCGTACCTTCATTTGAAAATCAAAATTACTTTCGTGGATATCATTATAGCCATTCAGGTATTGTCGATCAGTGCCATTTCTGCTGGCGGTGAGTTTGTTTCGCGTGAACCCGGGGGGCACATCGAGAAAAATGTTTATATCAGGTTTTGGTATTGCAAAATATTCAAATTCAAGTTCGAGTATCCATTTTTTCAGCCTTTCCTGCTTTATAGGGTCATTGTATTTAGCACATTGATAAGCAATATTGGAATAGGTATATCTGTCGAGAAGTACTGTTTTTCCTTCCGACAACCATTGCCTTATTGTATCGGAGGCATCTTTCCTGTCGCCTGCATAAAGCATGGCAACCAGGTACGGGTCAACCTCATTGAGTGAACCAAATTCTCCTCTAAGAAATCTTGCAATAAGCTCACCAAACCAGGGTGTATCAGTTCTCGGAAAATGGATATACTCGTATTTGATCTCCCTGGTGGAGAAATAATCTTTCAGAAGTTTTATCTGTGTCGACTTTCCTGAACCATCAAGTCCTTCTATAACTAATAGCTTCATCAGGTTTTGCTTTACATGCAAATGTAATAACCCCTGCTGATTTACGAAAAAATAAATTTCAAATTTTGAAAGAGAGGACTTGAAGTAATTCGTTTTTAAAATATGTTAACTTTGAAGACAGAGTTTTTTATGAACAGCAAGGCAAGATATATTAATGTAAGAGGCAATCTAATTGATCTCAGTATACCCCGGGTGATGGGAATAATAAATGTCACGCCCGATTCTTTTTATGCTGGCAGTCGTTTTACAGTAAAAGAAGGGATAATAAATGCAGTACGCAGGATGTTGTTGGAAGGGGCGGATTTCATTGATGTTGGAGGTTATTCTTCACGGCCTGGCGCAGTGGATATTACTGTTGAGGAAGAAAAATCGAGGGTACTTCCTGCAATTAAAATTATTACCGATGAATTTCCCGAAGCCATTGTTTCAGTAGATACATTCAGGGCTGAAGTGGCATATGAAGCAGTAGTAAATTGCGGAGCTTCGATTATTAATGATATTTCAGGAGGAGATGCCGACAGGGAAATGTTTGATGTGATTGCTCAACTGAATGTGCCATATATATTGATGCATATGCAGGGTACCCCTCAAACAATGCAAATCAACCCTGTTTATAATGATGTGGTGGCTGATATACTGATATGGTTTGGGGAAAGGATAACAAAACTAAAGTCAGCAGGTGTCAAAGATATTATTATTGACCCCGGATTTGGATTTGGGAAAACCAATGAACATAATTATGAACTTCTGCGAAGGCTGAATGAATTTATTGTTACAGGTTTGCCTGTTATGGTTGGGCTTTCCAGAAAATCAATGATATGGAAAACCTTAGGTATTAAACCTGAAGATGCCTTGAACGGTACATCTGTTCTCAATGCTTTTGCCCTTATGAAAGGTGCTGATATTATCAGGGTTCATGATGTCAGAGAAGCTGTTCAGACCAGAGAACTTTTTATGAAAATAAATCAAAAAAATGATAATTAATATATAAGTAAAGATGCCGTTTCATATAACTATAATTGATATTCTTGATATTTTCATTTTTGCCTTTATTCTTTATCAGCTTTACCGCCTTATCAAAGGAACGCCAGCCTTCAGTATTTTTATTGCTGTCTTTATGATATACCTTTTCTGGCTTTTGGTAAAGGTTTTGAATCTTGAGCTTACAGGTACACTGCTTGGTCAGGTAATAAGTGTGGGAGTAATAGCACTTATTATTGTTTTTCACCAGGAAATAAGGAAATTTCTTATTGTTCTCGGGAACCAATATATCAGCAGATATAAATTTCCTGGTTATCGTTACTTTTTCCCAGGGAATTATAAAAAAAAGGACCAGAGAAGCAATGAAGAAATAGTGAGGGCAGTCGAAATGTTATCAAAAAAGAAAATTGGAGCTCTGATAGTTATTGCCCGTACAGGTTTTCTAGAACCATATACTGAGGGAGGAGAAAAGCTTGATGCAAGAATAAGTGCAGAACTTCTTGAGACAATTTTTTCAAAAAATACCCCTTTACACGACGGCGCTGTGATTATTGAAAACGGAAAAATTCTGGCAGCCAGATGCCCTTTGCCAATAACCGAAAATGTAAATTTAGTGAATTTTCATGGGATGCGCCATAGAGCTGCTCTCGGAATGTCAGAGCAAACCGATGCTTTAGTAATAGTGGTATCGGAGGAAACAGGAAAAATCAGTGTTGCTGATGGCGGTGAAATAAAAACAAACCTTACAGTTAATGATTTAAGAAAAATTTTTTCAGAGGAAAAATTCTGATATAAAACATTTATTTTGATTATTTTATGTATTTTAAAGATAGATTAACTACCCTGTCATAAACATAGTAACATGGTTCTTCACACTGGTATTCATCAAATCTTATTCGGGGATATGCAGTGTCTATAGCTGTATACTTTATCCCTTTATCGTCAGTATAAGTGGCGGAAATAGTGTATTTTCTGTTTAGTGCAACCTCAATTTCATACCTGCTTTGTTGAACATTAAAAGTGTAAAGCACAACATTGTCTTCAATATTTCCAAGATAGATCGTGATTAGAGCGGAGGGATAAAGTCCGCTTGAAAAAGATTTGTCAAGTTTGAGGATCAGAGTTGCATAGTCTGGTTCATTTTGATAGCATTCGCGGCAATCAATAAAAACTGGATTCTCATCACAGGAAAATATATACGAAAATGAAATCATGAAAAGATATAATAAAATTTTTTTCATTTTCAGTACCATTTAATGAGTTTGCCAGGAGCTTTAATATTGTTACGGAAAAAAGTATACCCTGTTCCTAACCTGAGCCATAAAGGACCAATATTATAAAAAGGAGTACTGAAATATTCAATTTCAGCTTTTAATAAAAGATTGTTTTTTTCATACTTTATACCTGCTGAAGCTATCAGTTTAAACTTTTGTTCAGAATAAAGGTTTGTTCCTCTATATTTATTTCCGAAAAAATATCCTGAACCTACCAAAAGTGTAGCCTTCCAGTTACCTTTTAAGGGATAATCGGTAAGGGAAAAATCTTTAAAAGCTCCTGCGTATAAAAGATAGCTTTTATCAAAATACTGGAAAAACTCGTCTTCTGATTTTTTAACAAGTACCCTTGAGTATGTAGGTTTAAAGTCTATTCCTGTAAGAATACCAATGTTTTTTAGCGGTGCTTTGAGTGAGATGTTTATTCCAGTATAAAAGTCGTGCAGATTGATTTTAGCATTTGTCATAACATTTGTTTGATCGAATCCCTTATGAACTGCTGGTGGTATTTTATATTTCAGAAGCATGTCAGCCAGATCTTTCCTGCTGTATGAAACAGCAACTGAATATGGATTTATGGCTTCATTATTGTAATCAGTGGTCCATTTATCTCCTTTTTTGAGAAGAAATTCAACTGCCTCCTTGTGATTTGCCATAATGGCAAGATCGAGGGCATTATATTTGTATTTATTTGTTTCATAAATATTTACGAAGCGTTTTATTAGTAATTCCATGATGAGCGTGTCACCATTCTGTGCAGCTATAAGAAATGGAGTAAAGCCATCCCTGTCTTTTGAAGAAGGATCAGCTCCCTTCTGTAGTAGCAGGTCGGCTATATTTGCATGTCCTGCCCATACTGAAGCCATAAGTGGAGTTGTTCCTTCATTGTCGCTCAACCATATTGATGCCTCGTAATAGAGGAGCATATCAACAATTGAAAAATAGCCATAGGCCGAGGCATAGTGAAGCGGTGTTGCGCCAAACCTGTCCTTAATGTTGATATCCGCTCCTGCCCTGACAAGCATTTCTGCTATTTCAGAATTATTCCTTTTTACTGCTATATGAAGCGGTGATTCAGAATATGAGGAAAGAACATTTAAATCGGGTTCATATTCTAACAGTACTCTTACTGCTTCTTTATTGTCATTACCTGCAGCAAAATGAAGAGCTGTAACATGATCATAAGTCCATGCATTTATATCAGCGCCTTTGTTGATAAGCCACCTTATTTGATTTATATGACCCTCAGCAGAAGCTTTGAATAAAGCTATGTTCAGATTATAATCCATATCGGGTCCATATAAAATATTTTCAAGTGCAAGAGTGTCATCTTCCTGGTCTTTTATATCTTCTTGAGAAAATAACGAATATATATGACCAAATGTCATTATAAAGACAAAAATAAGCCACTGATATGAAAATGGCCTGGAAGACATATTGCAAATTTATTATTTTGCTTTTAACTCAAACTATCAGGGGGTATAAAAGTTGAAATATACACGAAAAAAAATTTCTATTTTTGTAAAGGTATTAAAGGGATTTTTGAGGAATATTCTGAAAATATTGTTTTTAATACTGATATCCTTTTTTTCAGGTTATCAGCCCAGTGCTTTTGAAAGCAAGAATGAATATTCGATGAAGCTGAAACCTGCCAATTTGAGATTATCGAATGGCCAGTCTGACATTCCTGAGTTTGAAGGTTTTGAAAAGACCATCAGATATTTTATGAGGAGATGGAACATTGTTGGTGCTTCGATTGCTGTTGCACGCAGCGGCAATCTGATATATGCAAAAGGTTTTGGATATGCTGACAGTTCATCCCTTCAACCAGTTCAACCATACAACCGTTTCAGAATAGCAAGCATTTCAAAACTTATAACAGCTGTTGCCATAATGAAACTTCAGGAAGAGGGTAAACTTTCGGTTTATGATAGGGTTTTCGGACCTGACGGCATACTTAATGACCCATACTTCAGTAATCCGAAAGATAAGAGGGCTTATGACATTACAGTTTTGCATCTTCTCTCTCACCAGGGAGGATGGACTACAAGATATGGAGATCATATGTTTATGCCTTTTGTGGTTGCTTCATACATGGGATCCCCAATCCCCGTTGATACTAAAACAATAGTCCGCTTTGCTCTTAATAAAAACCTGCATTTTACCCCCGGTAAGGGAAGATCCTATTCCAATCTTGGATATGCTATTCTTGGCCTTGTAATTGAGAAGGTTTCAGGAATGTCATATCAGGAATATTGTAAAAAACATATTCTTGAACCATGCGGAATATACGATATGTGCCTTGCATCTAATCTTAAAACCGGTAGACAGCTATATGAAGTTTTATATTACGAACCTCCCGACGCAATTCTTAAACCATCAATTTACGGGACAGGTGAAATGGTTCCTGCCTCTTACGGAGGAAATGACATTGAATCTCTTGGTGCAGCCGGTGCATGGATTGCAACTGCTCCCGACCTTCTTAAATTTGTTTTACATATCGACGGTAAAGATAAGCCAGAAGATATTATTAGTAAAGAATCAGTTAAATTTATGACTGATCCACAAAACGGATTTGCACCACTCGGATGGAAAGCAACAATTTCAAATGGCCTCTGGTGGCGAACCGGATCCTTCCCGGGAAGTTTTGGAATGATAAAGTGCCAGCCCGACAACATAACATGGGTATTCCTCATGAATACCAGCACCTGGAATGGTCCCGAAATCAGTTCAGAAATAAGTATTTATATGTCTAGAGCACTGGCTCATGTAAAAAAATGGCCAGATACGGACTTGTTCACTCTCAGACTTGAAGCCACTCTCTCAGATGAAATTGGTTTTATCAAGTAAAAAGTTGGGATATGTGCTTTACAGTCAATGTAAATATCGTAAAAGACGAACTTGAAAACCGTTACGGAGCAAAACTAATCGATCCTGAAAATTACAAACCAAGTTATTATTATCATGCATATTCATTGCCTGATCTGCCTGTTATTTGTTCAGAAAACAGGGAATTTATTGAGATAATGAAATGGGGACTTATTCCTTCATGGGTTAAAAACAACGAAAAGGCTGAGGAAATAAGATATAAAACATTTAATGCAAGGGCAGAAACAATTGATATCAAACCATCATTCTCAGATTCATTTATTTCTAAAAGATGCATCGTGCCTGTTTGCGGATTTTTTGAATGGCAACATATTGACGGACGAAAAATTCCATGGTATATTTATCGAGCCGACGGAGATATAATGTCTCTTGCCGGATTATCAGCAGAATGGATCAATAATACCACAGGAAAAACAATAAAAACATTCACAATCATAACTACTGAAGCAAATGAACTAATGGCAGAAATTCATAACACGAAAAAACGAATGCCATTAATAATCGAAAGATGTGATGAAGATATGTGGCTTGATACAAAACTCCCTCGCGAAAGAATTTATAGACTTCTTGCTCATAGCCCTTCAGAAATTCTGAAGGCACATACAATAAGTAATATCATTGCACGAAGAGATTCTGAGAAAAATACTCCTGAAATCATAAAACCTTTCTTATATAATAACAACTATCAGAAATAATTAATAGGATCTGTTATTCCTCAATTTGCCATTGTGGTACAAAAATGTATGTTAGAGTACCGATAATGTTTTTTACTGTTGAGCCATCAGGAGTGAATCGGGATAATAAAGCCGATTCAATAGCTGCCTGAATGAGACATATATCTGCAATTGAGCTTTCTGATGTCATCACTGATGCTTTCACTACCTCACCTTTTGGATTAACCTCAATCGAAAGAGTTACTTTGCCTCCGCCTTCACATTTATAAATTGGAAGAGGAAGATATACATGAGTTCTCCCGGGAAGGTTGTAATAAATTCTTGTAGGCCCACTGTATTTTGATGCTATTTCATTTGACTTCCTTGTTAATTCATTTTTATCTTCATCCACATCATCTTTGCTTATGTCAATACCATCACCAAGTTGATTATCCTTCATCCTCTTTTGCTCATCAATAAAATTATCCGGACCCAGCATACCACTCCTTATCATTTCCTCTTTAACGTTGTTTACATATTCCTCAGGATTTATTTCCGGATCAGGTTTTTCAGATAGATTGCGCGCAATATTCAACAGCTCCCGTTCAAAGCCTGCTTCCGATTCATTTATAACAAGTCTTTTTAATTCTTCCTGATCAAAATAACCTTCCTGATCAATATCTTGAAAGATTATCTCATACTCTTGCGTTAGCGCTTTTACATCTTGAGAACTTATTTTGATGAGCATAAAAATTATTCCCGCAATAAGATGAATTATTACGGCACTGAGAAAACCTACAAGCCTTTCATTTGCCTTCATACTACTCTGCGAAATTATAAATTATTACTTTTGCCCCTGAGTATTTTTTATAAACAGATTCTGAAAATTACATGGAAAAGTTATTTCCTGTAGAAATAATTTTTAACCAGATCCTTATTCTTGCAATAATTGCACTTGTAGGTGTTATTGCTTCAGCATCAGGGGTTGTCAGTAAACTGTCAAATGACTTCCTTGCGAAAATTATTTTTAATGTTACTCTTCCGTCAATGCTCCTTACAAATTTCAGCAGACTTGATGTAACTCCCAGACTTGTAATAAATAGCATAGAGGTTCTTGTCCTATCATTTTTTGCACTCTTTTTCATGTATATTGTTGGTATTGTCACAATCAGGTTGCTGCGCATGAATAGTGATAATATTCCTGTTTTCAAACTTCATAGCATGATGGGGAATATTATCTATCTGGGTTTTCCGGTAATATCATCTCTTTTCGGACAGGAAGGACTGCTTTATGCTAGTCTTTTTACAATTTCCTCAAATCTGATAATGTGGACCGCAGGGGTAACAATAATAACCAATAAACCTAAAATCAAAATTGTGGATAGATTAAAGCATATTCTGAATCCGAATACTATTGCTATTCTCACAGGATTTACGCTTTTTTTGCTTAACATTAAATTTCCCGGCATTATTCTCAACTCAATTGGTGGCATTGGCAGTACAAACACATACCTTTCAATGCTTTATATAGGTTCAGTATTGTGGTATGCCAGAGGGAACAATTTTCTTAAAAATAAAAATATTTACATTCTGTCTGCAAACCGTTTACTGATTGTACCTTTCCTTTTAACTGTTATTTTTAGCCTGTCGGGAATGTTGTTGCCCATTCATTTTGACAAGATTCCTCTGTCAGTAATAATAATTGAATCAGCAATGCCCTGTATGGTAAATGTCGTTATTCTGATAAGAAGATTCGGGTTTGACAATAGCTCAGCCGTAGCAAATGTCTTTGTAAGTACCATTTTTAGCATTCTTACACTTCCATTAATATTTATATGCATAGAATACTTTTTATAAATCCTTGAAAAATGGAATCTGTAATTAAACCTGTGAGTGAACGATGGAGCCCTTATTCATTCTCTCCTCTTCCTGTAAGTGAATCAGTGCTTGAAAGTCTTTTTGAAGCTGCGCGATGTGCTCCTTCTTCCATGAATGAACAGCCATGGATTTTTATCTATACAACAAAAGAAGACCATGAATATTTTAATATTTTCCTCGGTTTTCTCTTCGAAAGTAACAGTATATGGGCACGGAATGCCTTTGCACTTGCAATAATACTGGCAAGGACAAGATTTAGCAGAAATAATGAAATAAATCGTCATGCGTTTTACGATACAGGTATGGCTGTAGGTAATCTGCTTGCTCAGGCAACTTCTGTTGGCTTGTTTGTTCATCAAATGGGAGGATTCTCAGTCGAAGCCGTCAGAAAATATTTTGAAACAGGAGATTCTTTAGAACCGCTTGCTATGATGGCAATAGGTTATTTGGGCGACGGATCGGAATTGAACGATAATCTAAAACTGAGAGATAAAGAACAACGTCCAAGAAAACCAGTCTCTGATTTTGTATTTAAAAACCATTTAGATAAGAAAATATTTTTGAAATAATCAGAAAACGGCAGCAATCTTGAAATTAAGACACCTGCCTGTTAAATATTCGGGTATGGCAAATTGTCTTGACCGACCACTCTGGTTATTAACTGTCTTTACCCAGAAATATGAAACCGTATTGTTAATGTCGAGGAGATTGTAAATCTCCAAACCGGCTATTATTTCTTTAACAAAATTGCCTGAAAAGATACTCTGACCGCTGAACACTCTGGTGATGCCCAGATCAACTCTTCTGTAGGCCGGCAGCCTGTGATACTGGTCAAAACGTTTGTTGAAAGGCGATATTATCGGCATACCTGTTACGTAAGATAAAGTTAAATGAGCTCTGAAAGCCGGGTTGCCGGGAAGATAATCCTGAAAGAATATGCTAATATTCAGCGTTTGATCAGCTGGCGACGGAAACATTTTATCCGTTAAACCGGGAATTTTTAGCTTTGAATCAATAACCGAAATGCTGAACCATGATTCTACACCTTCAACAAATTCACCATTGAGCCTCAAATCAACTCCTCTTGCATATCCTGAAGCAATGTTTGCACCCTCATAAATGATTCGCACATTATCGACCCTGTATGGTATAATGTCAGATAATTTTTTATTATATGCTTCTGCCGTGAACCTGAAAGGCCTGTCCCATGCTTTGAAATCATGAGATAAACCAGCTACAAAATGCCAGGATTTCTGTGATTTTATGCCATTGTTTACTGTCCCATCAGGGAAATGCATCTCACGATAAAACGGATTCTGGTAATATGCCCCATATGACATCCATATACCCGTTTCCCTATCCGTTTCAACTTTTGCTGAAATTCTCGGACAGATAAAAGCCTCAGATGTCAATGAATTGGTAATAAACCTTACACCACCCGTTAGGGTATATTTACTTCGATTAAGGTTAATTCGACCCTGTAATTCTCCGTAGGTTTCAGTGAATAAACTTTTGATGTTCAGTTTACCTCTTACAAGTGAATGAAGCATGAGTTCACTTTCGGGTCTGTAAGGTATTGAATAACCCATAGAATCTACCAGCTTCCACTCTTTTAAATCATCGGAAATAAATTCGTTTCCTATCTTAAAACCCCACTTAAGGGAAAGATTTTTCTCAGTAAATGCCTCTCCTTTATAACTTGCTGCGGCAATTCCCGCATTTACAAAATTACGCGCATGAGAAAGAAAACTTCCAATACCTATGTTCATTGTCGTATCGGAAAAATTCTCTATCCCTATGTTCTTGTCAAGTAAATTCAAATTGTAATAACCTTTAATATCAAAGGCTTCTTTTTCAGCCGTGCCGAAATATGAAACAGTCAGTTTGTTGATTATATTTTTCCCTGAATGCTTCCATGTTAAAGCTAAGTTCCATGTATTGTAGGAATCCTTCTCGTTGCCTTCGAAAAGCACAAACAACCGGTATGCTTCAGTTTCATTGCCAAATTTGCTTTCGCGACTCCGGGGTATAAAATGAAATGTATTTGATGCAAAAGATCCAAAAAATGACAATTCAGATGATTTGCTGGTTTTTATCGAAATAATGCCCTGGATATCAGCAAAAACAGGGAGATAATCGCCTTTTGAGTCCAGTGTTTTAAGCATCATTCTGCTGGATTTATATCTTGCTCCTGCTAACCATGTTATTTTTCCTGAGGGGCTTATCCCTTCATAGTGTGCCGAATTAATAAGCAAGCCGGAGGTTACAGTTCCTCTGTTATTTACAGGTCGTCTATAGGTAATATCAAGAACTGACGACATCCTGTCACCATAAATAGAACTGAAACCGCCCGGTAAAAACACTACTGACGCCACCAAATCCTGATTTATAGCACTGAGACCCTCCTGTTGCCCTGATCTTATAAGAAAAGGCCTGTAAATTTCAATATCATTAATATAAACGAGATTCTCATCATAATTACCACCCCTTACTGAATATTGATTGCTTAATTCATTGTTTGATGATACTCCGGGAAGTGTTTTGAGTACCGCCTCAAAACTACCCGATGAGGACGGTAGAAATCTAACATCTCGAGGTGAAATAAAAATTGCTCCAATACCTGATGACCTTGTTGTTGATGTGACTTTAACCTCATTTAATCCTGTAACCGTTTCCCTGATAATTAATGTGCCTGTATTAAAATTTTTATTACATAATATCTCAATACTCAGTGTCTCATATCCTGTCATTGAAACATTAAGTATATGCATTTTGCCGTCAGCAGGTACCTTCAGGATAAAATTACCTGATTGGTCAGTATATGTGCCTGTTTTAAAATATTCTACCGATACTGCAGCATTTTCCACAGGATAGCCTGCAGAATCCTTTACTGCCCCGTTTATTGTGATAAAATTCTGTGGCAGGGAATAAACATTCTGAAGGATTGCAACTGCAATAACAAAGCCAGTAATTATCCTGTCAGTCCTGATCATTCAGTTCTGATCATTTTTTGAAACTTTGGTTCTGGTTTTCTTCTGTGATTTTTCATTCTTAAGCATTCCGCTTTTTAGACCACTGAAAAATTTAGCCCAGGCAAATGGATTGAGAAGATTGTTTACTGGAAATTGATTCCGGGTCATCACAGCGTTAGCATTCTGTTGCATGGCCATCCTGTATCCAGCTTCAGGTGTGACATTATAATTGCCAGCATTTTCAATACTCCTCTGTATGGATGCAAGATTCTCATACATATACATTATTTCAGGTTTCACAACCGGCCTGGCAGCAAGAAACTCCTGCTTGAATTCCTCATATGTTTTCCACGGGAAAACAGTAATTCCTTCAATAGAAATAGTGTCAGAAATTAGCGTTACATCCATCTTGTATATTTTCCCTTCAAAATTCTCAGGTATTGAATATTGATATCTTTTGTAACCAAGAGCACTGATGGTTATCGTATCACCCGGGACGGAAATTATTGAGTATATTCCTGTTGCCTCGCTAATTGTGCCTCTTTTTAACTTGCGTGAAACAACAGCAGCATTGTAAACAGGCTGGTTTTCATCATTCATAATGAAACCGCTTGCTTGAATCAGCTTCTTTTTTTGCTCTGCTTGCCCGTTTAAAATCGAAAGCAAACCAACAAGAAATAAACCGATAAAAACTATTTTCTTCAATGTTTTTTTATATTAACGGAATATTCTTCCGGAAGAGTCTGTAAAGTAAATAATATTGATTGTATTAAGGAAAACTTTAACTAAAAATTAATAATTTTTACTCATCTCTACATACTTTTAATCTGGTTCAAAGTTGAATATGACAAAAATCGTTCCTGAGGTTAAGAAATTTTTATATAATTACATTTTATCGAAATTATTATTATGGATAAATCATTATTACTTGGAGATGAGGCAGTTGCACAGGGATCTATTGATGCTGGCATAAGCGGAATCTATTCTTATCCAGGTACTCCCGCAACTGAAATTATGGAATATATCCAATCATCTTCCGTTGCTAATGAAAGGAAAATTTCCTGTATATGGTCGTCGAATGAGAAGACAGCCATGGAGACAGCTCTGGGAATGTCATATGCAGGTAAAAGAGCAATGGTTGCAATGAAGCATGTTGGCTTGAATGTTGCTTCTGATGCTTTCATTAACTCTGCCATAACTGGAGTTAACGGTGGGCTGGTAATTGTTGCAGCCGACGACCCTTCGATGCACTCCTCACAGAATGAGCAGGATTCGCGCTTTTACGGGAAATTCGCTATGACCCCTGTTTATGAGCCTAGAAATCAGCAGGAAGCCTACGATGTAGTATTTGATGCATTCGATCTTTCAGAGAAATACAGTGTACCGGTACTGATCAGAATAACTACCCGCCTTGCCCATTCACGTTCAGCAGTATGCCGTAATCAACAATTGCCGGAGAAAAAATTTAATTTACCTGACGACTCAAAACGCTTTGTACTGATGCCATTAATAGCCAGGAGACGCTTTAGAATCCTGCTTGAGAACCAGGAAAAATTTCAGTTCGACAACAGGATTACCAGATATAATTTTTTCAAGGATGCTCCCGAAAGGAAATTGGGAATAATTGCATGCGGAATAGCAGTAAATTATCTGCTCGAAAACTTCAATGAGGTGGAATTACAATATCCATTACTTTCAATAGGGGCATACCCCTTTTCAAAGGATATTATTAAAGATTTGGTCTACAGGTGCGAAGAGATTCTTGTCCTTGAAGAAGGATATCCTCTGGTAGAGGAACTTTTGCGGGGAATTATTGATGGGGGCAGGAAGATATACGGAAAGATGGATGGATCAATACCACGCGATGGAGAATTAAATCCGGATATTATTGCCTCAGCTCTCGGCATAAATGTGAGAAAGGGGCCTCCTGTTCCAGAAATAGTGAAAATGAGACCGCCTTCATTCTGTAATGGCTGTGGTCATGCCGATATGTTCCGTGCAATTATTGATGCAATGAAACCATTTGGTGTTAGAGGTGTTTTCTCCGATATAGGATGTTATACCCTCGCCGCTTTACCACCTTATAATTTTATCAACACCTGCGTTGAAATGGGCGCTTCCATTACAATGGCTGTGGGTGCTGCTGATGCTGGATTCTTCCCGTCTGTGGCTGTGATAGGTGATTCAACGTTTACTCACTCAGGAATGACGGGCCTGCTTGATGCCGTTGTCAGAAATTCTCCTGTTACTGTAATAATTGCTGATAATCATGCAACAGGAATGACGGGTGGCCAAAAATCAAGTGGAACAGGTAGACTTGAAGATATTTGCAGGGGTTTAGGAGTAGCTCCGGAACACGTAAGAACAATTATACCTCTTTGTAAATATCATGATGAGAATGTTAAGATAATGAGAGAAGAGTTTGAATATAAAAGCCCTTCGGTGATCATTGCCACAAGGGAATGTATCCAGGTGGTAGCACGAAAAAGAAAAGAAGAAAAAAAAGCAAAAACAGAATGAAACAGGATATTATACTTGCAGGTGTTGGAGGCCAGGGAATATTATCCATAGCAGCTGTTATTGCCGTGGCTGCTATCGAGAACAAACTGTATATCAAACAGTCAGAAATACATGGAATGAGCCAGCGAGGCGGTGACGTGCAATCACACCTCCGCCTCTCCGATAAACCCATCCATTCCGACCTTATTCCTTCAGGAAATGCTTCACTGATTATCTCCGTAGAACCAATGGAAGCTCTCAGATACCTTCCATGGCTATCCGAATCAGGTTGGCTTGTGACAAATTCTAACCCTTATATCAATATACCCGATTATCCGCCGATAGAAAAGATTTATGAGGAAATAAGAAAAATCAGAAACAGTTTAATTATTGATGCCGATAAAATTGCTAAAGATTGTGGGTCACCTAAGTCTGTAAATATGGTTGTACTCGGAGCCGCTTCACCATTCATTGATATTCCCCATCTTAGTCTTGAGAAAGCAATCAGAAGGATGTTCCTGACTAAAGGAGAAAGAGTGGTGGAAATTAATCTCAAAGCATTTCGGAATGGCAGAAAAAATTCAATAGACCAATAAAATAAGAACAAAAACCAATTCTAATATCAAGAAAAAAGGGGGCATAATCACAGCCCCCTGATTCCCAGATACTGTAACTGATAACAGACCTGTTTATGCTTCAACCTGATTATCCGAAGATCTCGCTCCATTCAGGCAAAGCAGTTCACTGGCAACAATCTCGGTAATATACTTCGTAATACCGGTTTTGTCTTCATAACTTCGATACGAAATTTTGCCCTCTAGATATACCTGCCTTCCTTTAGTCAGATATTTTGAAGCAAAATCCGACAGTTTGTTCCATGCAACAATGTTGTGCCAGGTCGTTTCAGTCACCTTCTGGCCCTCAGCATTCCTGTAAGTATCGTTGGTAGCCAGCGTAAACCGTGTTACTCTCTTTCCGCTTTCGAGCTTCCTGGTTTCAGGGTCATGCCCAAGATTGCCGATCAAAAGCACTCTGTTTTTCATCCTGTTCATAGTTTTAAAGTTTAAGTGAGACATATATTACATTATTCACAACAAACTTAAATAGGATAATTTTACTGTGTCGGTTGATAATCAATTACATCCGCTTAATAGATATTTATAACCATTTCTATTCGTTTGTAAACGTTTTTTTATATCTTTATCAAAACTTTACAGCTGTGGAAAGAAGATGTCTCGACTGCGGTGATATTATTCGCGGACGATCGGATAAAAAGTTTTGTTCCGATCAGTGCAGAAATAATTATAACAACCGGATTAACCGTGAAAGTAACAACTACGTCAGAAATGTTCATGGTTTACTGAGGAAAAACAGAAGGATACTTTGTGACCTTTATGCTGAAGGCAAAAGGGTGCTGCACAAAGATGCTTTATTTGCACTTGGGTATAATTTTAATTTCTTTACCCATGTGATTAAAACCAGAGAAGGCTTAAGCTATCATTATTGTTTTGAATATGGATACAGGGAAAAGGATGATGAATATGTAGAACTTGCATACAATAATCATTATCTTGAATATCTCTAAATTTTGATTTAATTATGCCAGTAGATTATCGTACGGGAACTCTACTGGAAGATGTAGCTCTAACCTCGTTCAGTGGAGTTACAATTCCTCTGTAATTAACGATTTGAATATATGAATTATTGATTGACGCGGTACAGTTCCCGGAGATACTCAGAGTAAGATAAATATCGAATTTATCATTGCTTGAAGTAACAGCTTCTATCTGAATATTATACATGTTTTTCTGCTCATTACTTTTCATTATGTATCTGCTAATATGACCATTAAAATTGATTCCGGTAATTCTTCTTATTCCAAATGAACGGCCTTCGTATGCAAGACTCACAGATATAATTTCTCCATTAATGATTATGAAGTTATTTCTTGGGACAAGATCAATCATCTGACCGTTTGCAAGAATAATTCTGTCCATCTTCAATACATAGTGTCTCGATTCAATAGATTTTCCAATTGCAATCCTTTCTAATCCTTTTTTTTCTTTTGCTGAGATATGGCCAGAATTTGCAGAATCTCGTGTTGCTACACAGCCTGCAATAAAAAGAAAAATGCAAAAAGCCGGAATAATTATTTTATTCATAAGTTGTTTTTTTATTATTTCTTCAAAATCTATGCCGTTAACTGGTGAAATAAATAAAAAGAAGGAACTGTTTAAAAAGTTCCTTCTTTGCATCATCAAAAAATAACACAGGTAAAAATTAGATTGATTCAGAAAGCATTTTAAAAATCCCGGTACTTAATTACCGTTATTTAATTTCACCATTTGCTGCTTACCATAATTGGAGGTATGCTAGTTTAATGATATCAACCATTTTATTCCAGTTTACCTGGCTTACATTATCAATTGGCTGATGGTAATCGGGATGTATGGCCGCCATCCATGCAATTTAAGCAATGACATTTCTTACATTAGCTCTTTTTGATTTGACTTCTACTGACAATTGATATTTTAAGCTCAGGGATCTGAAATTGCTTGTGTCGTTTTTAATTATTGATGTTAAAAAAAATTAGCAATTGGATTTCTGACTGAAACATTCGATCATTTAGGAAATTTTGAGAGTTATTTCTTTTAAAAAAAAATTGATTGTTTTTGAAGTTGGGAAAAATTATTGTCCTGTATGCAACCTTTTGACATGATATAACGTTATTAATATATGTGAAATTTAATTAAGTATAATTTAAAATTCTCAATTATGAAAAAACTGTTAGTTCTTTTGATTGTTTCATTGATGGTTGTACCGGCATTTTCACAGATTAGTTTTGGCATTAAGGCCGGAGCAGCTACATCAACAGTACCGACCTATGATTTTACAACCGGTACAAATAATATCGAAGCGCTCAAGGATGCTGCCTGGGGCTTCCATGCCGGACTCTTTCTGAGATTATCTTTGCTTGGAATTTACATTCAGCCCGAGGCAGTTTTTACAACTAACACTTATGAATATAATGTAACTACTGTTAGTGGAACTGATTTGATGAAGCAAACTTTCAACAAACTTGAAGTGCCTGTTTTATTGGGTGTTAAATTTGGTCCCCTAAGGATTAATGCTGGACCTGCAGCTGCAATACAGATAGGAAGCCCGAAGGCTCTCATAGAGGATCCAAATTTTGAGGACATGTATCGCAATGCAACTTTTGGTTATCAAGCAGGTATAGGATTGGATTTGTTTAAGAAACTTACTCTCGATGCAAGGTATGGTGGAAGCCTTAGCGGAAAATTCGGCGACGCTGTAACAATAGGAGGACAGACTTTCAAACTCGACCAGCGCCAGCCTTCTTTTATTTTGAGTGTGGGCCTCTTCTTTTAAAGGATAGTTTATGTAAAAAAACTCTCCCGAAAATGGGAGAGTTTTTTTATTTTTACAAAACCATTAACTGCCATAGCTATGACAGGTACAATTGAAGCTGGATTCTCATTTATACAGTTAATTTTAACAGGTCTGTATATCCTCACAATACTGTTTGTATGCTTTATGATAATCTTTGAAAACAGAGCTCCGGTTAAAACACTGTCGTGGGTAATGGTGGTGCTTCTTATTCCTGTAGCTGGAATAGCTTTTTACCTCATTTTTGGACAAAACTATCGCAAACAAAAGATATTTTCAAGAAAAAGTGTTCTTGACATGGAACAGTTGAGCAAAATTGCGGCAATCCAGTTTAAAACACTTCCTGATCGACTTATAACAGCCAGTGAAAAGGTAAAGGAAAAGGAACATCTCATAAGATTAATGCTAAATAATAATAAATCATTCCTTACAGAATTTAACAGGGTCGATATCCTTATTGACGGCGTTGAAACTTTCCCTTCAATGTTCAGCGCAATAGCAGAAGCAAAATCATTTATAAACATTGAATTTTACAGGTTTGAATCAGATATACTCGGTATGAAATTTTGTGATGCTCTGATGCAAAAAGCTCGTGAAGGAGTTAAAGTAAGAGTGATTTTTGACGATGTTGGCAGCTGGAACCTCAGCAAAAAAGTTGTACGTAAGATGTGGGAGGCCGGAGTTGAAATTTTCCCTTTCATGCCAGTAAGATTTCCATGGTTGACCAATAAGATAAATTACCGGAATCACAGAAAAATTCTTGTAGTTGATGGAGTTAAAGGTTATCTGGGCGGGCTTAACATCGCTGATAAATATCTTATGGGACATCGCGAAATAGGAAACTGGCGCGATACTCATCTTTTAATACAGGGAGAAGCCGTTGCATCATTGAATAATGTTTTTATGGTTGACTGGTATTTTGTAAGCGATATTCTTCTCACACAGACAGATCCATATCCTCAAGAAAGCAAAATTTCAGACAGATGCTGGGTTCAGATTGCTTCCAGCGGGCCCGACTCTGATTGGGCAAATATTATGCAGGTATACTTCTCTGCAATTGCAACAGCCAGAAAATATATTTACCTCTGTACCCCATATTTTTCACCAGATGAAACGATTTTGAATGCTTTGCTAACAGCCTCATTGTCAGGAGTTGATGTCAGACTTATCCTGCCTGGCAAATCAGATTCTCCGGTGGCATACTGGAATACAAGGTCATACATCGAAGAAATGATGGAAGCAGGTATAAAGGTTTACCTCTATAACGATGGATTCAATCATTCGAAATATCTGCTTGTCGACGATGTATTTACATCAGTGGGTTCCGCAAATGTAGATATGCGTAGCTTTGATATGAACTTCGAAATCGCAGCAATGATTTATAATGAGGATTTCGCGTACCGCCTGCTGAAGGTGTTCAATAACGATGTAGCCAGAAGTATTGAAATTAATCCTGACCAGTGGAGTAGGAGAAAGAGAACTGAAAAATACAGGGAATCACTCGCAAGAATCTTAGGTCCGCTATACTGAATAAAAATGGTTTTTATGCTGAAGGAGGGAAGGGAATATCTTTTTATCGCCGAAAAGGAAATTAATACACCCGATAATAAAAAGCACTGGGTACTTAAAGGTCCCGACAATAAAAAATACCTTATCCCTTCATCTTATTATTACGACTATGGAATAATTCCCGGTTTTAAGATAATGTGCAGAGTCGATAAGATAAACTGTCAGGGGAAGATTTACCTTGAACCGCGCCATCCGGCCTACAAAGAAGGAGAGAAATATGAATTCGTAATTTCATCATTTGCGATCCGAACTGACATTTCAGGAAATGAAGAGAAAATAATGATTGTTAAAGACTTATTCGGGAATGAAATTCCAGCACCTTTTCCTGAAAACTCAACCCCGGCTCTTTATACAGGTTCAAAAGTTATACTAAAAGTTGAAAAGATATATAAAGGTAAACCCGTTTTTTTTCAAAATTCATCTCCTGCAGGCCATTTTGCAGGCCTCCGTTATGGAAATACATATAAGTTTTTTGCCGAAAAAATAATAAAAGATATTGAAGGAAAGGAAATAATCGTCGCAAGAGATCCCGTCGGTAAAATTCATACAATACCTTATAAATATTACAAACATTACAAAATTTTCCCCGGGAAATTTTTCAGGGGACGTATTATAAAACACTCGAGAAATGGCCCATGGAAAATTGAACCTGAAAATCCTTTTTACAAAAAAGATCAAACCTTGACACTCAGAATCAAATCAACCTCTAAAGTTCCTTCTGAAAACTCTTTTATTCTCAGGTTGATTGACGAATTCGGATTTACTCATACTGTTTTAACTTCAAAAATCCCTGAGAATGACTCCGTTATATGCAGAGTTTTAAAAATAAGAAAGGGACAACCTTTACTTGCTCTTTTGTAAAATTTTGTTAACCATTTTACTGTTTTTCAGGCTGGTTTTTAACGATACGTTAACATTATTATTTAGAATAAAGCGGTAATTTTATTATGTCGGATTTAATCCTATTTTATGAGTATGAGCTTATCCATTAAACTTGAGAGAAATAGAAAAAATCTTCTGACAGCTATGTTGATTACGGTAACATTTATTTGTCTCTCTATGCAAATTGACCCCGTTAATCAACAAAAGAACTATAAGGTTAAGGATCCTAAGTCAGACATACTGGAAAGAATAGAAAGTGGCGAAAAAATTACCTACGAAGAACTTAAATCTGCTTTTGCCGAAGATCATACACAGGGGAGAATTGAAGATGAACCGAATGATATTGAATTTCCTGATTGTCCATCATTTTCATTCGATGAAACAATGCCAGATTATAGAAATTGGGAATTTTCTCATGAAAGAGGGAAAGATCTGATACCTGAAGGGTTGAGAGATGAAATCTCCAGAATTATGGAGGAGATGCACATTAATATCGAAAAGTTCAAAAGCAACGATTGGCAGAAAGTTCTGGATGAAATGAAAAATGCGATGGAAAATATGAAAAAGGAAATGGAAAAATTCAAAAAAGAATATGAAAATAAAAATGATAAAAAAGAGGACAAGCACATAGAGGTTTCAGTTATTTAACTATACCAAACCGATCAGCAATGATAGTTTTATGGGGGTTTTTCCCGGGGTAGCATGCCCTGGGTTTTTTTACTCTTTATTTCTACTGCTTGTATTAACTGCAATCCAGAACCAGATAACGGTATAACCGATAAAATATGGAAAGAATCTGACAAGAGAATGAAAAAGAGAATTATAAATATTATCTATCCATACCAGAGTGGCAAGAGATATTCCGGCGTAAAAAATTGTGATTATCCATCCTGTAAACGAAACAGGCAGATATATCCATCCTGATTTCCTGAAAAGGGGTCTCATGTCATTTTCTGTTAATTATTTCCAGAGGAGCATTCGTAAACCTATCACTATTAAAAAAATACTGAATATTTTTTTTAGAAGATTTTCCGGAAGACTTATTGCAATCTTTGAGCCGAAGATCGACCCCATTATAAATGTTATAGCCAGTATAATCGCTACTTTCAGGTCTACATGACCTGCCTTAAAATAATTCCATGCAGCAACAATTCCAATTGGAGGAAGCATCATGGCAAGACTTGTTCCCTGTGCAGAATGCTGACTGAAACCCATTATATAAATCAGAGCCGGTATTACTACCAATCCCCCTCCAATACCCAGCATGCCTGCCAGCAAGCCGGTAAGCAAACCTATGGCTATAATAACAAGAATTACTGTAAATGACATATTCACCTTTTTTTGTTTTTAAATGCTGAACAAATATATGAAAAATATGAAACTGTAAACATATTAATTCGTGAATATCTCACACGATGTCTTGAACAATAAGCAATATGTCATAGTAACTTTTTGTAGTTGATAAGGATATTTCTAATTTTGCCATTCCTTGTAAAAATATGAAAACAATTTTAAAAAGGTCCTTTTTGATTTTTATTCTGTTAATTTTTGTTTCTGTCGTTTTTGTTATTTACATCATGCTGATTGATCCATCTGTTGGGATCCGCGGAACGAAGGCTGTAATAACTATTCCGTCGGGTTCTTCATGGCAACAGGTTTCTGATTCGATATTTGTAAATCTGGATATAAAAAACAATAAATTACTGGAACTTGCAGCCCGGATAAAAAAATATCCTGATCTTATTAAACCCGGAAGATATGAGTTCAGTAAAGATTTGAGTTATCTACATTTAATAAATATTCTCCGTGCAGGAAAGCAAACCCCGGTTAAAGTTACTTTCAATAATATCCGCACTATCAATGACCTTTCCGGGAAAGTTGGCAGGCAGATTGAAGCCGATTCAATTGAAATTGTAAATTTTCTTCTCAACCAGGATAACTATAAGTCTGACGGTTTTACGAGGGAGACAATTATTTCAGTATTTATACCCGATACCTATGAATTTTACTGGAATACGTCGGCTGAAGGATTATATCGTCGGATGCTGAAGGAATATAACCGTTTCTGGAACAGTGAGAGAGTCAATAAGGCAAAAAGTCTTGGTTTATCAAAAATAGAAGTATCGATACTTGCCTCGATTATTGATGATGAAGTGGTAAAAGCAGATGAAAAACCCCGTATTGCAGGTGTTTACCTGAACCGGCTTAGAAAGGGCATGCCATTACAGGCCTGCCCGACAATAAAATTTGCATTAAATGATTTTTCCATTACCAGGGTTCTTGATAAACATCTTAAGGTTGAATCGGCTTACAATACTTATAAATATAAAGGTTTCCCACCCGGGCCAATTGGTTGTCCCACCATTGAAGGAATTGATGCTGTTCTTAATGCAGAAAGGCATGACTATCTTTATTTTGCTGCAAAGGCTGATTTTTCCGGGTATCATAATTTTTCAAAAACACTTTCTGAACATAACAGTTATGCTGCTGAATACCAGCGCGAACTCAATCGAAGGAAAATTTATAAATAACCCTTATTCAAATCCGATCCCGAGTATCGGGATGGCGTCCGAAGGACGACAACCCGATACTCGGGATTATCTCGCTTCGCTCGATAAAATCCGAAATTCATTCTATCACTTCCACTTCCCTTTCTAACATTATTCCGAATTTCTCAAATACAGATTTTTGTATTATCGTTGAAAGCTCGAGAATATCTTTGCCGGTAGCATTACCGTAATTAACAATTATGAGCGAATGTTTTTCATAAACACCGGCGTTATCTATTCTCTTTCCCTTCCAGCCGCATTGTTCGATTAACCAGGCGGCAGATACTTTCATGGATTTCTCATCATGCCGGTAAACAGGTACATCTGGATACTCTTTTTTTAGAATTTCGGAAGTCTTTATGTCCACCACGGGGTTCCGAAAAAAACTTCCAGCATTACCGAGGTAATTTGGATCCGGGAGTTTTTGTTTCCTGACTCTTATAACTGCTTCACGAACATTACTAAGTGTGATTTCACCACTCTTTTTGACTTCTTCCTCAAGCCTTCCGTATGAGAGATTAAATTTTCTGTTTTTCTGTAACCTGTAAAAGACTTTTGTAATAATGAATTTACCTTTTAGTTCATTTTTAAATATACTGGTGCGATATCCGAACTGACACTCGGTGTTATTGAATATTTTTATCATTCCATTTTCCAGGGAGATGGCACGTACTTTTTCAATATAATCTTTGACCTCCTCTCCATAAGCGCCAATGTTTTGAACAGCTGATGCTCCTATTGTACCAGGTATCCATGATAGATTTTCAATACCTCCAAATCCGTTTGTAACAGCCCATTTGACAAAATCATCCCATATAACACCAGCCCCGGCACTTGCAATAACATAATCACTTAAATCTTCTTCAACAGAAATACCCGACATTTCAGGCTTTAGAATAATTCCATGATAGTTATTGATGAAAAGCAGATTACTACCTGCACCTACTATAAGTAAAGGACTTATCCTTGAGAAATCTGAGTCAAGAAATTGCAATACCTCACTCTCAGATTTAATTCTAACAAGATAATCAGACCTGTAATCAAGCCCAAATGTATTGTAAGATTTCAGAGAAATATTATGGATTATCATGTATTATTTTTGTGTAAAAATATAAAACACCTGTCATTAGTTTTAAAAATTTATTGAGAATAGTTGATAAAATATGATTAATGCAACTAAAATACATTTTAATGAGTCGTAAAAATGTATTAACTTTAAAACTTTTAGAAACTGCAGTATTTTTTTATTTTTTTAATAATAAGCTTATAATTAATTAATTAAAAATTTGTGATTATGAAAAAAATTTACTCCTTTCTGGTTCTGATTATTTTTTCCTTTTCACTAAAAGCCCAGTGGGCGCAGTTGAAATCTGAAAATCTTAACGGTTTTGCTGAAATGAATGGACTGGTTTATAGCGGGACTTCGGTTTTTCTTGCGACCAGTGGAGGTGTCTTCAGGTCAACCGACAACGGTGTTACATGGAATCTTTCGGTAAATGGATTAGATGAAACCAGCCTTGACGTGAGCAAAATAGTCTTTATCTCCTCAAGAAACGAGTTGTGGATTAGTTCCAAAGGAGGTATCTTCCAGTCGACCAATGACGGCGTTTCATGGACTAAGCCAGAAATGATAGGACTCCCTGCTAATGGATGGTCGGATCAGATAGGCCGAATTGGTGACAAACTGGTAATAAAATTCAATAATTGGTCTGATAATAAAACTTATCTGTACTATTCCGATGAGGTGTTAACTGGTTCCCGGGGGCTCTGATTGATTCTGGAACCAGCTGGTGGGAGTTTGTGGACATATTTAACGCCAAAGCCCTTTATCTGATACAGCAACCCAATGGAGGAGGTGATAATGTATTATGGTATTCACTTGATGAAACAACCATTCAACCTGTACCTCTTAATGGCCTCGGCTTAAATCCGAATATTGATGAGGAAAGATTTTCAATTGACCCGGACGGTAATAATTTCTTTTTTGCAGATGAAAGCAACCCGGGATTTTATAAATACAATTTCGGAACTTTATCATGGGAGCTTAAAATGAACGGGATTACTCCTCCATCTGGATATTCTTTGGTCAAGGTGTTTGGAATAAATTCCCTGGGAAAGCACATTTTTGGAACGGTTTTGTTTTCAACTCCTACTATGGATCTCTTATTGAAAATGTATTATTCAGCCGATACAGCCAAAACATGGACAGAAATAACAAATCCAGGCCTGGATCTTCCTGTTTTTGAAGACAAAATTATAACTGCAGGGAACGGGCGTCTTATAGGAGGATATTTTAACTCTAAATATGCTTATTCAGATAATATTGGACAGACCTGGACTAAAATAACAGGAATCTATGGCGGAAGTTTCAATCACCTTGCCGGACAGCCCGACGGTTCGGTTATTGCCCTCACCTCTGATGAGATGACAGGACTTGTGAAATCAATAGATAACGGTAATACATGGACTGTTAATAACGGGAATCTACCCAGTTTTATGGGAACGTATATGATACGCGAGATGATGCCCGTAGGCAGCGATATTTACGTTACATGTGTAACCGATCCGTTCAGTGAGGAATTTTATCTTTATAAAAGTACTGACGGAGGAACTACATATACTGAGCTTACTAATGCTCCGGATTCAGCAATAAAGATGTTTGCAGGACGACATGGTCCTAACCCGATATTATACTTTGGTAACGGGGATACCGGCAATGGAACCTATCAGCTCACGACCGACGGTGGTACAACCTGGGTAAACCTTTCACCTGCAATCGGTCTACTCGGACTCGACAGAGTGTTTGATATAAAAGGTAACGGATCAATACTTCTTCTTTTCGGCGAAAAGTATGGCAAAGTACGAGTCTACAAAACCAATACCCCAGGTGCATCATTTACCGATATCACTTCTATTTTTGACAGTTCACCTCTTGATATTCTTGTATCGGGACGATGGGACTGGGAACGGCTTCCCTCAACCGTGTCAGGTTTCAGTTCTGATGGATCTGTTTTCCTCGTTGGGGTGAAAGATTATTCTATATGGCCAAATAAGATATATTTCTACAGACTTAACGATACAGAGGATGGATGGATTCAAGCCGGACCTGAAATGATGGAAGTATATTCCGACCTTGATTGGCTGAGCCTCAGACATTCATATGGAAACCCGGGTGCCTGGTTTTTTGCAACACCCCTTGGCGTCTATTCAAGCGCTAACAACGGTAATACGTGGGTAAAAGTTTGGAATAATGAAGGTTTTCTGAAAGGTGTCAATCCTAAATCGTTGATTGTTACTAACTACGGACTCTTTATGGGAACCAGAGAGACAGGATTATGGAGGACATCAATTACCGCCCCGTCAATTGTAACAGTTGATGTCACTAACATTACTGATATTTCAGCAAAAAGCGGCGGAGTGATAACTTCGACCGGAGGGCTTCCATTTATAAATAAAGGAATCTGCTGGGCTGTTCATACTGATCCAACTTTGTCAGATAATGTTAATAATATCGGTAATACATGGGAAAATTTTACAGCTGATATGACTTCCCTGAATTCTTCAACACAGTATTATGTCAGGGCCTTTGTACAGAGTCCGAAAGGATTAGTCTATGGTAATGAAATGACTTTCACCACACTGAATCCGACTGGAATAGAATTGTCTGAAACAGACAACGTAATTCTATATCCCAACCCTTCAACCGGACTTTTCAATATTGTTGCAAATGCCGATATGACCATGAGAGTTACGAATGTTATCGGTAAAATTGTACTTACTGCACCGGTTTATAGTGGAGTGAATACATACGAACTAAAAAATCAACCTGCAGGTATATACTTTGTTAAACTGAGCGGAAACAGCAAAACTGAAACAATTTTGAGGCTTATTATAAAATAATGAGGAATTTTTGAGTACTCAAAGAAGTATGAATTTGATTTAGTAAGACGTAATAATTGACAAAACGGAGGCATTTCCTTTAATGCCTCCGTTTTTTTATTTTTACAGGATGAAAAAATCAATGGGAAAGATTAAGGTTGCTATTTCTGTTACTAACTGCATCTGTTATGATCAACGCGTACTGAAAATGGCAGATGTTCTTGCTGAAATGAATGCTGATATAATAATTATCGGAAGATGGAAAGATAAATTTTGCGATGAGGTAACCTTGCCCTACAGGACCGTTAGATTCAAAATGATTTTCAAAAAAGGTTTTCTTTTTTATAAATTTTACAACATCCGGCTCTTTTTCTATCTAATGTTCCATCGGTTTGATCTGATAATCGCCAATGACCTTGATACTCTCCTTGCCTGCTATCTGGCTTCAGTTATTAAATGCCTGCCTCTGGTATTCGATTCTCATGAGTATTTTACAGGTTTGCCAGAAGTAATAAACCGTCCCATTGTAAGATCGGTCTGGAAACTGATTGAAAAAATATGTCTTCCCCATTTGAAATATTCTATTACTGTGAATGAACCTTTTGCCAGACTTTACGAAGATAATTATAGCATTAAACCGATTGTGGTTAGAAATTGTTCCCGGACTGCTCATCACATTAAGTCATATACAAAAAAGGAACTGGGTGTGCCGGAGTCAGACTTCCTCATAATAATTCAGGGAACTGGCATTAATGTTGACATGGGAGTGGGAGAACTTGTAAATGCGATGGGAACCCTTAAAGATTCATTTTTGATTGTTGCAGGTTCGGGTGACATGGTGCCTGAAATGAAAAAAATTGTAACAGAACTGAAGCTGGAAAACAAAATTAAATTTATCGGCCCTTTCCCATGGGATGAATTAATTAGGTATACAAAAGCTGCAGATGCCGGACTAATAATTACCAGAGACACAAACCTGAATTATCATTACAGTCTGCCAAACAAATTATTTGACTATATTGCCGCAGGCATACCCATTATAACTTCAAATCTTCCTCTGATAACCGACATAATAACTCAATATAATTGTGGCATTATTTTACCTGAAATTACAGCCGAGGAAATAGCCGAAGCCATTAATGTTCTCAGGAATAACAGGATTATGTATTCAACACTTAAAGAGAATACCCTGAGAGCCTCTGAAGAATTGAACTGGGGAAAAGAATCAGAAAAAGTACGAGAATTTTATGAGAATATTTTTTTTAAAGAAGTAAGAATCAAAAAAATATTAAGTAATACGTAATGACAGATATTAACAGGCTAAAAGATGTTTTTCCGTTTCTTGAGGATGAGCTTTTGAATGAAATGTTGTCAGTTGGTAAGGTCAAAAAATCAATTAAAGGCGAAAAACTCATTGAGGAAGGTGAGTATATTAAAATCTTTCCGGTTGTTTTGTCGGGCTGTCTAAAAGTTTCCCGAAAGTCGGATAAGGGGAATGAACTTCTTCTTTATTTCCTCAGGCAGGGTGAAATATGTACCATGGCACTTACCTGCTGTATTGGCTTACAAAAAAGCAACATAATGATTGCTGCAGAGGAGGATAGCAACTTACTTTTAATTCCGGTTGACAAACCTGAAAAGTGGATGACCGAGTACAGGACGTGGAAAGAATTTATGATGTATTCATACCGGAAGAGATTTGAAGAATTAATCGATACAATTGATGCAATAGCCTTCAGGCAGATGGATGAAAGGCTTGTAAGATTCTTCAGAGAAATTTATAAGTCGACCGGAAATAGGTTTTATCGTGGGACTCACCAGGAGATTTCAATTCATCTAAATACTTCAAGGGAAGTAATTACAAGACTTATCAGCAGATTGGAAGCAGAAAACAAGATCGTTGCCAGAAGAAATTTTATTGATTTTACGAATCTTGTCAGATAGAATTATTTTCTTGTGACCTGAGTCACTTACACTGTAAATTGCTGAAAATAATTTTGCGGAAAATTTTGCAGTGAAAAACTTTATAAAGAAAAACCTTTTGATTATCGTTTTTTCGCTTGTGGGAGCTATCGGTGGGTTTCTGTACTGGAAGTTTGTTGGTTGCACCAAAGGCGTATGTTTCATTAAATCAATATGGTATATGAGTACATTGTATGGCCTTATAATCGGATACCTTGCCGGTTCGCTCACAGTCGACTTGTTAAGAAATTTTAGAAAGGGGAAAAAATATGAATGAAAATTTCAATGAAATTATTAGCGGAAGTATTCCGGTGCTTGTTGATTTTTCAGCAGAATGGTGCGGTCCATGCAGGATGCTGGCACCCGTTCTTGATCGAGTCAAGAAAAGAATGGGCGACAGAATAAGAATCCTTAAAATTGATGTAGATGAAAACATGAATCTGGCGACCAGATATAATATCAGAAGTGTCCCGACCCTGATGTTGTTTCGTGATGGAAAACTGTTATGGTCAGGTGTTGGTGTTATGACTGCTGATTCTCTGGAAAATGTTATTAACAATTATAGTCAAATCTTCACTTCTCGTTAATAAATTTTATGATAACCGTAAAGGTAAATCCCTGAAGGTGCCCTCAAAATCATTTTTGTCCTCTCTTAATGGTTTGTAAGGCTGGTGCAGTTTTTCAGGAAAGTCCATTCAGTGCCCCTGAAATTGACTATGAAAAATGCACTTCATGTGGTAAATGTGCAAAGTTTTGCGGTTACGGAGCGGTTTCTGTAATAAAAAACTGAAGGGAATCTTCAGTTTGATGGAGGTTCCTTTCGGAATTCCCTCTCAAGAAATGGAAGCTTAATAAATGACGGAATCATTCTTCCGGTAATCATTAAAAACCTGTTTATCATTTTCGGAATGATTACCCTTTTACCTTTAAAGGTATCATTTATTGAAATTTTAGCCAGTTTTCGGCTGTCAATTTTTGTCCATCTGCCCCAGTGTTTGTGAGAATTTATCCTTGCAAAAGTGCCTTCGTTTGTTTCAACACCGTTCGGACAGACAACTGAAACGCTTATTCCTTTAGGCTTAAGCTCAATATTCAGACTTTTTGAAAAATTCAGAACATAAGCTTTCGTGGCAGAGTAAACGCATTTGTAGGGTATTGAGAAAAATGCCGAAAGACTGCCAACATTAAGGATAAACGATTTACTGTTTTGGGCAAGCATCGGAATAAAATAACGGCATAATAAAGTCAAAGCTCTTATGTTCAACAAAATCCTTTTATCACTATACTCGGGATCTGAATCAGAGAAGCAGGAAGTACCTGCCAGTCCTGCATTGTTAATTAGAAAATTAACTGAAATGTTCTTGTCACAGCACCATGAATATACTTTCAAAGGGGCATCGAAAACTGTAAGGTCAATCTCAAGATATTTTACATCAACTTTATATTTTTCAGATATCTCCAGTGCACGGTCAGGGAGGCCGGTCCCGGGCAACGAAACCAGTGCTAAATTCATTCCTCTCGAAGCACATTCATGTGCAAATGACAAACCAATTCCGCTGCTGCTTCCAGTAATCAGTGTATATTTCATGTATGCATTATTTGGGGTCACAAAATAATAATTTCTTTATTAAGATTCCATGAATAGAATCTTATTATTAAAACCAACAATCAGTACAAATAATTTTTTTGCCATAATGTTCTTTTCGACGTGAATCTGATATCAGGGTGAGCTTTCAGCGAGAGCCACTCGTTCGAGAGAGCCAGAAAAACATGAGCAATAAATGCAGGCCAGAAATTACCGGCAAGCAGGCAGAGAAATGATAATACAAATCCCAATGGAATCGCACCAGCAGCTTCTTTCCAGCCTTTATGAAAATGAACAAGGGAGTACAAAACAATATTTACCATTATTGCCGGCCATTTGCCTGCAAACTCCGTCATGCTGAAAAGCATATAACCTCTGAAAAGTATTTCGTAACCAAGGAGATAAATTATCCATGTTATAGTGCTGTAAATCAATGTTTTAATATCCCATTGTTTTTTTCTAATCTCGGGAAAAGAAGCCAGATTATCGGGTCTTTTGTGATGGATAATATTTATTCCTGTCAGCAATATTCCTGTTATCACGCCTGATAAAATTGTAAATGCCGGTTTTTGAAATTTCATCCCGTATTTACCAAATTCATTACCTGAAAAGATTATTATTAAAACTGGCAGACCACCGTAAATAAATGCGGTAAAAATCCTTCGTAAATATATTATAGCTTCATTTTCGTTATGGTTTGAAAAAAGCCTGTTTTTGATGAGATTTATTTCTGGAATTAACCTGTAAAACAGATATCCCGTTGCGGTGATGAAAACTGCCACAATAGAGTGTTTCATTATAAGGTAAACAGTGATGTATTAATAATAGTTTGTAAAATTAATGTTTTATGTTTATTTAGCCATAAATTTGTGCATAAAGGAAATTATATTTATTTAATAAAATAAAATTACCATGAAAACAAACCGCCGCAATTTTCTTAAATCAGCATCAATTGCAGGTGCAGGAGCAGTTACAGGTGGATTTTTGCAAGGTTGTTCCTCTAAGGAGCCTGTTACAAATCTTCATCAAATTCTTGAAGCAACAAGGAAGGCTCATACACAGCGTTTTAATATGTCGGGTTATGCTGCACCGCCTCTTCCTGTTGTAAAGGTAGGATTTATTGGTCTGGGTGATAGGGGAAGTGGTGCCGTCCAGCGTCTCTCATATATAGAGGGTGTGGAGATCAGGGCATTAGGAGATCTGCGTGAGGCAGCTGTTAAGGGCTCGCAGCATTATCTTGAAAGGATAGGCAGGCCGCCCGCTCTCGAGTTCTACGGCAATGAGGAAATCTGGAAGAAACTTGTTGAACTTCCTGACCTGGACCTAATTTATATATGTACTCCCTGGGTCTGGCACGCTACAATGTCAGCTTATGCTATGGAACAAGGCAAACATGTGGCATGTGAAGTGCCCCTTGTAAGAACTATTGATGAAGCCTGGCTGCTGGTGGAGACTTCAGAAAAAACCCGAAAACACTGCATGATGCTTGAAAACTGTTGTTATGATTTTTTTGAGCTTCTTACCCTAAATATGGCTCGTAATGGATTTTTTGGTGATATAATTCACGGCGAAGGAGCTTATATTCATAATCTATTGGGAATGAATTTCAATAAACCCGACGACAGCCGTCAGTCAGATGGTGCTTATACCGGTATGTGGAGACTTAAAGAGAATGCCACACGTAACGGTAATCTTTACCCGACTCATGGACTCGGACCTATTGCTCAGATTATGAATATTAATCGCGGCGATAGAATGGAATATCTCACCTCTATGTCAACTAACGATTTTACAATGCAGTTCAGGGAAAAGGAACTTGTTGAACAGGATCCATTTTATGAATCATGGAAAAATGCAAAATTCAGGGGTAATTTTAACACTACGCTCATTCGTACTGTACTTGGTAAAACTATTAAAATTCAACATGATGTATCTTCATCACAGCCATATTCAAGAATTCACCTTGTAAAGGGTACAAAAGGAATGGCAGTGAAATATCCCCAGCAAAAAATAGCTTTAGGGGAAGATTGGCTGAAAGATGAAGATTTGAAAGAGATATGGGATAAATATACTCCTGAGATAATCAAGAGGGTAGGAGAGATGGCAAGGAAAGTAGGTGGTCATGGAGGTATGGATTTTATTATGGATTGGCGGCTGATTGATTGTTTGAGAAACGGTCTGCCTCTCGATCAGGATGTTTACGACGGTGTGCTCTGGAGTTCAATAGCCCCTCTGAGCGAATGGTCGGTTGCAAACAGATCACAGTCAATTGACGTGCCAGATTTCACCTGTGGCTCATGGAAAACCAACAAACCACACGGAATAAACCTTGAAACCGGCGGTACAACACAGGTTTTAGAGGTGAAAAGAGAAAAAGAAAGTATGCAGTTGAATGTAAGGTAATTTTTTAGAAAACAATCAGGTTAACCAATTCAGATTTGCCTCATAAATGCTTGCACCTGAAAGTCATTGTAGTTGAATTTTGACTTGATGATTGCAAGCCCTCCTGAGTGCCCGATTATACAATTATACTACTGAACGATTGCACAAAAATTTGAAATGAAGAACCAGTCATGACCTTTTATATCGGCCCATCAGGTAGGCTTCTGCAAGGATAAGTCCTTCCATTGCCTTAAGTAATTCACTTTTTGTTTTTCCAGGCTTAAGGTTAAGCTTCCTTTTGAGAGCATATAGTTTAAAATAGTATCTATGTATACCTCCCGGAGGACATGGTCCTCCGTAGCCAATCCGTCTGAAGTCATTTCTTCCCTGAATAGCGCCATTATTAAGCATTTCGGTCTTGGGTAAATTCTCAGGTAACATGGTGATATTACCCGGGATATCATAAATTACCCAGTGTACCCATGTTCCAACGGGAGCATCAGGATCATCGTTGATAAGAGCGAATGATTGCACTCCTTCAGGAACATCTGACCATTCCAGCGGAGGCGAAACATCCGGACCGTCGCAGGTGTACTTTGATGGAATAAATTCACCTTCTTTAAATGCAGGACTTCGAAGTTCCATAGCCATGAATATTATATTGTTAATCAGTGTTGTGTATAAAAAATTGAATTAAAAAATAAATAGTCTTTGTAACCTCTTTTTCTCTTTACTGCAAGTTACAAAAAATATTTTTATGGATGATATGTCTTTAAAAACAGAGAGCGGTATTATAATTTATTAAAATGGGAAATCCTCTTCCACTTTAATTACCGATTTTTCTTTTTCTTCAGGTTTTTTAGCAATCTGTTGAACAGCGCTTCCATTAACGTAGATTGCTTTAAATGGAGCTTCAACGGGGCAGGGATGTTCACAGGCGCCGCAACCGATACAGATATCAGGGTTCGTTTCAGGTATCATCAGTCCGTTTTTATATGGAACCATATTGACCGCTTTGGTTGGACAATGTTCTGAACATGCACCACAATCCTTTTCGTCAGTATATACTATACAGTTTTCTTTTACAAATACTACTTTACCCATCTGTGTTACATGTTTTTCTTCCAGTGTCAAAGGTAAAATCGCACTGGTTGGGCAAACTTCACCACATCTGGTACAGTCATAATTACAGAAACTGGTCAGGTAGTCCATGTGCGGTTGCATAAAACCCCTGAGTCCATATTCTGTAAGCGCTGGCTGAAGGACATGAGTTGGACATGCCGATATGCAAAGGGAGCAACCTGTACAAACAGAATTGAAACGGTCAATACTCACGCTGCCAGGTGGTGATACTGGATAATCTTTTTTATTAAGGATCAAATTTTGTTTGTTTTCAGGCATCTTGTTTTTTTTCAGAGCGAAAATTTGTTTGCTGGCCAGTAAAACCAAACCAGCAACCACAAGCTTCCTGCGATTTTGCAGGTTTATCTTTTCTCCTACAATGTCTGTCTCAGGCACCTGAGAATTTGCTTTTCCGGTTCTAAGAGATAATGCAGCCTCAGGACAAATATCGAGACAGTTAAAACAACTCACACACCGGGAATAATCTATTTGATAATTTTTGATGTCAATACATTCACTTTTGCAAACACCTGCGCATTTTCCACAGCGAGTACAATAATTTTTATTAAATCTTATTTTCAGAATTGAATATTTTGATACCATACCGAGAAGAGTGCCGACAGGACAAATCGTATTGCAAAAGAGACGACCGCGCTTCCACGCGAAATAACCAATCGCTCCTGTTAAAATAAAGGTTAATATCAAAGGTAAAAATGAAGGAACGGGAAGGTTCTGATGTTTAAGAAAATAAATGTTCAGGTTTGTAAATAGAGATACTGCTTGATTGTTAAGAAAAGCAACAGGAGGTTTTAAAACATAAGTAAAAAAACGGCCTGCAATACTATAAGGATCGAGCCATGTAAATATCCATCCTATGCCAAAAATAACCGAAAGCACCATTATTGCGAGAAAAATATAACGTAAAGAGGTGTATGCTTTTTTGAATTTAAAGAATCTTTTTTTCTTCGATTTCCATCGTGCCAGCCTGTTTATAACATCCTGCAAAATTCCGAGGGGACAAATAACTGAACAATATAATCGCCCCGTTAAAAGAGTTAATAGCAGAATAACCAAAAATCCTCCAGCAGTAAACAAAGATAACAGGCGGATAAAACTTAGCAACGATGGCACAAACTGTAAATATAAAACCGAATCATAAAATCTGGTTGAAAAAAGTTCGTAAAAATCAACAAATAGTAAAAAGGTCAATATAAACATAAAAAAGGCAATTATAATTCTGCCTTTTCTTAAAATTTTATACAGCATATTGTAAATTGTAAAAAGTATTAACTCATTTTGATCCTGTTGATTGACAGAGAATCGAGGTTCATAGTGCCCAAACCCATTTCATGGGCAATTTTTATATGTTTAATGTTTTCGGGTTTTTCTCCAAACATGAGGGTAGCTGCTGCATCAACAGCAACGATATCTTTTCCTGCTATTAATGCTCTTAACTCTGCCGCATCTGTGTTCGAAACTCCGCGAGGTCCATTGCGTGTAAGCATTCTGTATCCGTCAATAATGTTCAGATCCGGTTTGCGATAGTAAAGAAAATCTGCGATACACTGGCTTAAATCATTTCCATGATAAAATCTTCGATCCCAGACAACACCCATAAGATTTTTCATTGCAAGGGAAACCGTTGTGGAACTGTGGTGTTTCAATACGGGCACATTAATAATAACATCAGCGTCGAAAAATGCCTGATGTACTTTTGTTGTTTTGAGAATTTTCCCTCCTGGAATTTTTACTTCCTTATAATAGGATTCAGTATTGCCAGGCAATATCTTAGCGCCTCCTTTACGTGCAAATTCTTCAATTTTACTGGTATTATAACATTTTACCCATTCATCGCACGTATGATCAAAAACCACCACTTCAGATGCTCCAGCTTCAAAACAGCTTCTTACAATACGTGAAATCAACTGTGGATTGGTGTTTGCAGCTCTTTCAGGTGGTGCATCCCAACCTATATTAGGTTTTACTACAACTTTTTGACCTTTTTTAACAAATTTTCCCATACCTCCAAGTTCGGCAATTGCACGGTCGAACATCCCAACTGCATCACCCCCTCTTACTGCTACCAGATCGTATTCACCCTGATTTGCAGGCAAACCAATCGTACTTAACCCTCCAAAAGTTGTTAAAAAACCACCCGCCAGACCGGCTCCAACTCCTTTAATGATAAATTGTCTCCTTTTCATCTCTTCTTTACTTTTATTAATTGTTTTTAAATATTTTAATTATTGCTAAGGGTTGTTTCTGAATATTTTATTCCTGAAAAAACTTCATACAAATTTGATTTTCATCCTTTGTTCTGTTTATAACCTAATATCATTTTTTCGGGTAAAAATGTTTATTGGTTCAAACCTTTAGTAACCATTTAATGATAAATAATCGTCTTTTTTAAGGGCTAAAGATAGCTTGAATATTATTTAAAACCAAACGATTAAAATATTTTAACAAATTATAAAAAAATCATATTTTAAATTGGTATCGAACAAGTTTCTAATAAGGATAAATAAGATTTATTGCAATTCTGAAGAATTTTTATGCAAATTGTAGGATTGATAATCTCTAATATCCTGCAGCCTGGCCATCTTTTCTCGATTCCGATGCACCGTAATAAACCTTATTCTTTTCGTCCCACATTATGGCCTGATAGCCTCCAAACCCGCCCAGATTCCATTGAATTGTATGGCCTTTCTGAAGCAGTTTCTGTATCTGCTCCCACCTGAAACCGCTTTCAAGCTGAAGAATTCCTCCGTCGGTCATCTGTTCTCCGGTTGGTTCTGAAGATCCGGAGTGATATATTCTTGGGGCATCACCGGCTTCCTGTAGATTCATTTTAAAATCTATCAGATTGATAATTATCTGGACATGACCCTGGGGTTGCATGTCTCCGCCCATAACACCGAAGCTCACCCATGGCTTACCGTCTCTTGTTATAAAAGCAGGGATAATTGTATGGAATGGTCTTTTCCCGGGAGCATAGCAATTGGGGTGGCCTTCCTCGAGTGAAAAACTCTCTCCCCGGTTTTGTAGAACAAAACCGAGCCCGGTAGGACACATCCCTGAACCCATGCCTCTATAATTGCTTTGAATTAAAGAAATCATATTTCCATACCTGTCGGCAACAGTAAGGTAAATTGTATTGTCAGGTTCAATTTTACCTGATGGATAAACCTTTGCAGCTTTGTTCATGTCAATTAGTTTTCTTCTCTCTGCTGCATATTTTTTTGAAATGAGAATATTTAAAGGAATTTTGGAAAAAGTTGGATCTGCGAGATAACGTGCTCGGTCTTCAAAGGCGAGTTTTTTTGCTTCTGTAAAAAGATGTATATATTCAGCAGAGCCAAAACCCATTGAGGCTATATTATATCCTTCGAGTATATTAAGCATCTGAAGAGCGACAATGCCCTGTCCGTTAGGTGGAAGTTCCCATATTTCATAACCTCTATAGGTAGTGCTTACAGGTTCAACCCATTCAGAATGGTGACGGGCAAGATCATCGTATGAAAGAAAGCCTCCCTGTTTTTTCATGAAAGCATCAATGGAACGTGCTATGCTGCCACGATAAAATTCATTTCGTCCGCCTTTTGCAATTTTTTCAAGCGTGATTGCAAGAAGAGGATTTTTGAATATCTCCCCTTTACCAGGTGCCTTGCCTCCCGGCATGTAAACTTCCTTAATATTAGGAAACTCTTTCAGTATTTCAAGATTTTTATTGAGCTGCCATGCAATTATTTCAGTAACAGGAAAACCTTCCCGTGCATAATTGATTGCAGGCGCAAGGATAGTTGTCATTGGCAATTTCCCAAAAATGTCGTGTATTTCAAACCAGCCGTCGACACATCCGGGTACTGATACTGACAGTGGCCCGTACGATGGTATCCTGCTTATGTTATTTTCTTTGAAATATTCAAGTCTGAGTGATCTTGGTGATCTGCCGCTCGCGTTAAGTCCATACAGTTTCCCTTTTTCGGCACTCCATAGAATTGCGAAAAGATCGCCTCCAATGCCGCATCCTGTAGGCTCCATTACACCAAGAACAGCATTAGCGGCAATAGCAGCATCGAACGCGTTGCCACCTTTCTTGAGAATATCAATTGCAACCTGTGTTGCAAGCGGATGACTTGTAGCAGCCATTCCATTCTGGGCTATAATCTCTGAACGGGTTGTAAATTCATGTCCTGTAACCCGATCCTGTGCCTTAAGTAATGCAGAAACTAAAAAAAACAAAAGAATTATAAATCTGTCTCTCACCTGCCATTATAAAGTTTAAAAGAACTAACAATAAAAATTATTGGACAAAATTATAAATTCAAAAGTAAATTTTACATGTATTTGGGAAATATTCCCTTGCTTTTATATTTTTACGACTCAAAAAAATATAAACCATGAAAACTATTACCAAAATTTTAATTATGATTTCAGTCTCCACGTTAATTTCTTCCTGTACCGGACCCCAGTCGACAACATCTGAAAAAGAAGATAATTTCAACTATTTTGTCGATCAGTTTGAAGATATGCGGGTGCTAAGATATAGGCTTCCGGGCTTTGAATCACTTTCATCACACCAGAAAGAACTTATTTATTATCTTAGCGAAGCCGCTTTGTGTGGGAGAGATATACTGTGGGATCAGAATTTTAAGTATAACTTGTTGATCAGAAAAACAAATGAAGCAATTATCAGAAGTTATAAAGGAGATAAGGAAACTTCTGATTACAAAAAATTCCTCATATGGGCCAAACGTGTCTTCTTTGCAAATGGTATCCACCATCATTATTCGGCCGATAAAATGATACCGGGAATTACAAGGGAGTACTATGAATCCCTCGTAAGGGAATGTGACCAGTCACTTTTGCCGGTTATAAACGGAAAGACGATAGATACTCTTCTTGCTGTTATTGTTCCTATTATATTTGACCCGGAACTATATCCAAGAAAGATTGAAAGAACAGAGGGCAAAGATATAATTGCTGAGTCGGCTGTAAATTTTTACGATGGAGTAACAGAGAAGGAAGCAGAGGCATTTTATAACGACAAAATTGATCCTGCCGATCCCAGACCGGTTGCTGTTGGACTTAATACCCGCATGGTAAAGAGAAACGGTAAAATCACTGAAGAAATTTACAGATCAGGAGGTCTCTACGGAGAAGCTATCGATAAGATAATCTATTGGCTTGAAAAAGCAAAAAATGTTGCCGAAAATGAATTACAACAAAAAGAACTTGAAGTGCTGGTTGATTATTACAAGACGGGTGACCTGAAGAGATGGGATGATTATAATGTTCTTTGGGCCAGAAATATTGAGCCAGTAGTTGATTATGTAAATGGTTTCATTGAGGTTTATGAAGATCCTGCCGGAATGAAGGCAACCTGGGAAGCTATTGTTAATTACAAAGATCCTGAAGCAACAAGGAGAACCGAAATCATTACAGCCAATGCCCAGTGGTTCGAAGATAACAGTCCGGTTCAGCCAGAGTATAAAAAAGAAAAAGTTACCGGTGTTGCTGCGAAAGTAATTAATATTGCGATGCTTGGCGGAGACTGTTTTCCTGCTTCACCTGTCGGCATTAACCTCCCGAATTCAGACTGGATAAGAAAAGAAATAGGCTCAAAATCAGTTACACTGGCAAACATTTCCAGTGCTTATGATGCTGTTTCTGTAGTTTCAGGTATGCTCGATGAGTTTGCAGCAAGTACAGAAGAAATTGAAAGAGTAAAGAAATATGGCTCGCTGGCAGAAGATATCCATACAGATCTTCATGAATGTATTGGCCATGCAAGCGGTAAACTTGCTGAAGGTACTGACCCCAATGCCCTCCGGGAACACCAGTCAGCCCTTGAGGAAGCTCGTGCCGAACTTTTTGCTCTTTATTACATAATGGATGATAAATTGATTGAACTCGGACTCCTTCCAGAAAAGGAAGCTGCAAAAGCTGCATATGACAACTATATTAGAAATGGCATGCTTACACAACTTGTCAGAATAAAACCCGGAAAACAAATTGAGCAGGCACATATGAGGGCAAGAGCTCTTATTTCAAGATGGGCATATGAAAATGGTAAAAATGATAATGTAATTGAGATATTCTCAAAAGATGGAAAAACTTTTGTCAAAATAAATGATTATGAAAAACTAAGAATTCTTTTTGGCAACCTGCTGAAAGAAGTTCAGAGGATAAAATCTGAAGGCGATTATGGAGCCGGGAAAGCTCTTATTGAGGCATACGGGGTTAAAGTTGACCCGGTCCTTCATAATGAGTTGCTTGCACGCTATGAAAAGCTCAAACTGGCACCCTACACGGGTTTTTTGAATCCGCGGCTTGTTCCGGTTTACGACGATAAGGGAGAGATCACCGATGTAAAAGTGGAATATGAAGATGATTTTCTTTGGCAAATGCTTTATTATGGTACCAATTATTCATTTCTGCCGGCTGTTCTGAATTGAAATAGTTTTTGCCAGATTTCGGGTAATACGCATTATTGAAGATAAATAATAACCGTTTTCAGTCAAGGTGTCATTATTTTATTTGATGTTTTTCCAGAATCTTTCTTCTGACGCTCTTAATTCTTTAATCTTCTTTCTTTCTAATAGATAAAAGTAAACAGAAAGGGTTATTGCAAGAATAATTATCGCAAGAATAGTATATTTTAATACTTCCGATACATCAAATACACCTTGTGATTCGGGTAAATTAACCGTCTTTTCAGATGTTTCAAATAGTTTATGTCCGACATCGATGGTGAAAATATTCTTTATAAAGAACAAGGAGAAAAAAGATATAAGACCTGCTAATATTGGTGTTGCCACCCACCCGGCAGCTATTTCTCCAAGAATTCTGAAATTAATATTTCTAGCACCTCTGTACAGACCTATTCCAATAACACATCCAACTATAACCTGCGAACTTGAAACAGGAACCATCGGGATTGGGGGTAATCCGATGCTGTTGAGAAGTTTTGAAAGCGACGTAGATGAGAAAATGAATAATACAAGTGATTGTGCCAGAACGACTACAAGAGCTGCTTCTGAAGAGAGACTTACAATGTTACTTCCGACAGTATCTATAACCCGTTTTGAATATGTCAAAATTCCTGTTGCAATAGCTATTCCCCCAAGCAAAAACAATTGCTGTGCCGAAGAAAGCCCGAAAATCCATAGATCCAGTTCTCTGAGATTAAATGCCGGAACAAATACTCCCATCACGTTTGCAATGTTATTTGCTCCAAGAGAATATGCTGCAAATGCTCCAGTAATAATCAATCCAGTCTTTATATATGATTCAAAAATTATTAAATGAATTCCCGATTTCTTTTTTATTCGGGTAATAATTATAAACAGCAATATGGCGAAGAAAGCTCCAAGAACCGGACCTGAAACCCATGTGGTTACAATTTTCGCAAGGGTTTGCATATCAGTAGAATTACCAGTAAAGAGGTTCCATCCGATAATTGCTCCGACAATAGCCTGAGTGGTCGATACCGGAAGTGAGAATTTTGTCATTAAATATACTGAGATGGCAGCTGCCAGTGCGACAGTGAAAGAACCTCCAATAGCGTTTATAGAACCCAGTTTGCCAAGAGTATCGGAGGTACCAGCACCCTGAATCACAGCACCTGATATTACAAAAACAGAAGCAATGATAGCAGCCTTTCTGAAGGAAATCATTTTTGATCCAACGGCCGACCCGAAAACATTCGAGGCATCGTTAGCACCAAGTGACCATCCAAGAAACAATCCGCTTAACAGAAAAAAAAGTATCATTAATGAAAATGTTTTTACATAATTAATTTAATTGCCATAATGGAAAGCATATCGGCCGCAGCCTGAGCCATGTCGGAAATGCTTTCAATATGATGAATTATATAACTAAGGTGAGACTTATGTGCCAGATCAATTTCATTCATCTCTTGAAAAATTCTTTTTTTTATCGAATTAGAAATTTTGTCCGTTTCACTTTCAAAATAATAAACCTTCAGTAGTTTTTCCCGTACTGTATGTGGTGCTTTAAAGTATGCTCGGGCAGCGGGAATTAGTTCTTCACCGGCATTGGCAGAAGCCTCCATCAAATCAATAATTCTTTCATGTAAAACTTCCGGTATCTCTGGCAACTCAATATCAAACTCGTGAAGCGAACTCTTAATAGTGTCCATAATCTCATCCATTTCGTCAATAAGCTTTGTTACGTCTTCACGGTGTTGCGGCAATATAGAATGAGTTATCATATCATTCTCAATCTCCCTTTGTAATTTGTCGGCACTGCTTTCCAGTGAATCAACTTTTGCCAGATGCCGCTGGAAAGATTCATGATCACCTTTAATATATGATCTGATACATTCCCTGAAAACAAGTATTCCCAGATCAATATTGTCAAAAAATTCATCAATTTTTATGACTATCTGCTTTGTAGTACGGGTAAATAATGCCATCTCGACTTTTTTTGATTTTTTGATAAAGTTAAAACTCAGTTTCGTTTTCTTTGTTAAATTGTTTGAGAAAAATCTTCCTTAAAATTCTAATATTTTTTCAGGTTTATTATGAGTTATATAACTCCTGAGGATTGAAATAATATCGCTATTGTCTTCGGCAGGTATTATGCATTCATGAATAACATCATAACCGAAGCCAAGATAGTTAATGTCAAAATAGCCGTAACCCTTAAACCTCCCATTTTCAATTTTAACGACACTGCGCTCATTCTCGTTCCTGCCCCGGTCAATAATAAAATAATTGCCAGGATTGAATTTAAATTCATCCATAGCTTTTTGTGCTCTTTTATTGTAATCTCCCGGGGCCTCATTTTCACAACAGGCCCCTTTGCATATTCCAATATGGAAATGGAAACATGGACCTTCTGCACTATATAACCCTGTAAGTTTCTGGCATAAATTATATTTTTCAGTAATAAAAGCAAGACGATTACGTGCAGAATCTTTCGAATTATACGAGGCCAGAACATTGATATTTCCCTTTATTCTAATCAACGAGAATGTAATATAACCTGAAGAATTTATTCCATGGGATATCCCCCACCTGTTATTTTGCCTGCGTTGAGCTCTGTTGAAAACAGGCTGCAGGGATTTTATTTCAATTGATTCACGAATCAGTGCAATCAGTTCGCTTCCCGTGCACTCCCAGTCAATATCTGCAATTTCATCACGCATCTTCATCGCCCTTGCTGATCCATTATTTGAAAGATGTGATGAAATTCTTTCGTAAAGGTTGTTACTCTTCCCGATATATATAACCTGACCGGTCTCATTGTAAAAGTAGTAAATGCCAGGTTCTTCGGGTATCTGTTCGATTTTTCTAATATCAAGATGCGGGTGTAGTTTTGCTATGCGGGTGTTGCGTAAACGTTCTGAAACAGCTCCATTTTCTCTTCGGTCTTTTTTAAGACATAATTCAAACAGCCTTGCTGTAGCATAAGCATCGCCTGCAGCACGATGTCTTCCATCAATTGTAATTCCCAGTGCAGAACATATATTCCCCAGACTATACGACCTGTAACCGGGATAAAGCTTCCGGCAAAGAGGCACTGTATCAAGTATCTTCCTCCTGAAATTATATCCCAGTGATTTAAACTCCTCTCTCAGAAACGAATAATCAAACTTTGCATTATGGGCAACAATGATCCTGCCTTCAGTTAACTCAATAATCCGTTTTGCAATCTCATAAAACTTTGGTGCTTCTTCAACCATTTCATTTGTTATACCCGTCAGATTAGTTATAAAATAAGGAATATGTCTCTCGGGATTTACCAAAGATGTAAATTCGTAAGTGATTTTCTCACCATCATGCAATAAAATTGCTATCTCTGTAATTTTTTCGAGCCTTGCATAACCACCAGTTGTTTCTATATCAATTATGGCATACATTTTTCAAAACCCGGTTAAAGAATACTGTAATATTTTCAATAACAGGGAAAAAGAAATATAAATCAAAATAATTACAGTAAATTTACTTATACTTTTCAGTATTATATAATAAATAATTTAAATTGACATTTTATTTATTATATACCTTGACCGAAACGTTTGGCGTTTTTGGCAATTATATTTACATAATAAATTTGTAATAAATAAATGTAATTTTATATGAGTGAATGTTATGGTGAATATTTTATTTATAACGGGGATCTCCAACCCTCGGAATTATTTGATAATACACTCGTATATGAAGGTGAATCGGTCTATGAGGTTATAAGAATGATGAAGGGTTTGCCTGTTTTTTTCAGGGACCATATCAAAAGGCTTGAGACAAGTACAAGGGTCCAGAATAAATTAATGCTTATCTCAGCGGAACAAATACGAAAAGATATTATCAAGCTTTCGGAAAATGAAAAAATTAAGGACGCAAATCTTAAGATAATTTTCAATTATAATGGTTTTAATTTTAATTACTTGATTTACTTTATAGAGCCCGTTTATCCCACCGCCGAACAATATAGAAAAGGTGTGAAAGGGATTCTTTTTAACGCTGAGAGAAAAGATCCTGAAGCAAAAGTCATTAATCATAAGTTAAGATCCGAAATATTTCATAAACTCATAATTGAATCTGCCTATGAAGCACTTCTGGTAAATAAGAATTTTTGTATTACTGAAGGTAGCAGATCAAACATTTTCTTCATCAGAGAAAATAAAATTTTCACTGCTCCCGATAACTGTGTTCTATCCGGGATAACCCGAAAACATATCCTTGAAATCTGCGAAGAAACAGGTCTCAATGTGGAATTTGAATGTGTAAAAGCTGACAAACTCAGAGACTATGAAACAGTATTTATGTCGGGTACATCTCCTGTTGTCCTTCCATTCAGGTTAATAGACAATACTGTTTTTAATGTAAAACATCCATATCTTTCAATGCTTAGAAATATTATGTTCGGCAGGATGGAAAATAGTATTGAACAGTTCAGGAAAGGCTTATAGCTATCTTTGTGAACAGCCGGGATTCTCTGCTTCTTGAAAGGTTTGGAGCAATATTCAAATCTGTAAAAATTTTGGAGTTGTATTAGGCAATAAAATTCTTATCTTTAAAAATTTATTTTAAATAATATAAGTATGGCTGCTATTCGTCAGTTGAAGAAAGAAATCGACAATCAGGTGTTTGAAGTTGTTTCTGACTCTCTTTTATTTTTAAGCATGAACCCTGAGCAGGATGTTGAAGAAGTTACTGAAATAGTTCATGAAGCTGTAAAACTTAGAAATGATTTGATTGGTAGGATATACCACCCTGAAGATAAGGGAAATGCAAAAGCAATTAGAGATCATTTCAGATCTGTTAAAAATGACCTTGCAGAGGGTATTGACCTCCTCTGTCAAAAATTGAGTAAACTCAGTTCGGAGAATAAGAAGTCGAAGCAGAAGTAAAATGCTGGTAAATCTCCCTGCCACATACAGAACATTTATTACCTGTCAGTCCTGTATGTTTAATGTTATATCCTTCTCTTTTTGTAATAAGAGCCCCACATTTAGGACAATAGGTATTTTGTCCTGTTAAATAGACTGCATTGCCAATATAAACAAAGTCAAGGTGTTGCGAAGCAATGTCATACAATTGCAACAGAACTTCAGGTGGTGTAGCCGGGTCTTTTCTTTTATACATTGGAAAGTATCTGCTGAGATGCAGAGGTATATCACGTCCAAGGACTGATGCTATCCATTTAGCTTCGCTTTCCATTTCTTTGGGATTGTCATTCCATCCCGGAATAATCAGCGTTGTTATTTCAAGATGCCTCCCGGCCTTTGCTATTTTTTCAATTGAATTTATTACAGGTCCAAGTTTTGCTCCTGAAAGCTCTTTATAAAATTTTTCATTAAAAGCTTTCAGATCTACGTTAAAGGCATCAATAAATTTCAGGTATTCATCCAGTGCCCGGGGTGTAACGAAACCGTTTGTTACCATTACGGTCTTCTGACCGGCTTCTTTTATTTTGACAGCGACATCTTTTACGTATTCATACCAGATTATAGGTTCATTGTAGGTAAAAGCAACGCCAATATTTTTGTATGCATCAATTGATTGCCGGAGAATTTCTTCAGGCTCTATTCTTTTTGAGCTGAATGGGGGCACATTTTGAGAAATATTGTAGTTCTGGCAGAAGTCACACCTCATATTGCAACCGTAAGAACCTATTGAAAGAATATTCATTCCTGGATGAAAATGATATAATGGCTTTTTTTCAACCGGATCAAGCCCGTATCCTGATATAATTCCATATGTAAGCAATTCAATTTTGCCTCCTCTGTTCATCCTTACACCACAAATACCGGTTTTGTTTTCGGCTAGCTTGCAGTTATGAGGACATAGCAAACATTCAGTGCGGCCTTCTGAAACTCTGTAAAACATTGAAGAAAAATGATATATATATACAAAGATAATCAAAAGAAACTATTAATAAGCTTGATGATTAAATGTCTTTCTTTATTTGTTTGTTTATCTCGAAAAATAGTAACTTTAAATACAAAAATTGAAATTTTAAGTTGCTTATGAAAACCATTAAAAGTCTTCCGTCAGCATTTATTGAAATGAGGGCATTCTGGCTTGTGTTTATGATTCTCTTGAGCTTTAATAATGCAACAGGTGAAGTAAGACCAAAGGAAAGAAATTTACTGGCGAACCATGCCAGATTAATAAATCTGAAAGAAGTACTCGTTCGGGATGACTCATGGATTATGTTGCCTGGTTATTATGATCGCCAGCGCTGGGAATCTGTTCCTGAAAAGCTCAGACATGGATATATTGCGAACGCTGAAAAATATCTAGATTATTCATGGCCTGTAGTAAAAGCTACTGATTATCTTGAATTTATCAGGTCTGGCAACAGGCGTCAGGAAGCATATGCTGCATGCAGTAACGCACTTGTATCGCTGGTAATGGGCGAACTGATTGAGGGTAAGGGACGGTTTTTAGATCAGATAATAAATGGCGTATGGTATTATTGTGAGCAGACCTGGTGGGGATGGTCGGCACATCTTTATTTCCAGAAGGCTTCCTATGGATTACCTGATATAAATGAACCTACTGTTGATCTCGGGGTGGGAGAGGTTACGAGTAATCTGGCATGGACTTACTATCTTTTTAAAAACGAATTTGACAGGATACACCCTTTAATTTCATCCAGGCTCAGACTGGAAATTTTCAGAAAAGCCCTTGACCCATATTTTGAAAGATTTGATTTTGGCTATATGGGTTTCAAGGGAGGTCGGCCTAATAACTGGAATCCATGGGTAAATTATAACATGCTGACCAGTTATCTTCTGATGGAAACAGACCATGAAAGAAAAGTAGCCCGTGTGGAAAAAATTATTAATTCTCTTGATAAATTTTTAAATGGATATCCCGATGATGGAGGGTGTGATGAGGGACCATCATACTGGGGCGCAGCAGGAGCATTGCTTTATGAGAGCCTCGAAATCCTAAAAAATGCAACCGGAGGGAAATTTAATGTGTTTGATAATCAACTTATTAAAAATATTGGTAGTTTCTTTTATAAGGTAAACATTCATGCGCCATATTTTATCAACTTTGCTGATGCTGACGCAAGAACAGGAGGTAATGCATCAGCTGTTTACCGGTTCGGAAAGGCAACAGGCGATACTCTCCTTCAGCAATTTGGAGCTTATCTTGCCCGATTGAATAAGTTCGGGGAAGGCCCCTTTTCAGGCAAAATATTTGACCAGATAAAAAATATTTTCCTGTTAGATGAAATTCTCAATGCAAAAGCTGCTGAAGCACTTGTGGCTGATTTCTGGCTTCCGGAAACCGAGATTGCAGGAGCCCGCGACAAAGGAGGCAGTTACTCAGGATTCTTTTTTGGGGCAAAAGGAGGATTTAATGCTGAAAGCCATAACCATAACGATGTCGGATCATGTGTTTTATATTACGACGGTAAACCTTGCCTGATTGATGTAGGACGCGAAGAATATACCGCAAAAACTTTCAGTTCAAAACGTTATGAAATCTGGACCATGCAGTCAGGATGGCATAACCTACCTGTAATAAACGGAATTGAACAGAAAGATGGAGCAAAGTTTAAAGCCAAAAACTCTTCATTCAGTGCCGACTCAAAACAGGTGACCTTTTCAACGGATATAGCTGGAGCCTACCCGCCTGAAGCAAGAGTTAATAAATGGGTAAGAACATACACTCTCAACCGCGAAAAAAACTTCATAATTACCGAAACTTATGAACTCTCCGAAATTGTCGCCGGTTCCACTTCAAGTTCAAATTTTATCACTAATTGTAAAGTAAGTGAAATTAAACAGGGTGTTCTTAAATTGGGTGGCGATGGATTTAGTATCACGATGTCATACAATCCGAAACCAGTGAAACCGGTTATCGAATTTAAGGAAGTTACCGATAGATCACTCAAACGTTACTGGCCCAATGGTGTAACAAGAATCAGGATGGAATATGTAAATCCCCGATTAAAAGGTACGGTTAGGTTTATTTTTTCACCTGAGAAACAATTATAATTTAATTTCAATTATACCCTGCCGGCTTTTCCGATATTATTTTCAAATGGCAGAAATATAGCGGAATGTGAAAAAACTTTGAAATAAAATAATTTAAAAAATTAAATTATTAAAAGTTATAATTAATTATCAATGAAAGAAAAAATAAGATCAAAATTTTTAATTGCTGTCATAATTGGGATTATCTCACATATCAGCTACATAAATGCCCAGGACACACAGGGCTGGAAGGCATCCCCGCGTCTTGTCGAAGAATTGTCAAAGAAAAGAAACGATGTCAATTATTATGAAGAAAAAGTACCTCTTTATGTTCTTCCTGACCCTCTTGTAAGCCTTACGGGAATAAACATCAAAAATAAAAAGCAGTGGGAAAAAATCAGAAGACCTGAGATTCTTGAGCTTTTCAAAACACATGTTTATGGTAGGGTTCCCCGAACTCCATATGAAATGGATTTCAGGGTTGTTAATGAAGACACTACTGCAATTGACGGATTGGCAACTCTCAAAGAAGTAGACATTGTTATTAGCTCATCAGGAAAGTCTCTTGTAATTCATCTGATATATTTTGTGCCAAATTTTTCTCCAAAGCAGGTTCCACTTTTCCTTTTGATAAATAACAGATCAAAAGATAATATTGACCCTTCAAGAAAGAATAAAAGTGAATTCTGGCCTGTAGAGGAGGCGATTCTGAGGGGATATGGTATGGCTGCATTTCATAATGCTGATGTTGACCCTGATAATTATGATGAGTTCAAAAATGGTATTCATGGTATACTTGATGTAGAGCCGCGAAAAGATGATTCATGGGGTTCACTTGCTGCATGGGCATGGGGTGCCAGCCGCTGTCTAGATTACCTGCTTACAGATGAGCGAGTTGATAAAAATAAAATAGCTGTTGTGGGACATTCACGTGGAGGAAAAACCGCCCTGTGGGCAGGAGCTGTGGATACGCGTTTTTCAATGGTAATACCTAATGAATCAGGTTGTGGCGGATCAGCCCTCGCAAGACGTCGGTACGGAGAAACAATCTCAATAATTAACAAAGGATTCCCACATTGGTTCTGCCTTAATTACAGGAAATTTAATAATAACGAAAATGCAATGCCCGTGGATATGCATATGCTCATGGCATTAATAGCCCCGCGTGCTCTTTATGTAGCCGCTGCCGATAAAGATCTCTGGGGCGATCCAAAAGGTTCTTACCTTTCTCTTTATCATTCTTTGCCCGTTTACAGACTATATAATAAAAAAATTATGCTTGAAAAAGATGTACCCCCTATTAATACCCAGGTTACCTGTGGCAATGTTGGATTCCATATCCGTGATGGTGAACATAATCTAAAACTTGTTGACTGGAACTTCTTTATGGACTTTGCTGATGAAGTCTGGAAATAAATCATACCCTCCGGATATGAATACTAATTTTCATTCATCAGTTGGGCTCTGATATTATATCTTTCAGCATACCGGAGAAGTTCATCCTTAATATTTTCATTCCTCTCCAGATCGGAAAGGCCAAACCGGGTAAGAATTTTTTTCCCCGATTTAAGATGGATAACAAACTTGAGCGGGAAAATGTCTATTTCACTAATATTAACGCATTCTATCTCTTTTACCGGTAAAAAGGTGTTGTTTTTTAATCTGATGATGTTTTCTTCAAATTCAATAAAGTTAAAACCGTATTTGAAAGAAGTCCAGATCATATAGACTCCAAAGCATACCAGAAAAATTGATGAAGCCCACGATGACCAATCGTATCTTGATTGCTTTAGATTGAAAACAACCCAGTAAATAGCAATAACTATACACAATAATCCCAGAATAAACCTGAATATTCTGGTTAACCTGTTATTGTTACTCATTTCCAGGGAGTAAAGTTTTTTTTCCATAAGATCAACCTTTCTACCAAATCAATTAATAAAAATTTTTAATATTCTGAGGCAAACAACTTTTTTTGTGCTAACTTATCATTTTATTACGATAATTATTATTTTTATCAGTGAATTTAAGAATTTAATTCAGTAACTTAAAATTATTCTATTATGAAAAACAGCAAAAAAATTTCCAGAAGGTCATTTATTGGAACTACCGGTGCGGTAGCTGCGGGATTTACTATTCTTCCTAGTTCTGTTATAAGCGGTCTGGGGCACCGGCCACCGAGCGACAAGCTTAACATTGCCTGTGTTGGAATAGGAGGAATGGGTAATTCAAACCTCAGAGCTGTGGCTCCCACTGAAAATATAGTGGCTCTTTGTGATGTTGACTGGGCATATTCTAAGAAGGTTTTTGAGAATTATCCCAACGCAAAGAGATACTGGGACTGGCGCAAGATGTATGATGAAATGGGTAAGTCGATTGATGCAGTGATTGTTGCAACAGCCGATCATACACATGCAATTATTGCTGCTCATGCAATTACTCTGGGTAAACATGTCTATGTACAGAAACCACTTACTCACACTGTTTATGAATCACGACTTCTGACAAAACTGGCTGCTAAGTACAAAGTTGCAACACAAATGGGTAACCAGGGTTCATCGGATGAAGGTGTCGATCTGATTGTAGAATGGATTCAGAATGGTGAGATAGGGGAGGTGACAAAAGTTGAGGCATTTACCGATAGACCTATCTGGCCCCAGGGATTAAACAGGCCTGCAAAAGGGGAATGGGTACCCGATACACTTAACTGGGATCTCTTTATTGGCCCTGCTCCAATGAGGCCATATCACAGTATTTATCATCCATGGAACTGGAGAGGATGGTGGGACTTTGGTACAGGTGCACTTGGAGATATGGCCTGTCATATTCTCCATCCGGTTTTCAAAGGATTGAAACTTAAATATCCTGTAAAGGCTCAGGGAAGCTCCACACTTTTGCTATCTGATTGTGCACCAAATGCTCAGATGGTTAAACTTGTATTCCCTGAAAGACCTGCTCCAAAAGGTTCAAAGATTAAATATCCACAGGTTGAGGTTACATGGTACGACGGAGGTCTTCAGCCAATGAAACCTGCTGGATGGCCAGCCGGAAAAGATATGAATGATGGCGGCGGTGGTGTTATTTTCCATGGTACAAAAGACAAACTTATCTGTGGATGTTATGGAAGGAATCCATGGTTGCTTTCTGGCCGTGTACCAAATGCACCAAAGACCGAAAGAAGAGTTGCTAATGCTACCCGTGGTGGACATGAAATGGACTGGGTAAGAGCTTGTAAGGAAAGCCCCGAAAGCAGAGTCCCAACAAAATCAGACTTTTCCGAAGCAGGCCCATTCAACGAAATGGTAGTTATGGGAGTTCTCGCTGTAAGACTCCAGGGTCTCAACAAAGAACTGGAATGGAATGGCGAGAAAATGGAGTTCACAAATATATCCGACGAGGAAAAATTAAGAATATGCCTCGAGGATAACTTTTCAGTTACTGATGGCCACCCAACTTTCAATAGAAAATGGACCGACCCGATGACCGCAAAACAATTTGCATCGGAAATGATCAAACATACTTACCGCGAAGGTTGGAAATTACCTGATATGCCGGCATAATATTATAACGGTATAAAAACTTAATAGCAGGTGTGGAAAATATCCACACCTGCTATTTTTTGAAATCTATCAATTCAAACTGCCGGATTTCCCTTTAATCCAATCTCCTCAGCAACTTCCCGCATTCCCATAATGCAATCAGTAATCAGTTCGTCAAGACTTACACCCAGCATTTCAGCACCTTTTTCGATGACATCCCTGTTAACACCTGCTGCAAATCGCCTGTCCTTCCATTTATTCTTTACAGATTTTGCTTCCATGTCAAGTACACTCTTTGATGGCCTCACAAGAGCACTTGTAACCACTAATCCGGTTAACTCGTCAATTGCAAAAAGCGTCTTTTCAAGGCGAGTAATCGGTTCCACATCAGTGCAAAAACCCCATGCATGACTTAATACAGCTCTGATGTATTCCTCCGGCCAACCATGCTCTCTGAGAATAACCTCTGTCATCTTGCAATGCTGTTCAGGATACATCTCATAATCAAGATCATGTACCAGACCAATAACACCCCATTTTTCTTCATCTTCACCGGCTTTCCTTGCCATGTAACGCATTACCGCCTCAACTGAAAGCGCATGCTTAAATAAACTCTCTGATTTGTTGTACTTCTTAAAAAGTTCAAGCGCTTCTTTACGATCAGGAATTTTCATTATTCTATGTTTTTATATTACCTATATGACTTAATTAACCTGATTGTTTTTAAAATGGACTTACCATTTATACTCAAAGTATAGTAACCCGGAAGCAAATCCCCTGAATCAATTGTTATATAATTCTCTCCGGGAATAATATTCTTCTTTATTTCCCTGACTGTATTGCCTGTAATATCAAGAAGGGTAAACTTTAAACTTTCAAACGATTTGCTATTGATCAAAATATTTATCGATTCACTGAAAGGATTAGGCATAACAGTAATATCAGAGCCCGGAACCAGCAAATCTTCAATACCTGTATTCATTATTGTAATGGTGGTTGTATCATTGAAAAAATAAGAATCGTCGTTATTAAACCCGTAAACTTTAAGTACATAAATTCCATCCATGGTAAAATCAGCTTTTACAGCAAAAGAAACAGTTATTGTATCTCCTGGATTGATTGTATATATAAATTTCTCACCTACAGGCGGATTATTGTTTATAATATATGCCATGTTAAATTTATATAATGTATCAATGCCCAGATTGATAACTTTAGCTGTTATGGTTTCAAGTCCAAGCTTCTTGCCTTCTTCAGGCGAAATAATTTTTTCTGTCTTCAGATCAATCTTGTTGAAAGCACCGGCAGGGAATCTTAAGTAATCAAGCCATGCACAGTCTGCTCCTGAAGTAACTGATTCATCTTTCTTGTATATCCACTCAAATGTATTAAATCCTTCATAAACAGCAACTTTACTTTCAAGCCATCCTGTTTCTCCTGAAACCTTGAAGATCTCTTTTCCATTAACCTTGAAATATAGAAAATCATAATTCTTTTCTGACGAAACTCTGTAAGCAAAAGTTATTGAATCGTTATAAGGGATATTGACTTTCAGCGATAATCCTGATTCATTGCTATGAGAAATCTGCCCGGATCTTGCTGAAAAATAACCCTCATAAGCCTGATCTGATGTTATTATCCATGGATTAGAATAGCTATTATTCCATGAAAACATACTGAATGTTTGATATTCAAAACTTTCGTTGATTCTTCCTATGGGAATAATAAAATTTTTATTTGCAAAATAAGGATTACAGTCGGCAGTAAATGATATCTCGAATGTATCTCCTTCTTTAAGTAAATTTGTAACAGTAACAGGAACCTCAACAGGTTTTTCCTCACCCGGATTGAGAATTCCAATTGGAATAGAGTATGAATGTACAATGACTCCAGTAGGTGTATTGTTTACGATTAGATCTCCTGAAACAGGGCTGCTGCCATCGTTAATTATCCTCACAACGAGGTTGATGCTCTCCCCGGGATCTGCAATCAAATCACCATTACCAGCAGGAGAATCATCAACTATGCAGTTAAGTAACTGGGGTTTTGGTGAATAAAGACGTATATCCTTAATGTATTCCTTTTCAGTTTTTGTGCCTTTAATTTGAATATTAATTGTTATATAACTGTTATCAGGAATTAAATCGTCAATTTTAATTTCAAGAATATTATCTGTGACAACCTCCGATAATGCCAATAAATCACCAAGAAATACAGAATCATTAACTATAGTAAATCCGTTTTGTGAGGATGAATTAATTTTGATAAATAAACCATTTTCCGTGGTTTGACCAAGATTATCAATGGTTAACTTCAGATATAGCCGTTCACCGTAGTCAGCTTTGCCATTATTGTTTCCCTGAATATCATTTATTTCAAATCCCGAAAGATTGATATATTCTTTTTCTATTTCAGAAATATATATTTTTTTGGTTAAAGGGATCTTATTCTGACCTGTTATCACAATCAGGCAAGAATCATTACTTCTTTCAGGTATATCAAGTGTTACTGATCCCGATGGGCTGACAAATGATGCATCCCATAGTGTGTCAAAATGTGATATTGCTATATAAGAGTATGGTTCAGAAATAAATGATAATGACCTGATTTTGTTTGGAAGTGTATCGGGGAGAGAAATGTTAAAAGTGTCGGGAGCCCCTATAAAAGGTATTATACTTGGATCACCAATCAGATTATATATCTCCCAGTAATATTTCTTTTTTGAACTTGGACTTGCAGTTACAGAAAGATTCCCTGAATATACAATCTGCCCCATGGTAACATACCATTCAGAGGCCTTTTCACCTGATTTATGGAACAGCCTGTCGTATGCTCCCAGACCCGTATCTTCGTACACAGGATCAGCCGAAATGGTGCCAGCACCAACAGTCCAGTAAAAATCTTCATCCCAGTATGAATCGTTTGAACATCCAATAAAACCTGATGCCCCTTTTTCATCTGATTTAATAAGAGTGTTTCCAAACGACCCTGAGATATTAAACATTCCGGTTTTGCATGCATTACTGATTACAAAAGGATACATGTTTTTATTCGTCAATCCGATTATATCTTCCGATTTTACTTCAGGACTGAGCCAGCCATATGCATCACCATGTCCGGAGTAATTTACAAATCCCAGACCGCCATTTAAAAGATTAATTATCGAATCTTTTGCATTTACCGATTGCGGATAATAAAAAATATGATTCTCAATCCCGTATGATTCATTCAGATAATACTTTTCGGCATATTTAAGCTGGCCATTCATATAATCGGCATATCCGGCATCATTACCTGCAGTGATTAAGCTCTTCCTGTAAAAAATATTTGTGTCGGCGAACTCAAATTTCTCATACATTATGAGCTTTTTTAACACTGCTTTAAGTTCGTTACTGTCAGCAACCGGCAATCTGCCGGTAAACATTTCGGGCAAGTAGTCTCCATCACCATCAAATGTTGAATAATAAAGATCAGTGTAATTTGAAGGGACATCGGATACCGGAATACGCGTGACATCTCCAATAATCAGCAGGTATACCGGGGCTGAACCTGCGGAATATTCATAATTATATATTTTATAAAGAGTGTCTTTCAATTCTGCGAATGTACTACCTGCAAGGTCATTGCCTTTATATAATGTTGTAATCCTGAAACCTTTCTGTGTTTTCCAGTTGATGTAAGGTTTGAGTACTTTACTAAATATGGTGTCGGTAATTATTACCATTTTCAATGGTTCCGCACTGTATCCAGGAATTAAATCATCGATGCTGTAATTAAGAACGCCCTTTGAAAAAGTTTGAATAAATGGTAGCGGTTCTTTCTGTTCTGCTGCAAATGATCCTTTATAATCTTTAAACTCAACTTCGAGAGTCATAGAGGTTATTACTTCGAGAATATTAGCCCGGGGATTATATCTTACCGGATAAATATAAAGGTTTGCAATGGCCTGATTCCGGATAGTTCCGATATATTCAACCTTTACGGTGTCGGTCGGTATGAAACCTTTATTTTTATATATTCCCCTCTCGATAATGAATTTTTCGATTTTCTTTTCCTGATTTTTTGGCTGCTCTATCTGTCTGGGAAATATCAAACCTTTGAAACTGTCTTTGCCTGGATGAATGATTTTTGTTTTTGCATCATGGATCTTTACCACAACTGTCGATTGAGGATCGGGCAATAGAATAAGTTTGCTGTAAACAGGCATTTCCGGCATCCCGTGCTCAGAAGTCAACGCATGACCAGGAATTGATAAACGATAAAAGTTTCCTTCAGCAATTCTTATTGATTTAAGATTCAGCTCTGAAATATTATAACGTAATATAAAGCCTTTTTCTGTTCTTGTAAGTTCTGATTCACCTGGTGGGCTTTCAAAAAGATACCTGTGGCTTTTTGCTTCCTGTCCGCTTATCGTAACGACAGAAAATAGCAACAACAAAATCGTATTAAACTTTTTCCTTTTAATAATCATTTAAATTATCTCACCCAAATTAACCCAAATTCTGACTCTAATTTATAAAAAAACGAAATTTAATGAAAATGTGTATAAATTTGTATATTATTATAAGATTTATACCTTTATATAAATTTTACAAGCAGGAGGAAAGAAAACAAATAGATGAGGCATCTTTTAACCATAACAATAGCAACATTTTTATTTTCAGCTACGGTTGGTCAGATTAACAGATATGGTGTACCCCTTATCAAGAATTTTGAAGTTGAGACAATTGGGGGATCAGAATATAACTGGAGCATCGTTAAAGATAAGACAGGCGTCATATACTTTGGTAATGATACACGAGGCATTATTAGGTACGATGGACAATCATGGAGCACTATTAAGGTTCCTGGAGATCCATGTATTCGAGCTCTTGGTATTTCTGATGACGGTACTGTTTATGTTGGAGGAGCATACGAGTTTGGTTACCTTGAACCTTCACTAAATGGTACAATGAATTATATCTCATTATCTGGAAGATTTGAAAACGATTCTGCTGTCATTACCAGTACAGAGGAAAATATTATAAAGAAATCACAAATAGGTGAAATTATATCAGTTATGGTAACTGATACTGCTGTTTATTTTAGTAGTTATGAATCATTTTTTATCTACTACCCTGATTCTGACCGGATAAAATTTGTGAATTTCAGAGATTTTGGTCTTAAGCAGGTTGTAAAAACGGCAATTATTAACAACCGATTGTTTATTGCAGACAATATTAAAGGCATTCTTGAACTGAGAAACAACATACCTGTTCAATTACCAGGAGGAGATTTCTTTTCAAGAAAAATATCGATGGTACTTTTACCATATGATGAAAAAAGTATTTTTATAGGTACACATACTAACGGAACTTTCAGATATAATTATGAATCTGGTATAGTATATGACCAACCCCCTGTTTCAAAAGATCTTAATGATATTCTGAAGGGGGCTCAACTTTATACTTCTGCTGTTTGTCCATCAGGTGAAATTCTTCTCGGGACATTACAGAATGGAATTTTTGTTCTCGACCGAAATTTCAAATGGACGGGAAAATGGGATACAGAAACTTCAGACCTGCCTGACAATACAGTTACAGCTTTCTATACAGGTAGTGACCCGCACTCCGAAATCTGGACTGCAACAGCCGGTTATGTCTCTAAAATATATGTCAACCTGCCATATACAGAAATTACAACGAGAACAGGTTTCGAAGGCATAATTAACAATGTAACCAGTTTTAACGGAAATATTTTTATCGCAACTGACCTTGGCCTATTCAAACACTTAATTGACAGCAAAGGATATCTTAAATTTGAAAAGTTTGGAAACATTAGCAACCAGACATTTACACTACTTAATGGCAGGTATGGAAATGACGAATTTCTTCTGGTAGGAACTAACCTCGGACTCTACCAAATTACCACCTCCGGAAAAATAATAAAACTCGATGATATTATCAGCTATGATGACAAATCCAGGAAAAGCGTTTATAGTGTAAGATCTATGATCCAATCAGCCGTCAATCCTGCCCGTTTTTATATCGGACTTATTACTAAGGGATTTCTGATACTTGATTATGATGGTCATTCATGGAAATTTTTCAGTCAGGAGAGAACCGGCATAGAAGGAAATGTAATAAATATGGTTGAAAACACAAATGGCGACCTCTTTTTAATGACCGGAAATCCTTTCGGCTTATTTATTTATACAAAAGATAATCCCGTTCCTGTCAGATTCACTGAAAAAGACGGAATTCCTGATAATGTAATTGTTAACTCCATAGCCCGACTTGAAAATGAAATAATTGCAGTGACTACCAATGGAATTTACCGTTATATGGAAAATTCAAAAAAATGGGTGCCAGGGAATGAAATAATGAATAACTATACGATCAATCAGAACTGTAAAGACCTTTTCGTTGATAATGATGGTGATTTATGGATGTCAGTTGTTAAAGACAGGATAGTGTATGAGTGGCTATTCTGCCGCGATACAACCTCTTATACACTTTACAGGGGAATAATGAACGTAATGCCAGGCCTTGATAAGCTTGATTTACGTCATTTTGACGATAAGATATGGATGACGAAATCTAAAAGCCTTTTTGTAATCGAGAAGGAGAAACTGAAAGATCATCATCCTGCCCCTAATGCCCTTCTTTCAAAGATTATTATTGGCGGTGATTCCCTCTTGATGAATGGTACCTTTTACAAAACACTTGAAAACAAAAGAAGAATCCCGTGGATAGACAATAAAGCAAATCCTGTTCCCGAAATCAAATATAATTTCAACTCTGTTTCCTTTTACTGGTCAATCCCTTATTTTATTGAAGAAGATAAATCTTTGTACAGTTTTAAACTTGAAGGTTTTGATAAATCATGGTCAAAGTGGGAAAATATTCATTATAAAGATTTTACAAACCTGCCGTTCGGCAAATATACCTTCAGGCTGAAAGGGAAAACACTTACTGAACTCGAAACAAATGAACTCACTTTCGACTTCATTATTCTGAAGCCATGGTACCTGACCACTGTGATGATATTGCTTTATGCAATTGCTTTCATATTTATGATAATAGGTATAATAAAAGCATATACCCGTAAACTTAAAAATGAAAATATCAGGCTGGAAGGAATTGTTGCCGAACGGACGGCCGTTGTGGTAAAACAGAAAGAGGAACTTGAGTCGAGTATTCATTATGCAAGACGAATTCAGATGGCATTACTGCCATCAGAAAATATCCTGGCAGAAAATCTGAAAAATTATTTTATACTATTCAAACCCAGAGATATAGTAAGCGGCGATTTCTACTGGATGACCAAGAAAAATAACAGGCTTTATATTGTTGCTGCCGACTGCACAGGACATGGCGTGCCGGGTGCCTTTATGAGTCTTCTGGGAATGTCATTTCTGGATGAAATCATTGACAAGGAAAATGCACCCCGTGCCGACCATGTACTCAGCGAACTTCGCCTCCACGTTACAGAATCTCTTAAACAATCAGGCGAAGATGATGAGGCAAAAGACGGAATGGATATGGCATTACTCGTTATTGATTTCAATAAATCACGCGTCGAGTTTTCAGGAGCTTACAATCCATGCTTCAGGGTTAGAAAACTCTCGGAAAATGAACAGAAGGATTATCATAACGATAATATAGAATTACCAGACGGATCAATGTCAAATGGCTTATATTTGCTCGAAACTATCTTTGCAAGCAAAATGCCCATCGGAATTTCCTCAAAAATGAATGAAAATTTCGTTTTCTACGATTGGACGCTTGAAAAAGGAGTTTCATATTACCTCTTTTCTGATGGCTATATCGACCAGTTTGGAGGTCCTAACGGAAGAAAATTCATGAAAAAGAACTTCAAACGTCTTATACTGGACATACAGGATTATCCAATGAAACGTCAAAAGGAAATTCTTGAGGAGAAATTGATCGAATGGATGGGAAATAGTCCGCAAATAGACGATATACTCGTGATGGGAATCAGAACTGATTAAACTGTTTTTCTACAAATACTTATTAACCCCGGGCAGCTTATTAACATTATCCTTAATTGTTGATTCATTACGGAATAAACTGTATGTATATCCCTTTTCTGATGCATTCATCGAAAGAACACTGCAATGAAGAAGATTGACAATTATTTTTTCTGCCCTGTAAACAGGAATTCCAGCTAATTTCCTGAATGCAGATAATGAAATAGACTTATTGGTTTTAAGATATTTCAGCAATAGGTTTTCAGGTTTTCCGAATTTTATCAGAACACCCTTTTTGCTTTCTCTCTTTTTCCATAGTTTTAACAATATCCTGTTGGCAACAAGGTTCTGGTCGTTGTTCCTGAAATATGCCCTCCACTTTCCATCTTCACCCTTCGCTTTATATGGTCTGTTAGACCCTTTAATTACTTTTACCTCAATGATTGTTTTCCCGCTTAGAAAATGCTGCTTGATTATGATAGGCACCTCAGGCTTGCAATATAATCGGGCAGCCGCTTCTATCATGTAATATTCCTCCTCGGAATCTACCCCTGCAATTGAACCATTATCTCTTACCCCCAGTAGCAACGTCCCTCCTTCCGTATTTGCGAAGGCTGATAAGGTTCTGGCTATCTTTCTGGAATCATTGATACAATACTTAAAATCAACCCACTTATTTTCACCACCATATATCAATTTCTTGATGTAACGCTCCATATCAGCAAAAAATTATAAATTCGCCATTTGAAAAAAAATGGTAAAATCACTGGAAAGTAATAAAAAAATAAAAAATATCATATAATCTTATAATTTATGATATTTTAACAAAAAATTTAACATTTTATTATTTAGAAAATTTTTAATTTGGTAACAAAAATAAGTTTATGATTAACAGGAAGATTTATTACGGTAGAAGAAAATTTATTTCTGCAGGAGTTGCAGGAATTGCTGGTGCGTTAGTTTACCCGAAAACGGTTATTGCATCCGGCAATATGAAGCAGGAAAAGAACATTGTTTATCGCATCCTTGGAAAAACTGGTCTTAAAGTACCGGTTGTCAGCTTTGGAGTTATGAGGGCTGATAATCCGGCTCTTTGTAAGGCTGCTTATGAAAATGGTATCAACTTTTTTGATACTGCAAATGTATACCAGGGAGGAAACAACGAAACAATGCTGGGTAATTTATTTAAAGATCTTCCCCGGTCATCATTTATTGTTGAAACAAAAGTTCTACCTTCAGGTGTTGGCCGCGACGGATTGCCAACGGCCCAGACCACAGCCGATGACTTTATAGCAAAATTTAATGTAAGTCTTAAACGACTTCAGCTTGAATATGTGGATATCCTGCACATTCATGCTGTAAGCAATCCGGAAATGCTTAATCATAAACCACTGCTTTCAGCCCTTACCCAGCTTAAAAAGGAAAAGAAAACAAGATTTGTTGGATTCAGCACACACTCAAACATGCCAGTATTATTGAAAGCAGCTGCTGAAACAGATTTCTGGGACGTAATATTAACATCGTATAACTTTATGATGAATAATGTCCCGGAAATGAATGAAGCAATTCAAAAAGCTGCTGATGCCGGTATTGGAATAATTGCTATGAAAACAATGGCTGGTGGTTTCAGAGACAGAGAAAGGAAACAGCCAGTAAATGCTGTAGTTGCTCTTAAATGGGCAATCTCAAACCCAAACATACATACCACTATACCGGGTATGACAACCTACGACCACCTACAGACAAACCTCAGTGTCCTATCAGATCCAAATATGACTGAGCAGGAAAAACAGGAACTCATTGCTATGGTAAATGAGCCAAATATGTTTTGCATTGATTGTAAAAAATGCCTTTCCAGTTGTAAATTTAACCTTCCAATACCCGACCTTATGAGAGCATATATGTATGCCTATGGTTATGGCAATATCAGAATGGCTTACGACCTGCTCGGTGAACTTGGTACTGGAATATCACCGTGCATAAACTGCAATGAATGTAATGTAAAATGTACAAGAGGATTTGATATAAGAGAAAAAATTACTGATATTTCGCGTGTCGTTAGTTTCCCGGCGGAATTACTTACATGAGAATAAAACTATTATGAAAAAATTAAGTGTCATATCTATATTTATACTATGTGCTTTATTTAAAGCAGAATCGCAAGATTATTCATTCCCTTTACTCAAAGGTTATAAAATTGAAGCAAATTACCCCGTCTTCACACCTGATAACCTGTGGGATTTTATTGACGGGGCAGCAGATAATTATCTCTCTTATGGATTCGAAAATGTACACGTAAGAGAATATGTAAAAGGAAAAACGAAAATAAAAGTGGAGATCTATAAACATAAAGACCCTGACAATACTTTCGGCATATATGCTTCTGAGCGTTCTCCCTCATACAGATATGTTAACCTGGGTACTCAGGGTTATATTATTGATGGTACAATTAACTTCTTTAAAGGTCACTTCTACGTTAAGATGAGCACATATTCTGGAGACGATAAAGTGCACAGAGATATGGAGTCTCTGGCGTGGAAACTTTCCGATATGCTTCCCGATGATGCTGCTTTGCCAGAAGCACTTACAGAACTTCCCGATAATAATAAGGTTAAATATTCGGAAATTTTTATAAACCAGAGCGTCTTAGGGCATGATTTTCTACATGGTGCCTTCAAGGCTAATTATTCCTTAAACGGGAACAATTTCCAGATTTATCTGTTTAAGCATTCTCCAGAAGAAATAATTAAAATGGTCAAATTATACCTGTCATCTGTCAGTATGGATACCAGTGATTCTTCTGAAGGAAAATATGCTTTTAAAGATGGATATAATGGTGATATCTTTCTTGGATGGAAGGGATCAAAAGCAATTATAATATCGGGGCTAACAAAGGATCAAACGGATATTGCCAATCTTTATATAGATAATATCCTCCATAATTGAGTATCCATCACCTGAAGTTGGACTATAAGATAAAACTTTCAAGGGGCTGGAATCATAATTCCGGCCCTTTTTTTTAATGCTTAATTAGTCCAGTCAGCCTTTTATTGTGACAATTACAACTCAACAAACTGAAATAAGTGAGTCGAATTATTGATATATCAGCGATTTTCCCTAATACTTACTTTGAAGCATTCTCAAGTCGTTTCAATATCGAAAAGATGAATGCTGCCGAAGCAAAACAGCATACAATAAATACAAGCCATAGTTGCCATAGCTCGACCTTTTCCCACAAAATGGTACCAACAAACAGAAGTTTATTGCCTACAGCAGTTGCCAGCAACCATCCTCCCTGCATCAAACCCTGAAATCTTGAGGGAGCAACCTTTGATACAAACGAAAGGCCCATCGGGCTTAAAAAAAGTTCAGCTATTGTAAGTACAAGATAACTGCTAATTAGCCAGTACGGAGATACCCTGTCGGTGTCGGGTAGAGGTGTTCCCGCAAGGAGTTTTGGTGAAGCCAGATTTAATGAGGCTACAAGTACAATTATAAATCCAAATGAAGCAATAATCATTCCTATACCAATCTTTTTAGGTGTGGATGGTTCTATTCCTTTCTTATTCAACCATGAAAAAACTCCCATTATGGGAAAAGTTAGTGCAACAATGAAAAGCGGATTGAACGATTGAAAGATCTCCGGAGAAATTGAATTTAATTCTCCAAAACTCCTGTAGCTCACAATTGCAACTGCTATGGCAACAATGAGCAAAACAAATCCCGCAATTTTTGAGCTTTTGCTCAAGTTTTTTGTAAAAAGCATTATAAAGCCAGCAACAACTCCAATTACCGCCAGAATTGATATCAGGTTAAAGAAGAGATTGGTGAAAGGACCTACCTGTTTTACAGTATAATCCCGTGCAAAAAGAGTAAGAGTAAGCCCGTTCTGGTGAAATGACATCCAGAAAAAGATAACAACAGCAAACACCAGAATAAGAGTTGTAACACGCTGGATTTCTTCTTTTTTTGAACTCATTATTATCCATGTTACAAATGCAGCAAACAATCCGAATGCAAATCCTGCCGTCCATCCTACTTCCTTGATAAAATGCAATCCGTATGCAACTCCTATCATTGCCAGTATAGCAGTGAGAATAGGAATAACACGGAATTCAACCTTTTCAGTCGTGGCTATTGATGTCTTCTGCTTTTCAGGAAGATGCTTATTGAAAATTATATAGACCAGCAGTGATAAGACCATTGCCACTGCAGCTATTCCAAATGCGTAGTTGTATCCTTTTGAAAATACCTCAAGGTAATGTCTGGCAAATTCTCCCAGATCATTTACCGGTCCGGTCAGACTTACTTTATTTGCAAGTTGCTGCAAAAGAGAAATGTCTGTTAATGTGCCATTGTTGTATTGATGGCATAGGGCAGGCAAGCTGCCATCGTGCGCAAACCCATTCAACTTAAGCCATCCATTTCTCATCCCTGTTGCTGCAAATGGCGCAAAAAATGCACCGATATTTATCCCCATATAAAATATCATGTATGCATTATCCCTGTGTTTTGAATACTCCGGATTATCATACATCTGTCCAACTACTGCCTGTAGATTGCCTTTAAAAAGTCCGTTGCCAAAAGCAATTGTAAATAAGCCGATAATTGTAATTGTGAGAGTCATGCCGGGAATGGCCATAATGAGGTATCCTCCAAACATTATTATAATGCCTGTAAGTATAACAGTCTTGTAACTTTTCGTTGCATCGGCAAGTATCCCTCCAACCAGCGCAAGTGCATAAATGCTGAAATAAAACCAGCTGTATATATTTCCAGCTTTTTCGGCAGGAAGCCCAAATTTTGCCTGAAGGAAAAGAACAAGTATTGCCATCATTGTGTAAAATCCAAACCTTTCACCCATATTGGCAAAAAAGGCTACCAATAATCCCTTTGGATGATTCTTTAACATATACACAGTATTAATCGTTAATAATCAATTTATTACAAAAAGGTGTGCTTTAAACTATAAATTCTTATTTTACAAAGCAAACAAATATATGTAAATATTATTCAATTCAAAATACTGTTTTTTTTTGTTAAATGATTCATAAACTTGAAATGAAGGCATCAAATAAACATTGTTTTTGTAATTTAGAAGTTCTAACTATACTGTACTTATAAAGAAAATTTTTTGAGACATGAAAATATTCACAGGCAGTCAGATCAAAGAGATTGATAAATATACAATTGAAAATGAACCTATTAATTCAATAGATCTGATGGAAAGGGCTGCCAGCAAACTCTTTGCATGGATTACTGAAAAATTTGGAAGGGCACACAGGTATGTTGTTTTTGTCGGGCCAGGAAATAATGGGGGAGATGGTCTTGCACTGGCAAGAATGCTTGCACTTTCAGGCTATAAAGCAGAAGTTTATGCTCTAACTTTGAACAGTGGTGTAACCGACAATTGGAAAGTTAACCGCCAGAGACTGGAAGACACAGGGATTGTACATTTTTACAGTATTGATGACTCATCAAACTTTCCTGTATTGAGTGAAGATGATGTAATAATTGATGCAATATTCGGTTCAGGATTAAACAGACCGGTGAGTGGATTGACATCAGAAATAATAAAAATGATAAATAAAAGCCCGGGATCAAGGATATCAATTGATATACCTTCTGGTCTTTTCCCTGAGGATAATGGACAAAACGATATGAACTCGGTTGTTATGGCCGATTTCACCCTTACATTTCAATTTCCAAAGCTGGCTTTTATGTTTGCGGAAAATTACAGATTTACAGGCGAATGGCATATTCTTGACATTGGACTTCATCCTGAAGCGATAAACAAAACTTCATCACCTTATTATTACCTTGAAGCCAGCAATATTGCAACGATAATTAAGAAAAGAGGAAAATTCGACCATAAGGGACGTTTCGGTCATGGCTTATTGATTGCAGGTTCCGGTGATAAAACCGGTGCTGCTATCCTTGCCTCAAAAGGAGCTCTCAGGTCAGGGATCGGATTGATTACATGCCATTTGCCGGCAAAAAGAATTAATGCATTGATTGCTTCCATCCCCGAAGCAATGGTGCAAAGTGACAAAAACGAAAATATTATTACATCAGTAAATAATTTTAATGATTTTACTGCCGTTGGGGTTGGCCCTGGAATAGGAACCAGTCCCGAAACAGCAGAAATGTTATACGAATTGATCAGTAATTGCCGAAAACCTGTTGTACTCGATGCTGACGCTCTTAATATTATTTCATCAGATGAAAAATTCAAAAAGAAAATTCCTCCTAATTCAGTTCTAACCCCTCACCCAAAAGAATTTGAGAGACTTGCCGGCACATCAGAAAATAGCTATATAAGACTTAATAAGCAGTTATCTTTCTCTTCCCTTCATAACTGTATTATCGTGCTTAAAGGGGCACATACCTCAATCTCCACACCCGATGGTAGAGTATTTTTCAATAGCACAGGAAATCCGGGAATGGCAACTGCTGGAAGCGGTGACGTTCTGACAGGAATGATACTATCTTTCCTTTCACAGGGTTATCTGCCTGAAAATGCAGCTATTGCTGCAGTTTATATTCACGGGCTCGCAGGTGATATAGCTGTAGAGATTAAAAGTTATGAATCTCTTATAGCTGGAGATATTGCAGAAAATATCTGCAATGCCTTTAAAGAATTAAAAGGTAAAATGATTTAAAGAATCGTATTTTTGTAAGAATTTGATTTGAATTTAAATGAGTATTTTATGAAAATCTTAAAATCGATTTTGATTTTCTGTACATCCTTTTTCATCTTGTTTTTTAATTCATGTTATGTAAAAAGGGCATCACTTCCCCAATCAGACCTGACTGTTACACCGCTGGGTGACAGAATAACCATTCACGATGGAAGTCTTGTTTATGCTCTTCCCATGACTGTTTTCAATATAGACATTGAATTTGAAAAGATATTTGAAAAACCCGGGCCATATGCCCGATTTGCTGGTGATTTGCTGGGATTAACTGACGTAATTACTTCCCCAAGGGAGTGGTGGAGGATTAATTCTATAACCGTTGAAACTTCCGAAGAACCTGATCCATCAGAATATTATGTCATCGAGTCAAATACCCTTGTTCATACAAATGCACTGGCTCTCAAACGAATCGGATTAATCCTTGATCTTAATCCTGATGCAATGAGAACAGAAAAAAGCCTTATTTCGTCATCGGAAAATATTAATCAGATACTTTCATACAAAGACCTTGGATCGAGTGAATATTACATAAGTCATAGCGATACAGCCTACAGAATGGTAAAACTTGATACTACTTTTATCAGAGTGCCATATCTTGTTGAAAGAAGAAAACCTCTTACTCCTGAACAACTTGCAGAACAGGCAGCCAGAACATTGCTGGAAATAAGGGAAGGAAAACACATGATTTTAACAGGTGAAGCTAACGTATTTCCTCAGAGCAGAGATGCAATCGATGAAATCAACAGAACGGAAAGAGAACTCACAGCCCTTTTTACGGGCAAAACAGCATCAGAGAAAAAAACAATAAGATATACATGCATCCCGGAAAAGGGTGATTCCAGCCAATCATATATCCTGTGCAGGTTTTCTGTAAATTCCGGTCCTTCACCTGCAGATTCAGATTCAGGCAATTCTCTGACAATTGAATTTTTAAAACAACCAAAGTCAAAAGACCTCACTTACATCCCTCGTCCTGTTACCTTGAAGAAACAACCTTCAATAGTATATGACAAGCTTTTTTACCGACCGCCGGAAGCTGTCAGGGTAAAACTAAAATATGGAAATGAAACCCTTTATGAGGCAAGAAAACTTGTATACCAGTTCGGGGATATTTATCAGCTTCCTTCTAATTTTATTCTTGGAAAATAAGAACTGAATTTTATTGAATTTTTCCTTTAAAATTCTTTTCAAAATCCTGAAAACTCATCTTCTCATAAGCCTTTTCAGCAAAAAAACTGAGAAGAATCTCCATCATTTTGGCATCTCTGAAACCCGGTACATTGGTTACAAGCTGAAGCTTCTCATTGAAAAAAACCAGATTGGGAAATGATAATTGCCCCTGCAAAAGAGCAATTGCAAGCTGATGAGCATTCCCGGCTTTTCCGTCGTTAATAAATTTCATTCCAAGAAAAGTTACGGGTTCAGAACCTTCAGCGTTAAATTTTACGGGATAAAACTTGGTATTTAATATTTCTGCAACAACAGGATTTGAAAAAGTCACCTGATCGAGCCTCTTACACCAACCGCACCAGTTAGTGTAAGTATCAATTACAAGAGGACGAGGGTTTTTTCTCGCAAGTTGCTCAGCTTCCTGAATGGTGTACCATTTAACAGCGTTACTCTGACCTGATAAAAACAAGGGAAATGTAATAAGAACCAGGCCTGTGAATGCCGTTTTAATTGCTCTTTTCATAATCATCTCTTTTCAATTTTTTTGCAAATTTAAAAAAAGCAATGATGGGTTATTTTATTAAATGCTTTTTACAATAAAAACAGGTGACTCTTAAAAATGTTTCTGGATGAATGATTTTTTTAATGGAATATTGATACATTTAGACTCTAAAAATTAAGAATAAATTATGGAAAAAATACGGAAAACTCTACGTGAGTCGAAAAGTGCAAGATGGATAGCACTTGGAGTGATATCATTCACTATGTTATGCGGTTATTATCTTACTGATGTTATGGCTTCGCTAAAGCCGCTTCTTGAAAAAGAACTTTTATGGAATAGTGCTGAGTATGGAATCTTTACGAGTGCTTACGGCTGGTTTAATGTTTTTCTGTTTATGCTAATTATCGGTGGAATAATCCTCGATAAGCTCGGTATCAGATTCACGGGCAGATTGGCTACTGTAATAATGGTTATTGGTACTGCAATTAAATACTGGGCAATTTCAACACACAGTCTCGACGGTCATATGCTTTTTGGAATGAAACTTCAGGTGGTGGTTGCAGGATTTGGCTACGCTATTTTTGGAGTTGGAGTTGAAGTTGCTGGCATCACTGTTTCAAGGATTATTGTAAAATGGTTCAAGGGTAAAGAGATGGCGCTTGCTATGGGTCTCGAAATGGCGACTGCCAGAGTGGGGACAGGTCTGGCAATTGCAACATCAGCGCCACTGGCTGTGGCTTTGAATGGAGTTTCAAAACCTGTTCTACTTGCACTAATACTTCTTTGCATCGGGATGATAGCCTTTTTTCTTTATACTATAATGGACAAAAAGCTGGATGAAGAAATAGCCGCAGCTAATGCCGATAACGGCGTTATTCCTGAGGAAGAAACCTTCAAACTGAAAGATATTCTTTTTATCCTTAAAAATAAAGGATGGTGGTATATTGCAATTCTTTGTGTTCTATTCTATTCGGCTGTTTTCCCTTTCCTGAAATATGCTACCGACTTGATGGTGAATAAATTTGGAGTAAATGAAGAGATAGCAGGACTTATACCGATGCTCCTTCCTTTCGGAACGATAATACTAACACCGTTATTCGGAAATCTTTACGATAGAAAAGGGAAAGGCGCATCAATTATGATACTGGGAGCAATTCTTCTGATCTTTGTTCATGCACTTTTTTCAGTCCCCTTTTTAAATCAAACACCTGTTGCAATTTTTCTGATTATTGTATTAGGCATCGGATTTTCTCTGGTTCCCTCAGCAATGTGGCCTTCTGTACCAAAAATTATTCCCGAAAAGCAGCTTGGTACAGCCTATGCCCTGGTTTTCTGGGTACAGAACTGGGGATTAATGGGTGTCCCTGCCCTTATCGGATGGGTGCTTAATAGATATTGTATTGACGGAACCAGGCTCGTTCAGGGGGTAGAGGTTCCTAATTATAACTATACTCTCCCGATGATCATCTTTACCAGTCTGGGATTATTGGCACTTTTGTTCGCATTCTTACTGAAAGCTGAAGACCGTAAAAAAAGTTACGGACTTGAAATGCCAAATATTAAAAAAGATTAATCTGTTCAGGCATCTCATCCATCTTAAAAGGCAGGTAATTTAATAGATTTGATCTCTTTGACTGTTGTAATTCGGGCAGAAAAAATTGATAACCTGATTGTTGATTGATTTTTTAATACACAGTAACTTAAATTATAAGAAAAATATTCAGAGAACCTTCAGATCAAGATATTTACGCTCCTTGGCTTCCATAAAATCACGATGCGATTTTACAAGATTTATTGCATAAAGAACAAGGTTCTTTGTTTCGGAAAGAAGATTGAGATAAAGAATAGTATTCCTTGTACCAACAGCCTCAGACTTGATAAGCTTAATCTGCTTCTTTTTCATCTTTGAAAGAGAGTCGAGTATAACTCTTTGCTGAAGAATTACCTTATCAATGTCCTTGAAATTTTGTTTGCGGAATAATGTAACAATGTCATCAAAGAATGAAGAAACCTCCTCATTCAGGTTATGAAGATCCTTGATCTGATCTCTGAGAAGCGGTGGATGATTGTTATCAATATGTTCAAATATGGGCTGTGAGATATAGGTTAAACAATGGGCAATTTCCCTCAGGTAATCAATTGCCTGCACATAATATTGACCTGTTTCAAATGAGTCTTCCTCAAGTTTTTTGAGAACTAAATAGACATTATTTTTAAGATACTTAACCTGAAGATTCAATTCTTTAACCTCTTTGACGGTTTTTTTCATCTTCTTTCTGTCTTCTTTAATAAGGTTAAGTATTGATGAAAAGAATAATTTTGATGCTTTTTCTGTAGTTTCACTAATTGTTAAGGAACATTTTTTAATAATGTTTTCAGCTTTAATTGTTGTTTGATCATAGAACTCATCTTTTTTGTGTTTCTGTTGAGTAATTTTTTTGTGAGTGATGTTAGAACGAATAACAAAAAATACTGCGATGGCCAGTGATATGAATATAGCGATCACTCCTCCCCAATGCAGAAAAAATGCCAGAGTCATTGAGGCGGTAAAAGCGATAAGGGCAGTTAAGAACCAGCCACTTATTACAGATAACACTCCGGTAATACGGAAAACAGCGCTCTCCCGTCCCCATGCCCTGTCGGCAAACGAACTTCCCATTGCAACCATGAAAGTAACATATGTTGTTGAAAGGGGGAGTTTAAGGGCTGTACCGGATGCAATCAACATACTCGAAATAAACATATTCACAGAAGCTCTTAACAAATCAAATGAGGAGCTTTCTTTATGGGATAATGACTTCTTTTTAATATCTTTTTGATCAAACCTTCTTTCGATAAAGATGATAAAACGCTTTGGAAGTATTCTATTAATACTTCTTGTAAAATTAACCGTAGCCCTAACAAGTGACCTTGAGATAAAAGAGGACGAAAACCTCTCATAACCTTCATCCTGCCGTGCAAGATTAATTTCAGTCTGGATAACAGTCTGGGCTTTTTTTGACTTAAACAAAGTTATTACCATTATAAGGCCTGCAATGAGTAGAAACAATGTAGGGGTCTTGATGGCTTCAGTAAAGGAAGTCATCATAAATCCTGATGGATCAGATGAGGAAACTGATGAAAATGCCTTGTAAGATTCCAGCCCTGCCAGCGGCACACCAATAAAATTCACAAGATCATTACCTGAAAATGCCATCGCAATCGAAAAAGTACCAATTAGCACAATAATCCTGAGGACATTAATTTTAAAAACAATAATCAGAGTATGGAAAAGAAGAGCAACTAACAAGAAAATGCCGATTAATATCTGCCAGGTATGAGTATGAATCCAGTTAACCGTTTCAGGAGTCATAAATGAAGCTCCTTTGGCACCTTTTACAAGTAAGAAATATACAATTCCAGAAATCGCTGCTCCGCTCCACAATGCTCCGAAATATTTCATATATTTCTCATAGTTGAAAGTAAAGAGCAGCCGGGTTAGAAACATCGCAACACTTCCGACAATAAATGAAATAGCAACTGACGTAAGTATACCAGAAATTATTGCTAAAGACTTGGCCGAGTTTATATAATTTCCCAGATCGGAAAAAGAACCGGATATAGCTGCAATTTTTACAAGAGAAACAGCCACAGATGCACCAAGCAGTTCAAATACGAGTGAAACAGTTGTTGAGGTCGGAAAACCGAAGGTGTTAAATGTATCCAGCAATATGACATCGGTAATCATTACTGTCAGAAAAATTACCATAACTTCGGAAAAACTGAATTTATCGGGATGGAAAATACCAGACCTGGCAATTTCCATCATACCACTTGAAAAAGTGGCTCCCATGAAAACCCCGAGTGATGCAATTAAAAGAATGACCCTGAGTGACGCTACCTTTGATCCAATCGCAGAATTAAGAAAATTCACAGCATCATTCGAAACCCCGACAACAAGGTCCGATACCGCAAGTAAAATCAAAACTATTATAATTATCAGATAAATACTCATCTGATTAAAATTTTAAATTTTTCCAGAATTGACAGTATGTAATTTGTTAAAGAAACTGAAGAATACTTCATTAATAAATTGTATATGTTGCTTGAATTACGCAAGATAATAACTTTTTAAATTTTGAGCAAATTAACATAATTACTGATTAACTGATTGCCTTAAAATTGTTAAATTTTTGTTACAAGTTTCCGAGTATTGAATAGATAAAAAATTAAAACTTATTTTAGTATATTTTCTTTCTCTTGATTTTTTATCTTTATCAGGTTCTTAGAAATAAATGAATTAATTTTTTAGTTATATGAATGACATAAGAAAACTTAAACCGGAGGAAGTATGGAAATACTTCTATGATATTACACAGATTCCCCACCCCTCAAAACATGAAAAAAAGATTGTTGAATATGTAGTGAATTTTGGCAGGGAAAAAGGACTTGAAACTTTTGTGGACAGTGTTGGAAATGTCATTATCAGGAAACCTGCGTCGAAAGGGATGGAAAACAGAAAAGGGGTTATACTTCAGACACATCTTGATATGGTTCCTCAGAAGAACAGTGATAAAGTTCATGATTTTCTTAATGATCCGTTGGAGCCAGTTATCGATGGCGAATGGGTAAAGGCCAATGGTACGACACTTGGTGCAGATAATGGTATAGGTGTAGCTTCAACCCTTGCGATACTTGCATCAGATACATTAACCCACGGCCCTCTTGAGGCTTTATTTACCGTTGATGAGGAAACGGGAATGACTGGTGCTGGCGGCCTTGAACCCGGTCTCCTGAAAGGAAAGATTTTACTTAACCTCGATTCGGAAATTGAAGGTGAATTTTGCGTTGGTTGCGCAGGTGGTGTAAATGTTAACATAAAAAAGAATTATTCCGAAGAAAAAGCACCAGAAGGGACAGTAACTTATAAAGTTACTGTTAAGGGTTTGAAGGGCGGTCATTCGGGAGTTGATATTGCTCTCGGACGGGCTAATTCCATTAAATTAATGTTTCGGTTTCTTATGCAGGCTGAAACTGATTTTGGAATACGTCTGGCAGAAGCTGAAGGAGGTGACCTTCGCAACGCAATTCCGAGAGAAGCAACGGCTACAATACTGGTTCCGGAAATAAAAAGATATGAGTTTGAAGCCTTTGTGAGAAATTACGAATCAATATACAGGTCTGAATTTACTGACACTGAGCCCGACCTCGCATTCTTCTGTGAAAATACTGCTTCCCTTGGAAAAGTAATGAATAGTGTTGATCAATATAAAATTATCAGAGCAGTATTTGTTTGCCCCAATGGAGTACAACGGATGAGTCAGGCTATGAAAGATCTCGTTGAAACATCAAATAATCTTGCAATTGTTCATTGTAAAAATGGCTTATTTGAAGCGTATAACCTGACAAGAAGTTCTGTCGATTCGGCCAAGGAAGCTGTTGCCTGGAAAATAGCGGCTGTCTTTCATCTTATTGACGCTCAGATTTCAATGGAAGGTTCGTACCCGGGATGGAAACCTGATATGGAATCTAAGATTCTTAAAACTATGATTGAAGTCTATTCAAATAAATATGGACAAAAACCTGAAGTAAAGGCAATTCATGCAGGACTTGAATGTGGCATTATTGGCGGAGTATACAGGGGACTTGACATGATCTCAGTTGGCCCTACAATTAAGTTTCCACATTCTCCCGATGAAAAAGTCCATATCCGTTCCGTTGAGAAATTTTATGATTTCCTTTGTGAAACACTTAGAAATATTCCCGCTAAAGAATAAATAAGAAATTTATTTAATAACTACAGTATGTAAAAACAGAGGCCTGATTTTTCAGGCCTCTACTTTTATTTCAACAAGCACATCGTCTTTGATAACAGTTGAGTTAGGCTTTGCTTGTACTTTCACCACGGTACCACTTACCGGCGATTGTATCTCATTCTGCATTTTCATTGCTTCCAGTACTGCAATTGCTTCTCCTGCAAGAACCTGGCTCCCTTCTCTTACAAGAACATCAATTATTTTACCGGGCATCGGAGCTTTGACATATTCCTTTTCCTTTCTGCATTTTTGCTTGCTAAGAACCTTCATTCTCCGGTAACCAAATGGAGTCTCAATAGTAAACGTATAACTGATATCATTAAAGAGAATCTCATATTTGTTTTGCCTGGACCTGACAATCTCCACTGGATATTTCCTGTTTTTCCACAAAATATATGACCCAAATTTTTCATCATGCTTCAGCTTGACCTCATAACTTCGTTTACCAATCTTTATTTTGTTTTTTAAAGGAAGGGTAAAAACATGCTTCCTGTTACCGGAAGAAATAGTATAGAGTTTCTTTATTTCTGGTTTATCTGGTGTCATGATTAATACTTTTAAAACTGACTAAATCTTTTATTAAGAAGCCACGGATTTATTTCCCTGCTTTCCTTAAAATCGAGGTTTATATTGTTACCGCTCAGGTTTTCTTCAACATATAGTTTAGTTGCAAGCCATGCAGCAAGCATCTCTTCATATTCACTGTTGAAATAATATTGATCCAGGTCCTTTTCAATGAATGAAGTTGTAAAAGTGCCGTTTATAAATTTAGGATGTCTGATAAGCATCCTGAAAAAAGGAAGTGTTGTTTTTACACCTTTTATCCAGACTTTGTCAAGTGTGAACTTGCATTTTTTGATTGCATCCCGGCGATCTTTGCCTTTTATAATGAGTTTGGCTATCATTGAGTCGTAGCTTGATACAATTGACGAACCTTCGATTACACCGGTATCAATCCTTACATAATCATCATCGGGAAGATTAAGTTTTTCGATTTTCCCCGGATCAGGAGCAAAACCTGCCTGAACATCTTCAGCATTAATTCGGCATTCAATTGCCCAACCGTTGAAACCTACATCTTCCTGCCTGATCTTCAATTCTTCTCCTTCTGCAATAAGAATCTGCTGCTCAATCAGGTCAATTCCTGTAATCTCTTCGGTAACAGGATGTTCAACCTGTATCCGTGTGTTCATTTCCATAAAGTAGTAATTTCTTTCAGAATCGAGGAGAAATTCTACTGTTCCTGCCGAATAATAACCTACTGCTTTTGCAAGTTTAACAGCCATCATTCCCATCTCTTCCCTTAGTTTATCGTCAAGTGCACTCGATGGCGCCTCTTCCAGCAACTTCTGATGCTTCCTCTGAATCGAACATTCCCTCTCTCCCAGATGAATAATATTCCCTTTTTTATCTCCCAAAATTTGAAATTCAATATGTTTTGGATTATCTATATACTTCTCGATAAAAACCGAAGGATCATTAAAAGCCTTTTCAGCTTCACGGCTTGCAATAATGAACATCTTTTCCATATCATCAGGGTTTCTGACAATCCTCATACCTCTACCACCTCCACCTGATGCAGCTTTAATTATAACCGGATACCCGATTTTTTCTGCAATTTTTATTGCTTCTTCCTCGTTGGATATGTTACCATTGCTTCCTGAAGCAATAGGTATCTTTCCTGTAAGTGCAATCCTTCGTGCTATGGTTTTGTTACCCATCTTGTAAATTGAGTCGGGTGATGGGCCAATAAATATTAAATTATTGTCAAGACATTTATCAGCAAAATATGCATTTTCGGCGAGAAACCCATAACCGGGATGGACAGCATTGCATTCTGTCAATTTTGCAATTTCTATAAGCCTTTCAATATTCAGAAAAACAGGAATCTCAGATTCATCCTCAGAATTATCAAATACTATACTGGCATAAGAGAGGTATAACGCTGAAGGTTCAATAGCAGTCTTGATTGCAACTGTCTCAATTCCCATTCGCTTTGCCGTCTTCATTATTCTGATAGCAATCTCACCCCGGTTCGCAATCAAAATTCGTTTTATTTTCATAACTGACTTAACTTACTCTTTTCGTTTTAATATCTAATTCTTTTGTCTAACGATTTTCAGCAGTGATTTCTCTATATTTTAACAATCGCTCCAATTCCCGTCTGATGTTTTTTTCCCCACTCTCACTCTCACCCTCACTCTCACCCCACTCTCATTCTCACTCTCACTCTCACTCTCACTCTCACCCTCACTCTCACCCCACTCTCATTCTCACTCTCACTCTCA
>DYKN01000005.1:0-11909 GCA_020722575.1 Rikenella microfusus | reverse complement strand
ACCTTTCGCCTTTCGCCTTTATAGAGGCATATTCCCATGTTTTCTAGAAGGCACCTTCACCCATTTGTTTTTAAGTGCCTCAAAAGCTGAGATAATCTTTTTCCTTGTTAAAGCCGGATCAATTACTTCATCAATATACCCCAGTTCATCGGCAATGAATGGATTGGCAACCTTGTCGCGATATTTTTTTACAAGTTCTTTTTTCAATGCAACAGGATCTTTGGCTTCAGCCAGCTCTTTGCGATAAAGTATAGCTACAGCCCCATCCGGTCCCATTACAGCAATTTCAGCAGTTGGCCATGCAAAACTGAAGTCTCCGCCAAGACTTTTGCTGTTCATTACGATAAAAGCACCACCGTAAGCTTTTCGTAAAATAATAGTAATCTTTGGAACTGTGGCTTCACTGTATGCATAAAGCATTTTAGCTCCATGACGGATAATGCCATTATGTTCCTGGTCTATTCCTGGAAGGAAACCTGGTACATCCTCGAACGTGAGTATAGGAATGTTGAATGCATCACAGAATCTTATGAATCTTGCCCCTTTTACGGAAGAGTTAATATCCAGTACACCAGCAAGAACTTTTGGCTGATTTGCAACAATTCCTATCGTTCTGCCCTGAAGTCTGGCAAAGCCTGTTACCAGACTGGGAGCATATAGTTCTGATGTCTCCAGGAAGCTATTCCGGTCAACAACCAGAATAATTACATCTCTTACATCATATGCTTTGTTAGGATCATCAGGTACAATGTCGCGAAGTTTATTGTTTATATCAGGGGTGGAGTTATCATATGGAATGGTTGGTGGATTTTCCATGTTATTAGACGGGAGGTAGGAAAGGAATTTTTTAAGTGCCATAATTGTATTTTCCTCATCCTCGTAAATCATATGAGCGACACCACTCTTTTGTACATGAACTTCAGCGCCTCCCAGATCATCAAAAGTGACATCTTCGTTAAGCACTTCTTTAACGACGTTTGGGCCGGTTACAAACATAAAGCTGGTATGATTTACCATAAATACAAAATCCATGAGAGCAGGAGAGTAAACGGCACCTCCAGCACAGGGGCCCATAATTACAGCAATCTGTGGAATAATTCCGGAAGATTGAATACAATTATGAAAGATTGTTGCATATCCGGCCAGACTTGCAACACCTTCCTGGATTCGTGCACCACCTGAGTCGAGCAGACCAATTATCGGGGCACCCATCTTCAGTGCCATTTCCTGTATCTTGGCAATCTTTTTTGCATGCACAAGTCCCAGCGAACCTCCCATGATCGTAAAATCCTGTGCGTAGGCAAAAACCAGCCTTCCGTTTATTTTACCATGTCCAACAATAACACCGTCACCATAAGATTTTTCAACTTTTCCGAATTCAACATTCTGAGCCGCAGGTGTTACAAATGCATCTATCTCTTCGAAAGTTTCTTCATCAAATAGAAGGTTTAATCTTTCCCAAGCAGTAAGTTTTCCTTTTGCATGCTGTTTTTCGGCCTGTTTCGGGCTGTATTGTTTTTTGAGTGCTTCCTGTCGTGCGAGAAACGCTTTGAAATTCTTTCCTGAAATATCCATATCCGGTTATAGTTTTATTAAAAGCCGGAGGTCTTTATTACCCTCTATACCCCGGTATATTTACCGCTGTCAAAAATAGTTAATCTGCCATGATTTACAAAAAAAATTTCGACCGGGAAAATTATTTAAGCATTAAAATATTGTAAATAAAATTTTTATATGGCATTGAATTTCGAACGTAGTATCAGTGTTTGAACAATTCTTTTTCGATTAAATAGCAAATTAAATGATTTATCAGTAAGTGGCACTCCTGAATTCTTGGAGTTTCGTCGGAGGGAACCGTTATCAAAAGATCACAAAAATCTTTTAATTTACCTCCTGATTTTCCGGTTAAACCAATAACGGTTATTTTCTTTTTACGGGCTGCATTTGCTGCTTTTATAATATTAGCCGATCCCCCGGATGTCGAAATAAGAAATATGACATCATCTTCTGTACCAATAGTTTCAACCTGCCGTGCAAATATCAGTTCATAATTGTAATCGTTTGCAATAGATGTTATTACAGATGTGTCTGTTGTAAGTGCTACAGCAGGTATTCCCGGTCTGTCGAACATAAACCTGTTTACAAGTTCTCCGGCAATATGTTGTGCATCAGCGGCACTCCCTCCGTTGCCTGCAATCATCAGCTTTTTGCCATTCTTTATTGCATTTATTATCACCTCAGCGGCCTTCATAATGGTAATAATTAAATTATCATCACCGAGCATTTCCTGCTTGGTCCTTATTGATTCTTTAATTTGCTTCCTGATTTCTTCCATAATATGATTTGAATTAAAAATTATTTCACTCTGACTGATTCTTTTTAAAACCTGTTGGTCGAATGTCAGCCCCTTAAACTGGCTTATACAATCCTTCCTCATTTGAACCCATAAGTCCAGCTTTTAAAACTGCATTACTAACTCTGTCAAGTCCTTTAATCATTTCCGGGGTAAGTAAATTGAAATGATGAAGGCTCTCTATTTTATCACCTATATACTCAAGGTCCTCATCAGTTGTTTCCCAGTTACTTTTGTCGAAGATCGACAGGTCTAGCGGGAGGGAATAGGAGCGAAGTGTTTTCTCACCCTTGGTATTATAAAAAAAGTCAAAATATGACATTATCAGTTCTCTTATTGATCGATATACAGGCTCCCTGAACCGCAAAACAGTAAAATTTGATTTTGCAACAGCACCCCAATAGCCATTTTTCTTAAATACCGCAATGACATGATCGTCATCATTATAAGCTTTCATATCCACAATTAGAGGCCTGAAACCAATAAATCTCAATGCTGATGCTGCAAATAATGCTCCTTCAAAACAGTGTGCTTTTTTTGTCCTGATAACCCATCGTGGCGATCTGCATTCATAATTTGGATTATAATCAATATTGTCCAGAAAATCCTGTATCCTTCCCGGTGTGTCAAGCTTTTTTAAAAATGTCAGTTCTTTCTTATTCCAACTCATAAATTTGCAATAGGTATAGATTTTCTACATCAAAATTATTTTTGTTCTCAAAATCAAATATCCTTCATTCATGGAACAATAATTCATTCTTGCATCATTTTAAATAACCCCTTCCTTCAGTCTCTCTTTTCCTCAGTTTCTCAGTCTCTTCATCTCTCAGTCTCTTAGTCCCTAAGTCCCTTTATCCCTGAGCCCTTCATTAACAATTCCCTTTCTGATAAACCAGTTCCCTTATAATATTTCTCATTTCCTTATATTGCTTTTCCATACTTTCTACAAGCTTAAACTGTGCTCTGGTTCGTTGTAAATTGTGATGTTCGTGCTGGATTTTGTAATAATTATCTCCGTCAATATAGTCAGTAAGGAACCTTACGCCCTGGATGAATGTGATAACAATGGGTGCAAAAGCGAGGTATTCAATTTCTGTTTCGTTCAGGATATTTTTTATTTCTGATAGATACCCTTCTGCATAAGCTTTGAATAGATTGATATCCATTTCAATCTTCGAAAGGTCTGCTTCGTCTTCTGCACCAGTATTTGCAACTGTTCTTATGGCATCGCCAAAATCATAATGAACCAATCCGGGCATTACGGTATCCAGGTCAATAATACATAATCCTTTACCTGTATATCTATCAAACAGAATGTTATTGAATTTAGTGTCGTTGTGAGTGATTCGAACCGGTATTTTACCTTCAATACCGAGATTATGAATTGTTTTCATTGATTCGGCCCTTTTATCTACAAACCTGCATTCAGGTTTAACGATTTTCATTCTATCGGCCGGGTCTTCAGAAACTTTTTGGTAGAAAGTTTCAAGCCTTTTTGCTGCATTATGGAAATCTGGAATTGTTTCGTGAAGAGGAGGACCGTCCAGATCGGAAAGCATCGCCTGAAATCTGCCGACAATCCTTCCTCCTTCAAAAGCTTTATCAGCTGAGTCAACAATATCATATGATATATGATCTGGAATATAGATGAATGCCCGCCAAACATTTCCGGTTTCATCAATATGCCATAATTTATTGTTTTTGGATGGAATAACAGTTAGTGTCTCACGCTTTGGCTGAGATCCGGGCAATTTTTCAATTTTTTTTCTAAGATGTTCTGTTACCCGGCTGATGTTTTCCTGAACTTTCTGTATATCTTTGAAAACATACACATTAAACTTTTGAAAAATATAGTCATCAAGGTCAGATTCAGCCGTACTTATAAGAAAAGTGTCGTGTATATGGCCAGTTCCGAAGGGCTTTCCTTCGAAAAATGTACCATCAGTTTTGAATTTGACGAATATTTCTTGAAGTGTATGGCTATTTTTTAAGTCCAACTTTATGTCCGATAAATGCATAATAAACTATTACCAGATATGATGGAACGCATATCCAATAAGCAGTTTGAGTGTTAAAAGAAACTGCCAGTTTTCCATATGTAAGCGGAAGTATTGCACCGCCAGCGATAGCCATTATAAGCATGGCTGAAGCAAGTTTTGTGTGCTTTCCAAGTCCGGCGAGAGCAAGTGGCCAGACGGCAGGCCATACAAGGGCATTTGCAAAGCCAAGCAGGGCTACAAATAAGACAGTTACAGGAAGCACCAGTTCGAGTGGTTTGAAGGTCACGAGATCAATGAATGGCAATGTAAATGAAAGGTTTGAGGGTGTAAGAATAGCTCCGAGGGAGAATATTACCCCTATTGTTGTGCATATTCGAAGGGCATTGGCCTGAGAAAGAAATCTGGGAATAAATACTATCCCTAAGGAATAGCCGAGAATCATACTGATCATTGTAAGTGATGTATAATATTTTGCTGATTCCATTGGTATACCAAGGGATTGCCCGTATCTTATAATAGTATCGCCTGCAATTACTTCAACCCCGACGTAGAAGAACAGGGCAACGACGCCAAGCAGCAAATGAGGATATTGCCAGATACTTGACCTGACGCCTCCTTCTCCCACATGTTCATCTTCAGCTTCGGTATCAACATCAGGCAGATGAACCATCTTAATTATCAGGCCAAGTATAAAAAGGATCAAAGCCATAATAATGTAGGGAACTATTACTCTGTGTGCCATTTCATCGAGAATACCTGCACGTTCCATCTGGTCGGCAGCCTGAGCCAGACGTAGATCGAGTTTATCTGCATCATGAAGTATTATGCTTGCAAGAATAATAGGCGCAATTGCTCCGGCGAACTTATTTGCAATACCCATAATGCTTATTCTTTTAGCTGCACTCTCTCTCGGCCCGATAATGGTTATATAAGGGTTGGAAGCTGTCTGCAACAATGTGAGTCCTGTACCCATTACAAAAAGACCTGTAAGAAACAGTCCGAAAGTGCGTGTAAAGGCAGCGGGAATGAAAACGAGGCACCCTGCAGCCATAATCCATAATCCTAACGACATCCCTCCTTTAAATCCTGTTCTCTTAAGAATAGGCGTCATTGGAAGTGCCATTACAAAATAAGAAATGTAAAAAGCTGTGGCAACAAAATAAGCCTGAAAATCATTCAGTTCACAGGCAGTCCGGAGAAACGGAATAAGGATTCCATTCAACCATGTTACAAACCCGAAAATAAAAAAGAAAAGCCCTATTACAGTAATTGAAAAAATGTAATCCTTCCGGCTGATAGTTGTAGAATTGGAATTATTATTCATAATTTAAATTTTAATGAAGCTCAAAACTAATCTTTTTTCTTATTTGTACAAACACGAAAATTATGTAACATTTTCTTTTTATTTCAGGATTTCTGGAAAAGAGTATATTGGTTATATTTGCAGCTCAGAAATTTTTATTTTTTCAGTTTTACAAATTAAATTATGAACAAGCAGGAAATGATTGAGAAAATAGGGCAGAAGAGAGCCTTTATTTCGGATATGGACGGTGTATTATATCATGGCAATAAACTTCTTCCGGGTGTTCTGGAATTTGTTGATTGGCTGAAAAGATCGGGGAAAAAATATCTTTTTCTGACCAATTCGAGTGAAAGGACACCAAAAGAGCTTAAGGATAAAATGCACAGGCTTGGAATAGATGTAGATGAGCATGTTTTTTATACAAGTGCTCTGGCTACTGCTAATTTTCTTTCATCTCAAAAACCAAACGGTTCGGCTTTTATTATCGGTGAGGCAGGCCTTATTCATGCTATGTATAGTGTGGGATATTCAATGAATAACATCAATCCTGATTATGTTGTTGTGGGAGAGACAAGAAGTTATAACTACGAAAAAATTGAACAGGCAGTTAATCTTGTGTTGAAGGGTGCAAAGCTGATAGGAACCAATCCTGATGTGACAGGCCCTGTAGAGGGAGGTATCATACCTGCAACCAGGGCACTTGTCGCACCAATTGAGCTTGCAACTGGAAGAACAGCATATTATGTTGGTAAACCCAACCCGCTGATGATGCGAATAGCATTAAAAAAACTTGGCTGTAGCAGAGATGAAACCATTATAATAGGCGATAGGATGGATACAGATATTATTGCCGGTATAGAATCGGAAATTGATACACTTCTTGTCCTTACAGGCATATCAACAAGGGAAATAGCAAATAATTTCCCTTATATACCAAATTATATCCTGGATGGAGTTTTTGAACTGGTAAACGTGAAAAATCAGTCTTAATATTTTAATGTATACCCTTTTCTTCCAGACGTGATCTTGATATCGCACCAAGGTAACCACCATGATGGCGCTTTGCATATTCCTCAACAGTAAACCCGATTTTTTCCATCATTAACACCACAAGGGCATCTCCAATAACCGTCATTACAGTTGTTGAAGTTGTTGGGGTAAGGCCAAGTATGCAAACTTCTGCCGGACTGCCGGTAAATATTACACAATCGGCTTTTTCTGTCAACGGGCTTGCTTTATTGCCTGTAATAACTATTACCGGAATACCAGAGTACAATTTATTTTTAAGTTCTATAAGTTCAAGCAGTTCTCTGGTTTTTCCTGAATTTGATATTGCCAGAAGAATATCATTCTCCTGAATAACACCAAGATCTCCATGTTGTGCTTCACTTGGGTGGAGGAATATAGCAGGTGTTCCCGTTGAACTGAAAGTGGTGGCTATATCATGGGCAATCTGACCGGCTTTCCCCATACCACTTGTAACAAGCTTACCCTTTTTTAAATGAACATGCCTGTGAATAAGTTCAGTTGCTCTTTCATACGAATCATCAACCGGTATATTGAGTATTGCAGATGCCTCTGCTTCAAAAATTTTTTTAATTTTTTCTACCATAACTCTTTATCAATGAATTTGCCAAAGTTATTAAAAAGTTGAGTAGTTATTTTATCAGTAATATATTTAAAGAGGTTTATCTATAAAGATTTCTATATTTGCCGGAAACATTACCGGAAATAATATATTATTTTTTAATATTACTGAGATGTTTAGATTCAGAGATGCTTCAGGAGTAAGCTCACGTCCGTATGTTGTCACAACTGCTTTTCTGGCAATGATGGCAATTGTTGGTTTTGCACTTTATGGTCTTCCGTTTTTTTACGACCAGTGGATTGATGAATTCGGTTGGTCAAGAGTTACAGTCACTTCAGGTAATGCATTCAGTAAACTTCTTGTGGCTCCCCTTTTCGGTTTTATTGCCGGCTGGATAATTGACAGATTTGGCCCGCGAAGGGTTATGATGGCAGGAATTCTGATGGCGGGAGGAGCTTTGATTGGCCTTGGAATGATGAGTACCATCTGGATGTTTTACTTTCTTTACTTTTTTAATGCTCTTGGATATATTTTCGGCGGACCACTTCCAAACCAGGTTCTTATTTCAAGATGGTTCGGCAGGAACCGTGGAAAAGCAATGGGTATTGCTTATATTGGAATTGGCACAGGAGGATTTATAGTTTTTCAACTGGCTGCCTTCCTGATAAACAACCTGGGCTGGAGAATGGCCCTTACATGTATTGGAATTGTTATGATTATTATTGCTTTCCCGTTAGCATTCTTTATTAAAGAACCTGAAAAAGAGACTTCACTGGAACAAAAAGAAAAAGAGTCAGTTCCTATAAAAAATATCCTTAAAAGCCCTTATTTCTACCTGCTGGCTCTTGGCAGTATGTGCTCAATTGCGGCTGTGGGGGGTACCAACCAACATCTTAAACTCTATCTGCGCGACTTTCAGTATTCACAATCAGAGGCTGCCAATGTTGCTTCTCTCGTTCTATTCTCAAGTATTGCAGGTCGGCTTTTTGTTGGATGGCTTGCGGACCTGCTTCCCAGAAAATATGTGATGATTATTGTTTATCTGATTGTAGCTACAGCTATTCCATTTCTTTTATTTCCTGATTTCCCAGGTAGAATCTACATATTTGCTATTATTTTTGGAATAGGACTTGGTGGCGATTATATGATAATCCCTCTGATGGCAGGCGATTTATTTGGTGTTAAAGTACTCGGACGAGTTATGGGTATAATTCTTGTTGCCGACGGTATAGCTGAATCACTTGCTCCGCTTATGGTAGGCGCTCTTTATAACCAACTTGCAAAAGGATATACACTCGGATTCTCTGTGCTTATCGGCATAGCCCTGCTCGGAGCATCATTTGTTTATTTTCTTCCCAAACACAAAAAAGAATATATTATAGAATAAGAATTTATCTATAATAGCTTTCTCTCCCGACGCTTTCGGTCAGGCTTGCCCTGACATCCGCTAACGGCAGATCGTCAGTGGATCTTCGTCCCGAATTCTTCGGGACTTCGACTTTCTCCTATAAATTTTAAAAGCAGCCCTCAGGCTGCTTTTCTGTGATCCCGGAGGGACTCAAACCCCCAACCTTCTGATCCGTAGTCAGATGCTCTATTCAGTTAAGCTACGGGACCTCTATTTTTTTGAGGCTGTAAATATAGCAAATTTTTATTTTTATTATTATTCACTATTTTTAGACCTTAAACTACCCTATAAAATATTATAAGTGGAAAATATATTACCAATTTAATCAACAAGTTGAATATGGAAAAGTTAATTAAAACAATTGTCAAAATTATTGCCGGTCTTCTATTATTTGTACTGCTCCTTCTTTTTACAGTCCCTGTACTCTTTAAAGGGAAAATCAAAACAATTGTTGAAAAAACTATAAATGAATCGGTTAATGCAAAGGTTACTTTTGCCGATTATAATTTGAGTTTCTTTAAAAACTTTCCTAACCTGTCTTTTTCTATTAAAGATGTTTATGTTACAGGTATTGAAAGATTTGAAGGCGATACTCTTTCAGGCCTTAAATCATTCAGTCTTGTATTTAATCCTGGAAGCTTGTTCGGAAAAGATGGTTACGAAATAAAGTCAATAATAATTGATAGGGCAATTTTAAATGCAATTGTCCTGAATGATGGTACCGCCAACTGGGATATTACAAAACCTGAAACCGAAAGCGAGGCAATGGAACAGCCTGAAAAGACACAGGCAGAACCTGCTGAAACAACCGGAGGAAGCTCTCTCAAGCTCCTGCTTAGAAAGTTTGAAATAAAAAATACCAATATCTCTTATACTGATAAAAGCGCCGGAATGTCTGCCTTTTTGAAAAACCTGAACTTTTCTCTTGCCGGAAATATGTCACTCAGTGAAACAAAACTTAAAATGGCATTGAACATTGAAGAAGCGTCATTTATTATGGATGGCATTAAATATCTTAATAAGGCAGTCATAGATTCAAAAATCAACCTGATTGCAAATCTCGACAGTATGAGGTTCACCTTTTCGGAAAACTATTTTGCAATAAATGCTCTTCAACTTAATTTCGCAGGAACAGTTGCAATGCCGGGAGAGAATATCTTTACCGACCTTACTTTCGGTACTTCCCAGACATCTTTCAAAACTCTTCTTTCTCTTGTTCCGGCAGTTTATACGTCAGAATTTGAGGGACTTAAAACATCGGGAACATTTACTTTGTCAGGATCAGCAAATGGAATCTACTCAGATGCCGACAGCACATTGCCTGACATTAAGCTTAACCTTTCTGTAAATGAGGGTCTTATAAGCTATCCATTATTACCAGAAAAAATAAGTGCAATAAATATAAACACCGATGTTTTTGTCAACGGTAAAAACCTTGACCTAACTACAGTTAACCTCGATAGATTCCATTTTGAACTCGCTGGTAATCCGTTTGACATGTCATTTTTTCTGAAAACGCCGATAAGCGATCCTGATTTTAAAGGAACATTTAACGGGAAAATTGACCTTAAAGCACTTGCAAATGCTCTACCTATAGAGGATTTGAAACTCTCAGGTGTCATTGACGCAGCAATGACAATGGCAGGAAGGCTTTCAATGATTGAAAAGGAACAGTACGAGAACTTTAATGCTAAAGGAAATTTGAATATAAGAGATATGCTGATTGCAATGAAAGGTTACCCTGAAGTTGATCTACATGAAGCATCATTCACTTTTACCCCGGCATATTCGAAAATGGATAAGGTTGATATGGTCGTAGGCGGAACAAGTGATTTTCTGATAACCGGAAATGTTGAGAATTATATACCCTGGATGTTCAGAAATGAAACTCTTAAAGGTAGATTGACTCTTTCTTCCAATAAAATTGATGTTACTTCCATTCTAAGTCAAATGGTTTTTGATACGACGGCAGTTGAAGAAGAAGATACCACAACCCTTACAGTTATTGCTATCCCCCGTAATATCGATTTTGATTTTAATGCTTCAATAGAAACGCTGGTATATGATAAAATAAACGCTAAAGACTTTAAAGGACATATTTTCATCAGTGATGGAGTTCTTTCAATGAGGGAAACTGGTATGTCAATTCTTGGAGGGACGGTGAGAATGAATGCTGATTACGATACGCGTGATACACTCAAACCTCTGGTAAAAGCCGATTTTGAAATGAAGGATATCGGTATAAAGGATGCTTTCAACACATTCGTCATGGTTCAGAAATTTGCTCCGGCAGCAAAAGGTGTAAATGGGAAAATATCTGTCCAGATGAAATACGAAAGTCTGCTCGGCAGTGATATGATGCCGATAATGAATACAATTAACGGCTACGGGAAACTGCAGAGTGATCAGGTTCAGATAGTTGAAATGGCAGCATTCGATAAGATGAAAGAGCTTTTGAAACTGGGCGATAAATTTACCAATACGTTTAAAGACCTGAATGTTAGTTTCAGAATCAGTGAAGGTAGGGTTTATGTAAGTCCTTTCGACCTGAAAATTGGAAACATCAAAATGAATATTTCAGGAGACCAGGGATTGGATCAGACACTTAATTTCCTGGTAAAGACCGAAATGCCCCGTTCTGTTCTGGGCGCCTCAGTAAACGCACTTGTTGATAATCTTTCAGCTCAGGCTGCCGCACTGGGAGTCGTATATAAACCATCCGATATTATAAAGGTGAATGTCAAAGTAGGCGGAGTTGTGGGCAAACCTGTTCTAACACCCGATTTCGGCACGGGAACCGGAAGCACAGCAGGTACTGTGAAGGAGACTCTAAAAGAAACAGTAAAACAGACTGTTGATAAAACAATTGACGAGACAAAGGCAAAACTGGTTAAGGAGGCAGAGGAACAGGGCGACAGGCTTATCAGAGAGGCTGAGGAGAGAGGTCAGCAGTTAAAGACTGAAGCTGATAGGGCAGCAATAAAGCTTAAGGAAGAAGCTGAAGCTCAGGCAGCAAAAATACTAAAGGCAGCCGAATCGAAAGGTATATTAGCTAAAGCTGCTGCACAGAAATCAGCAGATGCACTTGTCCGTGAAGCTGAAAAGAAAGGTGAACAGTTGCGGCAGGAGGCAGACCAACAGGCACTGAAACTGGTTGAGGAAGCAAAGGGAAAAAAAGCAGAATTAATTAACAAAATACAGTAACTCTAATAAAATTAAATTACCATAGAATTATTAAAATATTCTTCATAAAGTAT
>DYKN01000147.1 GCA_020722575.1 Rikenella microfusus | reverse complement strand
ACTCCGTGAAACTCCGTGAACTCTGTGGTAAAAAATAAAAGAAAGCATGCTCCTGCTTCTTCAAATTTGTTGGAGTCAATTTTCAGTCCCGACGCTATCGGTCGGGCTTGCCCTGACATCCGCTAACGGCGGATCGTAATTGGATTTCGTCATCCTGACGCTTTCGGTCAGGATTCCTCATCTTCCGCCTCTTTAACCCCTTAAACTCTTTATTTGTTTATTAAAAAATAATATTTTAGATTTGTGAACTAATAATTACAAAAATTCCTATGGTCAGTTCACAAAATTTAATAAATGATATTATATATTTAATCTACAAAGAGAAAGGTAATGTTTTCAGGTTGAAAGATATTGCGATGCTTGTTTCTCGATCGGATGTTGGTTCGCTTAGCAGGAAACTGAATTATTATGTAAAGACAGGCAGGCTTCTGAATCCAAGAAAAGGGGTATATACCAAACCTGGTTATACTCTTGAGGAACTTGCCTGTACAATTTATACACCTTCTTACATATCATTGCAATATGTTCTCCAGAGAGCAGGTATAATTTTTCAGTACGATCCTGGTATAACCCTTGTAAGTTATCTCAATCGGACAATAAAACAGGGTGATAAAATTTATATGTACAGAAAAATTAAGGGTGAGGTTCTTGTTAATACCGCTGGAATAAACCGGCAGGGAATTCACCTGAATGTTGCCACACCCGAACGGGCATTTCTTGACATGCTTTATCTTGAAAAGGAGTTTCACTTCGATAATCTGACTTCTTTAAACAGAGAGCAGGTTTACAGGCTTATTCCAGTGTATCAGTCAGGAGCACTTACTGAAAGGGTGAGAAAAATTTTGTCGTATGATTGACTTAAACAAACACAGGTTTTTTATGGTGCAGATCCTGAAAGAAATTTATTCCGATATTGAACTTGCCGGATCTCTGGGGTTTAAAGGCGGGAGTGCTCTTATGTTTTTCTATGATTTGCCCCGCTTTTCGGTTGAACTTGATTTTAACCTGATCTATACTGATAAGAAAAAAATGACATCTGAAAAGATTCGTAATATACTTCTTAAATACGGAAAAATTCAGGATGAGGCAAGTAAGATTAACACATTGCTCTTTGTACTCGATTACGGAAAAGGAGAAAGAAAATTAAAGGTGGAGATTTCAAGCCGCATGTTTGACGACAGATATGAAATTAAAGATTTATTGGGGATAAGTGTATTGGTAATGAATATTTCTGACATGTTTGCACATAAATTGTGCGCCCTGCTTGACCGTAATATTCTTGCCGGACGGGATATATTTGATTGCTGGTATTTTATGAAGAGACAGACCCCGCTGAACAAAAATATTGTTGAAAAAAGAATGCAGATGCCTTTAACGGACTGTATTAACAGATGCATTGAGAAGATTGAAAAGGTAAAGGAAAGAAGTTTATTGCAGGGAATTGGTGAACTGCTGGATGATGAAATTAAAAAATTAGCCAGAAAAGTTTTAAAGGAAGAAACTATCATTTTATTAAAATTTTATAGAGAATATCCGATAATTTCATTATAAAAGTAGTTTTTGCTTCAAAGTCTATCCCTGTGTCCTTTGTAGTAAAGAAAACACGCTTATGTTCCTCTGCGGGAGTATGCAGGAGTATATGACTATTTTTTCACCACGGATTACACTGAATTCCTGCGCACGAGCAGGCGCACCACTGAGATACTTTACTAAATAACTCCGTGAAACTCCGTGTTCTCCGTGGTAAAAA
>DYKN01000004.1:10299-137987 GCA_020722575.1 Rikenella microfusus | reverse complement strand
CATACTGTTATAATTGAGGGGATAAAATTAATCTATAAAATGAACAAAATAATTGGCATGTTGTTTAAACTATTAAAATTCAAATATAATCGCATTTATATGAAAACTCTTATTTTATTATTTTTTTTAATTATGACACCATTTGTTGCATATAATCAAAAGAAACTCATTGCTGACCAGGGGCAGACAAAGATTGAATGGATTGGTGAGAAAGTTTTGGGGAAACATACAGGTACTATTAAGCTTCAATCAGGATGGCTGGTCTGGGAAAATAACAGGATTTCATCAGGAGAATTTCTCATTGATATGAGGACTATAAAAAGCGATGAGGGATTAAGCAAACTTGAAACGCATTTGAAATCTGACGATTTCTTTTCAGTAGATAAATTCCCTGTCTCAAAACTTGCAATTACCGGAAGTGATGCTTTTGAAAAGGACAGCGCTACTATAAGAGGCACCCTAACAATAAAAGGCATAACTCATCCCTTAGAATTTACAGCCACAAAACAGGATAATGAAAATACTATATGGTTTTTTGCAGATATAGCAGTTGACCGTACAAAATATAATGTAAAATACGGGTCAGGCAGGTTTTTCTCTAACCTTGGCGATCAGCTTATTTATGACAATTTTAAACTTAAAGTAACCTTGCCTGTAAGGTAATCTCCGGTAATTAGAAATGAAAAAGATTTAACCGAGTAATTCTTTGAAAAGATTATAAGTCTGCTCGACAGTGGTTGCAGGGCTGAGTTTTTTATTTACAATGGCATGTGATTTTTCTCCCATTTCTGTCAGTTTTGACCTGTTTCTATAACACCATGATATTTTTTCAGCAATTGCCTCAGGTGACTTTACAGGAATAATGAAGCCGTTAATTCCATTTTCAACAAGATCTCGAGTCCCTCCACTGTCTGTAACAATAACAGGCTTCTTTAGACACATAGCTTCAATTATCGAACGACCAAGACCCTCCGTAATTGATGGCTGAATATACAAATCACATAAATCAATGTATGAAAAAACATCGTTTGTAAAGCCAAAAACTCTGAATTTTTCCCTCCTCCCAGTTTCCCTGATTAGACGTTTTATTTGATCAGAATCCATTCCCTGGCCAATCAAGATATAATAAGCCGGAAGATCTTCCTGAAGAATGCCAGCGGCTTTAATGAGGTATGGAATACCTTTTATTCGTCTAACCTGAGCAATACAACATACTACCATAGCATCTTCAGGAATTCCCAGATTTTCTCTCGAGATTTTCTTTGAAACTTTTATCCATGCAGGATCATATCCCTTGTAAATCACCCTGCATTTATCTCTCTTACCTGTTAAAATCTGTTGCTTAACAAAATGATCTTTCACCGCATTGCTCAGGCATACCATAATGTCAATGCGTGGATTCAGAAAAGATAAATATGCAGTGGGATCATGCCAGTGAACATTAAGCGATCCAATATATCCTACTATTTTGATTTTAAGGCCTCTTACCGCAAAAAGTGAAGTTGTAATGGCTTTGCCGTATGTAACATACATTATTTCAAAACCGCCTTTGATTATAATCCTCCTGAGTTCTTTGATTGCTGACAGGTCAAACTTTTTTAAAAGCGGCAAATAAATCACTTTTATACCTGATTTTTCGAGATCTTCCGATTCAGGTGTTGGCCAGTGCGTTACAAGTGTAATATCAACACTTTTTTTATTAGTTCTTTATAAAGATTTCTTTCAGACAGTGTTATTGAAAAGCCGCCACATAGATCGGTAAGAATCAGAACCTTCATCCCCTGACAATTTCGGTTTTTCTGCTCGAAAGGGCATAAAAAGCTATTATAATGAAGCAAAGAAGAGGTACGAGGTATGAATAATTTATGCTTCCTGACAAATCTGAAATTCTTCCCTGAAAGAATGTTATAACGGCTCCTCCGAGGATTGCCATAATAAGTCCTGATCCGCCTATCTTCGTATCGTCACCGAGTCCTTTAACCGCCTGTCCGAATATTGTTGGGAACATTAATGACATAAATGCAGAAATTAATACAAGTGCTATAACACCCGTCAGACCTTCTCCGATTATAACAATAACCGTACAAATAATGGCAGCTGTAGAAGCAAAAATCAGCAGGGTTGCCGGCCTGAAAAATTTCATAAGCCATGTGAAAACAAAACGTGAAGTGCCGAATAGCACAAGCGAAGCGACGTAATATGTAGCTGCCACCTGCTCTGGTGTTTTTCCGGCAGGAAGAGATGCATGTTCAAGGTCAAGTGCCGCCATTGCATAACGTATGGTGAACGACCAAACCCCTATTTGTGCTCCAACATAAAAGAATTGGGCTATTACCCCGGTCACATAGTTTCTGTTGCGAAAGAGTCTTTTGAGTGTAGAGCCCAGATGTACAGAATTATCAGCATCAGAAGCTCGGGGCATTTTAACTACCAGAATTGTAATCCATAGAATAAACAAAAGAAAACCAACCGTTACATAAGTCATGGTAACTGCTTTAAGCTCCCCATTTTGAATTGTCTTCAAAGCTTCTTCGGCCATTGCGGCTCGTTCAACAGCAGTAGCTCGATTCAACTCAGAAAGAATAAATAACTGACTTATTACAACTCCGGTTATTGATCCAAGAGGGTTGAATGACTGGGCAAGATTAAGTCGCCTCGTCCCGGTAGCCTCATCTCCCATGGCAACTATATAAGGATTGGCTGCAGTTTCAAGTACTGACAAACCACCAAATAAAACCCATAACGCACCAAGAAAATGATAGTAGTTTGCCGTGATACTTGCCGGATAAAAAAGAAAACAACCAATAATATAAAGTCCCAGACATAGCAGAACACCTGATTTGTATGAAAATCTCTTTATAAAGATTGCAGCTGGAAAAGCAAAAATGAAATACCCCAGTCCATAACAGGCAACTTGAATTAAGGCAGTCTTGGAATCATTCATGCTCATAATTCTCTTAAAGGCTGCCAGTAAAGTATCGGTCATATTATTTGCCAGTCCCCATAAAAAAAACAGGGAAGTAATCAGTATGAACGGTAATAGAATTCCTGGAGCAATAAGTCTTACACTATTTTCTTTCATATTCATATCTCAAACCGATGATGCTTATAATATTCAAATTGTGAAAACCCAAAAATAACATCAATTCTTTTTAGAAATTAAATTTTAATAAAATTATATTTCAATTAAATCCTGCATTATTCTCCCTTAACTTAAAAGCCTAATCCGTCTAAATAGAAACTAATTTCGTGAATTTAAACATCTCTTGTCTTTAATCCCCCACTGACATTTCCTGTTCTCCGGAAACAGGTCATACTAGTTGAATCAATTTATTTCCTTAGAATCTTGCCAAAAATAATTTTTTTTCTTTTTGCCGAAAACGTTTGAAATAACATCCGCTAAATTCTATTCGTTTTTCTTGACTGATTTGATTGAAAATAAATGACATATACATGCTTTTTATTTGATCATTTTACATATTTTTGGATTCGAAGCTGATTAAAAAAACAATAATTTATCATTAATGGCAAAGAGAAAACCCCCTTTAAGCTTCTGGCAAATCTGGAATATGAGTTTTGGTTTTCTGGGTATTCAGTTTGGTTTTGCCCTTCAGAATGCCAATGTCAGCAGAATTTTTGAAACTCTAGGGGCAAGTGTTGAAAATATTCCCATTCTGTGGGTTGCAGCACCAGTAACCGGTCTTATTATTCAGCCCATCATAGGGCATATGAGTGATAACACTTGGAACAGGCTGGGCCGTCGGCGACCATATTTTCTTACAGGTGCTATTCTTGCATCAATAGCACTGATAGCTATGCCAAATTCTCCATTTCTATGGGTTGCTGCAGGAATGCTCTGGATAATGGATGCATCTATAAACATATCGATGGAGCCTTTCAGAGCATTTGTAGGTGATATGCTCCCATCCGAACAGAGAACCAAAGGTTTTGCCATGCAAAGCTTTTTCATCGGTACAGGAGCTGTCGTTGCATCTCTACTACCATACCTTCTTACAAACTGGTTCGGTGTTGAAAACACTGCACCTGCCGGTAAAATACCTTCATCAGTCCGGCTTTCCTTTTACATCGGAGCCGCGGCATTCTTTAGTGCAGTCCTCTGGACTGTTGTAAGGTCAAAGGAGTATTCACCTGCAGAAATGAGAGAATTTGCTGAACAGAAAGAAATGACAGATTCCGGAAACATCAATAGAACAACAACTCCACAATCGGAACTCTATTTTCGGCGTGGATTGATATGGTTAACAGGGGGTATTGTTCTAAGCTTCCTGATCGGATACTTAAATCTCGAAGCTGAACTTTATATACTTTCAATAGGAGGAGCATTTTTCGGCCTGATTCAGTTTATTTCAGGTTTACTTGTAAGAAATGGCAAAATATCAAATGGGCTTGTATCTGTTATCACAGATCTTTTTCTAATGCCCCGTACTATGCGCCAACTTGCGGTAGTTCAGTTTTTCTCGTGGTTTGCTCTCTTTTCGATGTGGATCTATACTACTTCGGCTGTCACAAGTCACATATATGGCACAAATGACACAGCAACAGAATTATATAACCGCGGAGCAAACTGGGTTGGAGTCCTATTTGCCGTTTATAACGGTTTCGCCGCATTGGTTGCTTTCCTGCTTCCGATAATTGCAAAGCACACCAGCAGAAAATTTACTCACATGATAAGCCTTGCAGCTGGAGGACTTGGACTTATTTCAATAATCATTTTTCGTTCACCTGAACTTCTAATTATTTCTATGCTGGGAGTTGGCCTCGCCTGGGCTAGTATCCTGGCAATGCCATATGCAATACTTACTGGCGCACTCCCTCCCCACAAAATGGGTACTTACATGGGAATATTTAATTTCTTTATCGTTATACCTCAAATAATGGCAGCAAGCATCCTGGGATTCATGGTCCGACACCTTTTCCATGGAGAAAGTATATATGCCCTTATTACAGGTGGAATTTCATTATTCATTGCCTCTTTTCTTGTCATGTTTGTTGAAGATAAAGACTAATTCAACCAATATGTGGTTCAGGGCTTGCATATTCGATCTCGATGGAGTAATTGTAAACACAGCCATTTATCATTTCATGGCATGGAAAAGACTTGCTGGCATGCTCGGCATTAATTTTACAGAAAAAGAAAATGAAAAACTGAAAGGTATTAGCCGCATGGCTTCACTGGAAATAATACTTGAACTTTCAGGCAAAAAATACAGCGATGAAGAGAAAATTACGTATGCAGAAATGAAAAACCGCTGGTATGTTGAATATATTTCGGAGATGACATCTTCCGATATCCTTCCTGGAGCTGTCAACCTTCTCAAGGAACTCAAAGAAAAAGGCATCTTGACAGCTATCGGTTCGGCCAGCAAAAACACCCCATTGATACTCGAAAAAACAGGAATCCGATATCTTTTTGATGCTGTAGCCGACGGAAACATTGTCACCCGTGCCAAGCCTGATCCGGAAATATTTCTTACCGCAGCCTCAATGCTGGGTGTAAAGCCTGAAGAATGCATTGTCTTCGAAGATGCTGCAGCTGGAGTAACTGCAGCTCATAACGCAGGAATGATATGCATAGGTATTGGCAGAAGTGAAATACTTTCAGAAGCTGATTTCATCATAAAAGAACTTACAGAAATAAATTTTGATAAACTGACAGCATTAAAGCCAAAAGCACAATTTCTATGAAAAACCTTTTCAGTACTAATGAGTGGATGATAGTTGAAAAAGGATTCCACCCTGAACTTAACAGGGAAGCTGAAAGCATTTTTTCCATTGGCAATGGTTATATGGGCCAGAGAGCAAATTTCGAGGAAAAATATTCGGGCGACAGCTTACAAGGAAGTTACGTGGCAGGAATATATTATCCCGATAAAACAAAAGTGGGTTGGTGGAAAGTTGGATATCCCGAATATTTTGCAAAAGTGCCAAATACCACAAAATTCATTGGCATAGATGTTACTATAAATCAAACCGAAATTGACCTGGCAAGGTTCAAGCCAGAGCAATTCACAAGAATTCTCAATATGAAAGAGGGTTACCTTGAAAGGAATTTTACCATCAACCTTCAAAAAGGGCAAAAAGTTGAAATTTCTTCAATGAGATTTCTCAGTATGGCTGATCCTGACCTGTGTATAATCAAATATAAAATTAAACCTTTGGATTTTAACGGATCACTTTCATTCAACATATATCTCGATGCCAATGTAAAAAACGAAGACACCAATTACGGGCAAAAATTCCTGGAAGATGTGAATAACCTCGCTGAACCGGGAATTGCAATGTTAACTGCACGAACCCTTCGTACAGATTTTTATATGACAGCAGGTATGACTTACGAAATAAGAATTAACAATAAAAAAATAAAATGCACCCCTTCTGTAATCAACAAAAAAGGATATGTTGCAAACCTGGTAAGTTTTACATTCAAGCCGGACGATGAAATCGTTCTATTTAAATACGTTTCGGTGCAATCATCTCTCTACTGCCCACCTGAGAATCATTTCAAAAATACCTTTGCACGGCTCAGATATGCAAAAAAAAGTGGTTTTAATAAACTTTTCTCTGCTCACCGTGATGAATGGGAGAGAATCTGGAGTATTTCCGATGTTAAAATAGAAGGTGATATCAAAGCCCAGCAGGGTATAAGATTCAATATATTCCAGTTGAATCAAACATATACCGGAAAAGATGAACGCCTGAACATAGGTCCAAAAGGATTTACAGGCGAGAAATATGGCGGCAGCACATACTGGGATACCGAAGCATTTGTGCTTCCATTTTTCCTGAAAACAGCTCCCATAAATGTTCCACGAAATCTTTTACTTTATCGGTACAGACACCTTCAAAAGGCAATTGAAAATGCCAGGAAACTGGGCTTTAAAGATGGCGCAGCCCTTTATCCGATGGTTACCATGAATGGTGAAGAGTGCCATAATGAATGGGAAATAACATTTGAAGAAATCCATAGAAACGGTGCCATTGCATATGCTATCTATAATTATATCCGCCATACCGGAGATACCGGTTATATGAAAGACTACGGACTTGAAGTACTGATTGCCATATCACGGTTCTGGAGCCAGAGAGTCTCTTTTTCAGAAAATCTCGGTAAATATGTGATACTTGGAGTAACAGGTCCCAATGAATATGAAAACAACGTAAACAATAACTGGTACACCAATTCAATTGCTGTATGGACTTTATCTTACACTATTCAAAATATTGATAATTTGAAGGAGAAGGAGCCTGATACACTCGAAAAGATATTTCGAAAAACCAGATTCAAATATAAAAAAGAGACCCAAAGATGGAAAGAAATCATCAGTAACATGTATTTCCCATTTGATGAAAAAAGAAATGTCTTTCTTCAGCAGGACGGATTTACAGATAAAGAACTTAAACCTGCGTCAATTATTTCCCCTTCTCAAAGACCTTTAAACCAACACTGGTCGTGGGACAGAATATTACGATCATGCTACATAAAGCAGGCCGATGTACTTCAGGGTCTTTATTTCTTCGAGGACAGCTACGACACAGAGGTCATCAGACGTAACTTTGAGTTTTATGAGCCCTTGACCGTTCATGAGTCATCCCTTTCTGCATGCATCCATTCTATTCTGGCTGCACGTATCGGAAATATAGACAAAGCTTATGAACTCTACCTGAGAACGGCCCGGCTCGATCTCGACGACTACAACAAAGAAGTAGCTGAGGGCCTTCATATAACGAGTATGGCAGGCACCTGGCTGGCAATTGTGGAAGGTTTCGCAGGTTTTCGCATTTCAAACAACAGAGTTAAATTGGTTCCTCTGATACCCAAAAAATGGAAATCATATTCATTCCATGCCAGATTTCGCGAAATTCTCTTTGAAGTTAAAGTTACACACTCCTACTGCATAATAACAAGTCTAAGCGATAATACCCTTCCAGTATCTGTAAATGGAAAAAATTATGATATTTTACCACACAAATCGAAAAAAATATCTATCTGAATTATAATTATCTTTACTCATGTAAATCATTTATAAAATTTTCAAAATGGAAAAAATCATCCTCTACGTCCTTGCAATTTTTTTCATTATTGCCCTTTTAATTGGTGGTTGTTTCCACCGAAAAGCACGTCAGGAAGTCAAACCTTTCATTTCAGAAGTTGAAAATCCTCCATGGGTCAAAAATGCCGTTTTATATGAAGTTAACATCAGGCAATTTACTCCTGAAGGTACTTTTAAGGCATTCCGTGAACATCTCCCACGTCTCAAGGAACTTGGCGTCGATATATTGTGGCTTATGCCTATCCACCCAATAGGAATAAAAAACAGAAAAGATGGACTTGGTAGTTATTACTCAGTAAGAGATTATATCGGCATTAATCCCGAATTCGGCACTCTTGATGATTTCAGAAATATGCTTGATGAAGCCCATAAAATGGGATTCCATGTAATAATTGACTGGGTTCCTAACCATTCATCATGGGATAACTCTCTCATTGTAGAGCATCCAGACTTTTATGTTAAAGATAAGAATGGCAATTTCATTCCACCGATAGGTACTGATTGGACTGATGTAATTCAGTTCGACTGGACTAATAAAGGCCTCCACGATTATATGATCAATGCCCTGAAGTTCTGGGTGAAAACAGGTGTGGATGGATTCAGAATTGATCACCCTCATAAAACCCCTCCAGCCTTCTGGGAAAGAGCCAGAGAAGAATTAACAAAAATAAAACCCCTGCTAATGCTTGCAGAAAACGAAGACCAGATTGACTTTCTGAAAAAAGGATTTGACATGAATTATTCATGGGAACTTCACCACCTGATGAACCAAATAGCCCTAAAAAAGGACAGTGTCAACGCCCTCGAAAAGTACTACAAAAAGGAACTCATTAAATATCCACAGAATGCCATGCGCATGGTCTTTCTTGATAATCACGACGAAAACTCGTGGAACGGAACCATTACATCAAGAATGGGTGAAGCACAATATCCATTTGCCGTATTCATATTTACGACACGGGGTGTTCCTCTTCTCTATAACGGCCAGGAGGTATGCCTGAACAAGAGCCTTAGATTTTTTACAAAAGATACTATTAGATGGGATACCTGTGCCATGACTACTTTCTACCAGAAACTTATTATCCTGAAGAAAGAAAATGAGGCTCTCTGGAATGGAATTGCTGGAGGTAATATGGAGATCATCAAAACCAACCAACCCTCAAAGATTTTTGCTTTCCATAGAGAGAAAAACGGAAATAGTGTAGTTATATTCCTTAATCTTCGTAACAAAGAAGTTTCAATAAAGCCAGATATGTCAAAAATCAAAGGAATATATACTGAATATTTTAGCCACAGTCAGGCAGAAATGCCGTTGAAAGAACCTCTTCTGCTCGAACCCCTGGGATTCAGAGTTTATATTAAGAAATAAAGCCACATGCAAAATTTTTCCTCTTTTCTTATTGTAGCATTTCTCCTTTTATTTGTTAAATGCGGGCATAATGTCACAAAAAATGACGATTCTCAGCAGACCCGTATTTATTCTGTCCCTGTCTGGGCAAGAAATGCAGTATGGTACCAGATTTTCCCTGAGAGGTTTAGAAACGGAGATCCATCAAATGATCCGACAACTCGGGATATGGAAGGTTCCTATCCCGGCACTTACCCTTTAAACTGGAGTATAACTCCATGGGGCCACGACTGGTATGCTCACGAACCTTGGCTGGATCAAATAAAAACAGGTAACTTTCATTCTAAAATCCAGGCCCGGCGTTACGGAGGAGATCTGCAGGGCGTGCTCGATAAAATTGATTATCTCGACTCTCTTGGAATCACTGCCGTATATTTCAATCCTCTTAACGATTCCCCTTCCCTCCATAAGTATGATGCACGTACATATATCCATATAGATCGCAACTTCGGACCCGATCCAGCGGGTGATATAGAAATAATGAAATCAGAAATACCCGCTAACCCCTCAACATGGAAATGGACATCGGCTGATACCCTTTTTCTCAAAGTAATTAATGAACTACATAACCGCGGAATAAAAGTAATTATGGATTATTCCTGGAACCATACCGGGAAAGAATTCTGGGCATTGAAAAATGTAAATGAGAAAGGAGCATCCTCGGAATTTGCTGACTGGTACAATATTATAAGTTTTGACGACCCCAAAACACCCTCTGATGAATTCAGGTATGAAGGCTGGGGTGGCGGAAATATTTATATGCCCGTTTTCAGGAAAGATATCCCTCCCGGCGACACCATTATGCCATTTGAAGGGAATTTCCATTCACCTTCTCTCAAGAAACATATTTTTGACGTTACACGCAGATGGCTGGATCCCGATGGAAACGGTGAACCATCTGATGGAGTTGACGGGTTCAGACTTGATGTAGCTGCTGAAATACCAATGGGTTTCTGGCGGGAATATCGGAAATTCGTTAGAGATATAAACCCTGATGCATATCTCGTAGGAGAAATATGGTGGCTTAAATGGCCACATGAAATGCTTAATCCCGCTCCATTTATAGGCGAACAATTCGACGCAACAATGAATTACAGATGGTTCAGAATTGCCAGAGGCTTTTTCGCACAGGCTGAACCGATATTAACTCCAACAGAATTTGTCCGCAGTATCAATGAAATCAGCAAGGGCATTCCTGAAGCAAATCTTCAGGCAATGATGAATGTTGGAGGTACTCACGATTCACCAAGATTATCCACATCATTCTATAATAAAACCCTCGATAAATACAGGGCAAAACCTTCAGAAAACCCGGAATATAAAATTAATAAACCTGATTCAGTCACACTGCTTGAACAGAAAATGTTTCTTGTTCATCAGTTTACATTTATCGGTGCACCACATATCTGGTATGGTGAAGAAATTGGTATGTGGGGTGCTGACGATCCCGACTGCCGAAAGCCAATGGTATGGAACGACATCATTTATGAGGATGAAAAAGCTCATTTTTATCCCAACAAAAGTCGCCCTATTAATAAAGTCAGACCTGATACCTCATTATTCGCCTTCTACTCTCGACTCATTAAAATGAGAAGGGAAAACCCTGTCCTAATAAACGGATCTCTTGAATTTATAATAGCCGATGATAATAAAATGATTCTTGGATACAAACGCTCTGATAAAAACGGGGAAATTATCGTATTATTCAACCGCTCAGAACAGGAACAATCAGTAATTGTCCCTGTAAAATCAAAAAGTAATTACCAAACTCTAATCGACTACAAAACTGAAGAATATCAGTCAAATAAAAAGGGACTGTTGGTTATACTGAAACCATTATCATACCTGATACTGAAAAAATCAAATATCTAAGGCCTCTCTGTTTTTATGATTTTGCATACTTTGTATAAATTGCCGCTTCTGACATGAACGAAATATATTCCAGGAGAAATTTCATTTCCTCCGGCATCTTTCCCATTCCATTCAATTATATTTTCCTGCAAGGCTATAATATTTTTCTGCCATATCAGCAAACCAGCCGGGTTAAAAACAGAAATAGTAAGTGGCCTGGCACCATTAATATTTATTTCAAATACAAACCTGTCTCCTGAAGGATTCGGGAATGCCACCAGCTGAAGTGCATTGTAACTGATAAAATTTTTATCTATTCCAAGATACCTTGCGGGTGATTCAAGCTTTACGGAAGTGTAAAGACGGTATTCGCCAGGATTAAGTGTAATAGGATCACTTAAAGAAACAACGTTAATTGAGTCTCCGGTAAAATATTCATACCACTTCCCGGTATTCTGAAACGACGGGACAAAGGTAGCAGGTATTATGTCAAAGTTACCGATAACATTGACTTTAAGGTCCTGTGAATTTAACTGTATACTTTTCTGCATTCCTGACAGGGAATATGTAAAATTATAACTGTGAAATACTTCTTGGTCCTGTCTGAGCAGGTTCATCACCCTGTAAACTCTGTAGAGTCTGAGTCTTGGGATTATTGAATAATAAAACCATAAAATAGGTTTTTCACCAGTACGGCCATTGAAATCAATTGAAATATCATAACCGAGCTCACCGAACTGCCATATCATTTTTGGCCCGGGGATACTCAGCAGAAAGACTGCAGCCAATTCAGCTCTCTTAAGTGCTGTTTCAATATTTTTGACATTATAATCAGTTGTTGCAGCTCCATATGTCAAAGCTTTGTACATAATTCTCTCTTCATCATGGCTCTCCATATATGCAACCAGATTTGGCACATTCCAGCCCCTTGAATGATGTGTTGCCCCGGAAAGGTCAGATGAATATCCCATTACAGCCTCTGCAAACTGGTAATTCATATTACCCCATAACAGCATACCATATTCAGCAAGCTCTCTTTCTTCCTCATTGGCGGTAAAATGTTCAAGTATAACATATGCTGAAGGATTGATCGCCCATATTTTATCTGCAATTCTTTTTAGAATAGCTATTCTCGATGCATCGTATGCACTACCTTCGCCAGGAGTATTTGTGAAGCCTTTTGTAAAATCAAATCTGAATCCATCAACCCGGTATTCAGTAAGCCAGTACTCTGTTATCCTGTCAACAAGTTTCTGTGTCGCAGGACTTTCATGATTGAAATCTGCACCCCATTTATAAACCGGATTTGGAGAAACAGCATTAAACCAGGGATTTGGCGTTTTCATCACTATTTCCTCTGTCCCATAATAATCAAGATAAAGCTGCACAAATGGTGATTGCCCGTAACAATGATTCAGAACCAAATCCATTATCACTGCAATACCTTTGCTGTGACAGCTGTCAATAAATGCCTTGAGATAATTTTTCGGTCCATAATATTTATCGGGCGCAAAATAAAAAGATACATTATATCCCCAGCTTAAATTTCCTTCAAACTCAGTTACAGGCATTAGTTCTATAGCATTTACCCCCAGTTCTTTAAGGTACCCAAGTGTGTCAGATAGTGTTTTGAAATCATGAGCTGCAATAAAATCTCTTACAAGCAATTCATAAATAACCAGCTTATTTGCCGGAGGAGAACTGAAAGATGTATTTTTCCACTGATATTGTGTTTGAGCAGTTTGCAAAACCGAAACCATACCTGTTGTTTTATCTTTCGGATATTTGATCAGTTCAGGATATGTTGTATCGGCAATATAATCGTCATTAAACTGGTCAAGTATTTTGTCGGCATATGGATCAGCAATATTAAGATTTCCATCAACTAAGTACTGAAACCTGTACTCTTTCTCCGGATCCAATCCGTCAATTCTAACCCAGTAACGTTCATTATCAGGAGTAACCTTCATATACGCCTTCTCATTCGCAAGCCAGTCTGTAAAATCGCCTATTGCAAAAACATAGTTTTTGTATGGAGCATGAAGGACAAGAATCACCGAGGTGTCGCTCACATAATTTATTCCGTCTGATATGCCCTGAGGAATTTCTTCTGTAACTACCGGCCTTCTGACATAACAGAAAAATGAATCGGCAGCAAAAGATGGAAGGTCCCATGCTATTGCCTTAACCCAGAATTCACCATATTGGTCGGTCATAAGAGTGTCGGTTACAAGTTCAGGTGTATTTCCGCTCTTACGATAAATGTTGTTGATGTAAAGTGAAACTGAATCAGCATTTGTTGACGATGCACTAACTTTTACAAGAGTATTCAAATCGGCAACAATTGAAAACCTTTCTGGAAGTGTGAAAACTACATTTAATCCTTGTTCAAAAACATCTATAAAGATGTCGGGTCTTGTCTGTCTAGTCCCGTCTGCATTTCTGAAAACAAGAGCAATTTTTTTAACCTTTTCTCCCAGCAGAACATTATAAAATACTTCAATACTGGGTGAAATAACAAATTCATACCTGTAATTCCCAAGATAATTAAGTTTTGGCTGTGTTGCATTATTTGCCCATGTCCCGATTACTTTCTGCCAGTTCGGATTTCCTTCAAGTATTAGTCCGGTATGTACATATATATCCCCCGTGTAATTATTAAGTTCTCCAGGGTCTTTGCTTGTATCATAAAATATCCTGATGGTTTTGCCCAGAACAGGAACCACCGGATCGGTTGTAACCATCTGCCCCTTCAGAAACCCTGTAAAAACAATTAAAATGATTGCCGATACCAGAAATGATTTCATCGGATTTTTTTATAATATATTTTTATATTCTTTACCTGAATGAATATTTTTCGGTCATAAAATTTATTCCCTTGATAGTATTACCCTGAAAATCGAACAGAGTATTACAGTCCCAGGCAGAGCCTGTACCCCACAAGTCTTTCATATCTGAGGTTATCCAGGCAGGTTCCCAGTAAAATATTCCTTTCCCACCCCCATCAAGAACTTCCTGTGTCAATGATTTTAAATATGCAAATTGCCCTTCAGTTGTTGCCGGGAATCTATCAGTTAATTTCTCCGTATCAATAATATTATGATAGTTATCAGCATTTTCGGTGGTCCATGGATAAGCTGTTTCCATTATCATTATATCTTTTGAGTATTTTGTTTTAAGCATTGATATGTAATTATCAAGCTCTTCGAGCTTTACTCCTGACCAGATGTAATAATAAGATAGACCAATAATATCGTAATCAGTAAATCCTTTTTCAGCCAGCCCATTAAACCATGGATCCGCATTTTCTGGCTGAGCTATGTGTATAATTACTTTAGGTTTTATAGATGCTGTGACACTGGCATCACGTATTGCACTTATTGCTCCGTTAAGAAGGTAAATCATAGTGCTTTCATTTCCATTCCATCGGGCTCCTTCAGGCGATAAGAAACCCGGATTAATCTCATTTCCAGGCTGAACATATTCTGGCATTAATCCTTCCCCATCGAGTTTTTTTAAAGTATTAAAAGTATAATTATAAAGAGAGTCTCGCAAGGTAACTAGGTCAAGTGATTCCCATGCAGCAGGTTTTTTTTGTTTTGAAGGATCAGCCCAGGTGTCGGAATAATGAAAATCCAGACATACTTTCATCCCCTGTTCTTTAGCCCTTCTGATCCCTTCTTTCACATCATTGAAATCATTGTACATCTTAGTCCCTGAGGGTGAATATATTTCCCTGGTCCATACCGGATTATGAAACAATCTGAACCTTATCACGTTTGCCCCATATTGCCTGAAAATTAAATAAGGATCTTTGACCTTCCCTGAATCTCTGTAAACACCATTATGCTCCAGAATCTGATTTACATAAGAGAGATCCGCTCCCATCACAAACTGGTCACATGTATAATAGGTCCTGCCATGCCCCGAACCTTCGTTCTGCCTTTTACATGAAAGAAATAATACAGGAAAAAGAGCAAAAATGAGTATTGATAAAATCTTGTTCATTTATTCTATTTCATTTACTACGTTCAATTTTCTTCTAAATAGTTTAATGTTTGTGTAGCAGTTCAATACTATTTAAATTGTTATGAATTTTCTACCGATAAGCTTAACGCCTTTCTCATGATGTGAAGAAGGTGAAGATTTTATTTCTTGTTCTGATATCATTAAGGTTAAAAAAGAGGTTACCATCTGTCTGACGATAACCTCTTTTCCCGCAAAAGTGAAGATTTAATTCTTTACAATCTTATATTTGTAAATCGTTTTACTCAGATCGAGGGTAATAGTGTAGTTACCGTTTTCAGCGACAGGGATATTATCACCATTGTATTCAAGTTTCTTATCGCCTCCGGTATCTCCGAGGTTAATGTCCCATGCATTGTTAGCCCGGAATTTGAATGCTTTACCACCGATGAGATCCACGGTTACTGTCCATGTATTTTCACCAATGTTGTATGTCATAGGTGTATCAGTTCCCCAGCCGCCAGGTGTGGCATCGCCAATGAGTGCCCAGGTTGTTTTAACCCATGAGTATGTTGCTTCGTTTAGGTCGGCTCTGATTCTGAACTGTCCGGGACCGCCTGTTACCTTAATGTTATTGCCTCCCCAGTTTCCTATCTGCAAGGTACCCGACATACCACTCGGGTCAGGATCGCCGATTGTATTATCCTGCTCCCATGCCGGAACTTTGAGAAGCTTGAATTCTGTAGTTGCATCAGGGAAATAAAGATAACCTTCATATTTACCATCGCTCTTTGCAGAAGTAATAACAGTTGTTTCGTCAGCCGGATTCCATCCCTGGTAGCTTCCCGGAACATAAAGTTTCGGGTATTCAATTAACTTCTCAAAAGGTTTAACATTAATTGTTAAAGTGTCAGAATAAATAATGGGTATATTGGGATTAATAACTGCCTTAACCCTGCACATGACAGGAGTTGAAACATCTGGTTCTGCGCCAAGAATAAGAAGTACTGTATTTATTTTTGAATTCAGAATCTCCAGTTCTGTCTTATTTGTCACTCCGATATCGTTGATATCTTTGAAGTTGTTGATTGAGACCTCGAGTGTATATGTGACGGCTGCCTGGAATCCGTAATCAGCGGAATTCCATTTGAAAGTAGTCATTACACTATTTTCATTAGCTTCGGTTATTGCGAAGCTGGTGCCTCCTGCTGGAGAAACAAAAGCCGGCCTTACAGTCTCATTTTCGTTTTTGACGAAAGGCCCTTCGGGAAGTTCTTCACATGCAGTTAAAAGAACCAGTCCCGAAGCGATAATCATTGATATATATTTTGCTTTCATAACCAGAATAATTTTTTATTATTAATAACCGGGATTTTGAGTCAAATTGGGATTAGCACCAATATCTGATGATGGTATCGGGAAAAGGTCGAGATGGCTGGATGTAGAGGCACCTTCCTTGATTCCTCCTTTCCACTCCCACAGGTAAGTCGTATTACTGAATTTACCGAATCTGATGAGGTCTGTTCTCCTGTGGCATTCCCAGTATAGTTCACGGGCCCTTTCATCAAGAATAAATTCAAGAGTAAGTTCTCCAGAAGTAATATTTCCTGAAGTGTTACCATAAGCTCTTGTCCTAATGGCATTAACATAGTTCAGTGCTGTTGCGACATCCCCGCCTGTACCACCCCTGAGTACAGCCTCAGCATACATAAGATAAGCATCAGCAAGCCTGAAAACAGGAAAATCAGTGTCGGGATGTGTTCTGTCTTTACCAGGTGTACCGTCTCTCTTGATATTTTTCCATTTCTTAATTGCATAACCATCAGTAAAAAGGAATATATCTGAAATGGATTTTGACTGTCCGCTTGTATGGAACATAGCCCTTTTATCGGTTAACCCTGAGATGTCAGGAAATTTGTCTACAAATTGCGGAGTTGTACGCGTTCCTCCCCAACCACCTCCCACACCAAACTCTGCAGGAGACATATTCCCACCAATGGCTGCATTGATAATAAAAGTTGTTCCTCCCCAGGTTTTGGTACTTTCGCCGTCAAAAGCAATTGGGAAAATAATCTCATTGCAAAGGTTGTTGTCGGCAAGAAATAGATGAGCATATTCAGGCTCAAGCGAATACGGACTTGCAATAACCTTTTTGATCCAGGTAAGAGCTTCAGTATATTTTTCCTCACCTATATAAACAGTCGCATTAAGATAAAGTTTTGAAAGAAGCATCCATGCAGCTGCTTTATCGGCCCTTCCATACTCATTTGTCTTTGCATCTTTCAACTGACCTTCGATCTCAAGAAGTTCCGTTTCAAGATAATTAAACAGATCACTGCGTGTAATCTGAGTTGGAAGGAATGCTCCTACTTTATCATTTTCAGTCACAAAAGGAACGTTGCCAAAAAGATCCAATGCATGGTAATAACTCAGTGCCCTCAGGAAACGTGCTTCAGCCCTGTAAATTCTGATTGTTGCTTTCTCAGCATCTGAGAAACCTCTTTCAGAAAGCTTTTCGTCGGTAGACTCCCTGATAAATTCATTGCACAGAGAAATTTGATAATAAATTCTATTATAAAGTGCTTTGATAAATTCCCCTCCCGAAGTCCATGTCTGGAAATGATAATCTTTCAGGGTTCCATCATTCCATGCAATAACTGCTTCATCAGTTGTCAGTTCCTGTGCAAGCCAGAACTGTCTCAGATACTGTGAAAATCCCTCGTCAATACCGCTGATATCGGGATTTCCGTGAGGCCCTTGCTGGCCCGAAACTGCAAGACCTGCATAACATTTTGCAAGTACCTGCCTGTAGGCAGTAGTGTCTTCATAAACAGTAGCTGAAGTAATTACGAGTGGATCAATGGGTACTGTATCCAGATCCTTAAGACATGATGTCAACACAAGTGTACTCAATACAACTGTGCCTGTTATTGTTGTAAAATATTTGGTTTTCATATCTCTCCCTTTTTATGGTTAAAACTCTAATCTTACGCCAAGCATGAAAGTTCTGGGCCTTGGATAAATATTATTGTCAATACCATCAAATACTTCAGGATCTAGACCTGAGTATCTGGTAATAACAAAGAGGTTTTGAATCGAAAGATAGACCCTCAGAGAACCTGTTGAACCTGCAAGATTGTCGAAATTGTATCCCAGATTTACATTATCCATTCTCAGGAATGAACCATTTTCAAGGAAATGGTCTGACCAGTACTGAGGGTTGGAGAAGCCTGTAGTAAGAATACTTCTGTGAAGATTAGCCAGGGCTCCTACCGAGGCATAAAGGCCTGCATATGAACTGCCTGATGCTACATTGTTATAAATATAGTTGCCAAGACTTATTCTTCCGTTAAAACTCAAATCAAAATTTTTATATCTGAACATTGAATTAAAACCTATGAGTGCATCTGGATAAGGATCTTTGATCCTGTACCTGTCGGAAAGACCCTGTGATGTAACCGTTCTATCCCCATCCCTGTCTACATACAAGTTATCTACAGGTTTACCCTGTGAATCATATACTTGCTCTGCAAGGAAGAATGTATTGCGTGAATAACCAACAGTATTTATCTGAACATAATTACCCACACCACCGGAAATTCCTCCCGTCTCAACTCCAATAAATGTCGGGTCGTCGACAGCGGTAAGCTTTGTTATCTCGTTCTGGTTGAATGTTGCATTTACACCAAAATCCCAAGAAAAAGATGGATTTACAATAGGTCTGAAGTTCAAAGCCACTTCAAATCCTTTGTTGATGAGGTTTCCGACATTTGTGGTAATACGGTTTGTAAGATTGGTTCCTGCTGGAACATCAATTGTGTTGAGCAGGTCTTTTGTAGGCCTGTAGTAATACTCAACAGTACCACTTATCCTGTCCTTCAACAACCCGAAATCAAGTCCGATATTATATGTCGTAGTCTCTTCCCATTTAAGGTTTCTGTCATACCCTTCAGGCCTCAATGTTGTAACAAAACTGTTTCCGAACTGGTATCTTGCATTATCCTGTCCAAAAGTATATCTGGCCAGATAAGGATAATCCCCTCCAATGTCCTGCTGCCCTGTAATTCCATATCCAAGACGCAGCTTCAGGGAATTAAAAAGATTGCTATTCTTAAGAAATCCTTCTTCTTTAATATCCCATGCAAGTGCGAGTGATGGGAAAAGACCCCAGCGATTTTCTTTTGCAAATTTCGAGGACCCATCGTCACGCAGCGTAAAAGTTATCAGATATCGGTCCATCAAAATATAATTAAGCCTTCCGAAAAACGAAACAAGATAACTTTCGGTGAAATACTCATTGTCCTGATAGGTAATTGTTTTTGAATAGTTCCTTTCAAGATAACTGCCTTCCCTGTAAAAATGCTGCCATGAATATCCTGCTGTGAAATCTATTCTACTGTTTATAGCCTCTAAATCTTTTTTGTAATTGGCATAAAAATCGAGAAGTTCATTTTTCTTATTCTGGGTATAAGTATTGAATCTTCCTCTACCCGAATTCCAGTACCATGCAGCCATTTCTGAAACGATCACTTTCCCGTCGCTCCAGGAATAATCAAGTCCTGCATTGAGGGTGAATTTAAGGTCGGGAAGGAAATGAAGTTTATATTCCAGTTCCGCATTCCCGAGAAATCTGTTAACAAGGGATCTATCATCTCTGAGTTCAAGTAATGCAAGTGGGTTGCTTGTTACTCCAATAGTTATTGGATCACCGTTAGGCTGTTTCCAGGTAAAGTAGCCACCATATGCACTGCTTGATTCATCATAGACTGATTGTGTGGGATCCATTGAAACTGCAGCACCAATAGCTCCATGGTCAGCAAACCTGTTCCGAATATTCATATATTTTGCATTGACATTTATCGAAAGATGATTGTCGAAGTACTTTGGGTTCAAATTAAGAGCTGAAGTAAATCTTTCAAGCCCCGAAGTCTTTAAAAGTCCTTTTTCGTTTGTATAACCTGCTGAGAAACGATAAGGTAAGAATTTATAACTACCTGAGAAACTCAGATTATGGTCAAAGGATGTGGCAGTCTGGTATATAACCTCCTGCCAGTCGGTGCTGGATTCACCCATTAGCTGGGCGGCAGGTGAATTGGCATCATATCTTGAGAAAACAACAGATCTGAATTCTTCAGGTGACAGGATCTTTATTTCACCTGTCCTGAATCCGACCGACGCCGCTCCGTCATACGTTACTTTAAAAGGCCTTCCAGTTGACCCTTTTTTGGTTGTAATAATTATAACACCGTTTGATGCACGGGAACCATAAATAGCCGTAGCAGAAGCATCTTTAAGAACAGTAAACGATTCGATATCATTTGAGTTGACAAGGCTGAGAGGATTAGGCATTCCAGATACTCCAGCATTATCAACGGGCACACCGTCAATGACAATCAGAGGATCATTACTTGCAGAAAGAGATGAACCTCCCCTAATTCTTATGGTAGCACCTGAGGTAGGATCACCTCCTGAATTCGTGATCTGCACTCCGGGTATTTTACCAACAATAAGGTCCTGTGGTCTGGCAATAGAACCTTTGTTAAAATCACGCGCCCCTACAGCAACAACCGAACCTGTTGCATCCTTTTTCGTAACGGTCCCATAACCTATTACTACTACTTCCTGCAAAGTCTGTACATCAACTGCCAGTGCAACGTCAATATAAGTACGATTATTTACAGGTACCTCCTGTGACAAATAACCCACAAAGGAAAACTGCAGAACCGATGTCGGTGAAACATTAATGGTGTAATTACCACCAGAGTCAGTAATGGTACCATTAACAGTCCCTTTTTCAAGAATTGTAACTCCTGCAAGGGGCGTTCCATCAGCTGAATCAGTGACTCTTCCGGTGACACGTATAACCTGGGCATATATTGTTACTGTAAGAAACAACCCAAGTATAAACGTCAGTAGAAAAACTCGTAATCTTTTTTCCATAGGATGTAAAATTTAATTAATTATTCCTCCTTAGTTAGAAACTCTATTTTTGAACAAAAAAATTTTCATTCAAAGGTATAAAAAAATAATTATAAAGCAATAGTAAATTCATTAATTTTCAATAATTTAAGAACATTTTACCGCAAACGTTTGAAATATAAAAAAATTTATTCCCCAAGAATTTTAAAATGTAATTTTTTTATTGTTCTGTTAAACAACTTTAAGAATTTTAAGTTCATTTTTACAACAAAACGATTAAAAAAATGTAATTTTATTGTCGTTATTTCAAATCATGCAGAAAAAAGGACAGGTAACGATTAAGGATATTGCCAGAGAACTGGGAATATCCCCTTCGACTGTATCGAAAGCACTTAAAGATCATCCTGATATTTCATCCGAAACAAAAAAAGCTGTTAATGAACTTGTCAGAAAATGGAATTACAGACCTGACCCGGTTGCCATTAGTCTAAAAGTTGGACAGAGCAAAACCATTGGCGTTATCGTGCCAGAGATTGTGCATTATTTTTTTTCCACAGTTATTGCTGGCATCGAGGAAATTGCATATGAGTCGGATTACCAGGTCATGTTCTGCCAGTCTAATGAAGATTATAAAAAGGAAATTAAGGCTGTAGAAACTCTTCTTTCGGGATGGGCCGATGGCATTCTTATTTCAATGTCAAAGACTACCAATAGTTTTGAACATTTTCATAAAATAATAAATCATGGTATTCCGCTTGTTTTTTTCGACCGGATTTGTGAGGAAATTGATACCGACAAGGTTATTGTTGATGACGAAGAAGGTGCTTTCAATGCGGTTTCACACCTTATTGAAACAGGATGCCGGGAAATAGTTCATCTTGCAGGTCCTCAAAATCTCAGGATCGGACAGGATCGGAAACAAGGTTATATAAGAGCACTTTCACAATCAGGTTTGCCTGTAAAAGAAGAAAATATTATCAGATGTGATACTTCAGAAATTGCAGAAATAGTAATTCCGGCTCTCTTACGAAGAGAAAATCGTCCTGATGGAATATTTGCAGTTAATGATCTTACAGCTGCTTCAGCCATGAAAATTATCAAATCATTTGGTCTAAAAATTCCTCAGGATATTTCAGTTATTGGGTTCACAAGCGGAATGATTTCTGATCTGACTGATCCTCCTCTGACTTCTGTTGAGCAACACGGGTATGAAATAGGCCGGGAGGCAGTCAAACTTCTTATTAATAGAATTGAAAATAAAGAACCTGAAATGTATATAACCAGAATTATTAAAACCAGACTCGTTATTAAAGGGTCAACATAAAAAATCCTCTCCCTTTCTTTGCTCCCCAGGCAGGGATCGAACCTGCGACCTACGGATTAACAGTCCGCCGCTCTAACCAGCTGAGCTACTGAGGAATTATCTGCCAGTGTTTATAATTGGCGAGGCAAAAATACAGGCTTTTAATGAATTTAACAATATCTTTGAACAAAATTTTTTAAATGAAAAAAATTCTTGGTACTGGCAATGCATTGGTGGATATTGTCACCTTCATAGAAAATGAAGATTTACTCAGGCATTTTTCATTTCGAAAAGGCAGCATGCAGCTTGTTGACCTGTCTCTTTCAGAGAAAATCAAAAAAACAATTACAGAATTTAAAACAGTATTTTCTTCGGGAGGATCAGCTGCTAACACAATACATGGACTGGCGATGCTGGGCACTCCTGCCGGTTTTATAGGAACAATCGGTAATGACGGAACTGGTAATTTTTTTGAATCCGAACTTAAAAAATCAGGTGTTAAAACTTATCTTAAGAAGAGCCATACACCTACAGGAACTGCTGTTGCATTAGTTACTCCCGATCATGAAAGAACCTTCGCCACCTACCTAGGAGCAGCTGTAGAACTTGACCCAGCAGACTTAGACCTGGATGTTTTCAGAAATTATGATATCCTTTATATTGAAGGATATCTTATTTACAACATCGATTATGTCAACAGAGCCTGTTTAATTGCTAAAAAACTTGGAATGAAGATTGCAATTGATCTTGCAAGCTTTAATGTGGTTGAGGAAAAAATTGATGAATTCAGAGAAACTATAAAAAATTATGCCGATATTGTTTTTGCAAACAGAGAAGAAGCAAAAGCCTTTACAGGTGCTGAGCCTGAGGAAGCGTTGAGGATTATTTCAGAACAATGTGATATTGCAGTAGTTAAAATTGGGGCAGAAGGTTCATACATCAGAAGCGGCAGTAAAATAATAAAAACAGGGACATTCCCCGTTAAATGCTGCGATACAACAGGTGCCGGTGATCTTTATGCAGCCGGTTTTCTCTACGGCCTGGCAAAAGATATGCCGCTTGAAAAATGTGGTTGGTATGGAACATACCTTGCCGCACGGGTAATAGAAATAACGGGCGCTCGAATCGCTCCAGATCTCTGGCCTGACATCAGAAAGAAAATCTCAGAACTTTAATTTCAATTGAATCAATACCTCGGCAATTTGTACCCGTTATAATATGTTGGAGTTATCAACTTATTGGCATTAGCAGAAGTGAATTGCTGTTTTGCATTATCCCAGTAAACTTTTTCTCCTGTCCTGAATGCAATATTACCCATTTGCGCAACAAGAGCAACATTTCTTCCAATATCTATGCTTGCATGAAGCTTTTCGGGTGTATTGTTTGTAAGGCAATCAAGAAAGTTCCTTACATGGAGGTCAAGTCCTGTTCCTCTGTTTTTCTGAAGCGGAACAGCCTCCATTCTGTTTTTTTCGGGAAAAACTTCCCATCCGTTACGATCAAGTACAAGTGTGCCATTTTCACCTGTATAAGCCATTCCGTGAGGACGTTTCCAGTTACCAAGACCTATCCCTATAGTATGTTCCCAAATCATCATAAAGTCATTGAAATCATAAACAGCCGTCATGGTATCTGGTGTTACCATGTCATCATCCGGGAAAGCATATTTCCCTCCGATTGCCATTACTGAAGTGGGTACTGCCCTGTTCATACCGTAAAGGATATAATCTATCAGGTGAACACCCCAATCGGTCATAAGGCCACCGGCATATTCCCAGTACCAGCGCCATGTAAAATGAAACCTATTCTTGTTAAAAGGCCTTTTTGGTGCCGGTCCTAACCATCTGTCATAGTCAACACCTTCAGGAACGGGTGAATCGGGAACCTTAGGTACTGCACCTTTCCAGTCAACAAACGACCATGCTTTGCAAACTCTAATTCTGCCGAGCTTACCTGATTTCAAAAAATTAATTGCATCGACAAAATGAGGCTGACTCCTCTGCCATTGACCTACCTGAACCATTTTCCCATGCTTCTTTACAGCCTTTTGCATAATATTTATCTCTGCAATTGAATTCCCAATGGGCTTTTCAACATAAACATGCTTTCCGGCCTCAATTGAATCAACAAGCATTAAACAATGCCAGTGATCGGGAGTGCCAATTATAACAACATCAATATCCTTGCTTTCGAGCATTTTCCTGTAATCGCCATAAAGCCTGGGCTTCTGAAATCCCAGCTTGATAATATCATCTGTCCTCCTGTTAAGCACATTGCGGTCAACATCACACATTGCCACACATTCAACTTCTTTGTTCTTCAGGAAAGAAGCCAGATCATTCCATCCCATACTGTTACCTCCGATTAAAGCAACCCGAATCCTATCACTCGGGGCTACTCCAGACCTTCTAATCGAAAACGCCTCAAACGGAATCAACGTTGCCGCTGCAGCTGCTGATGCATTTCTTATAAATGTTCTTCTGTTAGATTTCATATAACTTTATTTTAACGTTAAAGGAAAACAAATTTAAAAAATATTCAATTTAATTATGAAAACTCAAAAATAATTAGAAATAATTATTTGGTATTTTAATTTTTTTTAACATTCAAATGTAATAAATCATACATTCTACATGTTTAAGTTATAAAATAGTTCTTTTTTGTTAAATTTACTTGCTTCTATGGTAGTCTGAACATTTTAATTATTTTTACAAAACAGGTTTTTAAAAACTTAAATATTCATTAACAATAAATTAGTATTTAAACAAAAGTTTTATATCTTTAGCTTCTAATAAAAAAAATGCTATGGCAAGTCTTAAGTTTTTACTGGGCATGATTCCTTCAACCGAGAAAATTGAACAGGAAGAAAAGGCCCTGATAGCAGAATTCAATAAACTTAAATCTTTTGCTGAATCTGAAAAGCTGGCAAGATATAATGAATTACATGAAATTGTAAATTCTGCCGGTTTCCAGCAGAAGAAAAAAGAAATTGAAACACTTTCTTATAAAAATTCTGAGGAATATGCCAGAGAGAAAGAGTTTATTTCTCTGAAAAAGGCAAAAGACATTGTTATGTATTTCAGAACTCTTGAAGGAGATGCTTTGAAAAGATTTCGTGACCTCGATGGTTCTGAAAAAATAAGCAAATACGAAAATCTTAAACAACTTGTTTCAGGATCCGGGTTCAAAGAAAAAATGAAATCCAAAGAATTCGCCGGAAGCGATGATGAGAAACAACTCCGGGAATTTAAACAAATGGACTCATCTGTTGAAATAAAAGAATATTACAAATTCAAAAATTCACGGGAATATGCCAATTTTTTAAACGTCGACGGATCATCAAGACTCACCAGATATAACGAGCTCAAAGAATACATTTCATCAAAAGAATTTCTCGAGAAAAAGGCATTCCTGCTCGACAAAAAAAGATTTGAAAAAACTGACGAATTCAAACAACTTAAAGAATATCTTGACCTGAAGAAAGATCCGGATATTATCTGGTATTTCAAGGTTAAAGATTCTGACAAATTTGATATATTAAAAAGCCGGGAGCTTGTTTTCAGTGATGAATTTGATGAAGAAAAGCTCGCAGCTGGAAAGTGGCTAACCAACTATTTCTGGGGTGAAAAACTATTGCACGACAGATATTCACTTGATACAGATCTCCATTTTTACACTGAGAAAGAAAACTTTGAAATACGCCATAGTTTTCTCAAAATCACCACAAAGCAACAAAAAATTAACGGTAAAGCATGGTCGCCTTTAAAAGGATTCTTTACAAAAGATTTCAGCTACACATCCGGAATAATAAGTACCGGTGCCTCCTTCAGACAAAAATATGGTATTTTCTCTGCCAAAATTAAGCTGGGCGACCCGAATGCCCGTAATTCTTTCTGGCTAGTTGGTGATAAAAGCACTCCCCATATTAATGTATGCACCACTTCAGGCGGGAAAATATGGTTCTCATTATTTACTGATAACGGGAAACAGATAAAATCAAAGATTGGTGCAGGATATGCCAGCAAAAGCATGATTTTTACCCTCGAATGGACCCCTTCATCGCTTATATGGAAAGTCAACGGAGTTGAAGCATTCCGCACAACAGAAAACGTTCCTCAGGAACCAATGTACCTTAACTTTTCCGGAGGCGTCAGCAAACCTATTAACGGAACAACATCAATGGAAATCGACTGGGTAAGAGTTTATACCCCAAAAAATTGATTCAATTACTTACTTTCTTTATAAGAAGCCGCCTCTAAAATAAATTAGACGGCTTTTTTTATCTGTTTTGTAACTTTTTGAATTTTTATCCGTCTTTATTTATGCTTGATAATATATGACAGTTAAGGAATATAATTGTACAGTCGACAAATACGCCGACTCACTTTATAGGTTTATTAAAAGCTCTATTAAAGATGAGGACAGAGCAAACGATATCGTCCAGGATTCTTATGAAAAACTGTGGAGACATGTTACCGAAATTGATTTCAATGTTGCAAAGGCCTGGCTATTTTCAACTGCATACAATAACATGATCGATATAATCAGGAAAGAGCAAAGATTTACTTCTATCAGCATAAATTTACATAATAACTGCATATATGAATCACAATACTCAGATCTGAATGAAATACTGCATTCCGCACTTGAGCGGCTCCCGGAACATCAGAAAATTCCAATACTCCTTCGCGATTATGAAGGATACAGTTATAAGGAAATAAGTGAGATTACCGGTCAAACTGAAAGTCAGGTTAAAATAAACATTTACAGAGGTAGAATGGCCTTGAAAAGCTATATCGGAAAAATTGAAACTATTATCTGAGACATGAAACCTGATCTGTCAAATTATGAAATATGGATTGCCGATTACCTCGATGGCCATCTGAATAAACATCAGATCCAACTGCTTGAAGAATTTCTCAATGCAAACCCCGATATCAAAGAAGAATTAAAATTGTTTCAGGAATTATCGGTTAAACCTTTTGATAATTCATTTAAAAACAAAAACCTTCTTAAAAAAACCTCTGCGGATTTGACTGATTATCAATTCGATCTTCTTTGCATTGGAGAACTTGAAGGAGACCTCTCTCCTGAAGAGAAAGATGAGCTTTATGAAATTATCAGCCAGAATCCTGACAGGTTTAAGACTTTCAAACTCATAAATAAGATAAAACTGCTTCCACCCAAAGGCTTGAAATATAAATATATTCATAAACTTAAAAAGGGCAACAAAACGGCAAAAATTATCAGCCTCGCCTCAATCGCAACGGGTATTGCAGCAACTGTTGTATTTTTAATATATCTTTCATTCTATCCCCTACGGAAAAGCAGTAACAGAAATGTAATTTCCATGGTTATGGAAATGCCTGTTATATCAGATAATAAATTAATAACTGTTCCTGACACCGGGTTTGATAGTTCAGCCCCTGTCTCTTCTTCATCATCTGACGCGAAAGAAGTTTTATCATTAATTGGAAATGCCATTAATGAAAATCCTGAAGGTTCTGATAAAGTGATTGACACTGCTCAATCTGAATCTATTAAATCCGCGAACCGGATAGAAAGAATTAATATTCACCCGGTTAATTACGCTGCTGGATTCCCCATGCTATTTGAAACACCTTCAAATCTTTACCATCTGGTTCAAATAAACCCAACCATTTTAATTAAAGATGAGCAAAACGAAGGCTTAAAAAGACGTTTCACTGCTTTTATACGCGAAAGGATTCTTGGTATTGAAAATAAAACAGATGAAGAGCTAAAAGCTTATGAAATTGCCAAAGCAGGAATAAATGGTTTAAATAAATTGCTTGGGTGGCAAATGGTATTCAATGGATATGTTGATGATACAGGAGAACTCACCGCAATTAACTTTTCATCAAAACTTGTTAAATTCAATATTCCTGTCAGAAAAAATTATGCCGATGAGTAACTTTCAATGTCATTCAACCGTCTGATAACAGAGAAAAAAGTTAATCATAAAATTAATAAAATGAAAAAGGCAGGAATCATTACACTGATGGTTTTGTTTCTGATGCAAGGATTCAGTCAGGAAACAAAATCGGTTGAGAACCCTGAAAACAGGGGAAATATATACCAGGAAAATACAAATATAATAATCGGCGATACACTTCTGGGCATCCAGGATGATGGTGAATCGGTAAGAATCAGGATTGGCAACAGAAGATTGGAAATTCTTGAAGCCCTTGAAGGCAAACCGCAAATCAGATTTGAAAACTATAATCAATACCGTCAAAATGATGATATTTACAACTTTCCGCATTCAAGAGACCGTGATGAAATAAAGAAAAAACGATACAGGAGATTTAAAGGTCACTGGTCGGGCATTGAGCTTGGATTTAACAATTATATGACCTCTGAAAGAAATTTGGTTATGCCCGATGAAATTGATTATATGACGCTCCATTCAGGTAAATCAATGGGCTTCAACCTGAATTTCACCCAGCAAAGCTTCGGATTTACAGGATTTCTGGGATTAATTACCGGCCTAGGTTTAAACTGGAATAATTATCATTTTGATGGTAATAATAATATTGTTAAAAATTCGGATGGAGTAATTACAATGCTTGATCCGGCAGGTACATTGAAAAAATCAAAATTTACGACACTCTATTTGACCTTACCTGTGTTGCTTGAAGTTCAAATCCCGACCGATAGTAAAAAGATTAACCTTGCAGGTGGAGTTATCGGTGCTATTAAACTTGCTTCACATAATAAAATGGTTTATCAGAATGGTGATAAGGTGAAATCTGATGATGATTTCAGCCTGAACATGCTGAGATATGGATTCACAGCAAGAGCAGGGTTTGAAAATTTTCAATTATTTGGCACTTATTATCCTGTTTCCCTGTTCAGGCAAGGAAAAGGCCCGGGAGGATATTCTCTTTATCCTTTTGAAATAGGATTGGCTTTTACTTTCAATGATTGATTTGCAAATAAGTATTTGGAGAATTTTTAACCTCTCATTTATTCAATAACCCGATTCAAATCCCAGTAATTTGAGTCCGGTTTTAATTTCCTGGCAACTCATAAATAGATTCCACAAAAGACCTGAGCGGAAATTTTCAATCATTACAGGAATAGGTCCCTGGTCTATAGCAAGATATCTCCGGGGATACCAGTTCTGTCCTTCTGAGAAAGCATCATAGAAACCATATTTACCCCATATCCTGTCGCCTAGTACATAATAAAAATGTCTGATTGCTGCAAGCGATAGCTCTGGGGTATATGGTATTGATGAAACGGCTGCGGTAGGTGAAATCACACCAATATCCGATTCAATACCAGGTTTATGAGCAGCATAACCACCGGGAGAATAGCTTGCCGTAAGTCCCCAGCATTTTTCACTGTATCCACGATGCTTGTTCGGATTAAGGGAACACCATTTCCAGTTAATAAGTGTATGATTTAGATTTTCCTTCCAGTATTCCGCATATCTGTCCTTCAGGTTGCGCGGATCAAGACCCAGATACGAATAGTGAGCCCAGAAAAGAGGTCCTCCATATTGTTCTGCTCCATTGTGCTTCAGCTTTAAAATATAACCATATTGCAATACATTTGTATTTATGTCGCCATTTCTTGCCCATCCCTGATGATAAGCTTCAGGGCTTACAGGATGAGTAGGTGATGAAGCTGCAAGAATATATAATATAAGACATTCGTTATAACCCCTTACCTGATGGTTCATTTCCCACGCATATTCTGGTGACCAATGCCAGTAAATTACATTCTCATCCCCCCGTGTAAACCAATCCCACTCAACTTCACGCCAGAGAGTGTCAATATCTGCAGCAATCAATCTTTCATCTGAATTCCCCTTTTCAAGATACTGACGAGCAGTCAGTAAACCCTGCATTAGATAAGCTGTTTCAACAATGTCAGCTCCATTATCTTTCTCTGAAAATGGCTTTATTCTGCCTGTCTCACCATAAAGCCAATGTGGCCAGGCCCCATGAAATCTGTCGGCCCTTTTAAGAAAGTCAACCATCTTTCTGATCATGGCTATACCCTTATCCCTGGCAATAAAACCCCTCTCAATGCCTGCTATAATAGCCATTATTCCAAAACCAGAACCGCCTGTAGTTATTACATTCATATCATTCTCAGGATATATACCGTCAATATGTATTCGTTCCCTTGCCATTCCTGATACCGGCTCTGCTCCTTCAGTAAAATAAAGAGTTGTTCTATATTGAACGAGATCTAAAAGCGAATCGTCGGAAATTTTTTCTGTTTTATCCTGAACAGGTCTATGGTTCGTATTTATCCAGTTACAGCCTGTTGACATACAAAAAAATAATGGCAGCGAGATATATAATGAAATTTTTACAGTTGATTTAAATAAAAGTGTTCGCATCTTTCATCATATTTTCTTCCAATTTAACATTTTTTTCAATACAGTATTCTGCCTAATATTTCACAAGTTAACTACATAACTTACGAATGAAATTAATAGTCAGATTTCATGCCATAAGAATCTATTATCTTTGCAGTGAATAATTACTTACCAGATGAAATTATTATTGATGAGTAATTCTACCAATGCTGGAGAGGGGTATCTTGAACATGCCCTTCAACCAATAAGTGATTTTCTTGGTGGGAAAAAAGTAAAAATATTATTTATTCCGTATGCTGCAGTAACTTTCTCATTTGATGATTATGAGGAAAAAGTTCGTCAGAAGTTTAATGAAGCAGGATATGAATTAATTTCCATTCACCATTTAAGAAACCCTGTTTCGGCTGTCAGAGAAGCAGAGGTAATTGCTGTGGGAGGCGGTAACACCTGGAAACTGCTTAAAATGATAAAAGAGAACAAACTTATTCAGCCGATAAAAGAAAAGGTTTTGTCTGGCATACCGTATATAGGATGGAGTGCGGGAGCTAATGTTGCCTGCCCAACAATAAGTACGACAAATGATATGCCTGTAATCTCTCCGGGCTCTTTTGATGCTCTTAACCTCGTCCCCTTCCAGATTAATCCACATTATCTTGATGTACATCCAGAGGGTCATGCAGGTGAAACACGTGAGCAAAGAATATTAGAATTCATTGAAATGAACCCTGGAATAAGGGTAGTTGGTTTGCGTGAAGGGACCATGCTAAGAATTGAAGATGAGGAAATTTGTCTTATCGGCCCCAAACCAGCAAGAATATTTCTTAAGGGATACCAGCCCATGGAGACCGGTAAAAATAAAGACCTTTCATTCCTTCTTGACAAAAATTTTTCCCATCAGTAATTGGGGAACGCTGATCAGGTTTTTTTTTCGATGAAACCATTAATAAAAATATTAATCTGGTTAATTGCAGTTATTACGGTACTCATCTCCGTGATAATGGTTGCAACATTTATTTTTGACAGACAGCTAACTGCAATTCTCGTAAAAACAGTTAACAATCAGTTATCAGTAAAGCTCGAGTTTGAAACCGCCAGATTACACTTATTAAAGCGATTTCCAGGAGCATCAGTTGAATTTAATAATGTTATAATTAATTCCTCACCGCGATTTGCAACTGAACAATTTCAGAGCATTGAAACAGGAATATTGCTTAAAGCTGATCGGGCTTCCTTTGAATTCAGTTTGAAAGATTTGTTAAACAAAAATTACACCATTGAAAGCATTTCATTGAACAGAGGTTTGCTCCAGTTGCTAACCGACAGCGCAGGAGGTGTTAACTATGAAATCCGCTCCCGGACTATCCAGTCAAATAATGACAATATTATTAACCTTGAAAAAGTAAATATCAGGGATTTATCAGTCAACTACATTAACAAAGCTACAGGCCTCATATTTTCAGGAACTGTTGAAAACAGTAAAATCAAAGCCCATTTTGATAATAAAACATTTGATTTGATTATTACTTCCGTTCTAACACTTGAACAATTCGGAGTCAATACAATAAAAATTCATCCCGATGCCAGATTTAATGCCGATATAAAACTTTCAGGCAAAGAAGGTGAATTGATATTCGACAGAAGTTTAATTAAATTTGACGACTTTTCATTTAATATTAACGGTTTTATCAAACCGGGTGAAAGTATTTTTCTAAAAATTGAAGGAAACAATATTGACCTTGCAAAAGTTAAAAATTATCTTCCCAAAACGATAGCCGAAAGATACAGTGAATATGTTCCGGGAGGAAAACTTAAAGCAGAATGTTTATTATCGGGTCCCATGAGTCGTATACAAAATCCACGAGCTAATTTAAAATTTTCGGTAATGAACGGAAGAATATTATACAAAAAATCAAATATTCGTCTGGAAAATCTTACTCTTACAGGCTCATACACTAATGGCGTCAAGGCTGCACCTGTAACGTCAAAATTTGAATTAAACAAATGCTCGTTTAATATAGGAAGTGCTGATTTTATTACATCTCTGCTTATCGAGAACTTTATTAATCCTTTCATCAGATTTAATCTTTCAGGAGAAGTAATTCCATTTGAAATACAAAAATTTTTCCAGATACCATGGCTTTTATCTTCAGAAGGTTCAGCAAGAATTAACATTAAAACTGAGGGTTACCTTCCAAAAAAAGAAAATTATTCAATTTCTGATTTCCTGTTACTTAATCCTATGGCCATAATACAATTAAAATCATTTGGAATCGAACATAGAAATAAAAAATATTCATTTGCCAATGCATCGGGGTTCCTGACAATTGCCTCAAGTCTTTGGGCAGAAGACTTATCATTTACTTATAATAATCAGCGTTATATTATAAATGGCGGGTTTGAAAACTTTCAGGATTGGATCACAGAGAAATCCGACAGAATAAAAATTAACGCCACTATTAATACCGGGAAAATTAATCTTTCTACTATTTTCCCTGTAGTGCCAGATAAGGAAGAAAAGAAGAATTACGGCACAAAAGCTTTAAAAATGCCTGAAGGATTCGAGACTGTTTTGAATCTGAAAGCCGAAAGTATTATATGGGACAAACTGGAAGCAGAAAATGTAAACGGATTAATAAATTATAAACCAGGGATATTGAGTGTAAAGGATTTTTCTACAGACAGTTTTGACGGAAACATAGAAGGGTCTTTTCTCCTTTCAGAAAAGGAAAAGTCTGATGGTTATTTCTTTCAGGGGAATTTTTCAATCAAGGATGTTAACATTAGAGAATGTTTTCAAACATTTAATAACTTTGGTCAGAATTTCATTGTTTCCGGTAACATTTCCGGTACACTTTCAGGTTCACTGAAGATGCTTATGCAGTTCGACACTTTATTTAAACCGGATATAAGATCTCTTCATGCTGAGGGAAAATATATCATTGAAAACGGCGCACTTATTAACTTTGAACCTGTTAAAGCTCTTTCAAAGTTTATTAAAATAAATGAACTTGAGAATATAAGTTTTTCAAGGCTTGAAAATGATCTTTTCATCAGAAATAATTATCTTATTATCCCCCAGATTGATATATTTTCTTCAGCTGCTGATTTCACAGCAAGTGGAACACATTATTTCGACAATACCTTTGAATACCACATAAAAGCTTATCTTTCTGAATTGCTCTCAGGAAAATTAAGAAACAACAAATTTACATCAGAATTCGGATCGATTGAAGATGACGGCTTGGGGAGGACCTCGGTTTTTCTTAAGATATCAGGTAAGGGTAGGGATGTTAAAGTTTCATACGATCTCCGTGCTGCCAGAAATAAAATTAGGGAGAGCCTCAAGAATGAAAAAAACAAACTAAAAACAATTCTGAACGAAGAGTATAGCTCTTACAAAAGAGATACTGTAAGAATATCTGAACCTTCTGCAGTGCCCAGATTCAAAATAGAATGGGCTGAAACAGAAGATACGGTTGATATATCGAAAGACAATGTCCAACAGGAAAAGGAGAATATATTTGAAGGAATTTTTAAAAAGAGAAAAAATAAGAATTACTAAAATCATACAATTTGAATATCTATACTCATAAAACCATCTGGAAGCTTATCCTGCTGCTGCTTGCAATCATTATCGGGCTTTTTTCTTTCTTTTATACTTATATCCTCGTCAAAAATCTGAAAAATGAAGAAAGAAAAAAGATTGAAATCTGGGCTGAAGCAATAAACCGGGTTAATTCAGCATCAGACACCGGGCAGGATCTTGAATTTCTTTACTCAATCATCGAAGGCAATACAACTATACCCGTAATACTTGCAGATGAAAATGACTCGGTTCTCTCCGCCAGGAACTATGATCATTTACAATTAAGCGACACAATGTTTCTATCGTTAAGGTTAAAAAAAATCAAGGAGAAATCTGCTCCGATAGTCATTTACCTTCCCTATGGTCATATAAACAGGGTATATTATGAGGACAGCATAATACTCAAAAAACTAATCTATTATCCTGCCGTCCAGCTTAGTATTATCATTTTGTTTATTCTTGTGTCATATCTGGCTTTCGACTCCTCAAGAAAATCTGAACAGAATCAGGTCTGGGTCGGAATGTCTAAAGAGACAGCACACCAACTTGGAACTCCGGTTTCATCACTTTTAGGCTGGATTGAAATGCTTCAATCAAAACATCCGGAAATTCCCTTTGTGGATGAAATTGCACTGGATGTAAAAAGACTTGAGAAGGTTACAGAACGTTTTTCAAAGATTGGTTCAAAACCTGATTTAATAACCGGCAATATAATACCGGTTTTACACAATACCATTGACTATCTGAGGTCACGTGTTTCATCATTGACAAAATTTATTAATGACTATGATCCGATGGCTGAAATTAATGTCAGACATAATGCTCCTTTACTTAGCTGGGTTATTGAGAATGTTTGTAAGAATGCTGTTGATGCTACTAACGGTGAAGGAATTATCACTATTACGGTATCAGAAATAAAGGATTATGCAATTATCGATATAAAAGATAATGGCAGGGGTATTCCCCGGTCGGCTCACAGGAAAATATTTTTGCCTGGATATACAACAAAACAGAGGGGAAGGGGTCTGGGTCTTTCTCTCGCCAGAAGAATCATAGACGAATATCACAAAGGAAAAATTTTCGTTAAATATTCTGAACCGGGCATTGGTACTTGCATCAGAATCATGCTGAAGAAAAATAAATAAGAAATCATAGTAGATTGATTTCAAACGGTAATGAAGAGGAAAGATATTGAAATATCGGCTCCAGCTGGTTCATGGGATTCACTTACGGCAGCAATTCAGGGGCATGCCGATTCTATTTATTTCGGGGCGGGAGATTTGAACATGCGGGCTGCTTCATCAGATAATTTTAGTTTAAAAGATCTACCAAAAATTGTTGCTTATTGTAATAAACATAACGTAAAAACATATCTTGCCTTAAATGTTGTGATTTATGATAATGAAATTGCAAAGGCAAAGAAAATAATCGACAAAGCTCTCGATAGCGGTATTTCTTCAATTATCGCCACTGATCGTTCAATAATAGATTACGCTTTCAGCCGGGGAATGGCCGTTCATTTATCAACACAGCTGAATATTACTAATACAGAAACACTGGAATTTTATTCAAAATGGGCTGATGCTGCTGTCCTGGCACGTGAACTGACACTTCAACAGATAAAACATATCGCCTTACAGATCAAAAAGAAAAATATTAAAGGAGCGTCGGGAAAACCATTCAAAATAGAACTTTTTGCACATGGCGCATTGTGTATGGCCATTTCAGGAATATGCTACCTGAGTCTTCATGAATATGGCAAATCTGCAAATAGAGGTCAATGTAATCAGGTCTGCCGAAGGTCATATATTGTTACCGATAGTGAAACAGGTTTTGAAATGGAAATTGCAAATCCTTATATAATGTCGGCAAAGGACCTTTGTACAATAAATTTTCTTGATAAAATTATATCTGCCGGGGTAAGTATTCTCAAAATTGAAGGACGTGCAAGGTCCCCCGAATATGTCAGAACAGTTACATCCTGTTATGATGAAGCTTTAAAGGCGCTTGAAGAGGGCACATATACACCAAAAAAGATAAATCAATGGATGGAAAGGCTTTCAGGTGTATTCAACAGAGGATTCTGGGATGGGCATTATCTCGGGAAAAAAATTGGGGAATGGACCGATCGTTATGGTTCAAGTGCTACTATGAAAAAAACTTATCTTGGAAAAATTACAAACTTTTATTCCCGGATAGGAGTTGCTGAGATCAAGCTGGAAAACGGAGACATTTCATCAGGTGATAAAATTCTGATAACAGGACCAACTACAGGTGCAATTGAATATTCTGTGGGTGAAATCCGTGGTGAAGATTTTAAAGTAACTCAAAAAGCCCTCAAAGGAACATTCTGTTCCATAAAAATAGATGTCCGCCTTCGAAAGTCCGACAAAGTTTATAGGTGGGACAAAGTATAAAACCTGTATCATATCCGGTATTGAACTTTCATAAGTTGTTCAGCAATTCCCGACGATTATATGCCAAAATATTTCATAAACAAATGTTTAAGGTCTTCTGCCCTCACCGGTTTTGAGATAAATTCTTTTATACCCGAGAGTTCTGCTTTCTTTCTGGTCTCAGGCATATTGTCGGCTGTTGTTGCCACTATTACAGTTTCAGGCCACATATCAAGAATTCTTCTTGCCGATTCATATCCGTCCATCTCAGGCATAATAAGATCCATCAGTACAAGATCATATTTCTTATCCATAACCTTTAAAAATGCCTGATGCCCTTCCTCTGCCTCGTCACATTTAAATCCTAAATTTTCAAGCATCTTAACAAGTATCCTGCGATTCATTTTGTTGTCTTCGACTATTAAAATATTAAGTTCCCTGATTTTACCTTCTTCAATTGTTTCGAAAATTTCATCATTTTCAATTTCGAACATATCTGTTAATATATGTCTTAAATCAATGGGATCAAAAGGTTTAACAAAATAATAGTCCACTCCATAAGTAATGCATTTCAGATAGTTCCCTTTTCTGTCATTAGAACTAATAAGAATCATTCTGTAATAAAGATTTAATTTGTTTTCCGAAATGATTCTTGCAGCTTCGAACCCGTCAAAATGATTGTCATCAAGTATAAAAAGTAAATTATATTTCCCATCTTCCTGCTCCTGGTTCATCTGCAATTGTTTAATGGTTAATTTTGTAAATGAAGTTATGGAAAAATGAAGCCCAGCTTTATGTAACAATGAAACAATCTCTTCATCTCTGCCCTGTGGTCCGCTTATTACAAGCGTTTTTATCTGACTTACAGTTTTAATACCGGGAGAAGGAATGTTTTTCTGAATTCTGATATTTGAATATACATTAATGCTAAAAACTATTCTTGTTCCGTTAGGGCCTGCTATTCCTGATGGGCTTTCGGCATTAAGGGTACCACCCATTAGTTCAATTAATTGTCGGGCTATTAACGTTGTAAAAATTGACTCATTGTTCATTCTGGGAAGAACTGATTCAATTCGTACAATATCACCAAAGATTTTTTTCAATTCAGCTTTTTCAAAAGCCCTGCCGGTATCAACAATTTCAAAACCAAGAGTTATTAATCCTTCTTTTTCGAAAATTTTTTTGCATTTTATAACTATCTGACCATCATGTGTATTTGAATTTGAATGATTGATAAGATTCACAATAACCTGCCTGAGACGGTATGGATCTCCGATAACAGTTTCCGGCACTTCTTCCTCAATTTCACAGGTAATTAAATTATTATTTTCTATTGCACCTGGTTTCGTCAGATCAATCGCGTAATATATCTCCTCTCTGACATTAAATGGAAGTTCTTCAAGAATCATTTTACCTGATTCAATTTTCGAAAAATCCAGTATATCGTTTACAATTCCAAGCAATACCTCGGTTGATCTTCTGAGCAAGTAAACAATATCCTTTAATTCCGGAGAGAGATCGTATCTGTTAAGAATATCAGTCATTCCTATAATACCATTCAGAGGTGTCCTGATCTCGTAACTCATTCGAGCAAGAAATTCAGTTTTGGCAACATTAGCCCTGACTTCCTGCTGCCTTGCTGATTCCAGGATTGTAACATCTATAAGTATCTCAAGTGTAGCATCCTCATTACCATATACTACCGGAATGCTGCTACGGTAGATCACCTGTTCACCAATAGGTTTCTTAATAATAATAAATTGTTCCGGATTGAAGGATGTTCCAAAGTAGTTTGAAAAATAATCTGTTTCACCATTAAATGTAAATTCCGGGAAAATTTTGCCGGTCATATCATTTTCACCCATATAAGCAAAATAACTTGCAGCTACTTTGTTAGCTTTTAGTATTTCCCTTTTTTTGTTATAAATTATTACTCCTGCCGGCATCTCTTCAATAAGCCTTTTGAGTGTCTCTTCAGAATTTTCAAGTCCCCTTATTCTTGTTTTTTGCTTTGATAAAAAACGCAAGAATAAGAATATAATTAATTGAACCAGCAAAATTGTCACAGTAACAATAAAAACTGAATTGCGTACAATATATTTCTGGAAAAAATCAACAGGTGTCGAAAATACAATACCTAGATCCCTGTATAGCAACTGAGTTGAATAAAAAGATGAAAACAAACTTATACTTCTTCCGCCATCCGACGCTGAGTGTCTTATATTTGATACCAGGCCTTCCTTAATCGAAGAAATTATATTATCAGTTTTCGAATAATTTAACGGTTTTTCATAATTGTCGTAAATTATTTCTCCATTCTCTGTAATAACCCATTGCCATTGATAATTTTTAAGGTTGTATTTTGAAAAGAGTCGGCCAAAACATTTCTGATAATCTATTGTTACAGCTATATTACCACAAGGCTGACCTTCCCTGAAGATAACAACATGATAATTGAATTCATTCCCGTTTCTTTTAAGAACAGATTGTGGCTCTACTGGTATCTGATCAAATAAAATAAATTCACCTTCAATCCATTCATTCTTTGAATCGTCTTTTGATAAAACATATTCATTTAGAGTATCATTATAAAGTATTATTTTAGTTACAAAATCGCGGTATTTGGAATAAAAAAGTTTTAACTGTTCTATAATCCTGATCTTGACATCAGGCCTCGATTTGTCGAAGAATCTGTAAGAATCGCTTGGAAATATTATCTGTTCAAGGTCGCTTCCGAAAGCATAATTTATACTGTCAACCTCCAATCCTACAATTCTTACCTGCCGGTCAAGTAATTCAATTGCGTAATTTACCTGTTTCTGGTATAAATTTCTGTAATAGAAAAAATTAATAAGAAGAACACAAACTACTATAATTTGGGCAATCAAAAGTATTTTTTTCATTTTACTCATATCACCCGAGTTTTCTTTTATAAAGATAAATTAATTTTCGAAGCTTTTTATTATCGATATTTTCTATTTTCATCTTCAAGTATATTCAGATAACTTCGATAACGAACTGGATCTATTTCTCCATTTTCAACCGCAGGTCTTACTGCACAACCAGGCTCATTAACATGAAGGCAATTATAAAATCTGCACTCTCTCGATTTCCTAAATATTTCTGGAAAAAAGTGATAAATCTCGTTTCTTTCCATATCTATTATTCCAAACCCTTTTATGCCTGGAGTATCAATCACAAAACCTCCAAAAGGCATTGGATGCATTTCCGGGAAAGTTGTTACATGTTTACCCTGTTCATGGTATAATGATATCTCGTCAGTCTTCAAGTTAAGTGAAGGATTAAGCAGATTAAGCAGAGAGCTTTTACCTACCCCGGAGTTTCCTGAAAGCAAACTTATCTTACCTGCGAGAGCATTTTTCAATGGTTCAATATTTTCATTATTTTTTACTGAAATACTGAAGCAATCATACCCTATCCCGGAATAAAGATTTATCAGGTATTTCATTTTATTGTATTCGGTATCATCATATAAATCAATCTTGTTGAAAATTAGTGAACATTTGATTCGATAAGCTTCTGAAGTGACAAGGAAACGGTCAATAAACTCTACAAAAGTTTTGGGCATTCTAAGTGTCACCATCAAGAAACTCTGATCAATATTGGCTGCAATAATATGATATTTCTTTGACAGGTTTGAAGCTCTTCTGATTATATAGTTTTTTCTTTCTTCAATTGCAGTAATAACACCCGTTTCTTTGCTTTGATTTTCTATATATCTGACCCTATCACCCACTGCAACCGGATTTGTTGTCTCAACGTCTTTTATTCTGAAAGTCCCTTTAATAGTACATTCAACCTTAGAACCATCATCACCCAAGACAATGTAACGACTGCCCGTTGATTTAATAACCAGACCTGTTTTCAACTTCAAAGTTTTAATGTAAAAGTAATTAAAAGTTACATAATTAACATTAACCTGTTATTCTCATTTTATTGGAAACTACTTTATTAGGTAATAAAGATAAAAGGGGCCCCATTTAGAGGCCCCTCTGTTTTCAGGTATATTTTTAACCTTCCGCAGCCATTAAGAAGAACGGCTTCATCTCAAAACTATGATAATGAGGCCTTAATCTTTCGGTGTTGTAATATTCTTCAACATTTACAAATTTCTTCTGGGAAGTAACAATATCAATTGGGGCATTGTCATATCTCCCGTTTCTTAGCACAATAAGCCTGCCGTGAATTCCTTTTAGAATAAGATCAAGTGCAAGGTTTCCGAATGCCATTGGAACAATTGAATCCACAGCATCAGGATCACCCGAACGAACGAGGTAACCAAGCTTTTGATTAATAATGTTAATTGTTTTGCCGTTGTTGAATTTTGGTGTCAGTTCTTTTATTTTTGCTGATACAAGATCTCCGATACCTCCAAGTTTTGCATGCCCGTAAGCATCTTTTTCCTGGTTTGCAAAAACCATCTCACCTCCCTTATACATAGCACCTTCCGAAACCAGAACTATCGAATATTTGCTCGGGTTAGCATTCCTATCATCCACCAGAAGTTTTGTAAGGTGCTCTATATCAAATTTATATTCAGGAATAACACATCTGTTGGCGGCACCTGCCATAGTGGGAAGAATGGAGGTAAAGCCCGCATAACGCCCAAATACTTCAATTACAAGAATTCTCTCGTGTGAACCAGCTGATGTCCTCAAATAATTTGTAAGATGAATTGTCCTGGTTACGCATGTACTGAATCCTATGCAATAATCGGTACCGGGTACATCATTATCCATGGTTTTGGGAATGGCAATCACCTTAACGCCTTTTGTGTATAGATGAACACCATAACTCAATGTATCGTCACCACCTATCGGAATAAGATAATCAACCCCCAGCCATTCTAGGTTTTTCAGCACTTCTGGTGTAAGGTCATTCATATCGGCATTATATTCACTTCTAAGATGTTCGGGAACATCGTTTTTAGACATATGGCTGGGTCGTGTTCTTGAAGTATGCAAGAAAGTTCCTCCTGTACGCCCTGCCTTATTAACAATCTCATTCGTTAGAATCTGGAAATTGTTACTGTTATCAGCTTTGGGATCCCTTATTATCTCAGTTATTCCAGCCCAACCTCGCCTCAGGCCAATTACCTTATATCCTTCCCTGTTTGCCCTGATGGTTATCGCTCTGATTGCCGGATTAAGCCCGGGAACATCTCCTCCTCCTGTAAGAATTGCAATTACTCCTTTTTTTGTTTTGATATTTACCATAATTTTATAATTTTTATGTTATTGTTTTTTCAGACCGCTAAAGTAAAACATTTTCATTTTATTGCAAATATAGTTTGATAACCAGTAATAAATTATTTGGTTTTGTTAACATATTTTAAATCAATATTCGAGAATTATGATATATAATCACCCAGCAGACAGTAAAGGTTCAGTCCTGATTACAGGAGGAAGTGGATTTGTGGGTCGTCATCTCTCCTCAATACTTCTGGAGAAAGGCTACTCTGTTTCTCACCTTTCCAGAAAAGCAAATCTTTTCGGCAAAATAGAGTATTTCGCTGGAACCCAGAACAAAATATTCTGGATCATTAGATAACAGAAAACATTATTATTTTAACCTTACCCGGTTATTATTACCTGAAATAACCCTTGCACCAGCCCCTTGACTAACTCCATAAAGACCATTCTTGAATTTCGATTCTTCCATAATAACCTGTCTTGAGATGTGTTTTTCAATTTAAACATCGGCATAATCACCACCTTTCGATAGAGCACGAGCAATAACTTTCGCCAGTAAGTCCCTGTTTATCTGCGGCGGAGACAATGAGGTGTCAGCATCCGAACACGCCGTGAGATTTCCCATCAGATAAAGAGAAGCTGCTGTCAACAACCCTCTCTTAACGGCTAACCCTATAAACTTCAGTCCTATAATAGCCCTAACAGATAATTTGGGCATATAAAATAATTTATAATAATTAACTGCATTAAATAATTTAATTTCAATACTTAAAAAGATAAGATATTACCCGGATTATTTCTCTCTGCTTACAAATTCAAATTATCGAATCAATTTAACCCTGACAGATTTATTGCAAGAGTCCTCTCAGCCTTTCTTTGAAAACATCTCAAGTTTTCCGGCATCGACAATCTCAATTGTTTTTCCGTAGACCTTTATAATTTTATCATTCTTAAATTCAGAAAGTGTCCTTATTACATTTGCTGTGCTCATTCCAATGTAGTCAGCAATTTCCTTTCTTGAAACCGGTAAATCAAATATCATTGAGTGGTTGATTTCTCTAGCAAAATAGAGTAAAACATAGGCAACTTTGCCGGTAAGATTTCTTCTTCTGATATCCAGAAACTGTGAAATTATTTTATTATTCATTGAAGCCATTTTTGTAAGAAGACCTATAGCAAAACTGCCGTTTCTTTTGAGAAGTTCCCTGATAAAATCCATATTTACTGAACAAATCTCCGTATCTTCAAGTGCAGATACAGAATAATTGTAAAATACTCCATCAATCAAGGCTATATTGTTTACAAATTCAAATGGTTTTGTTATTGCAATTATTTGTTCGTCTTCGTCTGAAAAATGACGGTAAACTTTTACAAGCCCTCTCTTAAGATATTTAAAATCTGTAATCCGATGGCCCTGATAAATTATTATATCCCCTTTTCTGTAATAGTTTTCATGTTTATTGTTACAAAGTTCCAGAATATCTGCATCATCAAGATGCCTGAAAACTATATCTTTGAATTCACAGCTTTCACAAACACATTGTTTATCAATTCTTTCCACAGTTGATAAATATTAAGCAGGTATAAAAATAATGAATTACTTTAAAAAATCTTCTCTTTTCAATTAACCTTATCCCGGTTATTAAACAATCTTATACGACATTTGTTTCTTTTACTCAAATGAATGTAATTTCAAGATTCTTTTCCCGGTAATAAATTAATTACTAAAGATTAAATTTGTCCTGAAAAATTTATCTGTAAGAATGATTTATAAAACCGATTATCATATACATTCTAACTATAGTGATGGAAAGGCCAGCCCTGAAGAATTTGTAAAGGCTGCTTTACAAGCAGGATTAAACGAAATTGGATTCTCAGAACATTTGAACCTTTTTTATAACGATCTTTCCTGGTGTATTGATCATTCAAGAGTAAATGAATACATAAAACATATTGATTTATTAAAAAATTCTACGGATGAAATTATAGTGCGGACCGGTTTTGAAGTTGATTATTTTATCGGCCGTGAAATTGAAACTTATAATTATCTATCACCTCTTAAACTCGATTATATAATCGGTTCTGTACATTATATGGGAGATTCAACCGTGGACAATGGTCGGGAGTTTTACAATGGAAAAGATATTGACAGACTTTATATTGATTATTTTGACATTGTTTGTGAGGCAATTTCTTCAGGTCTTTTTGATTTTATTGCCCATCTTGATCTAATTAAAATTTTTGGTTTTAAGTATTCACGTGATCCCGAGCCATTATATCGTCATCTTGCGGAAAAGATGGCAAGACATTATGTGGCACTTGAAATAAATACAAACGGAAAAAACAAGCCAGTCGGGGAGTATTATCCTGATATAAGGTTTCTTCATCTTTTCAAAGAGGCTGGTGTACCTGTTTGTGTTAACTCAGATGCACATTATCCTGCCAGGGTAGGTGAAAACTTTGATGATGTCTATAAAATACTGAAAGCTGTCGGTTACAATGAAATGTGTACTTTCAGGAACAGGGAGCGTTATATTGTTCCGGCAGAATTCTAAATTATTACTGAATCAGATGCTCCATCAATATTTTGACACCAATCGCAATCAGAATAAGTCCCCCTACTTTTGCTACTTTTTTTGATATTTTTTCACCGGCGGCTTTACCTATTCTTATAGCTGTCATTGAAGCCAGAAATGTTACGACACCAATAACACCTCCTGCAAACCATATTCTGATATCAATCAATGCAAAACTTATTCCTGCAGCAGCGGCATCAATACTTGTAACAACTGCAACCGCTATAAGATCAGACAATTTTGTACAATCGCGCTCTTCAGCTGCATTTATTTCTCCTTTCCCCCCTGTTATCATTTTAACACCAATGACAAAAAGTATGGCAAATGCAATCCAGTGATCTACAACATTTAAATAACTGCTTATAAATGAACCCAGAAAAAACCCTATTATTGTAAACCCTCCCTGAAAAAACGCCATTACTAAGGCAATTCTAACAGCCTGAAAAAAAACTATTCTGAACTGTTTAATTCCGAAAACAAGGGACGCTGCAAACGTATCGAACGACAGCCCAAAAGCAACAGCAACAATTGTGAAAAAATCCATCCCTTGATAAAACTCCCCAAATATAAAGCGAAAAATGTATTTATCTCAATACATGTTCATCATAAATTTACACCATGAATTTATCTGAATAATTAAATGATTGAATGAAGAAACTGGCAAACAATATTATTTCCAAAATTGTTTTTTGCCTCTGGAATAAGCAAAGAATTTTTTCACTAATTAGACAGGCTGAAATGTATTATGTTTATTTTCGCCTGATAAATAATTGCTTATTATTATGAGAGTGGTAATTCAACGCGTTAGTAGAGCTTCTGTTTCAATAGGAAATGAAATACTTTCTTCAATAGGCCACGGATTATTAATTCTTGTAGGATTTGAAAAAAATGATACAATTGAGGATATTGAATGGGCATGCAATAAAATTATTAATCTCAGAATATTTAATGATGCAGGTGGTGTGATGAACCTTTCGATAAAGGAAACAAATGGTAGTATTCTGGTTATCAGTCAGTTTACTTTACATGCCCTGACAAAAAAGGGTAACAGACCATCATATATCCGAGCTGCAGAACCAGCAATTGCTATTCCTCTCTACGAAAAATTCGTGAATAAACTTTCTGATCTGAATGGAGGTAAAATTTGCACTGGTCGTTTTGGAGCCAAGATGAGCGTGGAACTTATAAATGAAGGCCCTGTTACAATTATTATTGACACAAAAAATAAAGATTTCTGAATGAGCGCTCATTCCGACAGAGATTATAAGAACTCACTTCTTCTTGTTGCTTCATTTGCAGCCTTTCTCAATCCTTTCCTGAGCTCTTCAGTAAATCTTGCCCTCCCGGCAATTGGCCATGACCTTAATACAGGAACTGTTGCACTCGGCTGGGTTGCAACAAGCTTTATCCTTACTTCCGCAATTTTCCTTCTTCCCATGGGCAGGCTTGCCGACATATCAGGAAGAATAAAAATATTTAAAACAGGAATTTTCCTTTTTACCCTCTCTTCATTTTTTATTATTTTTTGTAATGATATTACATCTTTGATCATTTTACGTATTTTACAGGGCCTTTCAGGCGCAATGTTTTTCAGCACAAGCCTTGCACTAATTTCTTCAGCCTTTCCACCAGGAGAAAGAGGAAAAGCTATTGGAATAAATATTACCTCAGTTTACCTGGGACTTTCGGCTGGCCCTGTCGTTGGTGGATTTTTTACAAGGCATTTCGGTTGGAGAAGCATTTTTATTACCCTCATACCCCTGGGTATAATTTCTTTAATACTGATTTATAAAAAATTAAAAACTGATTGGGCTGATGCTAAAAATGAAAAATTTGATCTCAAGGGTTCACTTCTTTATGGTATCTCTCTGGCACTTTTTATTTATGGCTTTTCAAAACTGTCGGGAACAACAGGATGGATTTTAATGTTATGCGGATTGATTACAGGATTCTTATTTTTTTTCTCAGAAAAACACACGACTCACCCTGTTTTTGATTTCGGACTCTTTGCCAACAATCGTATTTTTACCCTTTCATCGCTTGCTGCACTTATTCATTATGCGGCTACAGCGGCAACAGGTTTTTTTATGAGCCTCTATCTTCAATACATTCATGGCCTGAATTCAAACATCGCAGGATTAATAATGATTTCACAACCTCTCTCAATGATGGCACTCTCCCCCATTGCAGGAAAATTATCCGATAAAATCAAACCTGGTATTTTAGCTTCTTTTGGAATGGGGATGACTGCAGTCGGACTTAGTTCACTTTGTTTTATTTCTCTTCATACATCTCTTCCGATAATCATTTTTATTCTAATAATTATGGGAATAGGTTTTGCATTCTTTTCATCACCCAATTCAAACGCAATAATGAGTTCCGTCGAGAAAAAACATTTCGGAATAGCTTCAGGAGTTGTTGGAACAATGAGAGTAATCGGCCAGTCTTTCAGTATGGGCATTACAATGATGATTCTAACATTTTATATCGGCAAACAACCTGTTTCACAATTACAATCAGAAGGACTTTTACATGGTATGAAAACAGCCTTTATTATCTTTTCTTTCCTTTGTATTCCGGGAATTCTTGCATCACTTGCAAGAAATAAAACGAAAGATAATAAGAATATATAATTACGTAAATTTTCAAAAAAATAGAACAAATCATAAAAAATACTATATTGACCCCTGGCTTTATTCATTTTTTTCACACCACAAAAGACCTGAAATATGACTAAACTGTATGAAAAACTGGCGAAAAATTGTCCGACAGAATCAGAGATAAAAAAAGGACTTAAAAAAGTCTATTCAGATACTTCGGGTTCTACTGATAGAAAAACTCTGATGGAGATTCTTGGGCTGATTGATCTTACTAGTCTAAATACGACCGACAGTAAAAGTAGTATCCTTCAGCTAACCGGGAAAATAAACAGCTTTAATGCCCGCTATTCAAACATTCCTACTGTGGCTGGAATATGTATCTTTCCGAATTTTATACCCCTGGTTAAAGAAAAACTCACTGCAAAAAATGTCAAAATAGTGGCTGTTGCTGGCGGTTTTCCAACCTCTCAAACATTCAGGAATGTAAAAATTCAAGAATGCAAAATGGCTGCTGATTCAGGTGCAGATGAAATAGATTTTGTTATCCCGGTAGGTTCATTTCTTGCCAACGATTATCCTTCTGTAGCTGAAGAAATAAGGGAAATAAAAAATGCTATCGGCGAAAGATTGCTTAAAGTTATTATTGAAACCGGTCTTCTCAATACTTATGAACAAATTTTCAGAGCTTCAATGATTGCAATGGATGCAGGTGCAGATTTTATTAAAACATCTACAGGGAAAACAACCGTTTCAGCAACACCTGAAACTGCTTTCGTAATTTGTCGTGCTATATCAGTTTTCTTCCTGGAAACCGGAATAAAGGTAGGATTTAAACCTTCAGGCGGGATAGTTACCTCACAGGATGCCCTGGTGTATTACAAAATAGTAAAAAATGAACTGGGAATAGACTGGATGAATTCTTCCCTTTTAAGATTTGGCGCAAGCCGATTGGCCAACAACGTACTATCAGACATAATAGGCTCAAGAGCTGATTATTTTTGATCATAAGAAATCAATTAATCTGACTGACTGCCTGAAAAGGCCATGATGAACTATCAGGATACTCTTAAACACAAAACTACGGTTAACGGCAAAATTACCGTTGATACATCTTCAATAATATTTTCTGATTCCCTGAAAAGATTGCAAATTCAGGATACACTCAACAAAAATACCTCATTAAAAAAAATATCTTTCTATAATACTGTAAGACAGAATAATCAACTAATCTATAAGCAGCCAGAACTCGACACAACAAATTTCTATAAAATTGATGCTGCTTCCGATATTATAGGACTTGTTGCTGATACGAATTTTTCAAGTATTTATCATATAGAAGATTTTCCACTTTCATTTACCAGTGCCACTAAAATGTTCCGGGCCAAAACACTTGCAGAATATGCTATTGCAGGAAAAGATGGAATTCCGCGAAATAATAACAACCTGAAATCCGATTGGATGCTACCGTTAATTCTTATTTCAACTATTATTTTTATTTTTCTTAAGAATCTGCCTGGAAATTTTCTGAAAAACGCCATTAACTTTTTAACTCTCAGGGACTCAACTTCTGCGCTTTCAAGGGAAACATCCAAACTTGCCGATATCCCCTCAATCCTTTTCAGCTTAAACACTTATCTATGTACGAGCCTTTTCGCATTTATTGTACTTAAATATTATAACATCTTTTTACCGGTAATGAATGAATTTGAGAATATGATGATACTATTTGCTTGCTCTTTTGCACTTATCTCAGCAAGATTATTCTTAATTAACCTAACAGGTACAATCAGCGAACAGAAACAGATTTTTTCTGAATATAAAATAATCGTTCAAACCTTTTACAGAATTAGTGGTATCGTCTCCTTTATTATTGTTATTCTGATAACTTATACTGACATAATAAATGAAAATAAATTGATCTTTATCGGTTTTTCCATATTGTTATTGCTCTATCTATTAAGGATTCTCAAACTTTCAATAATTTTTATCAAAAAATCTGCATCTCTTTTTTATTTAATTTTTTACCTTTGTGGTTTGGAAATTTTACCTGTTGCTGTTCTAGTAAAATATTTATCAGGGGCGCTGCAGGATTTATAGTTATAAGGGATGTCGAACTAAATCTGTAAGGGGTTGAAAATAAGGAAGGTTTTAGTATCACAGCCAGATCCACAAAATCCAAAGTCACCTTACCACGAACTGGCAAAAAAGTACAATCTGAAAATTGATTTTAAACCATTTATTCAGATTGAGGGAATTTCAATAAAGGATTTCAGACAGCAGAAAATAAACATACTCGACTACACTGCTGTTATTTTTTCCTGCAAAACAGCAATTGATCATTTTTTCAGGATCTGCAACGAGCTCAGGATTACTGTGCCTGACACCATGAAATATTTCTGTATAACGGAAAATGTTGCTTTCTACCTTCAGAAATACATCGTTTACCGTAAAAGAAAAATATTTCATGGAAAATCAAAGTTTCAGGACTTAATCGATATTATTATTAAACATCGAGACGAGAATTACTTCGTCCCGCTTCCTGAACCTCATAATTCCGAAATCCCTGATCTTCTCAAAAAGAATAATATCAAACATACAGTGGGAATTCTTTATAAAACAATCAGCAACCACTTTTCAAGCATTAAAGAACTACAGGATTATGATATTATAGTATTTTACAGCCCTTCCAGCATTAAATCACTCCGTGAAAATTTTCCGGATTTTGTTCAGGGTGACATAAAAATTGCTGCATTCGGGCCAACTACAGCCCAGGCGGTTGAACAGGAAGGTCTTAGACTTGATATTCACGCTCCTAACCCAAAGTCACCTTCAATGACAATGGCACTTGACGAATTTCTAAAAGAATATAACAGGAACAGTAATAAATAATTTATCTAATTATCTATCCGCCTGTTAAATATCCTATTACGAAATTAGACCTGACACTATCTTTATTTTTATTGCAATGACTATTCATAGAGAAACTTTCCGGAAACATGAAAGACTTTGCAGTAAAAAGGCAATAGATTCATTATTCGAAAATGGCATTTCATTTTTCTCCCATCCCTTCCAGATTATCTGGAACCCTGACACTTTTGATTCACCATCACCAGCCCGGGTAGCCATAAGTGTATCAAAAAAAATCTTCAAAAAAGCCGTAAAAAGAAACAAAATTAAAAGACGAATTAAAGAAGCATACCGGAAAAATAAATATCTTCTATATGAATTTCTTGAGACCGAAAACAAAAAAATTGTTTTCATGATTATTTACAAACACAACGAAATACAAACTTATTTTGAAATAGAAAAAAGTTTGATTCAGGGATTACAAAAACTTATCAAATCAATAAAATCCTTATAATATTAAACCTTCAAATGTTAAAGTTATTTTAATTAAAAGACTAATTAACGGTACCGAGTTAATTTTCTTGTAACTTCGCCTGTTAGTTTTAAAAAATCAAGAAATGAGAAGAAAAATCCACGATAAAGTTGCTTTGTTCATTTTTGCTTTAATTCTTTTAATCTCTGGTTCTGCATTTCTTATTAATCAGGAATCTCGCGATTTCCGGCTGGGTAAAAATCTTGACATTTTTTTCTCCCTGATAAGAGAACTTAATACTTTCTACGTGGATGAAATTAATCCCGATAAAATTATCAGAACAGGAATTGAAAGCATTCTGGCTTCTCTTGATCCGTATACAACATATATTCCCGAATCTGAGCTGGAGCAGTTTAATTTTATGACTACCGGCAAATATGGTGGCATAGGATGTCTCATCAGAAACAATGGCGATAATGCGGTTGTTACCGAAGTTTATAAAGGTTTTCCTGCCGACAAGGCCGGAATAAAACCAGGTGACATCATTCTAAAGGTAAACGGTCAGTTACTAAGAGGCATGCAGATTGATAAGGTGAGTGAAAAGCTGAAAGGTGATCCCGGGACAGAAGTTACAATAACTATTGAAAGAAACGGAAATGAACTGTCCTATCCGCTAACAAGGGAAAGAGTCGTATTACCCCCTGTTCCATACTATGGTATTATTGATTCGGTTATCGGATATATTAGATTTACAAATTTCACTCAGAATTGCAATGAGGACGTGAAAAAAGCATTGGTTGAACTGAAAAAGCTGAATCCAGAAGGGATAATACTTGACCTGCGCTCAAATCCAGGCGGAATTATGAGTGAAGCGGTTGATGTTGTTAATCTTTTTGTTGGACCTGGTATTGAAGTGGTTAGCACAAAAGGAAAAGTAAAACAATTTGATGCAGTTTACAAAACAAAAAATCAGCCTGTTGATGAAAATATCCGACTTGTTGTATTGATAAACAGAATGACAGCCTCTGCCTCTGAGATTGTTGCAGGTGCAATACAGGATCTCGATCGCGGAATGATTGTCGGACAGCGTTCATTTGGAAAAGGATTGGTGCAAATCACACGTCCTCTCAGCTACAATGCACAACTAAAAGTTACAACAGCCAAATATTACATCCCCAGCGGAAGGTGCATTCAGGCAATAGACTTTGCACAAAGGAATGAAGATGGAAGCGTTGGTTATATTCCCGACTCACTTATAAAAACTTTTAAAACCCGTAACGGCAGACCTGTTAAAGATGGAGGAGGTATAACACCGGACATTGAAGCCGAACCAGGCACCCTCAGCCAGATCGCAACTGAATTATATACCCGTAATATTATTTTTGACTTCGCCACTCAATATTACTGGAACCACCCTGAAATAAAAAATATCAATGAATTCAGCCTCGATGATCAAGATTATGAATCCTTTATTAATTTAGTCTATTCGAGGAACTTTAATTATCAGACTCGAACTGAAAGGTCTTTCGCCCAATTTGTCGAAAATGCCCGAAAAGAAAAATATTATGAAAGAAACAAAGAACTTTTTCTATCACTTCAGAAAGAAATTTCCCATGATCTCAAGAAAGATCTTGAAATATTCAGGGAAGAAATAACAGATTTGTTGACTGATGAAATAATCAGCAGGTATTTCTATGAAGAGGGAGCTATTGAATGGTCTATCAGAAAAGACCAGCAAGTCCAAAAAGCACTTGAGATTTTAAAGAATAAACCATTATATAATTCCATCCTTTCGGTATCTGAGAAAAAGAACTGATTTATGGATGGGCTTCCAACCAGTTCATTCCTGTTCCCCAGTCAACTTTTAGAGGCACCTTAAGTGAAGCAGCCCCTGACATCTCGCTTATTACAACATCTTTAAGCAAATCAATGTGCTCAGGGCTAACTTCAAACATAAGTTCATCATGAACCTGAAGTATCATTCTGGCATTGATTTTTCTGAAACGTATTGTATCATATATTTTGATCATTGCAATTTTAATAATATCTGCAGCAGTGCCCTGTATCGGAGCATTTATTGCATTTCTCTCAGCGTTTCCTCTTACAACCTGGTTACGTGAATTGATATCTCTCACATATCGTTTCCTCCCGAACAAAGTTGTTACATAACCTGTCTCTCTTGCCTTCCTGATACATTCATCCATATAAGTTTTCACTCCGGGATAAGAAGCAAAATATCCGTCAATAAGTTGTCGGGCTTCTTTTCTCCCAATTCCAAGCCTCTCTGAAAGACCAAATGAGGAAATACCGTAAATAATGCCAAAATTTGCTGTTTTGGCACGACTTCTCATTTCACGAGTAACCTCACTTACGTTGACCCCGAATATTTTTGCTGCCGTTGCAGCATGAATGTCATGCCCTGAAAGAAAATCCTCAATCATGTTTCTGTCTCCACTCAGATGGGCCATAATGCGTAGTTCAATCTGAGAATAATCGGCTGAAAAAAATAAATAACCATCTTCAGGAACAAATGCTCTTCTAATTTCACGACCTCGCTCATCTCGAACCGGAATATTCTGCAGGTTAGGATTATTTGAACTAAGACGCCCCGTTGCTGCAACCGCCTGGTTAAATGATGTATGTATTCTCCCGGTCTTTTTATCAATTAGATCCGGCAAAGTCTCAACGTAAGTACTCAGAAGCTTTTTCAGTCCTCTGTATTCCAGCACCTTACCAACGATAGGATGCCTGCCGGTAAGCCTTTGTAAAATTTCTTCATTGGTTACAAATTGTTTCGTTTTCGTCAGCCTGGCCTTGTCATCTAATTTAAGTTTTAAAAACAAAATTTCACCGAGTTGCTTCGGAGATGAAATGTTAAACTCTATACCCGCCAGCTCAAAAATTTCCTTTTCGAGCTTAATAATATCTTCTCTTAAATCCTGTGCTATTACTCGAAGGTTATCTTCATTTATCTTCACTCCTGTCTTTTCCATACTTGCCAGCACCTTAATAAGCGGCATTTCAATTTTCTCAGCCAGATCTGTCATCCCTTCAGCAGCCAGCCTTGGTTCAAAAAGATCCTTCAACTGGTAAGTAACATCGGCATCCTCAACAGCATATTCAACAATTTTTTCAACCGGTACAGACCTCATTGTCTTCTGATTCTTTCCTTTTTCTCCAATCAGGTTTTCAATCGGAACAGGTACATACGAAAGGTATGTTTCAGCCAGTAAGTCCATATTATGTCTCATATCCGGTTCAATCAAGTAATGGGCTATCATGGTATCGAACAGAGGGCCCTTAACCTCAATTCCGTAATTTGATAGAACCTGAATATCGAACTTAATGTTCTGCCCGATTTTCCTGATTTGTTTGTTTTCAAAAACAGGCCTGAGAATTTCCAGAATTTTTATTGTCTCTTCATCAGACTCCGGAAAATACACCAGATATCCTTCCCATTTTTTCCAGGAAAAAGCAATTGCGACAAGTTTTGAATCAAGTGCATTTATGCTTGTGGTTTCAGTGTCAAAACAAAACTCCTTAAGAATTGAAAGCATTTCAGCCAGTTTCTTCAATTCTTCGATATCATTCACCAGTACATAGGAGTGAGGTACATTATCAATTCTTTTTTTTGTTCTCTCTTTAATCTCCTCACCGAAAAGAGAACCCTGAGCTTCACCTGAAAAAAGAACAGGTTCATCCGGAACAGTTATATGGTTCATTGGCGTGGAGATTCCGGATAGTATTTTTGAAGCAATGCTCCTGAATTCAAGTTCTTCAAAAAGTTCTTTCAGCATATCCGCATCGGGAGGTTCTGTTTTGAGTTTTTCCTCATCAAGCAAAATCGGAGCATCTGTTACAATGGTTGCCAGCTTCTTTGAAAGTTCTATTTTTCCCCTATTTGTTTCAATAATATCCTTGATTCTTCCCTGTAGTTTTTCGATGTTGTTAAGCAATTCTTCAATACTTCCGAATTCCTTTATAAGCTTTGCAGCTGTTTTAGGTCCTATTCCCGGAGCTCCTGGTATATTATCCGAAGTATCGCCTGTAAGGCTAAGAATATCAATAACCTGTTCAGGTTTCTCAACTGCAAACTCCCTTTTTATGTCGTCAACACCCCATGTAACCGAATCAGATCCAGATCTTGAAGGTTTGTACATAAAAATGTTATTCTTTACCAGCTGTGCAAAATCCTTATCGGGTGTCATCATAAAAGTTTTGAATCCTTTTTCAGAAGCCTGAATTGCCAGAGTGCCAATGACGTCATCCGCTTCATATCCCGGGCATTCGAGAACCGGAATATGGTATGCCTCAATCAACTTTTTAATGTATGGAACTGATCTCTTAATATCCTCAGGGGTTTCTTCCCTCGTCGCCTTATATTCACTGTACATTTTGTGCCTGAAGGTTGGTTCAGGAGTGTCAAAAACCACTGCTATATGTGTTGGTTTTTGCTTTTGCAAAACTTCTTCAAGCGCCAGAAGAAAACCAAAAATTGCTGAAGTATTAAATCCTTTTGACGTAACCCTCGGATTTCTTATAAAAGCATAGTAAGCCCTGAATATCAATGCATATGCATCAAGAAGAAAAAGTTTCTTTTCAGTTGTATCAGTCATTTTAACAATTATAGATTATCGGATGCATACCATTCTGCATAAGATTTTGAAGTCTCATAAAGCCTCAGTGAATAAAGTTTAATTCCTTGAGGCAGGCAGTTTTGAAGCCTCGATGCAAAATCTGCTACAAGGTTCTCACAGGTTGGCTGATTATCCATTACAACCATATTGGTGGATGCCCTGCTCAGAAATTCATGATTTGACCTTTCAAAATCACGACTCACTACCACCGAATGATCAAATATTTTAATAATCTTTTCATTTACTAACTTCTTCAGGTCTGAAAAATCCATAACCATTCCATTCATAGAAAGAGTTCTGTCATTAACAGGTACCCCTGCAACTGTTACAAAAAGCTTATATGAATGCCCGTGAAGATTCCGGCAAAGCCCGTTGTAGCAATCAAGTACATGAGCCATTTCAAAAGAAAATTCCCGTGTAATTCTGATCAGGGTTCCCATATAATAGAATAGTTTAATATTACAAAAATAATGAATATACTGAAAGAATAGAATCTTACCCTTGACTTTCTGATAATCAAGACAAATAATTATTATCTTTCATTAAAATTTCAAAGAATAAGTAGTATCTTTACAACTATATTTACTCAATGTTATTCTCAAACAATTATCCCACAATTCCGTCATTGTTTCTCAAAACACTTGAAAAACACGGAAATCAAAATGCACTGGCTTTTGCAGGTGAAAAACCATTAACCTACAACGAAGTTTATCACAAAATAAACTCTCTGATTGCTTTTCTAGAACGCAACAACATTAATCCAGGAGATAAAGTAGCCATTCTTGGCAATAATATGCCTAACTGGGGAATTTCTTTTTATGCTGTTACCTTTATGGGTGCGATTGCTGTACCTATTTTGCCAGACTTCACAAAGGAAGAAATCTTTAATGTTATAAAACATTCCGAATCAAAACTTTTAATTATTTCTTCTTCAATTATTCCGAAAATTGAAAATCTGGATCCCGATTTCCCTTCAGTAATAATCCAGATGGAGGATTTTTCATCTTTGAGAATGAAAGGTGATTTTATTTCATTTCGAGAAAACAGTAATCCTGAGAAAGAATATAATGTTAGTGGTTCCGATATTGCTTCAATAATTTATACATCCGGAACAACAGGTAAGTCAAAAGGTGTAATGCTATCACACAGTAATATAACCTTTACAGCACTGGCTGGTAGAAAAATCCACTATCTTGATGAGAAGGACAGGTTCCTTTCAGTTCTTCCGTTATCGCATACATATGAAAACACCCTTGGTTTAATACTCCCTATGCTAAGCGGATCTTGTATTTACTATCTTAAAAAACCTCCGACACCGGCGGTCCTTTTACCAGCTCTTAAAGAGGTTAGGCCCACTGCCATGCTTACAGTACCACTGATTATCGAGAAAATATATTTTAATAAAATTCTCCCAGCAATTCGTAACAAATTTTTCATCAGGTTACTTTATAATATTTCTTTATTCAGAAAACTATTCAACAGAGTCACCGGGAAAAAGTTGCTCAATACTTTTGGAGGGAAATTAAGGTTTTATGGCATAGGAGGAGCTAAACTCAATTCCATTGTTGAAAAATTTCTTATGGAGGCCGGTTTCCCATATGCAATAGGTTACGGACTTACTGAAACTTCCCCTCTATTAGCAGGAACAGGACCCGCAGGCTCTGTCCTTGAATCAACCGGACCTGCAATTAGTGGTGTTGAACTGAAAATTCATAATCCTGATCCTGTTACAGGGGAAGGTGAAATATGGGCAAAGGGCCCCAATGTGATGCTGGGTTATTTTAAGGATCCAGAACTTACCGCTGAAGTAATTACTCCCGACGGATGGTTCAAAACAGGTGACCTCGGTGTTTTCGACAAAAAAAATAATCTGTTCATTAAAGGCCGGGCAAAAAATGTAATCGTTGGATCAAACGGAGAAAATATTTATCCTGAAGAAATCGAATCAGTCATAAATAGTTTTAAAAATGTTATCGAATCACTTGTTATTGAACAGAAAGGAAAACTCGTGGCCTTTGTTCATCTGAACCTTGAGGATATTGAGAAAAAGTACAATTATTTAAAAGATGAAACCACAAAATATATTGAAGAGAAAAAAGATGAATTACTTTATGAGATTCAGGAATATGTCAATATAAGGGTTAATAAATTCAGCAGAGTAAGCAAGGTTATTTACCAGCCAGAACCTTTTGAAAAAACAGCAACACAAAAAATAAAAAGATATCTTTACCGGTAATAAAAAAGCCTCTTTTAAGGGGGCTTTAAAACCAGATAGTTTAACTCACACAAAATATCCGGTTATAATGATAATGCATTTCTATAACGGGCCTCAACTTCCTTCCAATTTACAACATTCCAAAAATTGTCAACATATTCCGGCCTTCTGTTCTGGTATTTCAAATAATAAGCATGTTCCCAGACATCAATAGTCAGTAACGGTATACCTTTTATTTGTGAGATATCCATTAGAGGGTTATCCTGATTTGGAGAACTACCTATTGCAAGTTTCTTTCCTGGAGCCATATATAGCCATGCCCAGCCGCTCCCAAAACGTGTTTTGGCAGCTGTACTGAAAAGCTCTTTAAATTTTTCAAATGAACCAAAGGTCCCTTCAAGAACCTTAACCATTTCAGATGAGGGCGTTGAAAGCCCTTTTGCCATATTATTCCAGAAAAGGATATGATTGTAATATCCTCCACCATTATTCCTGACCGCTTCAGAATACGAAGAAACTGATTCAAAAATCTTCTCGGCAGAAAGATTTTCTGCAGAAGTGCCTTTTATCGCATTAACAAAGTTGTTAAAGTATGCCCTGTGATGCTTGTCGTAGTGGATTTCCATAGTCCTTGCATCAATCCATGGCTCAAGTGCATCATACGCATAAGGCAAATCGGGAAATAAAATCTTGTTTGAATTGTTCTGTTCCATAGCATTGTTGTTTTTAATTATACCTGTGCCAGCGGCCTTCCCAATGAAAACGAATGACAATGTTCCGGCTCCGGCTGATTTAATAAAATTTCTTCTGTCCATTCGTGTTAAATTTTATAGTACAACAATATACTAAAAAAATTGTTCATTCCGTTTTATTATTAAAAAAATCAACAAAAATGAAAAAAACGGTTTCAATATTGATTTTACTGATTCTCCTTTCAATTTTTCCTGGTTGTGAAAGAAAAGGTGATCCTCCCATTCTGCCTCCATCCGAGACAATGCTAATTGATTTCGGTAATTTCATAAGTGCTACAAAATCTTCGTCAGTTACTGAATTTTCAAAAGGTCTAAAAGACATACCCAATCTTAACTGGAGTGTAGCGGCAAGTATTGCAGGTGTGTGGAATACACTTATTGCTGTAAATCTAGCTATTCCAATTGCCGCATTTCAGAAAGCGGTAAATACCAAGCCTGTTTATCTTGACAATAAAAAATGGCAATGGAAGTATAGTGTTGATGTACTTGCAGCTACGTATATTGCCAGGCTTACAGGACAAATTACCTCTTCAGAAGTAAAATGGGAAATGTACATTACACGTGAAGGTGTTGGTGGTTTCGCTGAATTTATGTGGTTTGAAGGTTCATCTGCCACCGATGGTAAAAGCGGGTACTGGATTCTTTACAAAAGCCATCAAGAACAGGTGCCATTCCTTCGTATCGACTGGGAAATAACTGATACAAAAGTTGGTTTTGTCAAATACACTTATATTAAAGAAGATTCTCCTCTCAAAAACAGCTATATTGAATATGGTTTGACAACAGGGAATCTGGATGCATTTTACAATGTTTACCTATTTGAAGAAGAATCGCTTAACAGATTTGTTAATGTAAATATCGAATGGAGTACAACAGGACATTTCGGAAGAATTAAGGCTCCTGATTTTTTTGGTGACAGCAACTGGCATTGCTGGGATGAAAACGGGAATGATACAGAGTGCTTGCAGTAAATAAATTATTTACTCATACACCTGATAAATATAGTTTTATCTATTAATTTCCTTCAAAGTTTCTATCATTGCCACAATGTTCTCAACGGGAACATTTGCCTGGATATTATGAACTGTATTGAAAACAAAACCGCCTCCTTTACCAAAGATGCGGCAATTTTCAATCACCTGTTTTTTCACTTCCTCAACAGTACTAAAAGCCAGTACTCGCTGAGTATCAACACCACCCCCCCAGAAAACAATGTGGTTGCCATATTCTTTTTTAAGTCTGACCGGATCCATTCCTGCTGCATTGATCTGTACCGGATTAAGTATGTCAAAACCACAATTAATAAATTCTTTTATTAGCGGTTCCACAGCACCACATGAATGTTTAAACGTTTTCCATGGAGTGTTTGTATGAATCCAATCGTTCATTTTTTTGTAGTAAGGAGCATAAAGTGATTTAAAAAGCTCTACACTGCAAAATCTTGATGTTTGAGTACCGAAATCCGTACCGCAAAGAAAAACAACATCAACTGCATCTCCTCCGTTCTGGTAAATTTTCTCCAGATTTTTGATGGCGATATCCGTTTGTCTTTCAAAAACAGCATGCAGATAATCCTGGCGTGCAACAGTAGAAATATACCATTCAGTTACATCTCTTATTCCACGGGGATGTTTAAGGTTCAGTCCAGGTACCAATGCAATATCCCCAATTGCAGTTCCACCAAAATTTGTAATTATTGCCTTGTCACTATTGCGTGCCTTTTCAAATTCATTTCGCCAGTAATTTAAATCTTCATCCGATAGAAATCCGAATTCCTGAAGATTATTTTCAGGATTAAGAGAGTCCTCATCAATAGGTTCCTGTCTGATAATAGCATCGAAAAAAAATCCCTCACGGGGCATTTTTGCACACGGAGGAACAGATGTATCTCCCTCAGGGTAAATTAGCAATGAACCATCTTCACCATATGTGGTGTTGAAACCTTCCGGAAAAAGAACAACCTGTCCCCAGAAAGTTCGAAATTCTTTCCATCCACTTTGTTGACTGATTCCAAACATGTCTTTGTTTCCAAATATTCCCTGCACGTCAGTTCCTATTATATTCGCAAGCTCTTCATCAACCTCACCGAGCATCTGAAAGGGTTCTATCACCTTTACCGGCTTATATTCAAGTCCATAATATTTTCTAAGGTTTTCAACAGCTCTTACATGTATTCCTGTAACACCTGTACTTCCAAGATCAACAGGAATTTTTCCGGGATCCCGGTGATTAATTGCCTCAAGAACTAAATCGCGCGACCTCATAAATCTATCTGATTAGCATATAAAAATAATGATTTATCATTTCTTTTTCACAATTTTGCGCCATTAATTTTTGAGTATGAAAATAAGTGCTGGCAAAAAAGCTTTACTTTTTATTTTTCTGATTATTATATTCGACCAATCACTTAAATTATGGGTAAAAACCCAAATGGTCCTGGGTCAGGAGATACCATTGATTGGCAAATATGGAATGCTCCATTTTATTGAAAACAACGGCATGGCCTTTGGCATTGAGATGGGGGGAACAGCTGGTAAAATTATTTTAAGCATTTTCAGAATCATTGCTATAGCTGTAATAAGCTGGTATCTTTATAAACTTGTCAGAAAAAACGCATACACTGGTTTAATACTTGCTGTAAGTGCAATTCTTGCTGGTGCTGCTGGAAACCTGATCGACAGTGCATTCTATGGCATAATATTCAGTGAAAGTACTTTTGAAAAAACGGCAATACTGTTTCCAGAAGGTGGAGGTTATTCATCATTTCTTCTGGGTAAGGTAGTTGATATGTTTTATTTCCCTATAATTAACACGACCTGGCCTGAATGGTCTCCATTCAAACCAGGCCAACAGTTAATTTTCTTCCGCCCGGTATTCAATCTGGCCGATGCTGCCATTACTTGTGGTGTATTGTCGATAATACTCTTTCAGAAAAAAATGTTCCGGAATTTACATTAATACTTCTTTTCAATTTCCCTTTATAAGGAAACAGCTTAATATAATGCTATTTCAATATAAAAAATTCCAGCATTTAATCTTTTCTGGAACAAAAAATTCTTCTTTTTTCCAGCAAATTCAAAGACATGGAATTTTCTTTCTTCAATTTAAATCATAATTTTTTATTCAACATTGCATGCTTGAAAGAAAAGATAAAGAACCATTGATTTTTTTTGTAAGTTTGAAATGCTAAGTCCATTCTTTATGGCATCACTTACAGATATCAGAAAGCCCGTTGAAAAGGAGATGGCTGAATTTGAATCCTTCTTCAACAGCTCCTTTAAAAGTGAAGTACCGCTGCTCAAAATTATTCTAAATTATATTTTCCGCAGGAAAGGAAAACAGATGAGACCTCTTCTTGTATTTCTTTCAGCCAAACTTAACGGAGAAATAACTGAATCTGCGTATGTTGCAGCAACTCTGATAGAATTGCTTCATACAGCTTCACTGGTTCATGATGATGTTGTTGATGATGCAAGAGAGAGAAGGGGAGCATTATCTGTTAATGCGTTATGGAACTCTAAAATTGCAGTTCTTGTCGGAGATTATATGCTGGCTACTGGTTTGCTTGTGAGTATAGAGAAAAATTGTTATGATATGCTTGAAATTGTTTCAGAAGCTGTAAAATCAATGGCAAAAGGCGAGCTACTGCAATTACAGAAAGCAAGGAAACTTAATATAAAAGAGGAAGACTATTTCAAAATCATCCGGTCAAAAACTGCAGCATTACTATCAGCCTGCACAGCATGTGGTGCAATATCTGTTACAAAGGATAATGATATTGTCCAGTTAATGAAAGAACTGGGAGAAAATATAGGTATTGCTTTTCAGATACGGGATGATATTCTTGACTATGAAAGAAATGGTTTAACAGGCAAAGCTCCTGGAAATGATATCAAAGAACGTAAAATAACCCTTCCTCTTATTTATGTCCTTGAAAAAACATCATGGAGCGAAAGAAAACATATTCTTTCTATCGTCGGGAAGAAAAGAAAAAGCAGGCATGAAACCAATGAAGTAATCAAATTTGTAGAAGAAAATGGAGGAATTGATTACGCAGTAATTAAAATGAATCAATATCGAGACAGGGCCCTCGCAATTATTGACACCTACCCTGAATCCGAAATTAAAAACTCAATGAAAGAATTCATTTATTACACAACCTCAAGAAGCAGCTGAAATTAACCAGGTATGTCCCCAAAATAACATAACTGTTAATACATCCTTCCTAAAAAATCAAAACTATCTTAGGATGTAAGCAATTAAAACACCAAGGTAATTCCCAACTGCATAGCCTGTAATGCCAACTATAAGTCCGGTTAAAATAACATCTCGGTTTTTAAGTGCTCCTGCAACAAGAGGTACAAATGGAGGTGAACATATAAGAGCACTCCCTGATATTATTACTGTATCGGTATCAATTTTAAAAAACTTTGCCAGAAAAGCATGTAACAAATGTGAGCCGAACATTGCAAGCCCAACATACCAGAACAGATCAAATGAAATATTCACAAGCTTTCTTATATCGGCCATTGAAGAAACAACAAGTGAAAAAATAAGAATAAAATACATTCCGGTCTGAAAAGTCTTTTTAATATTCTTAATTTTCGGCACAAATGAAGCTGCAATTCCAAATGTTGAAATCAACAGTATAATTGTTGCTGTTGAAAACTCTTCAGGAACGAATTTGCCAATACCAAAACTAACAGCGAATATCAATACTGATAGACCAAAACCCATCATTACCGGCAAAAATGTTTCTTTCCTGAAATAGCCTGAATATGACTCATATTCATCCTCAATACCAGTATTGTTATTATTGTTATCATTTACAGCCTTTCCTGTTTCTGGGTTCCTGAAAGGAGGAAGCCATAGAAGAAAAACCTTTTGCCCGATAGATAAAATAAAAGCCAGATATAAAGCTCCCAGTGCCACTTCATAAGTATGTGTCATCAAATATAATTCGTTATTCACATCAAGTGCTGTTTTCATTGCTGCCATGTTTGGAGTGCCACCAGTATAGACAGCTGTAAGCATACCAGCAACCTTCCATGGATCAGTAAGTGAATCCTTGAATATCCAGTATCCTATAATAATTGAAACTACAACTGTGAAAAGACCCAGAAGAAGTGAACTGATAGTTGGGCCGGCCAGTTTTAACCATTTTCTGACATCCATTGAGAATAGAATCAGAGGAAGTGCAAGTGGTACTGTAAGGTTGGAAAGCAAATTTTGATATACTTCAGAACCTTCAGGAAGAAGACCTGTATTCCCTGCAATTGCTCCCAGTATATAGCAAAGAAGAACTCCTCCTACTTTCCTTACAATCCGATATTTTCTCTCAAAATAAATAACTAAAACAGGAGTGGCCAGAAAGAAAAATAACATCAAAAGTATCTTATAATTCATATTACCAATAATTTAAACCTACAATTTAACCCTTTACTAATTTTCAGTTTTAAAAAGTATTCCATTTAAATTTTTATTTATGAAATCTGATGGTTATAATTTTTCGCACAAGTAAGAAAAAAAAATCTGCATATTAATATTTTATGATAATTTTACATATTAATGCTTATTTCTTAAATCATCAGATAATATGATTAAACTTAAACAAATTACAGATTTTCTGGAGTCTGAACTGGTAGCAATAGCCGGCGTTTCAAGAAATCAGAAGAAATTTGGATATATAGCATTCAAAGAATTAAAGGATAAAGGTCTAAATATAATACCCATAAACCCGCATGCTGATGAAATTTATGGTACTAAGGTTTTTAAAAGTATTTCAGACCTTCCACAGGAAGTAAATTCACTTATAGTGCTCACAAATAAGAAAAATACTGAAGCTGCTGTTAAAGAAGCTCTTAACAAAGGAATTCAAAATATCTGGATACAGCAAATGTCAGAAACCAAACAGGCTTTGAAATTACTTGAAGGTAAGAATGTTAACCTTATAACAGGCGAATGTGTGCTTATGTTCTATAAGCCTCACAGTATCCATAAATTTCACAGATTTCTGAAAAAGCTTTTCGGAAATTATCCTAAATAAATAAACTAAATTGAATGGTTAAAGATAATTTGAAAATACTAACCAGGAGTATTATTAATAAATATTGAATTTATGCATCAAAGCAATTACATATTTTGCCTGGATTTCAAGGTACGTGATTATGAGTGCGATCTGCAAGGGATTGTAAACAATGCCAACTTCCAGCATTATCTTGAGCACGCCAGACATGAATTTCTTGTTTCCAGGGGGATAAGTTTTTCTGATCTCCATAAAGAGGGACTTGACCTAATTGTTGTAAGAGTTGAAATAGATTATAAATACCCTCTCAGAAGCAGGGATTTATTCAAAGTTTGTCTGAATGTCAAAAAACATGGAAATGTGCGAATCTTATTTGAACAGGATATTTTTCGCCAGCCAGATTACAAACATGTTGTACATGCAGTTATAACAGGTGCCGCTACCCGAAACGGCCGTCCGGTATCTCCAGATGACATTTTAAAAAAGCTCTGTTTGTAAAATATTATTTTTTATCTGTGAATACCTTGAAAAATTTGCATCAAATAATTTCAATTCCAGTCTCTAATCCAGTAAATCAAAAAAAATCTTTAAACATGAATCCACTTAAAATTTTGCGATTTAAATTATTGACAATAATTACGGGCTTTCTTTTAACTTTTACAGTATCAGCCCAGTCAATTACAGGTGATTGGTATAGCTCAATAAGCATTCAGGGAATAACCTTGCGTATTAACCTTCATATTGAACAAACCACCGAAGGCTATACATCCACCTGGGATAGCCCGGATCAGGGAGCAATGGGAATTCCTTCAACCTCAACAACTTTTGTTTATCCTGATTTTACTTTTACTCATGCAGGTGCAGGTTTAAGTTTTTCAGGTAAAGTGAATGCCGATTATTCATCAATTGAAGGCATTCTTTCCCAGGGAAACCAGCATTATACCATGACTTTTACGCGTAAATCGCTACCGGCCCCTCCTGGTAGCCCTCAGGCTCTGAAAGAAAAATACGAAAAAAAAGAAGTATATATTCCGATGCGCGATGATATAAGGCTCTTTACTTCCATTTACACGCCGAAAAATAAATCTGTAAAACATCCCATCCTTTTGAATCGAACTCCCTATAACATTGAACCTGGAGGCCCTAATGCTTTTAATTTTTTCATGCAGGTATATTCAAGATATGCCGAAGCAGAATATATAATGGTTTTTCAAGATGTAAGGGGAAAATTTATGAGTGAAGGCACTTTTGAAGATATAAGACCGGTTATTATCGAGAAAAAAGGCAATAATGATACTGATGAGACAACCGATACATGGGATACAGTAGAATGGTTGATAAATAACGTGGCTGGTAATAATGGCTGTGTTGGGATATTCGGAATTTCATATCCTGGCTTTTATTCCACCATGGGCGCAATAAACGCTCATCCTGCTGTAAAAGCTGTATCTCCACAGGCACCTGTAACCGCGTGGTTTATCGGTGATGATTTTCACCACAACGGTGCATTTTTTCTACTCGATTGCTTCAGCTTCTTTTACAGTAACGGTCACCAGCACCGGGAACCTTCCCGGAGAGGTTTCCCCTCTTTCAAATGGCCTGTAACCGATAATTATGAATTCTTCCTTTCCCTTGGTCCAATTAAAAATATTTCTCCAAAATACTTTGGCGATAGTGTAAAATTCTGGAATAATGCATTTTCCCATCCCGATTATGATGATTTCTGGAAAACCCGTGATCCCCGTCAGCATCTTAAAGATATAACTCCTGCTGTTATGACTGTTGGAGGATGGTTTGATGCTGAAGACTTATACGGGGCAATTCATACATACAAAGCTATTGAAGAACAAAATCCCAGTACTCATACCAATATTTTTGTAATGGGTCCCTGGTCTCATGGTCAGTGGGCTTTTGGTAAAGCTGAAAACCTTGGAAACATTTACTGGGGAATTGACGCAAATGAAAAATATATTGACCTTGAAAAACGATTTTTTGATTATCATCTTACGGGTAAAGGAGACGGAAAATTCCCGGAAGCTACAATATTTGTAACCGGTTCAAATACCTGGAAAGAATTTGATAAATGGCCACCCGTTAATGTCACTGAAAAAACTTTGTACCTTCAGTCGGGAGGAAGACTTTCATATACAATACCTTCTTCTAAAATCAGTTATGACGAATATGTTTCCGATCCCATGAAACCTGTTCCATACACAGCTGACGTTCATACAAGAAGAACGGCTGAATATATGACTGATGACCAGCGTTTTGCAGCACGCAGACCAGATGTAATGGTTTACCAGACCGATGTGCTTCAGGAAGATATTACATTCACCGGCCCTATTGTTGCTACCCTTTTCGTTTCTACAACCGGCACAGATGCAGATTATATTGTAAAACTTATTGATGTTTTACCACACGACCTTGAAAATCCAGAAGACAAAGATATTAAAGTCCCACTTGGTGGGTATCAGATGCTTGTAAGAGGTGAAGTATTCAGAGGAAGATACAGAAACAGTTTTGAGAAACCTGAACCTTTTGTTCCTGAAAAAATTACAGAAATAAAATATTCTCTTCCCGATATTGCTCATACCTTCAAAAAAGGACACAAAATAATGATACAGATTCAAAATTCCTGGTTTCCACTGGTTGACCGGAATCCTCAAAAATTTGTTAATATTTACAAATGCGGAGAGGAAGACTTTCAAAAAGCCACGCATAGAATATACCACGATTCAAAGTATCCCACCAATATAAAAGTACTTGTATTAAACGACCGATAAATGTAATTGAGTTATTAAATTTTTCATTATATTTAACTGATTGACCAAAATATAATATCATGAAGCACAAAATACTTTCCAGGAGAAGATTTTTTGCCATGGCATCAGCAGGAGCAGGGTCCCTGGTTTTCAGCCATGAACTTCTACTGTCTACTCCATCGACAGAAGCCCAATTAATTGATCCACTACGGGTAGTTACTCTTGGCAAAACAGGTATCAAAACAACATTGCTTGGCATGGGCACCGGATATAGTGGATATAACCGCTCATCCAATATTACAAGAGCAGGTGTCGCAGAATTTCTAATCAAAACTGCATATGAAAAAGGCATTCGTTTTTTCGACTGTGCCGATAGTTACGGAACTCATCCTTATACAAAAGATGCTCTTAAATCATATCCCCGGGAATCATATGTAATTTCAACAAAAATTTGGGTACTCCGTGGTGGTATCCCGGAACCTGAAAGGCCTGATGTTGAAATTGTTGTTGACAGATTCAGAAAGGAACTGAACACCGATTATATTGACATTGTTCAATTGCATTGCATGACAAGCGGTACATGGACCGATGATCAAAGAAGATCTATGGATGGCCTTGAAAAACTTAAAGCAAAGAAAATTATAAGGGCACACGGTGTATCAGTACATTCTTTCGAGGCTCTGAATGCGGCTGCAGAAAGCCCATGGGTTGATGTAATTCATGTCAGAATTAACCCATTTGGCGAAAGCATGGATAAGAAAAATCCCGAAGAAATTATTCCCGTGATAAAAAAGCTGCATGATACAGGAAAAGGTGTTATCGGAATGAAACTTATAGGTAACGGCAGTTTTAGAAACGATCCCGAAAAAATTAATGCTTCAATAAAATATGTTCTTGGTCTCAGAACTGTTGATATGATAATAGTTGGCTTTGAGAAACCCGAACAAATAGACGATTATATGCAGAGAATGAAAAATACTATTATCTGAATTTTTCTATGAAAACACTTATCAATATTTTTATTTTATTTTTATCCTCTGTGCTTGTAGGATCAGCACAAAAAAATGGTAATAATAGAATTATTGCAGAAGGTGCCGAATTACTAAAACTTGCAGGTAATTTTGGTTTTACTGAAGGCCCTGCTGCGGATAAATCGGGCAATGTTTACTTTACCGACCAGCCAAACGATCGCATAATGATCTGGACCGTGGATGGTAAACTAGAGACTTTTCTTCAACCTTCAGGAAGATCAAACGGCCTCTTTTTCGACAATAAAGGTAACTTATGGGCATGTGCCGATGAAAAAAATGAATTGTGGATGATATCCCCTGATAAAAAAATTGAAATTGTTACCGGATTTTTTAACGAAAAACCGTTTAATGGACCAAATGATCTATGGATAGATCCCAATGGCGGAGTTTATTTTACGGATCCTTTTTATAAAAGAAACTGGTGGACACATACCGAAAAACCACAGGACAAACAATGTGTATATTATCTATCACCCGACCATAAAAAACTTATCAGAATAATTGATGACCTCGTTCAACCTAACGGTATAATAGGTACCCCCGACGGTAAAACACTTTATGTGGCAGATATCGGAGAGGGAAAAACATGGTCATATAAAATAAATCCTGAAGGTACTGTTTCAGAAAAAAAACTTTTCTGCGAAATGGGTTCAGACGGAATGACCATTGATAAATCAGGAAATGTTTATCTTACAGGAAAAGGAGTAACAGTATTCGATAAAAAAGGCAACAAAATTATTAATATTCCTGTACCGGAAAAATGGACAGCTAATGTTTGCTTTGGAGGTAAAGACCGAAAAATGCTATTTATTACAGCCTCTACTGGAATTTATGCAATCCAAACCAGGATTAGAGGAGCTTATTAAGATTCATGCAACTCTTATCTGTTTCATATTTTTGCCATAAAGTATATTTATGCAGTGGAGATGAAATAAAACATGATGAATTCGTATAATTACAATAAGAGGAAATAAAATATATAATTTCAGAAAAGGTATTAAATTCTCGGCATTAATTTGCCCATATCGACTGAAAAAGGAACTTAATTAGATTTAAATATTAAGCCCTCAAGAGCTTGATCTGGACATAAAAGGCGCTAAAAGCTGGGATTAAAAGTTCAGAAGCAAAAGTATAGAAACCTTTAAGGAAAATGTTATCAAAATTTAAACTTATAACATTTAAATTTCTTAAGATAATAATGATAATTTTATTTAGTTTTGAAAGCTTTATAAGTAAACCTGATTCATGAAATTTAATTACCCTGAACAAACTAGATTATTATGGTACATGAGGATTTTATAGTCAAGACACTTGGAAGGCCTAATATAAAAACTCCCCTTGTAAAAACGATTAAAAATTATAGTTTATTATACCGTTTTGTCGAAGAGGGGGAAAGAATAATTTATGATGTTTCTTTGGAAAATTTTAACCGTTGCCTTCAGACCGGCGAAACTCCACTTTCATTTGAAAAAGCAGGCCCTCACGAAGATATTTTCTTCGAGCCAGCAAAGACGAAAGTTGCTATAGTTACCTGTGGAGGTTTATGTCCGGGATTGAACAACGTAATAAGAAGTATTGTATATGAGCTATGGTATAGATATGGTGTTACAAGAATTCTCGGTATCAAATATGGATATGAGGGCCTTGTGGCAAAATACAATCATCCTGTTATAGAACTTTCACCACAGGTTACTAGCAACATTCATCTCAGTGGCGGTAGTTTTCTTGGCACTTCCCGCGGCCATCAGGATGTTAGCCAGATTGTTGATACACTTGAAATTCTCAACATCAATATTCTTTTCTGTATAGGTGGAGACGGAACATTAAGAGGCGCTCATGCCATCCATGAAGAAATATCAAGAAGAAATCTTAAAATTGCCGTTGCAGGGGTTCCGAAAACCATTGACAATGATATTAGTTTTATTGAAAAATCATTCGGATTTGAAACCGCATTCTCAATAGCTAATGATATTATCAGAAATGCACATAATGAAGCCGCAGGTGCATATAACGGTATTGCTCTTGTAAAAGTTATGGGACGTGATTCGGGTTTTATTGCGGCTCATGCAGCTCTTTCCATTCAGGAGGTTAATTTCGTGCTAATTCCAGAACTCCCTTTTGACTTATACGGACAAAGAGGATTCCTTAAAATTCTGAGGAAAAGACTTGAAGAAAAACATCATGCAGTCATTGTGGTTGCCGAAGGAGCCGGTCAGGATTTATTTGAAACTAAAGACATAGTAAAAGATGCCTCAGGTAATATAAAACTTAAAGATATTGGAATATATTTGAAAGAAAAAATCATAGAAGAATTTACAGATAAAGGGTTCCCATTTACATTAAGATATATTGATCCCAGTTATATTATAAGAAGTGCCCCTGCAAATCCAAATGATAGCAAATTTTGCAATCTTCTTGCCCAGAATGCCGTACATGCAGCTATGGCAGGAAAAACAGATTTTGTTATTGGATACTGGAATGATTTCTTTACAGTAATACCCATACCACTCGCTACCTCCCAGCGTAAAAAAATAGATATTAACAGTGAACTCTGGTGGCATGTACTTGAAGCAACCGGACAACCATCTTCCATGAAAAATCCATGATAACCTCAATTATATTCGACCTGGGAAATGTTTTGATAAACTGGAAACCGACTGAATTTCTTGAAAATAATGGTTTTCCAGACAAAGAAAAAGAACTGATTCTAAGAGATATTTTCAACAGCAAGGAATGGCTCATGATTGACAACGGAGATATCTCTACGTTGGAAGCTATTGAAAGAATTGCATCCAGATCATCCCTCTCTAAAAGCAAAATAAAAGCTGTATTTGATTTACGATTAAAAATAATAACTCCTATTGAACAAAATATAAAACTTCTTCCTGAGCTTAAAAAAAGAGGCTACAGGTTATATTTTCTTTCAAATTTTCCTGATGATATTTTTGACGAAGTAAGAAATAAATACAAATTTTTTAACTTATTTGATGGTGGAGAAATATCAGCAAGGCTTAATGCTTCAAAACCAAGCAAAAAAATATTCCGACTATTTCTTTCCAGATATTCCCTTAAACCGGAAGAATGTATATTTATTGATGATTCTGAACAAAATGCTTATTCAGCAAGAAAAATTGGAATAATATCCATCCATCTGGTTAAACCTGAATTACTTAAAGAGAAACTTGAAGAAATACTTAACTTACCTTTATTAAGTAATTAGTTTTCACTTCCCTTATTTAAATATTCATATAAAATTTTTGCCTTCACCTTCCCGATAGTTTCTGAAAGTTTTTCAAAAGAAACTTTTTTCATTTCTTCTACCGAACCAAATGTTTTAAGCAATAATTCCTTTGTTTTAGGGCCGATACCCTTTATACCATCGAGTTCAGAAGTTGTCATTTGTTTTGACCTCTTCTGCCTATGAAAAGTAATTCCAAACCGGTGAGCTTCATTTCGTATTTGTTGTATTAATTTAAGTGTTACTGAGTTTTTATCTAAGTAAAAGGGAATTGAATCTCCCGGGAAAAATATTTCCTCAAGTTTTTTAGCAATACCTATTACAGCTATTTTTTCTTTTAACTGAAGTTTTTCAAGACTTTTCAGGGCAGCATTCAGTTGTCCCTTCCCGCCATCAATAACCACAAGTTGAGGCAAAGATTTATTTTCCTCCAGCATTCTTCGGTAACGTCTGTAAACAATTTCTTCAATTGAAGAATAATCATCAGGGCCTTCAACAGTTTTAACATTAAAATGGCGATATTCTTTCTTTGAAGGTTTTCCGCCACGGAATACCACGCATGCAGCCACAGGATTAAAACCGGAAATATTTGAATTATCGAAACATTCAATATGCTCAGGTACCGATGCAAGGTGTAGATCTGTTTTTACTTTTTCCAGCTTTGATCTGGTTGGGTTTTCACGGTCGCGTTCTTCTCTTTTTCGCTGTTGTTCCTGCCTATAATACATCGCATTTCTGATTGCAAGTTCCAATAGTTTCTTTTTGTCACCAGCAGCAGGAACAGTATACTTTTTCCCTTCTGCTTTAATATCCGGCATAAACGGTACGATTATTTCCTGCGCATCACCTGGTATTTTTTGTTTTATTTCAGTTATGCCTGTTCCTAAAAGTGATTCCTTTTCCTCCTCGAGACGACTTTTTATCTCGAGCGTAAAAGCTTGAACTACAGAACCATTATTGACTTTTAGATAATTTATATAAGCATATTCTTTGTCCTCAGCGTAACCAAAAACGTCAACATTTTTAATAGCTGGATTAACAATAACCGATTTACTCCGGTATTTTGACAAAAGTTCTATTCTTTCTTTTATTTTCTGTGCCTCCTCAAATTTCAGATCTAAAGCTAATCTCTGCATCTTTTTTTTCAAATGTTCAGTCACTTCTCCAATATTCCCCTTTAGAATCTCCCTGATCTGTGAAACATTAAACTCATATTCTTCTGTAGTTTGCTTTCCAATACATGGTGCCATACAGTTTCCCAGTTGGAGTTCCAGACATGCTTTAAATTTGCCGGATTTTATATTTCCTTCGGATAAATTCAAATTACAGTTCCGTAATGGATATAGATTACGCACAAGTTCCAGAATGGTTTTTACCATTACCATAGATGTGTAGGGTCCAAAATATTCAGATCCATCACGCACTAAATTTCTGGTGCTGAATACCCGAGGGAAAGGTTCATTTTTAACGCATATCCATGGATATGTTTTATCGTCTTTAAGAAGTATATTATACTTGGGTTGATGTTTTTTAATCAAATTATTTTCAAGAAGTAGAGCGTCAGATTCAGTCTCTGTTACTATATGGCGGATTGAGGCTGCCCTGGATAGCATAACTGCGGTTTTCCCCGGTAAGGTTCTATTAAAATATGAACTTACCCTCTTTTTTAGGTTACCAGCCTTACCAACATATAATAATTTGCCTGCCGAGTCGAAAAATTGATATACACCGGGTTTTGAAGGCAATAATGGTAATATTAAGTCAGGATCAAGCCGCATGATTCATTTAACAAATACAAAATTAAGAAGAATTCCTGACGATAAACTACAGGTGCAAACATTCTGTTTTTATAGGATTTTAATAAACTCCCGATCCTTATATAAGATCCCTTTACTTAAAATCTCAATAAATTAAAAGACGAACAAATAATTGTATTTTAACCGTCAATCCTTAGTCTTTCAATTGATCTTATTAAATGTCACAGGTACAAATCTGAACTGTTTTGAATCAAAGAGTCCGCGATCGCTTATCTTCAGTTCCGGTATGACCAGTAAAGCCATAAACGAAAGTGTCATAAATGGAGCTTTGAGGGAGCAGCCCAAATTTTTTGCTTTTTCCGTAAGAGTTTGATATAATTTTGCTACCTGCTTCAATGGTTTATCTGACATTATACCAGCTACAGGTAATGCAAGGGATTCGATATCACCAGCATCAGCTACGGATAGTCCACCTTTCAAACGCACTATTTCATTGACAGCGTTCACAATATCATCATCATTTGTTCCAACACAAATAATGTTATGACTATCATGGGCCACCGAAGATGCAATAGCGCCACGTTTAAGTCCAAACCCATTTATCAGTCCCGTTACCGGGGGTAAATTTCTATATCTATCTTTTACTACTATTTTGAGAATATCTTTATTAATGCTTTGATAAATGTAATCTTCAGATTCTGCTGGTATGTTTATTTCTCTGGTAATGAGTTCTCCGTCGAATGCCTGTATTACTCGTAAAAAATTTCCTTCGCGCTTGATTTGAATCTGGTTGGCCGAAATTTCCGTACAATTAAACTTATTTATTGGTTTTGCCCCTGAATAGTTAAAAAGGAGGTTCCCTCTATCAAATACTTTTATTCCGTTTATCCATGTTTCAAGGACATTCATTTCTGCGGGGTTATCAACAATGATGAAGTCGGCAGGATCATTTATTCGAAGGAGTCCGGCATTTATAGAATAATGTTTTGCAGGATTAAAAGTACAAGCTTTAATTGTATCGAAAAGATTAAAATTTTCTTTTACAAGTTTTGCGACGATTTTGTTAATATGTCTTTCAACAAGTGTTTCAGGGTGTAGATCATCGCTGCATAACATTACTTTTTCCGGCTTTAAATTCAATAAATCTTTTAGTGCTTCGAGATTTCTTGCAGCACTTCCTTCCCTGATTAAAATTTTCATTCCAAGCGAAATTTTTTCAAGGGCTTCTTGCAATGTGCTGCATTCATGATCAGTTGTTATTCCTTTTGAAATATATTTTTTCAACTCTTTTCCTGAGAGGCCTGGTGAGTGTCCGTCAATATTTTTACCATACTTCCGTGCAATATTTATTTTTTCGATTACATCATCATCATCTAATATCACACCCGGGAAATTCATCATTTCTGCGAGGAAAGAAGCTTCACCTGATTTAAATAATTCTTCTATATCATTTGCATCTATTGATGCTCCTGATGTTTCATAATTTGTAGCAGGTACACAAGAAGGAGCTCCAAATAAAAACTTTAAAGGAACCTCTTTTGCATCCTCAGTCATAAACCTGACACCCTCCAATCCCAACACATTTGCTATTTCATGAGGATCGGCAACAACAGCAGTTGTTCCATGTGAAACAGCTTCAACTGCAAATGCACCTGGTGTACACATTGAACTTTCTATATGAATATGTGCATCTATAAGCCCAGGTAAAATATATCTTTCTTCATTTTCTTTAGTTTCTTCAATATTTTTGATTATACCGTCATCGATAAACAATTTACCTGGGAAAATTCTACGTGAGTGAATATCAATTATATTTCCTTTTACACCCATTTTTTAAAATATTTTTTTAAATGTTCCACGTGGAACATTTATCTTCCCAGATACATTAATAATACATTTATGTCAGATGGTGAAACTCCACTTATTCTACTAGCCTGACCAATTGTATATGGTTTGATCCTTTTTAGCTTTTCTCTCCCTTCAGTCGAAATAGACTTCAGCGCATCATAGTCAATACCTTTAGGTAAAATTATATCTTCTAATCTTTTAATTTTTTCAGCTATTAATTGCTCTCTTTTTATATAACCGTCATATTTAATTCTAATCTCCACCGATTCAAAGATTTCATCCTGCCTATCACTATCAAATACTTTAAGCTTTCTTGCTTCTTTACTATTTAGAAGCAATTCTTTAATCCCTATTTGTGGACGAAGTAATAAATTTATTAATTTTGTTTTTTGATTTATAGGTGTAGTTTCTTTTTTAGCTAAAAATTCATTAATACTTTCAGGTATAATACTTCTTTTCTTAACAAAATCTATTGTCTCTTCAATTAATGCCTCTTTTTCTTCAAGCCGTTTAATTCGTTCATTATCAACTGACCCGATTTCATAACCTTTTCTTGTTAATCTTTCATCAGCATTATCCTGTCTTAATAGAATCCTGTACTCCGCTCTTGCAGTAAACATTCTATATGGTTCATCAATTCCTTTAATTACTAGATCATCTATTAAAACTCCAATATATGCTTCATCTCTTTTTAAGATAAATTCATTTTCTCCTTTTATTTTTCGAGCTGCATTTATACCCGCTATTAACCCTTGAGCAGCCGCTTCTTCGTAGCCAGTTGTCCCATTTACCTGTCCAGCAAAATATAGCCCTTTGACCATTTTTGTTTCAAGTGTATGATTTAATTGAGTAGGAGGAAAATAATCGTATTCAATCGCATAACCTGGCCTGTATATTTCCACATTTTCCAATCCTTTTATTTTTCTTAAAGCATTTACTTGAACCTCTAAGGGTAGACTACTTGCAAAACCATTTATATAATATTCAATCGTATCACGTCCTTCTGGCTCGATAAACAGCTGATGTCTTTCTTTTTCTTTAAACGTTACTATTTTATCTTCAATACTGGGACAATATCTTGGTCCACGACCTTTAATGATTCCTTTAAACAGTGGGCTTCTGTCAAGACCTTTTTTCAATTCTTCATGAGCCTCTATATTTGTATAGGTTATATAACAACTCTTTTCATCTTCTATTTTTATATTATTATGCATATATGAGAAACATCTTCCTTCTCCATCACCCTTCTGTTCTACCATTAATTTAAAATTAATTGTTCTACCGTCAATCCTTGCACTTGTTCCTGTTTTTAGTCGACCAATTTTAAATCCTTCTTTAACTAAACCATTGCTCAATTCTACGGAAGGCATATCTCCAGACCTTCCTCCCATATGTGTTTTCATCCCAACATGCATCAAGCCGTTCAAAAATGTCCCAGCTGTTAGAATAACCGCTTTACAAATGAATTTATTCCCAAAAACAGTTTCAACACCTTTAACATTTTTTTCCTCTATAATTATTTTTTTTACTTCTTCCTGCCATAAAAATAAATTTTCTGTTCTTTCAAGTTCTTTTCTAACTTCACGCGAAAATAACATTCTATCGCATTGTGCCCTAGGACTCCACATTGCAGGACCTTTTGACCTATTAAGCATTCGGAATTGTATCATTGAACGGTCTGTAATAATTCCACTTAACCCTCCAAGAGCATCAATTTCACGTATGATTTGTCCCTTTGCGACACCACCCATTGCAGGATTGCATGACATCTGAGCAAATTTTGTCATGTCCATAGTTATAAGAACAGTTTTTAATCCCATTTTTGCTGCAATATGTGCTGCTTCACAACCAGCATGTCCACCACCTATTACTACAATATCGAATTGAAATTCCATACATTAATATTTCGTAATCCAAAAATCTTCTTCTTCCTTCATTTTCCTTTTGTTTTTATCATTATTATCATCTAAACCAATTAGGTGAAGTACTCCATGAATCATTACCCTTAACAGTTCTTTATCCACAGTATTTCCATATATTTTACTGTTATATTTTACAGAATCAATACTAATATATATTTCTCCTTCTATTTCATTTCCTTCATTCATTCTGAAACTTATTACATCAGTTGGATAATCATGCCCAAGAAATTCTTTATTTATTTTCTTTATTTCTTCATCATTTGTAATAATAAATTTAAGGTCACCAGGTTTAAAACCATTATTCCTGATGACCTTGCAAATTAACACCCTTTTTCTTCCAGATTCTCTAACTTTATATTTTATTTTATAATAATATACTTTCACTATCTAATATTTCTGAAAACTAATTCAACCTTGTTTCCCTTTTCATTAAAATTAACTGCATCTGCTAAATTACGCATTAAAAATACTCCTCTTCCAGCGAACTTTTCAATGTTTTCTGGTAATGTTGGATCAGGTATACTATTGTAATTGAATCCTTCACCTTCATCTTCTATTATTATTTTTAAATCTTTTTTTTCTAAATTTATAAAAACATTAACATTTCGATTTATATCGCACTTGTTTCCATGTAATATAGCATTATTTACAGCTTCCATAGTACTAACCATGATTTTTCCATAACTACTCTTGTCAATCCCACTTTCAGTAGTTATATCATCTATAATTTTTTCGATTATCCGAAGATTCTTTATTTCTGAAGCTATTTTTATCTTCCTCTTCATTTTTTCGATATTCTATCAACTTTTATACATAATATATTTTATTTTGTTTCATTTAATATTTAAAACATAATCTATAAAGTTATTCATTTTAATTTCCTGAATTATTATTCCTGTTCTTTATTTTAAAATTTATTCCTTCATCTTTTTATTCAATTATTTCTTTCTCTTTCTATTATTTTAATTAAATATATTTTTGTTACTTAATATTTGAATTTAATTCTTCTTAATCATTGAATTTTTTCACTATTTAAATTTTTGATATTTAATATCATATATTTCCTTTCTATTTTTTATTTTGCAATCCATTCTTCCGGATTTAGTTTTATTTTCTCTTTAAATATCATAAATTTTAATATTGATTTTCCCTGACGTTCTTTATCTAAGTAAACATCTCCTATTATTTCTTTTGTTTCTATTTTATCCCCAGCCTTAACTCTAACATTTACAAGATTTTGATACACTGTAAAATAATTACCATGTCTTATTATTACTGCCATATTTGCTCCGGTTATACTCAATACCCTTGCAACTTCTCCCTTAAAAACACTTCTAACCTTAGTTTCTCCATAACTTGTTATTTCTATTCCTGGATTATTCTCAGTTACAAAAACCAATTCTTTATGTTTTTGTAACCCATAATTTCCTGTAATTATACCTTTTTCTACTGGCCATGGTAATCTGCCTTTATTTTCTTCGAAATTCGATCCAATTAATTTCATCTCAGGGGTCATCTTCCCCTTATTACTTTTCTTCTTTTCTTCATCAATTAATTTTAATATTTCATTTTCTATTCTTTGAGCTATTTTTTTCTTTTCTTCTAATTCTTGCTTAAGTTGCCGTTCCTTTTTCATTAAATTGCGAACCATTATATTTTTCTTTTTCTTTTCCTCTATTAAAATTAGTTTTTGATTTTCTTCGTTCCTTTTAATTTCCTCCAATTCTAAAAAATCACTATCAAGCTTTGCTTTTATTTTTTCCATTTCAACTTTTAGCTCTCCTATAATCTCAGCTTCATTCCGTCTGTTTTTACTTAGCTGCTGTAAGTATTTAATTCTTTTATAACCCTGATTGAAATCCTTTGCCGACAAAATATAAATTATTTCTGGGTATCCTTTACTTTCTTTATAAGACCTTAAAATTGCTTTTTTATATTCCTCTTTCAATTTAAACAAATCTTCTTCCATCAATTTTAAAGCTAGATTATTTAATTCAATCCTTTCTAGCAATATGCGAGCTTCTTTCGATAATCCATCAATAATATTCTCTCTTAATTCAATATTATTATTAATGATTTTTAAATCATTTATTCCAATGTTTTTCCTCTTTTCAGTTTCTTGAAGCAGATTATTAACATAAGCAATTTCTTCAAGTGTTTTCTTTCGTTGCTCTTCAAGTTTACTTCTTGTTTGAGCAACAGAGTAAAAACCGCATGTTAAAAAGATATATAATAAGATGAGATATTTCATTCTTATGAAAATTTCCTTTTTCTATATCCTTCACCAGGGATAAACTCAATATCACCATGCCATGGAACAATATATTTCTTAATTCTTAAAATCATTTTTATTTTTTTTTCGGAATCATAAATAATTGTTTCATGTGGTAATTGATATAGATCTCCTTTATATTTTTCATATTCTATTTTTAGAAAACGATTTTTTCCTCCTATATATATTACAGTATTTTCAGGTTTTTTGTTATTACAATTAATTAAACTTTTAAATAATATTCCGTTATAGTTTCCTTCAAGCTCAATATGTTCATTTCCGCCATTAATTTTTTCCCATTTATATATATAATTACCAGGTAAATCACCAAAACAAACCTTTAAAAAGTCATATTTTACTCCCGTTATTTTTTCAAATTCTGTTGATTTTCCATAAAGCACTTCTTTGTTAATCCGGTCATTTATCAACATTGTATCATTATCGAGATAAATTCTAATTGCTTCTATTCCAGCAGTACTTTTTATAGAAATTAAATATTTCTTTTCTCTTTCATATTTCACGCTGAAAAGAAAATTCATTTTTTCCTGTCCATCATAAAATGATATTCTTCCGCTTTTTATGTAAAATCCAACTTCAGTAATATTATTTTTAATAGTATTATCAATAATTTTTTCTGCTTCAAAATATTTTGCACTTATTGAACTATTCTTTGTTGTTATACAGCCCTGAAGTAATATTACCCAAATAATTGCAAATATTATTTTCTTTTCTCCAAACATGAATTAATTTCTTTTTCTAAATATGATTTTTTATTATCCTTTTCAATTGCCATTTTCCAGTACATTATTGCCTCTTTACATTTTTTAAGCTTCATTAAAATATATCCATAATGTTCAAAGAATTCAGGATCATCCCCTTTTAATTTTATAATTACTTCTTCCATAACTTTTTCAGCTTTCTTATTTAATCCTTTTTTATATAAAATCCATGCATAAGTATCAAGGTAAATTGGGTTTCCAGGTTCTAATTTTATAACAGTATTAATCATCTCTTCAGCCTTTTTAAGAGACTTATTAGCTTCTGCCAGATAATATGCATAATTATTTAATCCAATTATATTTATAGAATCATTCTTCAAAACATTTTCTAAAGCTTCAAAAGCTTTATTATAATCTTTCATTCTATAATATAAATCCGCTTCTATCAGTAAACATTGTATAATTGTTTCCTTATCATTCCCTGCAATTACTTTTGCTTTTCGAATTTCCTCCATTGCACTTTTATAGTCTTCAATTTCTATTGCGGCCCTTACAAATAGCAATTTTGCTAATATCGATAAATTAAATTCTGTAGCCGCTTCTTTAGCCTCTTTATATAAGTCATTATAGAGCCTGTTTTCTTCCAGCAAAATCAATAACTTTTCCCATGCATAATAGTTTTCCCTATTCTTTTTAATAATCTCTTTTAAACGTTTAATTGCAGCATCTATTCTTCCACTTTTCTGATATAAATCTACTCTCAATAAAAGACTTACTTCTTCATTCTTTGACCCCTTTTCAAACTCAATAAACAAGTATTCCAATTCATTTTCACAACATCTAATAAGTTCATCGTTATTAATTAGTTCACTCAGTAAATTTATTTTTTCTCTATTTTCTATATTTTCATTTTTTATTAATTCTTCTGTGAATTTTATAAGATCATCATATCTTTTTACTTTTTGCAGGAAATCAATAACCCACAATATCTCATCAGGTCTGTTATTATAATTTTCAAGAAATTGTTTATAAATTTTATAAGCAGTATTATTGTCATGTTTTTTTACATAAATATCTGCGAGCATACGCATATATAAATTTTCTTCAGGAAACTCTTCATATAATTGTTTCAAAATTTTTTCAGCATCCTGATAATAACCAAGTTGCACCATAGCATTAATAATTATAATGCTATTTTGTTTATTAATTCCTTTTTTTTTAATTATTTCATTTACTAAAGGAGCAATTTTATCATTTTCTCCCTTAATTCTGTATAATTCAATCAGCTTTAATTTTAAAATTTCGCTTTCGGCCAATGAATTAGAAGCCTTTTCTGCAAAATAAATAGAACTATCAATCGATCCTATTTGCTGATAAATTTGAGTAAGTAAATAGCTATACCAGACATTTAAAGAATTTAATTTATACGCCTTTATAAGATAATTTTTCCCTTTATCAATGTTTCCGTTTTGTAATAGCACACTAGCAATCTGGAAATATGTAGCATCATTTTCCGGGTCTACTTTAATACATTTTTCGAAATTTCTCAATGCTTCAGGATTATTTCCCAAAAGCTTGAGACGTAAACCTTCAGAATAATAATAATTAAACTCATCATGGTTGATCTTTTCATTTTTATCGGTAAAAAAAATATCAGCATTTCTTTTTATACAAGAAATTCCACTTATAACTATTATTATTCCTGCAATAATTATTCTTTTCATTCTTTAATCATTCTTTACCTGTATGTCCGAAACCTCCAGTTCCTCTATCAGTATCATTTATCGAATCTACTAGTTCCCATTCAATTTTTTGATATCTGCTAATCACCATTTGAGCGATTCTATCACTATTTTTAATTATAAAATCATTTTCTGAAAGATTTATAATTATTACTTTAATTTCACCTCTATAATCAGAATCAATTGTTCCAGGTGTATTCAATACTGTTATCCCCTTTTCGGCAGCTAATCCGCTTCTGGGCCTTACCTGTGCCTCGAATCCCTCTGGTAATTCTATGTATAATCCAGTTGGAATAACAGCCCTTTCCAACGGTTTTAATTTAATTTCTCTATCAAGATAGGCTCTTATATCCATCCCTGCAGACATTTCAGTTGAATATTTTGGTAATTGGTTTCCTGATTTATTAATTATTTTTATCTTAAAACTTTCCATAACTTAAATTAAATTTCACTTTTAACCTTACCATTGCACATATAATATAATTTAATATTTCGTTTCTTAGTATTTAATATAATTTCCAATTAATATAAATTTTTTAATATTTTTCTTTCTTTAATAAAACAGTTACAGCTTTATCTTTATATTCAGCAAAAGCAATAAACATCATTATCATTAAGGTATTTATCAAGAGTTCACTGATAACATTTTTGTAATGATAAAACTCACCAAATGAAACCATTATAATAGCAATAAAAAAATATGGAATTAACTTGTGCATTTCATAATTTACCTTATAATATTTTTCTGCCAAAACGAATGATAAAATCAGCATTGTAAGATAGGAAAATACATGAGCCCATGCAGATGCCATATATCCGTATATTGGAATGAAAACAAAATTTATCAGAATTGTTACCATAGCTCCTGCGAAAGTGATATATACACCAAACTTTGTAAGATCATTAATTTTATACCATATACTGTGATTTATATATATTCCATATAATAAGTATGCCATACTTATCATGGGAACAACTACAAGTGAATTCCTATAATCTTTTCCCAGTATGTATTGGATTCCAGATTTATAAAGATTTAAACCAAGAAAAATAATGAGCATAATAATTATAAAATATTTCATTACACTTGCATAAGTTTGTTTTGCATCTTTTTTATCAGCTCGTTCAAAGAAAAATGGTTCGGCCGCAAATCTGAACATTTGAATAAAAAGAGCCATCAAAACTCCAATTTTGTATCCTGCCCCATACTCGCCTACGACATATAAACCATCACCTTCAACACTTAATCTTCTTAATAAAATCTTATCTATAGCGTCATTAATTGAACCGCTTAATCCTGCTATTAATAATGGGTATGAATAGCTTATCATTCTTTTCCACAGCTGAAAATCAAACTTTATTTTAATTCTCAAAATATAAGGCAGTAGCATTAAAAGTGTTGCAAGGCTTCCCGCCAGGTTAGCAATAAAGACATAACCAACTCCATACTCAGGATTATAGATTTTTTTTATAATTCCATTGCTCCTTTCATATATAATCGGGGCCATAACCAATAAAAAAACTACGAAAATTATGGTAATAACAACATTTAATATTTTAACAATACTAAATACTAATGCCTTATTTTCACGCCTTAATCTAGCAAAGGGTATTGCCAGAAATGCATCAAGAGCAAGAATTGCAGAAAACATCCTTACGTATCCAGGATAATCTTCATATTTTAACAATGCAGAAAATGGTCTAATAAAAACATTCGACAGAATAAAAAATGCTGTTGAAGTAATAAAAAGACTAATTAATGCCGTACCATAAACTTTTTCATAATCTTCTCTTTTCTGCGAAAATCTGAAAAAACCGGTTTCCATTCCATAAGTAAGAATAATAAGGAATAAGACCATCCACGCATACAATTCGGTAATTATTCCATATTCATGCTTTGGAAATATTCTTGTATAAAAAAAAGTTAAAATCCCATAATTTAAGAATCTTGGAACAATTGTACCAAGGCCATATATTAAAGTCTGTCCCGCCAGTTGTTTAACTTCTCTCACTATCAATAAATTTTTCAGTCTAAAAAATCATTCTATATTTTTACAACATCGTCCAAAGTTAAATATCTTTGCATTCAAGAAAAATCTATGTTATTAACTTTTAAAACTATTTTATTGAAAATTATGTTATTGAGAGTATCTTTTTTTCTGATTATATCTTCCATTATAGTTTCTTGCAATTCATCCAGAACTTCCTTTAAATCGAATATTGTTTTACTTTCTACAACAGCAGGGGACATTAAGATAAGACTCAGTGATTCAACGCCACTTCATCGTGATAATTTTTTGTTTCATATTAGAGAGGGTCATTTTAATGGAGTTTTGTTTCATAGAGTAATTAATAATTTTATGATTCAAACAGGGGATCTTTCAACTCGTACTGATAAAAATTTAAATATTCCTGATACACTTTTTGATTATACTATTCCGCCAGAAATTGTATCCGGCCTTTTTCATAAAAAAGGAGCTGTAGCAGCTGCAAGGATAGGGAATCAAACTAATCCAGAAATGCGTTCTTCAGGAACTCAATTTTATATTGTTCAAGGCACAATCCTTACAGAATACCAACTTAAAGAAGCTGAAAATCTTATAAATACGAATCTTGCCCAGCTTTTGTTTTTAAACCTCTTCCGTCATTTTTCCGACAGCAACCGAATATATAATCTTAATTTAAATGATGCAGAAATTCAGGAGAAAGTTTCACTTTGCATTTATGAAATATTATCATCGAGGAATCCCTACACAATACCCGATTACCAACGTAATGTTTACAAAACAATTGGTGGCGTTCCCAGGCTTGACCAGACTTATACAGTTTTTGGTGAAGTAATTGAAGGCCTTGATGTTGTTGACCGAATAGCTTCTGTTCAAACCGATAGCAAGGACAAACCTTTATCCGATATTAGAATAATCGACACAAAAATTCTTAGTAAATAATATTTGATTAAATGATAGATAAAATTAATTCTTTAAGAGAAGAGATCAGGAAAACTTTTCCCGGTCGTGATATAGACCCTGAAGCCTTCAGAATCAAATATCTTTCAAGAAAAGGTATAATATCATCTCTCTTTGAAGAATTCAGAAATATTGATTCTTCTCAGAAAAAAATTGTTGGAAAATTGCTTAACGAGTTAAAAAAAGAAGTTATAGAAAAATTTAATGAGCTAAAGAGCTTTGAAATATCTTCAGAAGAAAAAATCTCTGAATCTGATTTAACTAAGTCTGCCTTTCCGATTTTTTCCGGTTCCCGTCATCCAATTTCTATTATTCGCAATGAAATAATCGATATTTTTAAACGAATAGGCTTTACTATTACAGAAGGTCCAGAGATTGAAGATGATGACCATGTTTTTTCCAGACTTAATTTTGCGCCCGAGCATCCTGCCAGAGATATGCAGGATACATTTTACATTTTAAGAATTTATGATGATCAATCTGATCCAGATGATATCCTTCTTCGCACACATACATCATCTGTTCAGGTCAGAGTTATGCAAAGCACAAAACCTCCGATAAGAACAATTTCCCCTGGCCGTGTTTTCAGAAATGAAGCAATTTCTGCACGAGCACATTGTATTTTTCATCAAGTAGAAGGCCTTTACATTGACAAAAACGTATCTTTTGCTGACCTTAAACAAACATTATTATTCTTTGCAGTTGAAATGTTTGGCCCTGAAACAAAGATAAGATTAAGACCTTCATATTTCCCATTTACAGAACCTTCAGGTGAAATGGACGTAAGCTGCAAAATTTGCGGAGGTAGTGGTTGTAATGTATGCAAATATACGGGTTGGCTTGAAATACTGGGCTGCGGAATGGTTCATCCCAATGTTTTGGTAGCCTGTGGAATCGACCCCAAAATTTACTCCGGCTTTGCTTTTGGAATGGGAATTGAAAGACTTGCAATGTTAAAATTTCAAATTAATGACCTCCGCCTATTTTTTGAAAACGATCGTCGTTTTCTCGAACAATTCAGTAAAGTATTCTAATTAACAAGAATATATTTATACAGATTTAAATATCTAATATATGCCTATTTTGATATTTTAATTACAACTATTAATTTTTTCATTTTCAACAAATCTTTTTTAATCTAAATAATTAACTTTTAATATTTTTATTTACAAACATTTTATGCGGTTAAGAATTCTACGATTATTTTAAATGATTTAATGTCTTATTTTTCTTTGAATTAATTTTTATTTAAAGAGTTACATTAATTATCTTCGAAATAATTTCCACAAAAGTATTTTTCACTATCAATCTCTATTGATTCACCGGTGTCTGGCATAATAATTAACTCTTAGTTTAACAGATTTTGCTTTTTATTATTTAAAAAAAAAATTAGCAGAATCTTTTAAACGATCATTAAAAACCTATTTTTTTATATTAAAGATCTTGCAAAAATTTGTTTTTAAGCTATGTAAACAGGAAGTAAATTTATAATAAATTTGACTTCTAATGTGCTGTTTATCTGTATTATATATAATTTTTTCATGTAAAATATATTAACTTTTTTATCATTTTTTAACAGCACAACGCATTATTTACAATCTATTTTTAATCTTTGTATAATAAATTTTCCAATATGGTACAAAATCAAGAATCGTTTCCATTTTGTGAAAATTGTGCTTTTCAGATTAATGCAATTTTCAGGCATCTCTCAAAAGATGAGTCGGATAGATTAAATTTTATTAAGGCTTTTAGAACATTTAAAAAAGGTACAATATTATATAAAGAAGGCAGCAGAATTAGTGGTTTTTATTGTATTAATAAGGGCTTAATAAAGGTTTACAAGACTGGACCTGACGGAAAAGAACAAATTATAAGGTTTGCAAAACCAGGAGATATAATTGCATACAGAAGCGTTTTAAGTAATGAACCTGCTTGTACAACTGCAAAAGTTCTTGAAGATTGCAGGGTTTGCTTTCTTCCTTCTGATATATTACCTCAACTGATTAGTAGTAATTCTGTGTTTGCACTTGAACTTGTAAAACTTATTTGTCAGGAACTTGGTGAGGCAAATTCATACATTACAGATATTGCTCAAAAGACTGTTCGAGAAAGACTTGCTGAAGTTCTTTTGAAACTTGTTAATGATTTCGGCCTTACTGAAAATAAAACGCTCAGAATTTCTTTAACCAGAGAAGAGCTTGCAAATATTGTTGGTACCGCTACAGAATCAGTTATTCGGTTGCTATCCGAATTCAAATCAGATGGTCTAATTGAACTTTCTGGCAGGAAAATTATTATACTTGATATTAAAGGTCTTGAAAAGATCAGTAATTTTTCACATTAATTTTTTATTATATTAACATTTTTTAAATTCTATTTCTCTTAAATTTCAAATAATTTCCCTGTCTGCTTATTGTTTTTTAGTAGTCCCAGATGACTGTAGGCCCTTTCGGTTGCTTCTCTTCCTCTTGGCGTTCTTTTTATGTATCCTTCTTTTATAAGAAAAGGTTCATAAACTTCCTCAATAGTACCGCTTTCTTCCCCAACAGCTGTGGCAATAGTGTTAATTCCAACTGGTCCTCCTTTAAATTTCTCTATAATAACTGAAAGAATTTTGTTATCCATTTCGTCAAGTCCCTGTCCATCAATATTTAAGGCCTTCAGACTTTTTTTTGTTATATCAATATCAATTATACCACTTCCTTTAACTTGTGCAAAATCCCTTATTCTCCTTAAAAGAGCATTTGCAATTCTTGGTGTTCCTCTGCTTCGAGAAGCTATTTCTAAAGCAGCGTTATCATGAATTTTTATATTTAATATGCTTGCAGATCTTTTAACTATTTCTGTAAGGATTTCCTTGTTGTAATAATCGAAATGAAATTTTATCCCAAATCTTGCTCTCAAAGGGCTAGTAAGTAGACCTGACCGGGTTGTTGCGCCAACTAGAGTAAATTTATTCAATGATATTTGAACTGAACGTGCACTTGGTCCTTTATCGATCATAATATCTATTCTGTAATCTTCCATTGCAGCATAAAGATATTCTTCAACAATGTGACTTAATCGATGTATTTCATCAATAAATAAGACATCTCCTTCCTGTAAACTGGTAAGCAGACCTGCCAGATCACCGGGTTTATCCAGTACCGGACCTGAAGTGCTTTTCATTCCAACCCCCATTTCCTTAGCAATAATCGCTGCAAGTGTAGTTTTACCCAGACCCGGTGGTCCATGTAATAAAACATGATCCAGTGCTTCACCTCTTTGTTTTGCAGCGGTAACAAATATTTCCAAGTTATCAACTATCTGTTTCTGACCTCTAAAATCTGTAAAAGTTATTGGCCGAAGTTGTTTTTCAAACTCCCGGTCAGTAACCGATAATGTTTCTTTTCTTACACTAAATCCTTCCATATCAATTTCTGTTACCGGATAAGCTTAACATCACTCTCTGGAAGTTTTATTTTTACACCGTTAATGCTGGTTTCCACATCATTTTTGTAAGTTACAGTCAAAAAAAGAGAACCGTCTTCATTGTATTTTTTCCATGTTTTTTCCCTGATACCATTTTTATAGTATTGTTCTTCTTTTATCTTGCCATTTTCAAAATAATACACGTGTAGACCGTCGGCATTTCCCTGCACGTAATTTCCCTTATATCTTAATTTTCCTTCTTCATAATATGATTTCCATAATCCATCCCTCAATCCCATAATATATTTACCCTCTTCTTTGTATCCGTTCCAGCTTATAACCCATTCACCATTTCTTTCACCATCGGAAAAAAATCCTTGAGCTATAACTTCTCCGGATTTTGAATATTCAATAAAACTTCCATCTCGTTGTCCCTGAAAATATTCTTCTTCTCGCAGGAGAGAACCATTTTCGTAGTACCATTTCCATAAACCCTCTGGCCTATCATTAACAAAATTTCCTGTTTGTTCAAGTTTTCCTTCTCTGTTATAAAACTTCCAGGAACCTGTTCTTTTATTATCGTTATATTGCCCTTCTGCTTTTAAAGTACCATCAGCATAAAACTCTTTCCATAATCCATTTCTGTTTCCTTCTTCATCTACAATTCCTTCCGATATAAGTATACCATTTTCTCCATAAATTTTTGCATTGATAATTTTTCCATTCTGGTACTCTCTATGAATACCAACAGGTATTCCATTTTTATAAGTTCCACTGTATATAATTCCACCGTTCTGATCATATTTATTAACCACCTCAATCCCTGAATCATCTTCTATACGTGGATTAATTAAAACACCATTTTCGTAAAGCATTGTAACAATAAGATTACCTTTTTCATCATATTCTTTGTAATAACCATGAAGAAGATCATCTTTGTAATTATATTCAGATTTAATATTTCCCGACTGATAAAATTCTTTCCATGTACCCTGTTTTCTTCCTTCATTATCCCGACTGTTAATTCTTTCCCTGCTAATCATTATATCATTTCTATACTCATAAAGTACAGCAATTTCGCCATTCAAGTTATATTCTCTTGATAGTCCTTCTTTCATTCCATTACGGTAAGGTATTGTTTGCTTAATTTTACCATTTGGGTAAAAGATATATGCTGTACCTTCACGTTTGTCACCGGCATAAAGTTCTTTTGAATATACATATACCCCATAAGAAGGGTCTTTTGAATATTTATAGTAATATCCATTCTTTTTTCCAAGTACATAATTAATTTTTTCAAGGGTATCACCAACCTGATCATAAAAAACCCAGATACTATCAAGTAAAAAATTTGTACGTTTTCCCTCTGATTTTTTTATCCCTGTTACATAATAACTTTTCCAATATCCGTCAGGTTTTCCATTTCTTATAAAACCCTCACTTGATATGGCACCGTTAGGATATCTGAAAATACGATAACCATCTGTCAAATTTTCCTGAGTTTGCGAAAAAACATGCAAAAAATTTGTTAACAAAATTACTGCAATAAAAATTTTCCTCATTTTTTCTTCTTCATTATATTCAAAGCCCTCGAAACCTCTAACATCTTTAAAACCGGCGTTGCTGCCTTTGTTATCATCTCATTACTCAATACCACCTCTGGTTCCTCATTCAATAATGCAAAATAAATTTTTTCTAATGTATTAAGTTTCATATAATTACATTCACTACAACCACAGGTTGAATCTTTTGGAGGTGCGGCAATAAATATCTTATCCGGGCTTTCTTGTTTCATTTTGTGAAATATTCCAGGTTCTGTAGCAACAATGAACGTTTTTGCCTTGTTTTCTTTTGTAAATTTAAGTAAGGCACTAGTTGAACCAATGAAATCTGCAATCATTCTTACCGGTAATTCGCATTCAGGATGGACTATTATCTTTGCATCAGGGTATTGTTCTTTTAACTTGATTATTGCTTCTATGGAAAAAGCTTCATGCACATGACATGTACCATCCCATATGATAATATCGCGATTAGTCTGACTTTTAATATGATTTCCGAGGTTACGGTCGGGAGCAAAGATTAATTTTTCGTCATCGGGAAAAGAATTTATAATTTCAAGAGCATTTGAAGAAGTACATATAATATCGGACATAGCTTTTATTTCAGCTGTAGTATTAATATAAGTTACCACTTTTCGTCCAGGATTTTCATCAATAAATTTTTTAAAATCTTCAGGTTTACACGAATCGGCGAGTGAACAGCCTGCTTCAATATCAGGTATTAGAACCTTTTTATCAGTATTAAGAATCTTTGCTGTTTCAGCCATAAATTTTACACCGGCGAGAATTATTATTGAAGCACTACTCTTCAATGCTTCCTGTGCCAGGGCAAGACTATCTCCAACGAAATCGGCTATATCCTGAATATCACCTGTCTGATAGAAATGTGCCAAAATAATAGCATTCTTTGATTTCCTTAATTTATTAATTTGTGAAATGTAAAAATCTTTATCCATCTGTTATGTAAAAAATTATAAAGGTTATAAACAGTTATTATATATATTAAATATTTAATTTTAAAATTAATTCTTTCTTTTATAAATTTAATAATATGCTGTTGATATTGTTTAAATTTTGCCATATATATTTATTATATAAATTTTCATATTTTATAAACAAATTTTAAACACATCAAAAAATATACAATTTTTGATAATCAGTATTTTGAAAAAATAACAACAGATGTTAATAATAATCCTTCAACATTTTCTTTTTAACAATATTAAGATTCCATTTGTTCAATATTATGTTAATTAATGTCAATAAAGTATTAAAACTTCAGGTAAAAATTAATTTTAAGAATACAGGAAGAATATTTTTAAAGTTATCAACAAATAATTAATAGACTTTTTACAAGAAAAGAAACAATTATTTGGTTTTATTTAAGTCACATGGAACAAAAATCGGAGCTTATTGTTTTAGTTATTAAATCATATAATAAAAATTAATATTCAATAATTATTTTTGCGCTGGCATTTACAGAATTATAAAAGTTATTTTTAGAATGGAAAAAACGAAAATAGGGATTGCAGCAGATCATGCTGGCTTTTTTATGAAAGAGAATATTAAGGATTATCTTAAGAAAGCAGGATATAACGTAACTGATTTTGGTACATACACTGATGAAAGTACTGATTATCCTGATTTTGCTCATGCAATTGCCAATGCCATTTTTAAAAAGGAAGTGGATCTGGGTATAACTATTTGTGCAACAGGGAATGGTATTAATATGACTGTAAATAAACATCAGCATATAAGAGGAGCTCTTTGCTGGAATGAAGAGATAGGCAGGCTTGCAAGGGCTCATAATGATGCAAATATTTGTGCTTTACCTGGGCGTTTTATTTCTGTAGCTGAGGCAATTACAATAATAAAAACTTTTCTTTCAACAGAGTTTGAAGGAGGAAGGCATGAAAGAAGAATAAAAAAAATTCCTCTCAGTAATTATTAATTGAAATGTTATCAAATACCTGCAAATATGGAATAAGAGCGCTGATTTATATCGCCAGTAAATCTGGAAAGGAAAGAGAAATTATAGGTATAAAGAAAATATCGGATGAATTAAATTTACCCACTCAATTTCTTTCAAAAATCCTCCATCAGCTTGTAAAGAATAAGATACTTGGTTCTCTTAAAGGTCCACATGGAGGATATTATTTTATAAAAGATCCTGAAAAAATCAGTCTATACGATGTAGTTTTGATTATTGACGGAAACAGTTTTTTTGATGACTGCATTATACAAAATAGAACTTGCAAATCAGTTGACAAAGAAAAATTTTTATGTCCTATTCATAAAGAATTTTCAAAGCTAAGACAGGAACTTACGGAACTTTTCAAAAACAAAACAATACAAGATCTTGTTGAATCGGCAAAAAAATCAGTGGATGTGATGTTGTAGGTCTTTTAAAAATTTACTGAGAAAAAACCATATTCCAAGAGCCAGAACAATACCAGTTAAATTAAAAAGAATATCTATTATCTCTTTGCTTCTGGCAGGATTAATTACAGGCTGGAAAATTTCTATAATTAAACCAAATAAAAAAGCTACTAAACCAGATAAAATATAATGTTTACGTTTTTTTATTCTATGTTCATAGGATATGGTTGCTGTAAAAAGAAAATACATAAACATGTGCATTATTTTGTCTGCATTATTAATACGTAAAATATTGAATTTGCTAATACCTGATGTGTTCATGAAACTCAAAAAGATAATCAGAAAAGCAACAATTATAGATAATATATTATTTCTTATAAATTTCATGGAGATAAAAGTATAAAAAGTTAAATATAATCGTAATTTATTTATATTTTTATATTCAACTGGAGACACACATGGCGGGCATTTATGTGCACATACCTTTTTGTAAAACAATATGTAATTACTGTGATTTTTATAGTATAACGGGGAATAATTACAAGGAACGCTTTATTCAATCTGTTATCAGGGAAGCAGAATTAAGGGCGGATTATCTTTCTGGAGAAAAAGTTGAAACAATATATTTTGGAGGAGGAACTCCATCGGTTTTGAAAGCAAGTGAGCTCTCATTGATTCTGGAAGGATTATACCGATTTTTTGATATCATAGAACTGCCTGAAATAACAGTAGAACTCAATCCTGATGATATTGATCTGGTATATTTGAAAGAATTAAAAAAAGCTGGTTTCAATCGCCTGAGTTTTGGTGTTCAATCGTGGAATGATGAGGTATTGAAAATTCTTGGGAGAAGGCATAATAGTAATCAATCGGAAGAAGCATTGGTAAATAGTGAGAAAGCTGATTTTGAGAATATTTCGGTTGATCTTATTTACGGTATTCCGGGATTTAATTATAAGAGCTGGGAAAAGGATCTTGAGAAAACTTTTCGTTACAATATTAAGCATTTATCGGCATATCACCTGACAATAGAACGGGGAACCCTTTTTAGCAGGATGAAAAAAGCAGGAAAACTAAACGAAATTAATGAGGAAGAAAGCAATGAACTCTACAATTTGCTTATTGAAAAAGCAAAGGAAAACGAGTTTATTCATTATGAGATTTCGAATTTCGCAAAGGAGGGCTGGTTTTCAAAACATAATTCTAATTACTGGAAACAAATTCCATATATAGGGTTGGGACCTTCTGCTCATTCATATGACAAAGTTTCGAGGCAGTGGAATATCAGCGATGTTGGCAAGTATATTTCAGCAATTGAAAAAGACAGGCTATTTTTCAGGAAAGAGGAACTTGATCTTAAGAAAAGGTTTAACGAATATATAATGACGTCATTAAGGACAATATGGGGAATTGACCTGGAGTATGTTGAACAGAATTTTGAAAAGGAAGTTTATGATTATCTGATAAATCTTTCCAGAAAATTTATTGATTACGGACTGATGCGTACTGATGGTAAAACTATGCAACTGACAAACACAGGTAAAATGATATCAGATAATATCATTTCGGAATTAATGATGGTTGATTAGGTTAATTTAAAAAGCTTCAATTAATATTTATCTTTTTGTAAGTAAAAATGTGAAAGTACCGATAAGGTTCCCTTCAAGATAAAGTTCTCCATTATAATTGCCCGGTATAAAATCTCCTGTATTGTCAACGAAAATACACATTTCAATATCCTGATTCATATAATCTACTGTTCTGCTTTCTGTAAAAATCATTTTTGAGTCCTTGTAATCAAATAAATTATCTGGGCTTGTTGTGATCACAAGCTGATCTGGTCGGATAATTCTCATGTAGACAGTTTTTTTACCTGATGTTGCGATGGGATTTTCACGTAATGTAAAGCAAACCCTTAGTTTATCAATTCTGTCTATTCTTGTGGTTTCTTTGCGTTTTTTATTAAGTGCAACAGGCGTAATATCTTTTGCAAGTATAACTGAAGCTATTTCAACTTTTGAAGATAGTTCTTCACGTACCTTTTCAAGTTCAACATTTGTTTTCTGTACCTGGCTGAATTTTTGTTTGATATCTTGATTTTCTGCTGCAAGAAGTTTATTTCTTGTATTGAGGGAGTCAATCTGTACGATGTAACTTTTCATTATTTCTCTCATAGTGTTGATTTCAGCCCTGTATTTTTTGATAAGTTCAATGTTTGATGCGTTAATTGACAGAAGGCGCCTGATTTTTTCCCTTTCTTTAGCAAGTTGTGCGTTTAATGTATCGTTGTTAGTTTTGAGAGTATCATAGCTATACATCAGTTTTCGCAATTCATTTGCAAGGGAATCTTTTTCGTGTGTAAGCATGTTTTCCATTTCGATCATCCTGTTTTTTTGCGAATAATAGTTTACCACAAGAAAAATCAGAATAATGGAAAGAAGTATTGTCAGGAACACAAGAAAAAAAGTCAGTTTACGGTTATTTCTGGTACCTGAATTATTTGTAATTTCTGGCATTTTAAGATGTTTTATAAATTGTGATGGCAAAAATAATAATATCCAATTATATTTATGGCGTTTTTAAAATATCTGTTTAATTTTAAAAAAATATAATTTTTATGGGTGGTTTTTTTGGAGTAGTTTCTTCGAAGTCATGTGTTGAAGATGTTTTTTTTGGTACAGATTATCATTCACATCTTGGTACGAAAAGGGCAGGAATGGCTTTTTATGTTCCAGGTAAGGGATTCAGTCGTTCAATTCACAATATTGAAAATGCTTATTTCAGGAACAAATTTGAGACTGAACTAAATAATTTTGAAGGAAATTCTGGGATTGGTATTATAAGTGATACAGATCCTCAGCCACTTGTTTTTAATTCTCATCTTGGTCCTTTTGCGATTGTTACTGTTGGCCGGATAATTAATATATATGATCTGGAAAAGTATTTTCTTGATAGTCGGAAGCATTTCACGGAACATTTTAATGGAAATAATAGTCCTACAGAAATAGTAGCTAATTTGATTTGTGAAAGGGATGATTTTGTCTCAGGAATCGAGAATGTTTTTGAAAAGATAAAAGGTTCTTGTTCATTGTTAATATTGACAGTAGAGGGTATTATTGCTGCGAGAGACAAATTAGGGAGAACCCCAGTTGTTATAGGTAAGAAGGAGGATGCATATGCTGTTGCAACAGAATCAAGTGCATTTGCCAATACTGGTTATAAAATTGATTATTATCTGAAGCCTTCGGAAATTATTAAGATAGACTACAATGGAATAACACGGCTTAAAGAGCCAATCAATGAGATGCAGATTTGTTCTTTTTTATGGGTATATTATGGTTATCCTCCATCATATTATGAGGGTATAAATGTTGAAAATTGCAGGTATAAGTGTGGTGCTGCACTGGCCAGGAGAGATAATGTGGAAGCCGATTTTGTATGTGGAATACCTGATTCAGGTATTGGGCATGCAGTGGGTTACAGTAATGAAAAGGGGTTACCTTATAAAAGGGCTTATTCAAAGTATACGCCAACGTGGCCAAGAAGTTTTATGCCTCAGGATCAGGCACAACGCGATCTTGTTGCCAGGATGAAATTGATTCCCAATGATGAAATAATTAAAGGGAAAAGAATAATATTTCTAGATGACAGTATTGTCAGAGGCACACAGCTTAAGGATAGTGCAAGGGAGCTCCGCCTTGCAGGAGCGAAGGAGGTACATATGCGGATTGCCTGTCCCCCTCTTTTGTTTCCGTGCCTTTTTCTTAATTTTTCACAGTCACGTTCAATTTATGAATTGGCCGGGAGAAAAGCAATAAAGCAATTAGGAGATGAAAGTAAGGATATACGTGAATATACCAACCCAGATTCACCGAAATATTTAAAAATGGTTAAGACTATAACTGAAAATCTTGTTTTAGATTCACTTATGTATCAAAGACTTGATGATCTTATTGAAGCTATTGGTTTGCCAAAAGAAAAATTGTGTACCCATTGCTGGGATGGTTCAGGTTATTTTTAAATGTATAATAACGCTTTAAACAGGTTATATGAAATTTATTGGTGCTCATGTAAGTGCAGAGGGGGGTGTACAGAATACACCCCTTAATGCAGATCGTATTGGGGCCAGGGCTTTTGCTCTTTTTCTGAAAAATCAGAGACAGTGGTTTGCTCCCCCTTTATCAAAAGAAACAATAAGATTATTCAAGGAAAACTGTGAAAAACTTGATTATAAACCTTTTCAAATTTTGCCTCATGATAGTTATCTGATTAATCTTGGAAATCCAGAAAAAGAAGCTCTGGAGAAATCAAGAAAATCATTCCTCGATGAATTTCATCGTTGTGAGCAATTGGGGCTTGATAGGTTGAATTTTCACCCGGGCAGTCATTTGAAATTGATAGATGAGGAAAAATGCCTAAAAATAATTGCAGAATCAATTAATATTACACTTGATAAAACAAAGGGTGTTACTGCTGTGATTGAAAATACTGCGGGCCAGGGTACCAATGTAGGATATAAGTTTGAACACATAAAATTTATTATAGATCTTGTTGAAGACAAATCAAGAGTCGGAGTTTGCTTTGATACCTGCCATGCATATGCTGCCGGATATGATATTAAAACAGCTGAAGGCTTTGAAAATACTTTTAAACTTTTTGATCAAATAATAGGTATTGAATATCTGAAGGGAATTCATTTAAATGATACGAAGAAAGGATATGCCTCAAAAGTTGACAGACATGCAAATATTGGCATGGGCCTTCTTGGAGAGGATGTTTTCAGTTTTATAATAAATGATCCCCGGTTTGATGACATGCCGCTTATTCTTGAAACACCTGATGAATCTTTATGGGCTGATGAGATCCAGAAGCTTTATTCAATGTTGAAATAAAGATCTTCTTACATGTTTAAATCCTACAAGTCTTTAAATAGTAAACGGTTCATTATTTCTTTTGATTTCAGGATATCTTTTGCGGTTTGATAACCTATTGAAAAGACCTCTTCTGATTTATCAGGATCTAGCACTGGAAAATTTTTCAATTCTGATGGTGCTATGAGCAGGTCGAATTTTGAAGCTTTTGCCAGAACTTCCCTTGAAAGGTTAAGCAAAAATGTTCTTTCAGCGATTTGAATAAGACTTGAGAATTTCTTTTCAGGTCCAACTGGATTGACATAAGATCCTATTATTACCCTGCATTTTCCTTCCAGGGGTTGTATTGGAAGGTTATCAAGTACACCGCCGTCGCAATATGTAATTCCGTCAATTATTACCGGTTTGAAGATAACCGGAATGCTTGCTGAAGCAATAACTATTTTGACAAGGTCTCCTTTATCGAAATAAATAGCCTTACCATTGTTATAATCGGTTGCTGTTGCGTAAAATTTAATTTTTAGTTCATCAAATGTGCTTGACCTGAGATTGTCTTTAAGAATTTTCTGTAATCCAGATATTGAAAGCAGGCCAGTTTTACTAACATATGGCCTCATATAATCCAGCCAGCTTCGGGAACGTAATATTTTCATAATTTCATCGGGAGTATAGCCATCACAGTATAATGCTCCTACAATTGCACCAGCACTTGTTCCCGCAACAACGTCGGGGAATATACCGGCTTCATTAATTGCTTTAAGAATACCCAGGTGAGCAAAACCTCTTGCACCGCCACCACTTAAAACCAAACCAACATTGTAAAGTTTTTTATTCATTGCCCGAAGAAATTTTCAAGAAAATTAAATAAAAAATTAACCTGTTGCAAAAATATACCTTAAAAAATTAATTATCAGCAAAAAAAACAATTCATTTATAAAATGCCGATATATTTTTCAGCAGAGAGCCAATTTATTATTATATTGGCAGATAATAATTATTTAAGACAGATGCAGTTTTTACTTTTAGCTTTCGACAATGATAGTCCTGAAGCTGAAGAGCTAAGGGATCAAGTTCGTCCTTTACACCTTAAGAAAATTGCTGAATTAAAAAGAAAAGGTGAATTTCTTTTTGGTGGTGCTATTTTGAATGATGAGGGCAAAATGAAAGGCTCAATGATTGTTTATGAAATGCCCGACAGAGAGACACTTGATGAAAGGTTGAAAGATGAACCTTATGTAACAGATGGTGTCTGGCAGAAGATTGAAATTTATCCTTTCAGGCTTGCCAGAATTGAATGAAATTTAATTAAGTTTTTAATTATAAACCATTTAATTATGAAAAGGCTGATAATATTAATCTTGCTGATCAGTATGTTTGCTTATGCTTATGGTCAGCAAATAGAGAAGAGTGATCTTCCTTTTAAACTGGAAGAATTAACTGCGCCAAAATTTCCTTATGCTGTTGAGAAAGCAGGAGGAGTTTGTGTAATTCCCTTAGGGGTAATGGAGAAGCACGGCCCACATCTTCCTCTGGGTACAGATCTTTTTGAAGCGAGGGAAATAGCTTTTACAGCAGCGAAGAAAGAGTATGCCGTTGTGTTTCCTCCATATTATTTCAGTCAGATTTTTGAGGCAAAGCATCAGCCCGGTACTATTGCATACAGTTCAGAACTGATATGGAAGATACTTGAAGAGACGTGCAGTGAACTTGCCAGAAACGGGTTGAAGAAGATAATTCTCCTTAACGGTCATGGAGGAAATACCAGTTTTCTTCAATTTTTCTGTCAGTCACAACTAATGAAAAACAATGGATATATTGTTGTTCTTTTTCAACCTGACGAACTATCTGAATTTGCAGAAGAGATTAAATCATTGAAAAAGGCCAGAATTGATGGTCATGCAGGAGAGGAGGAAACTTCGATGATGTCTTTTATTCGTCCAGATCTTGTTGATATGGATGTTTCAAAAAATGAGAGTGGGCTTGATCAGGAAAGGTTGAAACAACTGAAGTATGGATATACAGGAATATGGTGGTATGCTTGTTTCCCTAATCATTTTGCAGGTGATTTTGTTCAGGCAAATAAAAGGCTTGGAGAACTTCTGATTGAACGTGATGCCGTACAACTTGCAGATCTTATTAAGTTTCTTAAATCGGACGATACAATAGAAAAGCTTCAGGAAGAATTTTTTAAAAGGGCATCGAATCCTTCGGGAAGGTAATTTGAAACTTACGTTATTGCCTTAATTATTTGTCTTTTCTGTATGATTAACGGGGAAAAAATAGCGGTAGTTCTCCCGGCATATAATGCTGAAAAGACTCTCAGAAGGACATTTGAGGAAATCCCCGGTGAAATAGTTGATTTTATAATACTAACTGATGATGGGAGCCACGACAGGACACTGGAAATAGCAAGAGAACTGTCTATCAAATATATCATTCGTCATGAATTCAACAAAGGTTATGGTGCGAATCAGAAAACCTGTTACGACAGGGCACTTGAGCTTGGAGCAGATATTATAGTTATGGTGCATCCCGATTATCAGTATACTCCCAGACTTATTCCTGCAATGTGTCATCTTGTGGCATCAGGGCTTTACGATGTAGTGCTGGGTTCTCGTATTCTTGGTAAAGGAGCGATAAAAGGTGGTATGCCGGTTTATAAATACCTGGCAAACAGAATACTGACTTTTATTCAAAATATCCTTCTCAATCAAAAACTTTCTGAGTATCACACTGGTTACAGGGCATATTCTGCCCGATTACTTAAAGAAATTGATTACCATGGTAACTCTGATGGATATATTTTTGATAATGAAATAATTGCGCAGATAATATATCTTAATAAGAAGATCGGTGAGATATCGTGCCCAACTTTATATTCACCGGGGAGCTCATCCATTGATTTTTACAATAGTATAGTTTATGGCATCGGCGTTCTGGGAGTTTCGGTAAAATTTATTTTACATAGGATCGGATTGATTCGATGCCGTCTTTTCAGGAATTTGAAACGCACGTAAATCTTCGTGCCTTGAAAAAGAAAAAGATTAAAAACAGAATCCGGAAATTATCAGGCAACGGAATACTCGGAGGTCAGTCCTTGTGGACTTTTGCCGTACTGGCTTTATCGTTGCTATTAACACTGACTGCTTACAGAAAAGCCTTTGATAATGAGTTTGTTGACTGGGATGATTTTACTTATGTAGTAAACAACAATCTTGTAAGAGCCGGGAACCATGGAGTGATTAAGAATATTTTCTCCACACCTGTATCATCAAATTATCATCCTCTTACAATATTATCGCTCAGGTTAAACAATAATAAATGTGAAGATTGTCAACATGGTATTTCCCCCAAACCATTTGTGGAATGGAATGTTTTTCTTCATTTGTTTAACACTTTGCTCGTTTTTTTCCTGATACTCAAGCTTGGAGGAGGTCAGATTTTTCCTGCATTTTTTGTTTCGGCTATTTTCGGAATTCACCCCATGCATGTTGAGTCGGTTGCATGGATATCAGAAAGGAAAGATGTACTTTACGTTTTCTTTTTTCTATCGGGCCTGATCTCTTATCTTGAATTTAAAAAAGGCGGAAAATACAGAATTATTTTTTATTTTTTGACCTTTTTCCTGTTTGTTTCATCATGCCTCTCAAAAGCTGTAGCAGTTGTGTTTCCACTTGTACTTTTGCTGATTGATTTTCTGATTGAACCGATTTTTGATGGAAAGAATTTTATTCAGGTATTAAAAGAAATTATCAGACCGAAGAGATTGTTGTTGCTTCTTCCGTTTTTTATGGTTTTGATTTTTATTGGACTTCTGGCATATAATCTGCAGAATGGTCAAAATTTTTTTGGACTGATGCATATTGAAAAGAATCTCCCCGATGTAGTAAATACTATCCGCAAACTATCTCTTTTTGAGCGTTTTGGGATAGCCAGTTTTGGGATCGTTTCGTATGTAATTAATTTTCTTGTTCCCACAGGACTTTCGGCAATATATCCATATCCCTCAGTTGAAGAGATGCGAAGTATGGAATTTATACTGAAAATGGCTGGCTCGTTTATTATTACCATTTTTGTAGCCGCACTACTTATCATGAGAATAAAAAAAACTAAATTATGGTTTTTTGGAGCAGGATTTTTCTTCTTGACCGTGGTTCTCGTTCTACAGTTTATATCGGTGGGAATTGCCATTAAAGCTGATAGGTATACTTATTTACCGTATATTGGGCTTGCTTTCATTCCGGCAATGTTAATTACAAAAAATTTGACCGGAACTTTAAGAAAAGTTATGTTTTTTATATCAGTTGTTTTTATCGTTGTATTCTGGTTTATTACTTCAAAACAGGTTGATATATGGCAAAATACTGAAACTTTATGGTCGGACGTAATAAATAAATATCCCGAAGCAGAGACACCAAGAGCATCGCGCGGCAAATTTTATGTCAGGCAAGCTCTTAAAGCAGGTAATAAGGAGTTGAAGCAATATTTTGAAGAAAAGGCTTTTGCAGATTTTATGGTTGCAGTTAAGGTAAAGACTAAAAATACGGATGTTTATGAAGGAGTTGGATTTTTGCTTGCAGAGCGGGGCGATTTTACAAATGCACTCAATTATTTCAATATGGCATTAATTGCTGATCCAGAAAATGGTAGTGCCTATTTTAACAGGGCATTAGTTTATACTTCTCTCAAGAAGCCTGAAAATGCCCTTGAAGATTATTCGAAAGCTCTTAAGTATTGGCCTGAAAAAACGAAGGAGATTATTACAAACAGATCGAATATTCTTCTTGATGCTGGCAGGTTTTCGGAGGTTATCAGCGATCTTGATTATCTTATTACTGTTGAGCCGGCTAATCCTGATCATTATTTCAACAGGGCAACAGCTCGTCTTGTAACGGGGAATATTGAAGGTGCAATTGAAGATCTGGTTCAGGTTTTGAGACTTAATCCGTCAGATAAAGAGGCAGCTGTGCTTTTAAAAAAAATCAGTGGCAAATAGAATTATTTATTTCATAAGCCATTTTTCAGAAAATACTGCATGTGCAATATTTTTTATGTTTGATTTTCCATCCCCGGAAGGTATCTGGTTGGTGAAAGTAACATGTATCAATTCATCTGAATCCTGAATTATTGCAGGATAATGAGCACGGGTCTGACTACCGGGTTCTCCGTTTACAATGGTTCTGGAATATGGCCAGCTTTTGCCTTCGTCTTCTGATAATTTTACAGTCAGTCTATGTCTTCCTGATTCGAGATCGTTTGATACAAGAGCCCATCTTCCACTTTTCAGAACTATAATATCAGCTGCGGACCCCGGGTTTGGTATACTAGTATCTTCCACAGTACTCCATGTGATACCTTTATCGGTTGATTGGCTTTTCATAATCCTTTTGGGCAGGGGGCCATTGTCTCGCATATATGCTGTAATTGAACTATCTTTATTCAAAGCAAGGGTTGGCTGGATAGATCCTCCTCCCACAATTGGATCACTGAAAAACCATGACTCACCATTATTGTCTGATATAGCTATAAGTGAGAAATCAAATCCATCAGAATAAAGTGGCAGGAGAATTCGGTTATCAATAATCAAAGGTTTGTTTCTTGTTTGCCATCCTATACGCCGCATAAGAGGATAGCCGAGACGTGTTCTGATTCTTTCTCCTTTTTCATTAATGTCTATCCCTTCAGCCATAAAGTTAGTACCACGAGCAATGTCCATATATCTCTGAAGCGAATTTTTCCATATTTCCTCATTTATGAAACCTTTGTTTTCATTTGAAATATGTCCCTGTGAAACAAGGTATTCGTAATACTCACGGTATTTTCTTTCAAGTATTTTAACAAAAGAGTCATTGCTGGTTATACCTTCAGGAGCGGATCCGTCTGCTTTAACGTGAAGTACATCCTGCCATGTCCACACTGGTGGTCCATCATTTTGCATGTAACTGGTACTGATCCGATATTTGATAAGTGATGATTCCCATTGGTAAGCCATCACGGTGTACCAAACCAACCAGAGGCGTGATTTGAGATCGAGAAAAAGAACAGGGTTGATATCAGGAAAACCTTCAGTATCTGCCATCAAAAAAGGTTCAGACCATTTGCGGGTTTTACTGTTAAATCTGGAACCCAGAATTTTCACATCATCAGCCGTTCTTTCCCCGCTTCCCTGAAACCATGCTGCAAGCAGGTCATGATTTGGAAGTTCCACAACAGTTGATGCATGGCAATGTTGTGATTGGAACGGAAAAATATTTTCCACAAGTATTGAATCTCCTGTTGTGACTGATAAAGGATAAAAAATTTTCTTCTTTGTACATGAAAAATTCAAAATTGTAAAAGATAGAATGAGTAAAGCAATTTTATTCATGGTTGTAATTTGTATTTTGTATAATGAATTAATACTTAAATTTTTCAAATAATTTCATCTGTAGTCAAACTTACATAAAAATACAATTTATATCCAGATTACATAAAAATAGGACCGCTGCTGCAAGTTATCTTTACGTGAACATAGTCACAATTAATAATAGATATATGAAAGCAGTCAGCGGCCTTGATATACACAAAGATACAATTTTTGTTTGTATTCTGCAAAAAGGTAATACGCCCTTTATTAAAGAAATATAATAACAAGTTTTTTTAAAAACATCATAGAAAATTTTATTGCATTTAATGATATCGAGAAAGATTTTGAAGGTAGGGAATAAAGGACAATCAAGATATAGTAATTTCAATAATTGGTCAAATCAAATCAACTCTGCAAGTAGCTTAGTACAACTATGGTAAAAGAAATGATTATAATTTTTGTGATTCAATAAAAATTGTAATTTTATCAGCTAAAAAATTTTGGTTGTAATTTAAAATTTAATGATTATGAAAATTTATGGGAAAATTTTAATGTATTTTATTGTTATTAATTTTTTCGGTGTTGTTTTTGCACAGGAGAGGAATGATGTAATAAAGGTTTACAATGAAGGGGCCAAAGCCGTTAAAACCGATTTAAAGGCTGCTATTCAGGCTTTTGAAAATGTTGTGGAACTAAGTGACAAAGTTGGTGAGTCAGTTAATGATCTCAAGCAGAAAGCGGTTCAGGTATTGCCGGGTCTTTATGTAAGAGTTGCCCTGAATGCATTAAATGAAAAAAAGCCTGCATCAGAGGTAATCACGGCTGCCAGGGCTGCTATGGCTGCGTCGGAGAGATACAATAATCCGGCACAGAAAGAAAATGCAGAAAAGGTACTTGTTCAGGCTTATTATCAGATGGGAAATGAATTATTTTCCCAAAAAGAATATGAGAAATCACTTCTGGCGTTTGATTCCCTGTTATCAATAAATCCGGATTTTGTTTCAGCTATTTATAATAAGGCAATGATTTACAGGGTCCAGAATAATAAAAATGCGTTTGAAGAGACGATAAACCTGTTTATTGAAAAAGTTAGATCTCAGAACGATGAGGAAAAGGTTAAACAGGCATCTTCTGTAGCTCTGGAATTTTTCCGTGCGGCCGGCTCTCTCTCTAACCAGGCAGGAAAACTTGATGAAGCTCTTGCACTGCTCGATAAAGCAGCGAAATATGGTGATGATAAAGATCTCTTTTATTTTTATGCCGATGTTTATAATAAAAAGAAGAATTTTGATAAGGCAATAGAATATGCCAGGAAAGGTCTTGAAATGGAGACTGGCGATGATGAGGCAAAAGCCAAATATTATTTCCAGTTAGGTCTTGCTCAAGCTGGAAAAGGACAGATATCGGAAGCCTGTGCATCGTTTAAAAATGCAACTTACGGCATTTTTGCAGAGGGTGCCAGGGCTGAGAGGAAGAATTTGAAGTGCGATCAGTAATAAAGTCTTAAAGTTTAATCTGCCTTAGGAATAGCAGGGCTTAACTTTATTGTTATTAATATAAGTTTAATCAATCAAAGCATTTTCTTTTAAAGTAAAAATGCCACATTAACCAGCATTATAAGAACAGGAACTTCAACAAGCGGACCTATTACAGTTGCAAATGCGGCCTGTGAGTTAATGCCGAAGACAGCAACAGCAACAGCAATAGCCAGTTCCAAAGCATTACTACCGGCAGTGAATGCCAATGTAGTTGATTTTTCATAGTCATGTCCCATCCATTTGGCGATAAAGAATGTGGAGAAAAACATGACTGCAAAATAGATGGTGAACGGGATTGCTACTACGAGAACATAAAAAGGCAATTTAATAATGTTTTCTCTTTTAAGTGAGAACATAACAAAGATTGTAAAAAGCAGAGCTATAGGAGTAAGCCATAAAATTTTTGGAACAAAAGTTTTATAGTACCATTCATCATTTTTTATTTTCCTTAAACCAGTATTGGTTATTAATCCTGCAAAAAAGGGAATACCGAGGTATATCAGCACTGTAATGGCTATTTCAGAGATTGATACTTCAACAACAGACCCGCTTATTCCAAATAATGGTGGGAGTATTGCGATAAAGATGTAAGAATAAACTGAAAAAAAATACCTGAAAAAGGGCATTAAAAATAGGTTAGCAAAATGGATATGAATTTGGTTTTTTAAAGTGGTAATAAATATTCTATTTCATTTTCTTGCTTTAAGGAGACATTTTTATTAATAAAAAACGGGTTCAAATTTTTGTATTCTAAGTTAGTTGCACATTTGCTCCAATTGTCTTATTTTCAAGCTTTCAGATTTTTTTCATAAAAATCTTGAAATTCTCTTTTAATCAGATCCCTTACCTTTCTGAATTCACTTGTTATAAATTCTTCTGATCCTGTAATTTTCGAAGGATCTTTGTAACTCATATGCAGACGGTGTTTCACTTTTCCCGTAAATATCGGGCAAGTCTCATTTGCATCGTCACATACTGTAATAACATAATCCCATTCATCATTCAGATATCTATTAACACTTTTTGGATAGTGATTGCTTATGTCGATACCCACTTCTGCCATTACTTCTATTGCTTTTTTGTTGACCTCTTTTCCGGGGAAAGTTCCCGCCGAATGTACTTCAAACCCTTTATCGAAAGATTGCAGAAAGCCATGTGCCATCTGGCTGCGACAACTATTACCTGTACAGAGGATAAGAATTTTCATAAAAAGTATCTTAAATTTTTAAAAAAGTTTTGTGAATATATGAAAGCATTTCTTAATTTTATAAAATATCGAAATAAAATTTTTAAAGAATGTCGAAAACAAAAAAATTCTCTTCAGAGGTTATTGAAATTGCACGTTTTGCAAAGGCATTAAGCCATCCTGCAAGGGTATATATTCTTATGAAACTTTCAGTAATGAATGCCTGCTTCTATAGCGGGGATCTTGTTGAAGAACTCCCTATTGCCAGGTCGACATTATCACAGCATCTTAAAGAGCTTAAATATGCCGGACTTATTCAAGGAGAAATAAATCCTCCATATATTAAGTATTGTTTGAATTTTGAAAATTGGGAAAAAGCTAAAAAGCTGATGAACAATTTTTTACAGAATAGAATTCAATAAAAAAAATTCAATATCTCTTTAAATGTCTGAATTAAATAAATTCAAAATTGTTTTTTTAGATACGAGTCATCAATATAAAAATTTCTGGAACAGAATGCCTGAAATGATATACTCTTGAAAAAGTCGCTCATGAAGCATTGAAGGAATTGAGAGTTTAAACTACAGTGAAAAAAGATTAGTTCATTGAAAAACTAACGAATTACAATATTTCCTTTACTCCTTCACTGATGATTAATGAGAAAGATTTTCTATCCAGTCGGGTGCCACCGGTGAATAATGTTTAAAAAATAATTTCTCAACATTTATAAATAGACTGAAGAGAAAAGTTTATTTTATTATTTACAGTAACCATGGATGCAGGATACTTATTAACATTTTCTTTTCAATAACACGCCGGAAATCAGAATTCAGGAAGATATTTATAGGTGTTGTCTCTTTAAAAAAGAAGAGTAATGCAACTAAAGATTTTTTTAATAACTTTTTATACATTTGATTGAATTATAAAAATCTGGTAAAATGTTAACAAACTACGATTCTTATAAAATTGAGATTAAGAATGAAAATTTTTTTACCAGTGACGGGCGGATTTGTCCTCGCACTGCGGTTATCAGCTTTTATGATTCGAAAGGAGAAGAAATTGGAAGCGAGTTATTCGGGGTAATGGATGTAAATGAGATTTATAAAATGATTGAGGAAGGGAAAAGTATTATTCTTGACAACCTCTACATAAATGATTTTTCATTATTATCCTACAGGAAATATTATGGTCTCGATAAAAAAGCATCTGTGATAATTAATAATCTATCGGCCAAAAATGCTTTCTTCGAAAGTAGTATTGCCACTGATTTCAGTCATGCCATATTTGGTCAAGGAGATATTAGTTTTGAAGGGTCACATTTTGCAAAAGGGAAGTCACTATTTAATGGTTGTAATTTTGGTAATGGAAATGTAAATTTTTCGAATATATTATTCAGATGTGGAGATATTGATTTTTCAGGTTCAATTTTCGGTGACGGAGATTTCATATTCAAAAATTCAATAATAAGGGATGGAATAAAAAATTTTCAGGATATTCGGTTCGGGAATGGAGAAATTAACTTCTCTAATACAGAATTTAATAATGGGGAACTTCTGTTTATTAATACTCATTTTGGAAACGGACAATTCAGTTTTAAAGTTGCAAGAATTACTGGATCGAAGGTAGATTTTCATTATGCTTCATTTGGTGATTGCGATGTTTCGTTTGAAAGAACGGAGTTTGGGAATAGCAAAGTTGATTTCAGGGCTGTTGATTTCGGCTCGGGAAGAATTAATTTTAATCGTTCAATATTTGGAAATGGAGATGTAACTTTTGAAGGAGCCTCATGCCGCTCAGATAAGATACAGTTTAAAAGGGTTGAAATGGGTACGGGTAATAAAAATTTTAGTCTTCTGGAAATGGAAAAGACTGAAATAAATTTTGAGAAGACTAATTTTGGTAATGGCGATTTAATTTTTAATAATTCAAAAATTAAGAATTTATACCTTAGGTCCTGCAATTTAAACCATTACGTTGATTTACGAGTTTGCCAGGCTGAAATACTTGATCTCTCTGACTCTATTATTAGAGATATTATTGATCTGGAACCATACGAATTTAAAGTTGATATTGATATTATAAATTTGACCGGAATAAGACTTCTGGGGAAAATTTATATCGACTGGTATAAAAATAAATGTCCTGAAAAAATAATGGCTCAAAAAGATACAACAACCAGGCAGAAAGCAGAGCAATTCAGAATTCTAAAGGAAAATTTTAACGGTACGGGCAAATATTCATTTGAAGATAAAGCATATGTCTGTTTCAGAAAGCTTGAATCTATTGCAGATCTCAAAGAATCAGTAGAAAAAGATAAATGGTCAATTCTCTGGAATTATCCGGCCTATGCTTTTAAATGGCTTGTTTTTGATAAAATAGGTCTTTATGCAACGTCGCCTTCCAGAGTGCTTATTAGCGTGGTTTTGATCTGGATTTTATTTGGAATTATCTATTATCTCATACAACTTTCGGGACTCGGCATGACTATGTCTTCTGTTGATAACGCCGATAAATTAACCCCATTTGTACAATCGTTTTATCATTCTGCAATTACATTTTTTACAATTGGTTATGGTGATGTATATCCCCAGGGTCTTAGCAGGCTAATCTCAGGATTAGAAGGCTTTATTGGAGTTTTTATGATGTCGTACTTTACTGTTGCTTTTGTAAGAAAAGTTTTAAGATAAAGAGTATGTAGTCATATTCCATTTCAAGGAAACTTTTGTAAGTATTATTATTACTACCATGGTTTCAATCCGGGTGTTATGTGTTTTGAGTTTGATATTTTTATTGTCTGATAAATATTTTAGCCATGGTATAAACTCTGAAAATTAAAAATATGCCGTAATAAATCAGGTTGTACAATATCTATTAAATATTGATTGATCGAGTATCCCATGCTCGAATTGAAATGTATATAATTTAAAGGATATGGGTATGTGTTCAGGGGGAAAGAAAAAAGAGCGAGTGTGATATTTTCCACTTTTACTCTCGCTCTCACTATTAATCTGTTTTAGTGGGCCCAGCTGGATTCGAACCAGCGACCCCCTGATTATGAGTCAGATGCTCTAACCTGCTGAGCTATGGGCCCGTATGTGTTCTCACTAATTTGAGAGAAAACAGCAGGTTCGTAAAACGGACTGCAATATTAATTATTTGTTGTTAATTATACAAATAAATAAGATGTGTTGTTGTTTTTCAGATTTCCGGTATGGTTTTAAGCAGTAATTTTATTACGTTATGGACATTTTTGTGGAATACTTCCAGAACATCCTGCCATGTAACAGGCATTTCATTGGTTTTCCATGAGTCGTAATCGGTGCTCATTGCCACCACAGCATATGGTATGCCTAGTTCATTTGCTAGTATTACTTCAGGGGCGGTTGACATATTAATAAGGTCGGCACCCCATATCCTGAACATGTGTGATTCGGCACGGGTAGAAAAGCGAGGGCCTTCAATTGTTATAAGTGTCCCTTTTTCATGGATCTTCAGATTAAATTTTCTTGCATTTTCTATAAGAAGTTTCCTGAGTCGGTTGTCGAAGGGGTCAGCCATTGGTGTATGCATCAGATTGCCGGGTTCAAACGAGTCGAAAAAAGTAACATCGCGATGGCGGGTAAAGTCAATGAACTGATCGGGAATGACCAGATCGCCCCTTTCAATTTCACTTCTCAGGCTGCCGCAGGCTGTAGTTGCTATGATATGGGTGCAGCCGGCTTCCTTAAGAGCATAAATGTTTGCGCGGTTATTGACCCGTGATGGAGGGATGGTATGATGGTAACCATGCCGTGAAAGCAAAACAATTTCTTTATTTTCAATTGTCCCTGTAATAAGAGGTGAGCTTGGATTCCCGTAATGATTTGAACCGGAAATTTCAACCGGGTTTTTTAGCAACTCAGGATTTTCCAGTCCTGAACCTCCAATAATACCTATTCTAACCATTATTCTTTATTCAGATACTGCATCAGCACATTTATTGCTTCGTCCATATCATGTCCAAAGGTAAGTATTCCAGCTCTGTCACCTGCCATCACTATAAGTCTCTTTTCATAAACATCAGGTTCTTTGAAAAGCCGCAGGATATCTTTTGCCAGTCCCATGGTACCGTAATCCATTCCAGGGTTGGTAGTGGGTACCTTATGTATAAGTTTATTCCAGAGGTCAATGGAATGAACGTGTACAACAGCGTTGATATCCGGGTCTGACATATAGATTGCTGCATGGGTGAGAGATTCTGATGAAGCTTTCAGAGGCCCGATACATTGAACGGCATTTTCATCAATGTTGAAGGAAATCACTTTAACATAATGCCCGGGATCGAGCTCCGGTATATCTCCTGTTGATGAACCGGTTATGATAAACTGGTTTCCCGGTCCAGTTCTCATGCTTATGTTGCCGAAACCAACTCCGTTTTCATAAGCACCGATCAGATCCATGTTGAACAATACTTCACGCCAGTAATTGATTATTTCAAATTGTTCGTCGGAAATAACAGGACCTGACTGACTCCAGTAACAATTGAATTTAACAATCCCTTCCATTTAGTTTATTTAATTAAACAGGTTTACAATATCTGATTCATTTGCATTAATAATTCCTTTTTCAGTGATCAGGCCTTTTATCAATCTTGCCGGAGTAATGTCGAAGCCATAATTTGATGCTTTTGTATTTTCCGGGCAGATTCTAACCCTGATTACCCTTCCGCCTGCTATTCCCTCTATTTCCGTGACTTCCTCAGCGTCTCTTTCTTCAATGGGTATTGAATCAATCCCGTTGCTTATGTTAAGATCGAACGAAGTAGATGGTGCCGCCACATAAAAAGGGATATTATTGTCGCTGGCAGCGAGAGCTTTCAGATATGTCCCGGTTTTGTTTGCACAATCGCCTGATCTTGTAATTCTGTCGGTTCCTGTTAAAACTATGTCAACCATACCCTTTTGCATAAGATATCCACCGGCATTATCGGTAATAAGGGTATGTGGTATTTCTTCGTTAGCAAGTTCAAAACAGGTTAACCTTGCTCCCTGATTTCTGGGTCTTGTTTCATCAACCCATACGTGAACAGGGATGCCTTTATCCCTTGCCATATAGACAGGAGCTGTTACTGTTCCAAGGTCCACACATGCTAACCACCCTGCATTACAGTGTGTAAGGATATTTACCGAACCGCCGTTTTTCTGTAAACTTATCTTCCTGATGATTTCAAGTCCGTACCTGCCGATTTCTTTACAGTTATTTATCTCATTATCGGATATTTCCTGAGCCACAAGAAGGGCTTTTCGGGAAATATCCTCTTTTCTCGATAGATCCTCAGAGAAAATAGAATTCAGAACTTTGGTCACAGCCAGAGAAAGATTTATTGCAGTAGGTCGACAGGAAGAGAGATAACGGGCTGCATTGTGTAAATGTTCCCGGATATTTGTACGGACAGTTATTTCAAGCGTGGCAAGATACATCCCAAATGCACCGGCTACACCTATAGCCGGTGCTCCTCTTACCTTCATATCCGCAATGGCATCATAAACATCTTCAACCGAACGAAGATTACATATGTTAAAAGAAAAAGGAAGAGATGCCTGATCAATTATCTTGACTATGTCAGGTTCATCATTGTCAATCCATACACTGCGGTAGCTCATGCCGTCAATTCTCATCGCGGCAATTTATTTTTTCCTTTTTCAGGATTCAAAATTACAAAATATTGTGCAAGTAAAAATTGCAGAAAAATCAAATGGAAATTACTAAAGAGGTAAAATTGTTTCCTGGTATATACAGGAATAATTCGTAAATATTTTCGAATCTTAGAACAAAATATTCCAGATTATTTGATAGAAAATCAATTGTTGTTTAAATTTGATAATTATAATGTCTGAATTTTTCTTCTATAAATGGTTGATAAAGAAGAAATAAAAAAGAAAATAATTTCGGCATTAAGGCCGATTTTTGGCAGGTATGGTTTTCGTAAAACCACAATGGATGAGATAGCCAGGGAGTTGAAAATGGGCAAGAGTTCTATTTATTATTATTTTAAAAGCAAGGAAGACATTTTTGAAGCTGTGGTAATGTATGAAGCCAATCTTCTCAGAAATGAATTAACACGAGCGATAAAGTCGGTTGATTCTCCGCTTGAGAAGGTGAAAAAATACATTAATGTAAGGATGAAAACGTTCGAAAAACTCTCGAATTATTATAATGCAATTTTTGACAAGAACCTTGATCATTTTGAATTCATTGAGAAGATAAGGGCAAAATATGATCTCGAAGAACTTGCAATACTCAGGTTGATTTTATATGATGGTAACAGAAAGGGTGTATTCAGGGTAGAGAACAGTGAATATACAGCTATGGCTATTCAGACGGCACTTAAAGGGTTTGAAGTTCCTCTGTTCTGGAAGAAAAAGGAAGTAAATATTGAAAGCAGAATAAAAGCGGTTCTTGATGTACTTTTTTATGGAATAGTGAGGCAATAGGTTTTATTTTCTTATTACACCTGTTTTTTTGATTTTCAAGCTTAACACAAGGCCAATTATTCCTGCAATAATAAAAGGCAGGCTGAGAATCTGTCCCATGTTAAGTATCATGTTTTTTTCGAAATCCACCTGGGGTTCCTTAACAAATTCAATAAAGAATCTGGCGGTAAAAACGAGTATAAGAAAAATGCTGATAAGGAGACCGTGGTAGACATTTCCTTTCTTTTTCCAGTAGATTTTATAAAGAAGGAAGAAGATCAGCAGGTAAGTTAGTCCTTCGTATATCTGGGTAGGGTGTTTGGGTGCCACTTCGTGGTTTCTCAGGAAGACGAATCCCCAGGGTAGTGTTGTTTCCACACCGTATATTTCTGAATTCATCAGGTTTCCCATTCTTATAAAGAATCCGGCCAGGGCAGCCACGATAGCAATTCTGTCGAGAGCCCAGAAATAGCCCCTTTTTTCACGCCGTTCAAAAAGCCACAGAGCAATCAGGATTCCGATTGCCCCGCCGTGACTGGCAAGTCCGCCATGCCATATTTTAAGTATTTCCGCCGGCTTCGACAGATAATAGTCGGGCTCGTAAAACAAGCAATGCCCAAGCCTTGCACCTATTATAGTTCCCAGTGCTATATATACGGTTAACCGATCAAGTACCTCCTCTTTTATACCTTCGTTGGTAAAAAACTTTTTAATTATTATATATCCTAATAAAAATGAAGTTGCAAAAAGAACACCATACCATCTTATTGCGAATGATCCGATGCGGAAAATCTCCGGATTAGGGTCCCACGGAATAATAAGCCATTGCATAACAGGGATGTTTAATGCTGCCAAAGGTAGAAAATATTTTTCTGATACAATTCACAAGTGTGAATGTATTCGTGGGTTTGCTATTGAAAAATTCAATTAAGTTTGTATTCTATAAATTTTTAAGGGAAGATTGATGAGCGGGAAAAATTTTCTTAATTATTTTATTATTCTGGCGATACTAATTGTTACGGTTTCATGTGCAAAGATGGTGCCGCCTTCTGGTGGACCAAAAGATGTCGACCCGCCTGTTGTTATTAAAAGTATCCCTCCACAGAAAAGCATCAATTATAGTGGAAAAACAATTCTTATCACCTTCAATGAATATGTAACTTTTGATAAACTTAATGAAAAGTTCATGATTTCTCCACCTGTTGAAAAGAAACCCTCAATAACATTAAGGGGAAAAACAATGCGGATTGAATTGCCTGAAATATTGAAGGACAGTACAACTTATACCCTTTATTTTCAGGATGCAATAAGAGATCTTAACGAAGGTAATCCGCTCGTAAATTTTCAGTTTGTTTTTTCGACAGGAAGTCATATTGATTCCCTGTCGATTACCGGAAATGTTTACCTTGCCCATAACCTGAACCCTGAAAAAAATGTTCTGGTCATGCTTCACAGTAATATGGCCGATACGGCACCCCGGAAATTATTGCCGGATTATGTAACAATAGCTGACGATAAAGGATATTTCAGGATAAACAACATTAAGTCAGGGAAGTATAAATTATATGCACTTCTCGATAACAACAGTAATAAAATGTATGACCTCGATGATGAATATTTTGCTTTCTACAATGAAATAATTGACATTAACCCGGCTTCACATTACATATCTTCTCTGGATGACAGTTTGAAACGGGTATCTGTACCCGACAGTTTAAGATCGCTTACTGCTGAAGAGGGAGAGTATAAGTTATATCTTTTTAAAGCTCCGCCAAAGAAGTTCTATCTTACATCCACTTCACGTAGCATGCCTTACAGGCTTCAATACACACTCTCAAAACCGCCTGATTCACTTGATTTCAGTTTTAAGCTCTTTGATGAGGAAGGCATTTTTTTTATTGAACGAAACGCCGGAAGGGATACATTAACGGTATGGCTGACCGACAGCCTTTTATGGTCAGAGCAGGAATTAAAAACATTGGTCAGATATCCATATACCGATTCAACAGGAATTGTTGTTTCACGTGTAGATACTGTAAGGATGAGATATTTTGAAGCAAAACAAGTAAGAGGAAAGGAACAGAGGAGTATGCTGAAGGTTGAGTCAAATATTGCCGGCGGACAGATAAAACCCGGACAAGCAATAATGTTTTCTTCTTCAACACCTCTGAAACCTCCAGATACTTCACTTATTAGACTTTATTTAATTGATAAAGACATAAAAAAAAGGATAACATATAAACTTGTAGTTGATACTTTATCATCTTTGAGGTATTTTCTTAATGCAGGTTTTTCAGAGGGAATGAAATATCAGCTTAGACTTGAACGAGGTGCTTTCAGTAATATCTATGGCACCTTTTCAGATTCAACAGTCTATACATTTACAATACGTACCGAAAGCTCATTCGGGCATCTCACTGTTGTTGTACAGAATGGTACAGGCAATATGGTCATACAATTGCTTGACGGGAGTGAAAAGGTTGTTACTGAGGGCAGGATAAGTGATGCAGGCAGTGTAGTTTTCCCGATGCTTGAGAAAGGCAGGTACAGATTAAGGGTAATTTATGACTTTAACAATGATGGTCGCTGGACAACGGGGAATTATGATATTTTATTACAACCTGAACCGGTATCATATTATCCCGAAGAGATTGATGTAAAGACTGACTGGAGGATAGAACAGGAATGGGATGTGGCAAAAAAGAATCAAAAAAGTAATCATCTTCGAGACAACAGGTCAGCAAACAGATGAAGAAACATTTCAGTCACAGTTTGTTTTTTGGTTAACTTTTTTATATTTGAAGCACTGATACAAAATTTAATTATTGTTTAATTTTAAAATTATTGATATGAAAGAAGTTGTTACAGGTATTGATATAGGAGGTACCAACACTGTTCTTGGTCTGGTTGACCGTGACGGCAACATACTTGCCGGGGATTCCTTACTGACAGGCTCATATCCTGACGTGGCAGATTTTGTTAAGGCTATTGCAGATTCGGTGAAAAAGATGAAACAAAAGGCAGGTGATGTTGAAATAAAGGGGATTGGAATAGGGGCTCCTAATGGCAATTATTACAAAGGGACCATTGAACAGGCCACAAATCTTGTCTGGAGAGGAGTAATACCCATTGCGGATATGATTGAGAAGGAGACTTCAATTAAGGTTGTACTTACCAACGATGCTAATGCTGCTGCCATGGGGGAGATGATTTTCGGTGCAGCAAAAGGCATGAAAGATTTTATTGTCCTTACACTCGGAACGGGGCTTGGCAGTGGTATTGTGGTTAATGGACAAATGGTGTACGGGCATACGGGATTTGCCGGCGAACTGGGTCATATGGTTATTGTTCCCAACGGAAGGGCCTGCGGTTGCGGGAGCCACGGCTGCCTTGAAACATATGCCTCAGCAACCGGACTGGTAAGAACCGTGCTCTTGCTCATGAGCGAGATGAGGGATAATACCCCTTTACGTAATATTCCTCCGGCACAACTTACTTCAAAAATGATTGCTGAAGAAGCTGCTAAAAACGATCCTGTAGCTTTAAAAGCATTTGATTATACTGCCGAAAAACTTGCAATAGGAATTGCCAACTCCGTCATCTTCTCCAGTCCGCAGGCAGTGTTTCTCTTCGGCGGACTTGTAAATGCTGGAGAGCTTCTGTTTAAACCCCTCAGGCAATATATCGATAAATATGTTATGCCATGGTACAGGGGAAGATTTGAAGTATTGCCTTCAGGCATCAAAGAAGCCAATGCCGCTGTCCTCGGCGCAGCTGCCCTTGCATGGAATGAAATACTTTGACCTGGAAGTAAGAAAGGAATCTTTTCCTGATAATTTTCCGGAGCTCCACCTGATTTCAGAAACACTTAATCCGGTCAGGGCCGGAAATTTAATTAATATTATTAACTGGAAACAGTTCAGCTACAAACCTTTGGTAAAGTTCGATATCTGCTATAGCAGGTCGGAAATATATATTAAATATTACGTCAGGGAAAAATATTTCAGAGCTCTGAATACGGGAATAAACAGTCGTGTATGGGAAGATTCATGTGTGGAATTTTTTATTTCGCCTTCCGATGATAAAATTTATTACAACATCGAATTCAATGCCATAGGGGCATGCTATATTGGAGCAGGAACCGGCAGACACGACAATAAAGCGCTAAAGTCCGAAATAGTTTCACTTGTTAGAACCCTGCCTTCAGTTGGAACTGTACCGATTGAAGATAAAGAGGGAGATATTTACTGGGAACTTACTGCGGCAATTCCTTTTGAGGTCTTTGTTTATCACAGGATCAGAAGTTTAGAAGGTAAAACCCTGCAGGCCAACTTCTACAAATGTGGCGATAAACTTAAAATACCTCACTATCTTTCATGGCATCCTGTTGTTTTTCCCGTTCCCGATTTCCACAGACCTGAATGTTTCGGAAGGCTTAAATTTGTGTGATACAGGTAGAGATACTCTGTAGCCGGGGATAATAAGAGGTCAGGGTTAATGGAGACTAATAAAAAATCAGTTCGGTTTGTTTTTATTGGATAATATTTTTGATATTTGTATCGGAGATGAATAAATCAGATTAATATAATGACAGTTAAAACTGTTGCTGCAGGTCTTGATATAGGAGGTACAAACAGTGTTTACGGGCTGGTTGACCGGGATGGAAACATTCTTGCAGATGGTGTTGTTAAAACGTCTCAGTTTCCTGATGCTGTTGATTTTGTGGCTGCTGTTTACAGCAGGATAGTTTCTCTGGTGGAGGGATTATCAGGAAGTGTTGAACTGGCAGGTATTGGTATCGGGGCGCCGATGGGTAATATCAACAAGGGAACGATTGAGTATCCTGCAGGTCTTCCTTGGAAAGGTATCACACCTATTGCAGACCTCTTCAGGCGCCATACCGACCTTCCTGTTATCGTAACCAATGATGCAAATGCTGCTGCAGTGGGTGAAATGATTTACGGAGCTGCTAAAGGAATGAAGGATTTTGTAGTATTAACCCTTGGAACAGGTCTTGGAAGCGGTTTTGTAGTAAATGGCAAGTTAGTTTACGGACATGACGGTTTTGCAGGTGAACTGGGGCACACAACAATCAAACCCGGTTATTCTGAAAGAGAATGCGGATGCGGAAAAAAAGGCTGTGCCGAAACCTACATATCTGCCACCGGACTAAAACGTACACTCCTTAAAATACTGGCTAACAGCCTTCAACCAAGTGATCTGAGAAAATACAGTATAGATGAACTTGACTCAAAGATAATTTATGAAGAAGCAATAAAAGGAGACCCTCTTGCATTGAGAGCTTTTGACTATACAGGCAGGATGCTGGGAATAAAACTTGCTGACCTTGTTGCACATACAAGTCCTGAGGCAATATTTCTTTTTGGTGGACTTGCAGCAGCAGGAGATTTAATCATCAGACCTGCCAGGGAGTCGATGGAAGAAAACCTTTTAAGTATTTACCGGGGAAAAGTAAAGATTCAACTGTCGGGACTTGAGGAAAAAAATGCAGCAGTGCTCGGGGCAAGCTCACTCGTGTGGTCGGAACTTGAACACAAGTAATTTCTAAAACCTGATATATGGCTAATTTTCCTAACATTCTCAGCTTCATACTTGGAGTAATCTTTATTTTACTGATTTTTTCTCTTGCCTATGCCTACCTGAAACCACACCTTCTTCATAAAAGAAGGCCCATTTCGACACTGTTACTGAAAGTAAGCTATTTGCTTTATCTGCTTGTATTGTTAATAGTCGTTTATCTTGCTGCGCTTGTAAAAGGAGGGCTCGATGAGGTATTCTTCGGAATAGAGTTTTTTGCCTTTCTGATCGTACTTTTTGTTCCTACTGCCGGTATATTCGCAAGAAAACTCCAGCAGTTCAGGAAACAAAGGGAAAATTACAACTATTTTTTTACTGCCTTGAATATTCTCTCACTCATTGCAATTCTTGTAATGTATATTTTTTAGTTATGCATTTTACTCTTGAATCTGAAAACAATGATAAAAGAACGTCTTATCGGATATATTGAGCAAAGCATAAAGAAAAATTGGGATATAGAAGCTTTGTCGGACTATAAGGGTCAGGGATATTCCTACCGGGAGATTGCAGAAAAGATAATGCAGTTTCATATCTTTTTCAGAGAAGCCGGTATAGCGGAAGGCGATAAAATTGCGCTTGTTGGAAGAAATTCAGCAAAATGGTGTATTGTTTATCTTACGGTAGTTACCTATGGCGCAGTTATTGTGCCTGTGTTGCCCGATTTTAAACCAGATGACCTTACGAACATTATAAATCACAGCGATTCAAAGATTCTTTTTGTTGATGACAAATTATGGGAGGCACTTAATTTAGAAAAATTGCCCCTTATATCTACGGTCATTTCGGTTGATACTTTTCAGATAATAACTGGACGTGACCCATCAGCAAAAAATGCTTATGACAGTATTGAAGAGAAATTTAGAGAGCTTTATCCATCATTTAAACCTGAAGATGTCAGATTCTCTGATGTTACCAATGATAAACTTGCCGTTATTTCATACACCTCAGGAACAACAGGTTTCTCGAAGGGTGTGATGCTTACACACAACTGCCTTGCTGCTAATGTCAGGTTTGCACAGAATCATATGCCTCTTAATCCGGGTGATCCGGTTGTTTCATTTCTTCCTCTTGCACATACATATGGATGTGCGTTTGAGTTCCTGTTTCCTTTTACTTATGGTTGTCATATAACTATTCTATCAAAAACGCCGTCGCCACAGATAATTTTGCAGGCATTTGGTGAGATAAAGCCAAGGCTCATTTTATCGGTTCCACTTGTAATTGAGAAGATCTATAAGAAACAAATTCTGCCTGTGATAAACAAACCTGTCATGAAAATTCTTCTGGCAATACCCGGCATCAAAAAATTGCTATACAAAAAGATCAGGGAGAAGCTTGAGCACTCTTTCGGCGGACGTTTCAAGGAGCTTGTTATCGGTGGAGCTGCATTTAATCCCGATACAGAAAAGTTCTTTAAAAAGATAGGATTCAGATTTACCGTTGGTTACGGAATGACTGAATGTGGACCACTTATTAGCTATGCTTCATGGGATACTACAAAATTAGGTGCGTCAGGCCGGCCTGTTGATACTCTCGAGGTGAAGATTGATTCACCAGATCCTGAAAATATTGTTGGAGAAATAATTCTGAAGGGTGAAAATGTTATGACAGGTTATTATAAAAATGAAGAAGCTACCAGAGCCGTAATCGATGAAGAAGGATGGTTTCACACAGGTGACCTTGGTGTAATGGATAAAGACGGCAATATCTTTATTAAAGGAAGATGTAAAAGTATGATCCTCGGTCCTTCAGGAAAAAATATTTACCCTGAGGAAATTGAATCGGTTTTCAATAACGAAAAGTATATCGCAGAAACAGTTGTTATTGATGAAAACAATAAACTCATAGCATTGATTCATCCTGATTATGATCAGCTTAAAAACGATAATATTCCTGAAGATCAGATACTAACGATTCTTGATGATGTACGCAAAAGAGTAAACAACCGTTTGCCTGATTATATGGCGGTACATAAAGTAAAAATACAGAAAGAGGAATTTATAAAGACTCCGAAACGAAGTATTAAAAGATTTCTTTATTCAAGTGAGAAACAATAAATTTTAAGATACGACATGAATTTATTTGTTGTTATAGTTGCTGGTGGCAGTGGGAAACGAATGGGGTTAGAAGTTCCGAAACAATTTCTTGAGCTTGCCGGAAAGCCTGTTCTGATGCATACTATTGAAAGATTCAGTAAATTCAACAGTTCAATAGAGATAATAACTGTTCTTCCTGAGAATCAGTTAAGGTACTGGACATCGCTTCAGAAAAAATATTCGTTTGATATTCCCCATACACTTGTGAAAGGTGGACGTCACAGGTTTGATTCGGTAAAACATGGGCTGAAATTTGTTTCAGGGTCTGGTTTGGTGGCAATACACGACGGCGTTCGACCTCTTGTAAGCATCGAAACAATAAAACGTTGTTTTGAAACTGCCAGCAAATACGGTAATGCAGTACCGGTTGTTTCCCCTTCAGATTCAATAAGGGTAATGAAAAATGATAAATCTGAGCCTTTGAACAGAAACTATATTAAACTTGTACAGACACCTCAGGTTTTTGATATCGATATCATTAAAAAAGCATATAAACAGGATTATGACACATCCTTCACTGATGATGCTGCTGTTCTCGAAAAAACCGGAGAAACCATTTATCTGACCGAAGGGAACAGAGAAAACATTAAAATCACCAACCCCGAGGATCTTTTTATAGCACAGACACTTTTACCGTTTGTGCTGTGATAATGACAATATCCAGTCATTTAAATCATTTTTCATATAATTTGTAAATTGCAAACAAAATTAAAACTTATGAAAAAGTTCTATTTAATATTGATTCTGGTTGTTTTTATTTTGGTTTCAGGTTGTTCTGAGCTTATGAAAATTCTTCAGTCTACGGGTCTTCCGCTTACTGAAGAGGAAGTGATCAGCGGATTAAAGGAAGCACTTATTACCGGCGCACAAAATTCTGCCCGAAAACTTGCTGCTGAGAACGGTTATTACGGGGATGAACTGGTTAAGATTCTTCTTCCGGATGAAGCTAAAATTATAGTTGATAATATTTCAAAAATACCTGGTGGTAATAAGCTGGTTGAGGACGTTATTCTGAGAATTAACAGAGCTGCAGAGGATGCTGCAAAAGAAGTGGCTCCGGTATTTGTAAACAGCATCAGACAGATGACCGTTAGAGATGCCTTTGGCATACTAAACGGTGCCGATAATGCCGCAACCGATTACCTCAGAAGAACTACCTATAACGAACTTTATAATCTTTATAAACCAAAAATTCAAGCTTCAACCGAAAAGAAAATAATAGCTGGAATCTCGACAAATGAAGCATGGCAATCACTTACAGGAAAATGGAACAATGTTGCTAATTCTGTTGCAGGCAAAATTGCAGGACTTCATCCTGTCAATACCGATTTGAATGACTTCCTTACAAACAAAGCCCTGTCAGGGATGTTTCTGAAAATTGAACAGGAGGAATTTAAGATAAGGAAAGATGTATCGGCAAGGGTTACACCTCTGCTTCAAAGAGTATTCGGAAGCCTTGATAAAAAATAATTGGAAAAATCAGTTATTTTATTAATGTTTGAAAAAGAACTTTTTACATATAAAGATCTGATTATTAAGTTATCTGATTTTGCTAACGAAGATGTATCTTATTTGCTTAATAATTCTGTTCTTGGCTCTGAAGGGGGCATGAGATATTCACTCAGAAATGTGAATGAAAGGATTAGAGCTTATGGCGATAGAATACGTTTTGTCTCCCTTTATAAAAAAGATAATCTTGTCGGTACGATTGGTGCGTGTTTCAGACAGGCAGGCGAGGATGTTTTAAAGGCGTATTGCTCATATATCAGATATCTATATTTCCAGAGTTCATATCAGTCTGATCTTAAAGTCAGAAGGGAGAAAAAAGTACAACCGGGAGCGGGAAAGGTAGATTCTTTCAAACAGCAGATACTTGACCTTTTTAGCAAGCCTTATCTGTTGGATCTTGAAGATGTGAAGGAACATGACAGGCATCTTATGTACGCTTTCGTTGAGAGTATGAATGAAAGATCCAAGAATCTGGTACATCAGGCAGGGTATGAATATGTCAGATCATTTCTCACCATAGCTTTCAGCAGGTTTTCCCCGGTTAAGTATCAGGAGGTGCAACTGTTAGGTGAAGATGAAAAACCGAAAATGGCCGAGCTTTTAAGGAATTATTACAGGAATTATTCACTCTTCACAACTGATTATGCTTTCTATAATAATAAATATTATGTTCTAAAGGAAAATGGTGAAATAATTGCAGGAGTATGCGCAATACCGACAGTATATACGGTATATAATATTCCCGGAGTATGGGGATGGGTAATAGTAAATGTTTTGCCGCATTTACCATATTATCGCAGGATATTTAATCCAGGGGAATTCAGATTTGTGGTGTTTGATGCTATTTACTGTAGAAACGGTGAGGAACATAAACTGGCAAGACTCTTTGAATCGGTGTGCGCGGCTGAAGGATTCAATACAGGTCTCACCTGGGCTGACGACAGAAGTGAACTGTATGAAAAACTCAGCAAAGGGACCAATATGGGAGCTCTCAACCGAATGCTTAATGCAAAGCCCGGACTTGTTTACATGCGTTTTATCAATTTCGAAGAAAAAGAAAAGGATATCTTTTACGAATCACCTGCCTATATTTCAGGATTTGATTTTACCTGACAGAAAACTCTTCCGACTTCTTTAACCATTTGTTTCTTCGTGTAACAAGAACTTTGAGATCTTTGTTTTTTAAGCTGATCTTAACCGGACTATCGAGCAGGACAGCTTCACCATCGATGTGAAATTTTTTTTCTGAAGTGTTAATCGTCACAGGGCTACTGGTTTCATAATAACTCACGAATCGCGATTCTTTTAATGTTCCTGTTAGTAGTCTTATAGCAAAAACAGGCATCAGAATTTTTGGGAATGGCCTGACAATAACAACATTAAATTTTCCATCATGTGGTTTTGCCAGAGGCGCAATTATTGCATGATTGCCAAACTGCCGTGTATTTGTCAGGCATAGCATAAAAACCTCGAGTTCGGAGGTTTTATTTTCCATGGTGAGGCTTATTTTCACCGGCTTCATTGAAAAAATGACTCTGAAACAGGCTGCAACATAACTCCAGAAACCTCTCTGATCGAAACAGCAGAATTCATGAGCAACGTAACTGTCGATTCCCAGACCTGTAACGTTGATACAGGGGATGCCATTTACATAAAGTACATCGGTATAAAAAACTTTTTTCGAATCAAGGTCACTGACAAGTTTTCGGATGCTTTTTCTGAACCCCATTTCTCTGGCGAAACCATTACCGGAGCCAACCGGCAAAACAGCAAGGGTTTTCCCGGTTCCTGCAAGTTCACGCACCAGACTATTTACCGTACCATCGCCACCTGCCGCAACAAAAATATCATACAGGTCTTTTTTGTCACTGAGGAACGATCTGAATTCATTAATATCGTAAAACACAGCATAATCGAAATAATTACTGAACTTCTCAATCCTGCACGCTACATCTTTTATTCTCCCGGGACCAGCCTTCGGATTGATTATTATTAACGTTCTGTTTCCTCTCAGTGACTTCATCAGATGTTTTAATCGTTGTTAAAAATAACTAATGATTCTTAATAAATCTATTCTGATCGTCTATAAGTTTGAATTTTTCTTTTATAAACCGGTATTCATTTTCGAAATTGGGAGTGAAAATATTTTTTCCAATACATTTTTCTATTTCGTCTGCAGTCCAGAATTTTCCTTCCACCGCTTCAACCATATCAATTTCAGGTTTAGCATCAGAGATACATACAAATGAAAAGACCAGTTCTTTTTCACTTTCCGATTCCCAGACATATTTCCTGATAAGAACCGGATTGAAGTCGTTTATACCTATTTCTTCTCTTGCTTCTCTTTTGAGGGCATTCTCAATATTTTCTCCTGGTGCAATATGCCCTCCCACTGATGTATCCCATTTTCCTGGCTGAATGTCTTTTTCAGGCGATCTTTTTTGCAGGAAGATTTCTCCGCGTCGGTTTATCAGATGAAGGTGGACAACGGGATGCAGTAATTTGCTTTTTCCATCATGGCAAAGGCTTCTTGGGGCGGAGCCAATTACCTTCCCATCTGGGTCAACAACCGGGAACCATTCTTCTTTCCGGTATCTTCTTGTTTTCATTATATTAATGATCCACATTGTCGCAAACCATATCCCGAAAATAATATAGAAGAGGCCACCACTTATAAATGCCCATGCAGCAGATGACATAAACCATGCTGAGTAAAATATAAGGACAATATGTACTGTAATAAGGATAAGCATGATTTTAAGGTTAAGTCTTATTGCCCTATCTGCTTCCGGCGCAGGTGTTAATTCGCCGGTATATCTTTCTGCCATAAGCAGGATGAGATTGCGAGGACCATAGAGGGAATATACAATGATTATCACGAGAATACCTTCTATCAATGCGGGTTTGATCTTGAAAAATATTTCATTTTCGAGAATGATGGATATGATTCCAAGCAATATTAGAAGAAGTGTATCAATAAGGATAAACCTGTCGAATGTTTTGTTTTTAAAATAGTTGATTGCAAGTTCAGCCGTACCTGTTATCAGGGCAGTTATGAGGCCGGCCGTTGTGCCCCAGATTTCATCGGCGGCAATGAATACAAACAGGGGAATAAGCCCTGGTAACATTTTTTTCAGTAGAGAAATATTCATATTTCCTGATAATGGAGGGGACAAAATTAATATATTTAAATGATGTCCTGCTGACTAATCAGGGGTCTATTTATCATGGGGTTACCATTTCGGTGCGGAGAATTGCCACATAATCGCGTATCCTGTCGAGTGTTTCAATTGAGATGTCAATTGTGCTTCCGGAGGAACGAAGGACTTTCCGGGAGGTATCAATTTCCAGATCGCCTATTTTGAAGTAAATATCGAAAGTGTCATAGAATCTCCGGAGATAGATAAGTTTTTTGGTATAGTAAACCACTATGGGATCGTCGTAATAATTGCGCATGAAACTGATGAGTGTATTTAGGGTGTATTTTTGCTGGGCAATCTTTTCAATTACTTCTCTGTCGGGATTTTGGGGGTTGTACAGAAGATGTGTCGTAATATAAAGAGCTTCCACCCATCCACCCATCAGCATAAGTCCTGCAGTGCTTTCACGTCCGTCGAGTCGCAGGTGGTTTTCAATATCTTTATATGATCTGGTCACAAGTGCCATAACCGTATCAGGATCCGACATTCCGCTCTCCAGTTTTCTTATGGGCTCAAAAAGAAATTTTTCGGGAATTCCCAGTTTTTCACATAACTCCCTGATGGTAAGAACATAATCTATCATAACCTGGCCTATCCCGAAAATTTTAACATACCCAAAATCAACTCCGTAAACCCCAAGGTTTATTGCAGCTCTGGCATTGCTTGTGTAGAGATTGGCATTTGTTACGGGATTAAGTATGGAATTATCATTTGGTATGCCCAGGCGGTTGAATATTGCAGTTATTTCAACAGGAGTGAGCAGTCCGTAGAATATTTCTCTTTTGGTTTCGGCGATATTGCTTTCGTTATTGTTACGGTAGGTGGTGAAAACATGTCGGGAAGACTTTGGTTCTGGCTTCCTGTGTCTGCAATCGGCGAATAAGAAGATACCTGAAGCGATCAGAATATATAAAAAGAAAAATCTGACTCTCATTTATAACTTTTTGAAAAATAAAAATATAAAAAAAAACTATAGCACAATTCTATTACCGAGATTTTTTGAAATAGTCAAAAGGGCTTTCTGCAGAATGTCGTATCTTTTCTGGAGTGCAAGAATCTTTTTGAAATCATTTGCCTTTTCGGCTTCTTCTATTTGTTTCAGGATATTTTTCTGTAAACTTTTAATTTTGTCTCCCTTGAATTTCAGAATAGTATCTTCAACTATTTTTCTGAGAAGATCAATTTCGGTCGTGAAATATGCCTGTTTTTCTTTCCATATTTTGCTTATTTCATAGGAATCGGCTAGAAGGTCGGCCGAGGCGCTTGATATATCCGGGTTGGAATTTCTGATGAAGTGCTGGTCGCCGGGGAAGATACCCTGGTTAACATGGAATTTGTAATCGGAAAAGATTTCGGCAAAAACCGGATTGTCAAATTCAAGATTATCAGCAGTTATCTCTCTCACAATATAATCAGCAACAGTGATAACGGTTTCTGTTCCCTCTTCTCTGTCGGTTTTTCTTTCGAATACTTCACTGCCATATTTAAGAAGCAGGCGTATGATTTCTCTTTCGGAGTGATATGATAGGGCAGGGGGTGTTATCACCTGTTTCCGGGTAGTGGCAACAGGAACCGGAAGGTCTTCAGGTGCAGGATATCTGTTCCGGTCCTGAAATGCCTTCTGGCGGCGAAGTTTGTTTACTTCATTATAAATGACCGCCTCCTGCACATCCATAAGTACACTGCACTCCTTTATATATACCGTCCGGGTTATCGTTTCGGGAATGACCGCAATGGAACTCACTATCTCTTTTACCAGTCCTGCCCGTCTGACAGGATCATTCTTTGCCTCTGCAAGAAGCAGTTTTGTCTTGAAACGGATAAAATCGGTTTCATTATCCCTTATGAAATTCCGGAATTCCTCGTTGGTAATCTTTTTTGAATATGAGTCAGGATCTTCTCCATCAGGTAGCAGAACGATCCTTACATTCATTCCTTCTTCCAGTACAATATCTATTCCTCTCAGCGAAGCTTTTATCCCAGCCTCATCGCCATCGTATATTATGGTAATATTTCGTGTGAATCTTTTTACAAGCCTGACCTGTTCAACGGTGAGTGCTGTACCGCTTGATGCCACAACATTTTCAATACCTGCCTCGTGAAGCGATAGAACATCGGTATAACCTTCAACCAGGTAACACTTATCTTCTCTGGTAATAGACTTCCTTGCCTGAAATATTCCGTAAACAATTCGGCTTTTATGATATATTTCTGATTCGGGAGAATTGACATATTTGGCTGTTTTAGGATCGGATTTCAATATGCGTCCGCCAAATCCAAGTATCTGCCCCGAAAGAGAATGGATCGGGAATATAACCCTTCCGCTGAAACGGTCAAAGAGCCGGTCTTCATGTTTTATAGAAAGGCCTGTTTTAACAAGGAAATCTTCCCTGAAGCCATCGGCCAGAGCCTTCGTGGTAAAGGCATCTCTTTTTTCAAAACAATATCCTGCCTCAAACTTTTTGAGCGTATCGGGTCTGAATCCCCTTTCTCTGAAATAAGAAAGCCCGACCGACCTGCCTTCATCACTATTAAACAGGTTATCCATGAACTGCTTTCCAGCATAAGCTGTCAGAACAAGCATGCTTTCACGCTCGTTCTGTTTTTCTATCTCTTCCCTTGTAATCTCTTTTTCCTCTATCTCGATGTTATATTTTCTTGCCAGAAAACGAAGTGCTTCAGGATAACTTAGATGTTCATGCTCCATTATGAAGTTGACAACATTGCCACCTTTACCGCAGCCAAAACATTTAAAAATTCCCTTTGAAGGAGATACTGTGAATGAAGGAGTCTTTTCATTATGAAAAGGGCATAAACCCAGAAAGTTAACCCCTCTTCTTTTCAGCGGGACAAACTCCTGAATCACTTCAACAATGGAGGCGGCATCAAGAATTCTCTGTATTGTCAGATGGTCAATCATAGTTCAAAGATATCAGGATTTGATGATAAATTATTAGTTTGTTAATTATTATCTCTGTTGCGCATCGGGAGGGCAAAAATACAATTTCGACACACCTGCTGATTTTTGTCTGCCCTTAAGTCTTTGCTTTAGCTACCGATATTACAGAGTGGGAGTGAGAGTGAGAGTG